>NZ_JBWDNM010000008.1:0-315634 GCF_056269185.1 Paenibacillus sp. J31R122
TAGAAGTAGAAGTAGAAGTAGAAGTAGAAGTAGAAGTAGAAGTAGAAGTAGAAGTAGAAGTAGAAGTAGAAGTAGAAGTAGAAGTAGAAGTAGAAGTAGAAGTAGAAGTAGGAAGTAGAAGGAAGTAGAAGTAGAAGTAGAAGTAGAAGTAGAAGTAGAAGTAGAAGTAGAAGTAGAAGTAGAAGTAGAAGTAGAAGTAGAAGTAGATGCTTGTGTTGATATTGAAGTTGAAGTCGAAGTAGATGTATTTGTTGGTATTGGTCGGTAAGAAGGTTGAAGTAAGTATTCACAAGGTGGCAAATAGTCATAAGGGGGAAAAACACAGTCGCACTTGAGCGGAAATAGTCACATAGGAGCACGACACGGTCACCTAGAACGAGAATGCTGAAAGAGTGAGGGAAGTTCATTAATTAATGAACTTTCTTCACAATAATTATTCGAATAGAGACGTCTATGAGGAATAGTGAGGTAAACCTCACTCCCCATGAAGCAAGGTTCACGGGTAATGAGGTTTACCTCATAATCTCTAAATATGGTTCTATTAAAGTGGGATTTAGTGAGGATGGACTCATACAATAGTGAGGTAAGCTCACTAAAGGAAAATCAGACAAACCAATCTCCTTACTGACCACTCTTGACCTTAGTGAAAAACTTACTGACCACTCTTGACTTTAGTGAAAAACTTACTGACCGCTCTTGACCTTAGTGAAAAACTTGCTGATCGCGTAGTAGGCCGCGCCGCGTACGGCGGATTGTTCCTGCAGCTCAGCGAACAGGATACGCATTTGCTCGCGATGATAAGACAATGTGCGCCGATCAACCGCTGCCTGGACAGCGGGCTCCAGCCATTCTGCCGCGCGGCTCATTCGGTTGCCGATGATTACAACATTAGGGTTGAACACGTTGATGATATTCGCGATACCGGCTCCTAAGTAATCACCGATTGAGCGAATGAGCGCGTGAACCTCTTCATCGCCGGCAGAGGCGGCAGCAAGTAATGCCTCTAAGCTGTCAAAACCTAGAAGTGCAGCCCGTTCAAGCAAGGCATTCTCTGAAGCGTATAATTCCCAGCAGCCTAAATTGCCGCAGCTGCACGGCTTTCCATCGTATTCAATAGACAAATGTCCAAGCTCGCCAGAGAAGCCTGATGCACCCTTGTATAGCTCTTTGTTCAAAATAATACCAGTACCAATACCGATTCCGACACTCACATAAATTTGGTTTGGAATACCGCGCCCAGCGCCGTATTTCTGTTCCCCCTGCGCACCGGCATTCGCTTCATTGTCGATAGTGACAGGCAGCTCGAAACGTTCTTCCAGCCAATGCTTAAGCTCCACATTCCGCCACTTTAAATTAGGCGCGAATAATATAGTCCCGTCACCATCGACAATACCTGGAACGCCAACGCCAATGCCTACAATGCCATAAGCGCTTTCTGGCGCTTCGGCAATCAAGCCCTCAATACATTCAGCAAGCTGCATCAGAGTAAAGTCAGAATCATGGCGCTTCAAGCTGCGTTGATGCTCGGCAATGACATTGCCCTCCAAATCAACCAGCAAGCCGCGAATATAATTTACACCGAGATCAATTCCGACCGCATACCCGGCAGTGCCATTGAAAAGCAATATAACAGGTTTTCGTCCCCCGCTAGATTGACCTGGCCCGATTTCCACAATCAAATGACTGTCAATTAAATCTTGGACAAGGCTAGATACCGTCGCTTTATTAAGCCCAGTAAGCTCTGATATTTGTGCACGCGACAAGGGTGCGTGTTTGATCACGGCTTCGAGCACGATGGATGTATTTATTTTTTTGATGAGCGCTAAGTCACCAGTTGGTTTTAATTTCAAAGATAAAGCCTCCGTCCACTTCAGCAATAATTATCATTGTATCATGTATGCGAGTTGATTAGATCTTTCTAGTTTAACATAAAAACTTAGTTTGTTTAATAGACAAACTAAGTTAAGGCGTGTTATTCTTTGAGTATAAAAAGTAGAAGAGTTCCTCGTACGGTGTGACACTTCGCCGTGAGACGTGAACCATAACCCTATCACAGAGCGGCAGCGTATCGATCAACTACGAGTCATTTGTGTTGAGGTCAACTTCTATTTTACAAAATACCAATACCGTGAAGGAGGATTTTGTTTTCTATGAGCTATTTTAAAAACATTAACACGATCCAGTTTGAAGGCAAAGGCTCGGATAATCCATTGGCATTCAAGCATTACGACCCGAAACAGGTTATTCTTGGTAAAACAATGGAGGAGCACCTGCGCTTCGCGGTTGCTTACTGGCATACTTTTAACGCAAATGGCACAGACCCGTTCGGATCGGCTACTATGGTTCGCGGCTGGGATCAATATACAGGCCTAGATCGCGCGAAGGCGCGTGTTGAGGCTAACTTTGAATTTATGAATAAGCTGAACATTCCTTTCTATGCGTTCCACGATGTGGACATCGCGCCAGAGGGTGAAACTCTGCAAGAGACGAACAAAAACCTTGATGTTATCGTTGCTTTATTGAAGGACAATATGAAGCAATCCGGCAAGAAACTGCTTTGGAACACGGTTAACATGTTCTCTCACCCACGTTATGTTCATGGAGCTGGAACAGCAGTTAATGCCGATGTATATGCATATGCAGGCGCGCAATTGAAAAAAGGGCTTGAGGTTGGTAAAGAGCTTGGCGCTGAAAACTATGTGTTCTGGGGCGGCCGCGAAGGCTACGATACGCTTCTTAACACAGATATGGGCTTTGAGCTTGATAATCTGGCTCGTTTGTATCACATGGCTATTGCCTATGCGAAAGAAATCGGCTTTGACGCTCAATTCCTCATTGAGCCAAAACCGAAAGAGCCGACCAAGCACCAATATGACTTTGATGCGGCTACAACGATCTCATTCCTTCAAAAATATGGCTTAAAGGATCACTTCAAGCTTAACCTGGAAGCAAATCATGCTACGCTAGCTGGTCACACTTTCGAGCACGAAATTCGTACAGCTGCAATTAACGGCATGCTTGGATCACTCGACGCGAACCAAGGCGATTTGCTGCTAGGCTGGGATACTGATGAATTCCCGACTGATCTATATTCGACAACACTTACGATGTTTGAAGTATTGAAAGCGGGCGGCATCGGACGCGGCGGTGTTAACTTCGATGCGAAGGTTCGTCGCGGCTCATTTGAAGCGGATGATCTATTCCTTGCTCATATTGCAGGTATGGATAGCTATGCATGGGGTCTAAAGGCAGCAGCTAAACTAATCGACGAGAAAATTTTGGATAACATTGTAGACAATCGTTACCGCAGCTTCAAAGAAGGCATTGGCGAGCAAATCGTGTCCGGCAAAGCGACACTTGCTTCGCTTGAGCAATATACTCTACAAAACAATCCAATTAAAACGGAGTCCGGGCGTCAAGAGCGGATCCGCCTAATATTGAGCGAAGTTATTTTTAGCGTTTAAGTCGGGAGGATCACTGTCCAATGAGCTACGTTATAGGTATAGATCTTGGAACAAGCGCGGTAAAAGCGTTATTGGTTGACCGTGGCGGCACGGTAGCGGCGGAAGCAACTCGCAGCTACCCGCTGTTTCACGAGCATTCTGGATGGAGCGAGCAGAAGCCCGATGATTGGGTGGATGCAACGATTGAAGCGATAGCTGAGCTTATAGCTTCTTCAGGCGCGACCTCTGAGCATATCGAAGGGATTAGCTTTTCTGGTCAAATGCACGGGCTTGTCCTGCTGGATAGTCAAGGCAATCCCATACGCAATGCGATACTGTGGAATGATACGCGAACAACTGAGCAATGCCGTGAAATCGAGCAAACGCTAGGCGACAAGTTACTGAGCATAACACGCAATACCGCTTTAGAAGGCTTCACACTTCCTAAGATACTATGGGTTCGTCAATATGAGCCGGACGTTTTTGCTAAAGCAGAATTATTCCTTCTGCCGAAGGATTATCTTCGCTACCGGCTGACGAATGAGCTGCATATGGATTATTCCGATGCAGCGGGTACTTTATTGCTGGATGTGGCAGGCAAAGAGTGGAGCGAGGACGTACTTACAGCGTTCGAATTACCAGCTAGCTTCTGCCCGCCGCTCGTTGAATCGCATGGATTTGTTGGTGAGTTGCTGCCGCAAATTGCAGAGCGAACTGGTCTAACGTCGGCGACTAAAGTATTTGCTGGCGGGGCAGATAATGCCTGCGGAGCGATTGGATCCGGTATTTTGTCCGAAGGACTGTCGCTTTGCAGTATAGGGACTTCAGGTGTTATTCTCTCTTACGAGAATGACAAGACTAAAGATTTTGCGGGTAAAGTTCATTTCTTCAACCATGGCAAACAGGATTCTTATTATGTGATGGGCGTTACGCTCGCCGCTGGTTATAGTCTTAGCTGGTTTAAGAAAACTTTTGCGCCAAACGAATCTTTTGATCTGTTGCTTGATGGCGTAGACGCAGTGAAGCCGGGAGCAGGCGGATTGCTCTTCACTCCATATCTTGTTGGTGAGCGTACACCTCATGCTGATTCCGTAATTCGCGGCAGCTTCATCGGCGTTGACGGTTCTCATGAGCGCATACACTTCGCTCGCGCAGTTATGGAAGGTATTACATTCTCGCTTAACGAGTCAGTGGATATGTTTAGACGCGCCGGCAAGGCCGTTGACACGATTATTTCGATCGGCGGGGGCGCGCAAAATCCTGTCTGGCTGCAGATGCAGGCAAATATCTTTAATGCTAAAGTTGTTGCGTTAGAGAACGAGCAAGGACCTGGCCTTGGAGCAGCTATGCTCGCAGCATATGGCTGTGGCTGGTTTGACAGCTTGGAAGCATGCGCGGACAAATTTGTGAAGCATTCGGAATCGTACACACCGCAGCCAGAAGTGGTTGATACGTACGCGGGTATTTTCCAAGTATACCAACAGGTATATGAACAAACTCGCGGCTTAAATGAGGCTATTGCCCCATATCGCGGTTAGCTCGTTCTATCGCTGATCCATACCAAGAGAAGGCTGTTATCCCTGCCGGGACGACTGCCTTCTCTTTATTTTCGATGTTTGACATGATTTTCTGTTTTTTTGGCATGCTATAAGAAAAGACTGGAAAGGATGATTGGCATTGACTCATAGTTCTGCCATTTTGTTTGAATTTAATGATACTGGGAGCGCGGCGCTTGCTTGCGAGACGCTGCAGGAGCTTGGTTACGAGACTGTTCTTCATGAGGATAATCAGCTGCATATTCACATGGATGGAAATGATTTAACTTCGGCGCTTGAGATTGCGCAAGCACATGGCGGCCAGCTAGTCGAACGAAAGGAAATTGATTCTAACTCGATCACTGATAGCGCGTACGCAATGGATGCCATTTCGATCCCGGCGCATATTGTGAACGAGGATTGGATTGCCCAAGAGGAACAAGCTGAGCAGCCAGCAGGACATCGCAACGTTGTTGATGATGCGGATTATAGCGAAGAATTTCTGCCTGATTTGGGAACGTATGACCATTTCTCGGGCGATGTTCACATCTAAGTAATAGGGTTCAAAGTACATACCCCGTTAAAAAAATAGCTTCCTGCAGCATGAATGAATCATTCATCGCTGCGTGGAAGCTTTTTTTAAAATATAGGAAAGTATAAGTTTCACGTTATACTCTGCCTATATTTCACCGCGAAACGAGCTTATGCCGCCAGAGGACGGCGTCAGCCGCTTACGCTTGCTTATTCGGACGCCGCGTTTTTTCCTGCGGCGAACCCTGTTGAAAATGCGGCCGTAATATTGTAGCCGCCTGTGTAGCCATGTATATCAAGTATTTCACCACAGAAATATAGGCCTCTAGTTAGCTTTGATTCCATCGTTGTAGGATCAACCTCTTTTAAGTTGACGCCGCCGCCAGTTACGAAGGCTTCTTTTAAAGAAAGGGTTCCATAAGCTCTCACTGGAAATGCTTTGATAAGCTTGGCAAGTGCCATCCATGACTGCTTTGGAATATTATCATAGGTTAGATTTTCATTTAACTGCGCACCGAGCAGAAGCAATGGAATTAGCTTTTCTGGCAAATATCCTTTCAAAACATTTTTTATAGCTTTCTTGGCGTCTGTTTTTGTTAAGCTCAATGACTCGGAATACACCTCATCGATGCTTTTTTCCGGAAGAAGATCAATAGTAAGAATGATGTTGCCAACATCAAATTGCTTTAAAGCTTTTACAACAAATTGGCTGCAGCGCAGCGCGGTCGGCCCTGATAATCCGAAATGGGTGAACAATAAGTCGCCATGATGCTCAATGATTTTCTTTCCCTTAGGATTCCATACGGATAAGCCAATATTTCTGAGGGACAATCCTTGAAGCTCCTTTGATGTGATGAACGGCTCATTGGATGTTATCGGTACTTCGGTTGGGAACAGCTCTGTTATAGAATGACCTGCCTGCTCTGCCCAGATGTAACCATCACCTGTAGACCCTGTATGCGGCACTGATTTTCCTCCCGAGGCAACAATGACGCTTTTACCATGCAGGACATCCTTGGATTGGAGCCTTACTCCTGAAACCCGACCATCCGCATAGAGCACTTTCTCAACCGGGGAATTCGTTCGGATCGTCACGCCTTGCTTCCTCACTTGATTGATAAGAGCATCTACAACGGTCTTGGCTTTATCCGTTATGGGGAACATCCGCCCGTTGTCTTCTTCTTTCAGACGAATACCTAAATTTTCGAAGAAGGCAATAATATCTTTATTGCTGAAGTTAGAGAATGCGCTATACAAAAATCTTCCGTTACCAGGTATATGTTTAATCAGTTCATCAATATCCTTATTATTAGTAACGTTGCATCTGCCGCCGCCGGAAATACCAAGCTTTCGCCCTAATTTATCCCCTTTGTCCAAAAGTATAACTTTCTTGCCATTTTCGCTGGCGGCAATAGCTGCCATAAGTCCTGCTGAGCCTCCGCCAATTATGATTACATCGTACATAGCTTTCTCCTTTACTAATTCTGCTTGCTCTATTGTAACATTCTTTCCTCATAGTTTATGCGTTATAATGAAGCCATTATAAACGAAATGAAAGGCGGCTGACAGATGCGACGCGAAGAATGGCAATTAGTAGGTGCGGAAGGAACAAAGTTGTTTGTTCGGGAGTGGATGCCAAAAGAGCAGAATGTCAGGGCGGTAGTATGTCTAGTGCATGGTATGGGGGAGCATGGCGACCGTTATCATCATGTTGCTGAGTACATGACAGATGCAGGCATTGCGCTTATCGCACTGGATCAGCATGGTCATGGACGTTCTTCAGGCAAGCTCGGACACATGCTTTCTATAGACGCTGCGGCTAGCGATGCTGCCCTTATTATAGAAGAGGCGGGAAAACGTCACACAGGCTTGCCGATATTTTTGTACGGTCATAGTATGGGGGGCAATGTCGCATTGAACTGTGCGTTGCGTTTGCAACCTACTATAAAAGGCTTAATACTTACAAGTCCTTGGCTGAGGCTGGCGTTTAAGCCGCTTCCATTGCAAGAATGGCTTGGACGGCGGTTAGCTTCTATTTTACCGGCTTTGCAGCAATCGACTCGATTAAACCCAAACGATTTGTTCCGACCTGGTTATGCGAAGGCTGCTCCTATTGTCAATGATCCATTATGCCATACGAAAATTACGGTTCAAACCTTTAATGAGGTTGGGAACGGCGGAGAATGGGCACTCGCGCATGCAAATAACCTCAATGCTCCTTTGCTGCTGCTTCACGGTACCGCTGATCGGGTAACGTCATATGAAGCTAGCCGATTTCTCGCGGAACAGCTGGAAAAGCGCTGTGAATGGAGAAGCTGGGACGGCGGCTTACATGAACTGCATAATGATGTGGATGGCGAGTTGGTTATTCATGAAATAATAGAATGGATAGAACGACAATTATAAATCAAGGAAGTTTATCTTTTAATCGGATTAATAGATTAGAATTATTGAGTTATTCATGGCAGCAGCTAAGACACGATTAGGGGGAACCGATCGTCTGTGATGAAGGAATTGTTATTACAATTCATATTGTCTTTATTTCATATTGAAAGCTGCTGCGGAGCATACTACCCTAGAGTCGCAAGACAAGTCTGATCATAAGGCTTGGATGGAAGGAGGGAAGTAGGATGACGCAGCAAAACCAATGGGACGGCAGCTCAAAGGAACAAAAGCAGCAAGCGGCAAAAAATGCTTCAAAAAGCAACAAGTCTGCTGAAACCCAAGGCTTCGATAAAAAGCTGGATGGACCGAATCAGCCTTCTACATAATCTGATTTCAGGGTTCATTCCTATAAGGATATCGGAATTGGTATTCAGAAGACAGAAATTAACGTTTTTTTGTGCGATGAGCAGCCAGAGTGTATTCTCTCTGGTTGCTTTATTTTGATTACGGACGGTATAATAATAGTAGCTTAAATAAAGTTATTAAAGGAGTGTGTTCGATGTCGATGTCATTCGAACGATACATGTTAGATATGGTTCAACCAATGCGGGACGATCTTACTCGAATTGGTATTCAAGAGCTTCGTACGCCTGAAGAGGTTGAAGCAAGCTTGCCGAATGCAAGCGGTACTGCGCTAGTTGTAATAAATTCCGTATGCGGCTGCGCTGCAGGCCAATGTCGTCCAGGTGTTGCCGAAGCGCTTCAGCACGATGTAACGCCGGATCATTTGTACACTGTATTTGCTGGCCAGGATAAAGAAGCAACAGCTAAGGCTCGTGAGTATTTTGCTCCTTACCCGCCGTCTTCCCCTTCCATCGCATTGATGAAGGACGGAGAGCTGGTACACTTTATCGAACGTCACCAGATCGAAAATCGTTCCGCAGCGGACATTGCAGCCGATCTGACTGACGCTTTCGATCGGTTTTGTCGCTAGTAGGGTCGTTAACTATGACTCTACAAAGAGAAATCATTGAACGTCTTGGCGTCAAGCCTGAAATTGAACCTAAAGCGGAAATTCGCAAACGGGTTGATTTTTTGAAGGAGTCAGTAAAAAAATCAGGAACTACAGGGCTGCTTATTGCAATCAGCGGCGGTATCGACAGTGCGGTTGCTGCAGGACTGTGCAAGCTTGCGACAGATGAGCTAAGTGCTGAGACAGGTCGCGAATATATGACTCTCGGCGTATTCCAGCCATATGGCGTTCAATCCGATATCGCTGACAGCTATGCAGTTGCGGAGGCGTTCAAGCTGAAGCACAAAGTAGAGACGAATATTGCGGAAGCGGTTGATGAAATCGCTATTGAAGTAGAGCATAGCTTCAAGTCTCTAGGAATTCCGCGTCACATAAGCCGCGGCGGCAAAGGAAATGTGAAGGCGAGAACGCGGATGGTTATGCAATACGCGCTCGCATTCGACCTTAATCTGCTAGTAGTCGGAACCGATCATGCATCCGAAGCCATTACTGGTTTTTACACCAAATGGGGCGACGGTGCAGTAGATATAACTCCGCTCAGCACGCTGAACAAACGTCAGGTTCGCCTGCTTGCTTCGCATATCGGCGTACCGCAAAGTGTGCTGGATAAAGCGCCGACTGCCGGTCTTTGGGACGGTCAGACGGATGAGGATGAGCTAGGTATCACTTATGGCGATAACAGCGACTATCTCGAAGGTAAAGAAATCGCAGAGGAAGTGCGTGAGAAGCTGGAGAAGCAATATTTGAAAACCGAGCATAAGCGTTCTCCGATACCAGGAATTTAAACATTTCTTATGCAAGTAATTACGACAAGTAAAAACTGCCCTACACGCTCGAGCAATCGGCAGTGTAGGGCAGTTTTTATATGAGGAGAGAACGGTAATGACCTTCCAGCAAAGACAAAATGAAATTATCGTTAAGATAGCACAGCTTGCTGAAAAACAGCCTTTACTAAACAGTCAATTATGGTTTCATAATGATATACGTGATAATTTCTACTATGCGTCTTATCTATTCACAGCTTCCATTCATCATGCAAATGAGCTTCAGTCAAGTGCAGAAGAGGCTAAAGCGAAAGCGACTAGCGTACTGTTAGAGGTTCTTGGACTTCAAGACCAGAATCCATCGAGTGAAACCTATGGTCATTGGCCTCTAAACTTAGAGCCATCGCCCCGGCTAGCAAGACCGCATGCCCTTCCAGTGGAATTGATGGGCAGTTTAATGGCTTACTTTACAGTCAAGCATGAAGAAGATTTTAGTAAGCCGCTTCTAGAAGCGTTTAATAAGGCTTTATCTCATATATATCGCAGTGATTTTTATCGTCAGCCGATGATTCATTTCAACCATCACGAAGCCAAGTATACAGCAGCCAAAATAATTTTTGGTGAAAGATTTGGAGATTCCCAGCTTGTGGAGGACGGTGGACAATCGCTGAAGCAAACGTTAGAGCATGTTCGAAAAAATGGAATGTCGGAGTATGGCTCGTTACCGTGGTTTTGGCACTGGGTGCAGTCATTCACCTGCGCATGGCATTTGACGGACGATGCGGATATGAAAACTGAGTTAAGTGAAATGCTGGATTACCTATGGAATGAAAGAGCAGCCTTTTATTTAAAAGGGGCATGGGTAGGAGCTCATTCTCGCGGCTTGAAGCATGATAGACCGCTTGATGGAAATGTCTTGCATGATTATGTCCAATTCGGAGATTTTGAGCTTCCGGAGAAGATGCCGCGCACGGAATATGCTGGTTTTTTATTTTACGAGGCAACAGAAGCGGCGCGGCAAACTGCGTGCAATCGCATTGTACCGACAGAAGTGAACAAATTAATTACGAAGCATGCAGGCACATCAGATCAGGTTAGGCTGCATAGCTACGCATACATAACAGCAGATTTTGCGGCAGGCGGCATGTGGGAACGATTCACGGAGTATGATAATGAGCAGCATCGTTGGGATATTAGTCTTCCCATTAATCATGAAGCAGGTATTAACCAAGCGTATTTCTACCATCCTTCTGAAAATGGTACCGTACATGACCCAAGACATCAAAGTGAATTTGCTGAGGTTCTGTTTCACAAAAATACGATTATAGCTCTTTATCCGATCCCAGCTGGACAAGTTGATGCGATCATTGGCATTTTACCTTTATGTGATTGGCAGCAAGAGCCGAATCTGCTATTAGGACAATCGACTAAGCTATATTGGGCCGTTCATTTGATGCAGCCGTATCAATTGGAAGCAATGACAGACCGCTGTATCGTTACGAGCAATGGCCAACAAAATGGCGTCGTAATCGAAGTAATAACGAAGGCGGATGCGGAGCGTCAAGGCTTCAGCAGTTTTGATGATTTTGCGGCGGCAGCGCGGCGAAATCGTCCAGCTTGGTCCGATAATGATACGTTATCGGTTCAATACACGAATGCGGATAATTCAAGTCTTAAGCTGGCAGTAGACCGTAATCGCAACAGTACGCCAACAATAGATGGGCAGCCTATAGATTTTGCGAATTATAAGGTATAGAACTTTTCTCACTTACCAAAGTGACTTATATCCATATGGAAGGTGATATTCAAGGGAGAGAACTCTGTTCTCTCCTTTTCTTTCTTTTGTTATAATGACAATACAAATTAAAGATACGTTAAGGGGCAGACGACCATGTTCAAACGGATCCGATCAAGCAGTCGAAGTATTATCGTTACCTGGCTGGTTTCATATCTCTCAGTTTTGCTTGTTCCGATCGTCATCAGTGGATTCATTTATGTGGCATCTCTGCAAATCGTTAAGACGGAAATTAATCGTGCCAACGAATCTGTTCTGCTCCAAATGGAGCAAGCCATTGACAATAAGCTGAGGGGAATCGAACGGTTGAGTGTGGAAATTGCGCTGAACAGACAGGTAACAAGCTTTGTACATACCGAGCCCTCTTTAAAGGATAGCGACCATTTTGATTTGTATGAGATTTCAAAAGAGCTGCGCATTTATAAACTAGCCAATGATTTTATTGATCAGATTTATGTTTATTACAAAAATAGTGATACGGTGATCTCGCCTGATAAACGGCTTAACGGTAAAAAGCTGTACGCCCAAGTTAGGAAGGAAAGCGATGAGACCTATGAAGAGTGGAATGAGTATTTTGATCAAAGATATATTCATGCTTACTCTCCTGTTATTTATCAGCCGGAGGATAGAACCGTCAAATCGGTCATGTATACAAGGTCCGTTGATCTTCATAATCCCGGTCAAGCAGGCGATGTCATGCTCTTTATTATTAAGGATTCAAAGCTGCTTGAGCATGTCGTTCCCGCAGAAGGCTCGACTGTCATGATTTTGGACGGAGAAGACCGTCTCGTTGTCTCAAACGGAGCATCGGAAATTCCATCTTTTCTCCAGCATGGCAAATTAACAGAACCTAGAGGTTTATTTTACGACTCTGAATCGGGTGAGAAAGTTGCTGTTTCCTACACGACGTCGGACGTAAACGATTGGAAGTACGTCATTTTAACGCCCGCGGCCGTGTTCAATCAGAAGATGCAGGATATGAAAAGCTTGATAGCGATAAGTATCGTGTTATGCCTAATCATTGGAGGCACCGTCACCTATTTCTTCTTGCGCAAAAATTATAGTCCTATCAACTTGCTTGTGGACAGTTTCTCAAAGAAGGTAGGCGTTTCATTTGAAGGAGGATCCAACGAGTATTTATTTCTACAGGAAGCGATAAACAGTACCTTCGCCGAAAAAGAAGAAATTACGATACGATTAAGGCGTCATAACGACGTCATACGATCACATTTTCTGATCGGCCTCTTGAAAGGACGACCGGAAAGCAACGTTCCGATCCATGAGTCGCTCGCAGCCCATGATATTCGTTTTGAATCGCCGGATTTTGCCATTCTTCTGTTCCACATCAACAATCAAGGTAAATTCGGCAGTATTGATGAAGGCAATCCTGGGAATGCCTCTAAGACCAAGCTGCTTCATTTCATTATATTAAATGTTGTAGAGGAGATATCACGGGAGAAAAATCAGGCTTATACGGCTGAGATGGATGACTGGCTCGCTTGTATTATTAATTTCAAGTCGGATACTGGAGAGAACGAGGGAGAGCTCTTACGGATTGCCGATAACGCCAAAAAGTTTCTTCAAGAGCATCTGCATATTAGTATGACTGTCGCTGCAAGCGGCATTCACAGACAATTATTCGGGATATCCGAAGCCTATCAGGAAGCATTGGAAGCGCTTGAATATGGAATAGTGATGAGCACAGGTGAAACGATACGTTATGGTGATTTGAAGCAATATGAATCGACTGGGACGCCAAGCGGTTATTATTATCCGCTCCATATCGAGCAGCAGCTGATCAATTTGATGAAAACTGGCGACATCAACAAGTCGCGTGAAACGATTGAGCTTGTTTTTACGAAAAACTTTGAGGATACGTCATTACCAGTATCGATGGCGAAGTGTCTCATGTTTGATTTGATCAGCACAATGATGAAAACGATGGAGGATATTAATGCATCGGCCCGTTCGAGCTTTATGGAGCAAGTAGATTCAATTGACGTCTTAATGAATTGCCGGACCGTTAAAGAGATGAAGGGACAACTACTTAAGATGCTTCAGCAGGTTTGTCAGTTAATCGAAGCAGGCCGCAAGGAAGACAAGCAATTAGTCATTCAAGTTGTGAAATACGTTAGTGAGCATTATAGCAACGAAAATCTCAATATTTCGATGATTGGAGAGCACTTCGGACTGACTCCATCCTATTTGTCCAAGCAATATAAGGAGCAGGCTGGTGAAGCCTTATTAGATACGATCAATAAAACGCGATTGCGAGAAGCTAAGCTGCTGCTAACAAATCAAAAAACGACGGTGAACGAAATTGCACGTTCCGTTGGGTATGGGGATATTAATACGTTTCACCGGATTTTCAAAAAGTTTGAAGGTATTACGCCTGGTAAATACAAAGAAATGATGTAAGCCGTTCAAGTTAGCTTGATCGGCTTTTTTTTTATATTTTGATGGTGCAGGCCGAAATTAATGATGCGATTTTTCACTTTTTAATGATGATTTCACTTATTGATGATTTTTTTATTAGGCAAAATTACCACATACTGATGCTAGAGTGCACTCAACTATTGTCAAGGGGGATATCTATGAAACGTCAGTCAAGCTTTTTCGGAAGAAGTTCTATCATCTTAATCGTTACTGTTCTTATTTTCAGTTTGGTTATGGCCTGTTCCAATCAGAATCAGAATTCGAATGCAGGGAGCAAGGAAACCAATAAGACGAATGAAGGTACGCAACCTGCAGAAAAGCCAGAGCAGCCCACAGGTGATACTTACCCGATTGATACCACTGAAACCATTACATCTTGGGAAGAAATAAATGATAATTTGACGTCATTTGTATCCAATCTTTCCGAAACGCCATTCGGCAAGCAATTGGAGAAGGAGACCGGCGTTAAAGTCAAATATACGCATCCAGCTAGCGGACAGCGCAAGGAGCAATTCAACCTGATGATTGCTTCCAATCAATTAACGGATGTCATTGAGATTGATTGGAACAAAGAGTATCCCGGTGGTCCTGAGAAAGCAATCAGCGATGGAGTCATAATTCCGCTCAATGAGCTGATTGACAAGCACGCGCCAAATCTGAAGAAGATCCTTCAAGAAAATAAAGAGCTCGACAAGATGCTGAAGACGGATGACGGCACGTATTATGTGTTCCCGATGATCCGTCCGGAGAATGGTCTTGTGTTCCGCGGTCCAATTGTCCGGAAGGATTGGCTGGATGAGCTTAACCTGAGTATTCCGACGACGATTGATGAATGGTATACCGTTTTGAAAGCGTTTAAAGAAAAGAAGGGGGCAACTGCTCCGCTGTCTACACTGTACAGTAATGAAGTAAATATACAGGATGCCTTTATAGGTGCCTATCGTACGGCAAACCGTCATTATATCGATGATCAGGGACTAGTCAAATATGGTCCGATCGATCCGCAATTTAAAGAGGCGTTGTCCCTACTTCGGAAATGGTATGAGGAAGGGCTTTATGATAAGGATTTTGCGTTGAATACGGAAAATAAATCGCTCGATTCCAAAATAATGGGCGGCGAGACTGGCGCAACGGTTCATCTCGTATCCGGCGGTATTGGGAGATGGATGGAAACCGCTCAAAAGAACGACCCTAACTACAAATTAGCTCCTGCCCCTTATCCGACCTTGAATAAAGGAGAGCGACCGTTCATCGGCCAACGCAGTTTTGAATATAATTCTGCGGCTAGTAAGGCTGTAACAGCTGATGCGAAAAACCCGGAGCTCGCGGTCAAATGGCTGGATTACGCTTATAGTGAGAAAGGTGCAATGCTCTTTAATTTCGGAATCGAAGGTGAGAGCTATATGATGGTCGATGGCACTCCTACGTTCACAGAAAAGGTTCAAAAAGATCCAAAGTATAATCTTCAGCAAATGATTTCTCAATATACAAAGCCGAATGGTCCTTTCCCTGGCGATCCGAGAAAAAGCTTTAACACATATCCAGAACAGGACGAAGCACTGAAGGTATGGGCAGAAACGGATGCGGATAAACATACGCTTCCAGGCTTTCTGACCCCAACTATAGATGAGAGTAAGGAAGTAGCGAAAATACTGACAGCTGTTACAAGCTACAAGGAAGAAATGTTCATCAAATTCATTACAGGCAAAGAGCCAATTGAAAATTTCGATAGCTATGTGAAACAGATCCAGAAGATGGGTATCGATAACGTAACCAAAATCTATCAGGATGCATTAGACCGTTATAACAAAAGATAACCGTCCTGCAACCGTGCGGAGATTGGAGAGGCTGCCTCCGCACGGCCCCTGCCAAAGGATAGAGAGGATATGAGAAATGGCTATGTTATTAAGATTTCGCTTGCTAATAGATATCCGGAAAAATCCACTGCTGTATGTCATGCTGCTGCCGGTTATTTTATATTATGTTCTGTTTCACTACTGGCCGATGTACGGTGCTTTGATCGCATTTAAGGATTTTTCACCGAGACTAGGTATTTTGGGAAGCGATTGGGCCGGCTTCGAGCATTTCGTTACTTTTTTTGACGGTGCATACTTTTGGAGAACAATTCGCAACACGGTTTTGCTCAGCGGTTATGATTTATTGTTTGGTTTTCCTGCTCCGATTATATTGGCTTTGCTGCTGAATGAAGTCCGAAATCAATTGTTCAAACGTGCTGTACAAACCTTAACGTATTTGCCTCATTTTATATCACTAGTCGTCATTTGCGGCATGATTAAGGAGTTCACATCGAGCAATGGTGTCATTAACGACATTATCGTATTTTTCGGAGGAGAACGAATCTCACTGCTAATGGAGCCGGGTCTATTTCGGACCATTTATGTTTCAACTGATATTTGGCAGCATATTGGCTGGGGAACGATCATTTATTTGGCGGCGTTGATTGGCATCGATCCTGAGCGATATGAAGCGGCCAAAATGGATGGAGCAGGAAGATGGAAGCAAATGCTGCATATCACTTTGCCTGGTATGCTGCCCACTATCGTTGTTCTGTTAATTTTGAACATTGGGCGCATGATGAACATTGGTTTTGAAAAAGTGATACTGTTATACAATCCGGGTATCTACGAGACTGCAGATATTATTGCATCCTATGTTTACCGGGTAGGTCTTCAGGAGTTTAACTATAGCTACAGCTCGGCAGTCGGACTGTTCAATTCGGTAATCAGTTTTATATTAGTTATTTTCTCCAATTGGCTTAGCCGACGGTTGAACGATACGAGTCTGTGGTAGAAGGGGGATGAGCATATGGAAAATCGCATACCGTTGACGGGTAAACTTTTCGATTGGAGTAATGCCGTCTTTTTAACCATTCTCATGATGGTCACCGTTTATCCTATCTTATATGTTGCGTTTGCCTCTGTTAGTGACGCGGCTAGTTTGTCCGCCCATAAAGGTTTTTTGTGGAAGCCGCTAGGCTTTTCTCTGGAGGCGTATCAAAATGTATTTCGAAATCCGATGATCCTAAAAGGATATTTTAATACGCTGTTCATCGTTGTAGTCGGTCTGACTCTTAATATTTTGCTTACGTCATTTGGTGCGTATGCTCTGTCTCGTAAAAGCCTTCATTATAGGAAAGCAATCATGCTGTTCATCGTCTTTACGATGTTTTTTAACGGCGGATTGATCCCTTTTTATTTCACGGTCATGGGCCTTGGGCTCGGAAATACATTATGGGCGCTCATTATTCCGCAGGCGATCAATACCTTTAATTTAATCATTATGCGGACGTCATTCGAGGCGATCCCAGATAGTCTAGAAGAGTCCGCGAAAATCGATGGAGCGAATGATTTTGTCATTTTGTTTCGGATCATTCTTCCGCTTTCACTGCCGGTTATTGCGGTAATGCTGCTTTACTATGGTGTGAGTCATTGGAATGCTTGGTTCCACGCGGTTATCTTTTTGCAGGAGCGTGCGCTTTATCCGCTGCAGCTGATTCTCCGTGAAATATTGCTGCAGGGGGAATCAAGCATAATGGCTGAAGGGGCGACCGACGATGCGGCTGCGATGCTGTCGACGACGTTGAAATATGCCACGATCATGGTTGCAACAGTACCCATTTTGCTTGCTTATCCGTTCCTTCAGAAATATTTTGTTAAAGGTGCGTTAGTAGGCGCAATAAAAGGATAGGGAGGTATCATTCATGCAACGGGTGGAAACTGGCGGAGTTGAGCTTGATCTGGACTGGGAGGAGTATTTATCCAAGCATGATATGTGCTGGGTCGTGCGGCCGTTAACTTGGGACTCTGGTGCATTTATCGGGAATGGGTTAATCGGCGCAATGATTTATGGAGAAGAGAATGCCCAAAAACGTAATGTTCTGCGCTTTGTAATGGGTAGAACGGATGTGACGGCGAGCGCAAACGGCAAAGCAGGCTTTGATCCTCGCGTGCCGATCGGCGAATTCCATCTCGAGCTGGAAGGATGGATCTACCAGCCGACGAGCATTCGATTAGATTTATGGAATGCCGAGGTAACCGCTCATATCACGACGACGAAAGGTGAAGTGAAGCTGCGAGCTTTGGTTCATAGCGAGAGAAATGTACTGGCTATTGAGCTGGATACTTCAGAAGGGGAAAGAAATGCGGGAGTGAAATGGTACCCTTACCCCGAGGTAGATCCCATTTTACTTCATACGGACGGGATAAATCTGAATCGGTACTTGCCAGATATATCAGTGGATAGAGAGCAAGTGGATGGGATAAGGCTTAGCACGCAAAAATATGGTTCTGATGAAGGGTGTGTAATAGCTTGGGAGGAGCTGCATCCTTCGGTCGACCACAAGATGTGGTTTATTACGGCTGTGAGTGGGCATGACGAAAAGGTAAGAGCATCAGCAGTACAGGATATAGTATCCGCGAAATCGATTCCATTCAATGATTTTCTGGATGCTCACCGCTGTTGGTGGCATCGTTATTACAAGCAAAGCTTTATTTCGATACCTGACGCACGGCTCGAATCGTTCTATTGGATTCAAATGTATAAGCTGGCTTCTGCCACAAGAGGCGATTGTCCGATTTTGGACAATCAAGGACCTTGGCTCACAACAACGCCATGGCCGGGCGCATGGTTTAACATGAATGTGCAAATGAGCTACTCTCCGGTATATACCTCCAATCGGTTGGAGATTGGAAAGTCGCTCGTACGCTCACTGCTCGAAAATATGGACAGCCTGATTCAAAATGTACCGGAACCATTTCGACATGACTCGGCCGGGCTTGGACGCAATTCCAGCCTCGACCTGAGAAGCAATGTGAGTGACGAAACGGGAAATTTAACATGGGTTTGTCACAATATATGGCGGCAGTATCGCTATTCCATGGATAATACTTTGCTGGTGGATCTCCTGTATCCGCTTCTACGCAGAAGCGTGAACTATTATTTGCATACACTTGAGGAAGATGAGGACGGCATGCTCCACCTGCCGCCTACTATTTCTCCGGAATATGGCTCATTTATAAAGCTGAAAGTGTCGGATTGCCATTATGATCTGGCTCTTCTACGATGGGGCTGCAAGACTTTACTGGAGATTTGTCATAAATTGCAGAAGGAAGATCCGCTGCGTGAACGATGGCAGTATGTGCTCGAGCGATTAACGCCATATCCGATTGACGAGTCTGGCTTACAGGTTGGCCGGGATACGCCACTCGCATTCGGACATCGTCATTTCAGTCATTTGCTTGCTGTATTTCCTTTGCATCTGATCGGTGTCGATACGGAAGAAGAACGGGAGCTGATTGGACGGTCATTGAAGCATTGGCTTGGAAAAGAGGGCGATTTGCGAGGCTTCAGCTTCACTGGCGCGGCGTCCATCGCCGCAACCCTTGGATGGGGCAGCATGGCTCTCCAATGTATGCAGACGCTTATGTCTTTAATTACACCCAATACGATGTATAAGGAAGCGGGACCAGTCATCGAAACGCCGCTTGCCGGAGCTGAAGCTATTCATGACATGCTGCTGCAAAGCTGGGGAGACACGATTCGTATTTTCCCTGCTGTACCTGAAGAATGGGAGGATGCGGCATTTTATCATTTGAGGGCGGAGGGCTCATTTCTGATCAGCGCAGCGCGGAAGAAAGGCAAGACCAGCTTTGTCAGTGTTAAGAGCCTGGCTGGAGAGCCCTGCAAAATCAAAACGGGCTGGAGCGGTGACAAGCCTATACGGATTCATAGGATCACCGGAAAATCCGAAAGCGAGGACATTATCCTTGACGTGAAGGAGGACCGGATCATTAAATTAGTTTTGAAGGCTGGAGAAGAAGTTGTCCTCTATGAGGGTGATGTGATGCCTGAACTTATAATAGGTCATATAGATCCCGAGCAGCCTGTCCGCAATTATTTTGGTGGCCGCAAACCATGGCGGTTGTATAACTTCACGTAAATTATCGGAATTGAAAGGAGTAAGCAGGTGGCGAATTTGGAAGATGAGTGGGTTAACTCGGTTTGGGAGCAGTTAGAGACGAAGATCGATGCAATGATAGATCAGTTGTCTGACCGCTCGCCGCATAAAACGATTGACGGCATTTATGACGATATGCGGCTCGATTGGTGGACCTCCGGTTTTTGGCCGGGTATGTTGTGGATTGTGAATGATATTACAGGAAACATGAAGTACCGGAACGAAGCGTGGAATTGGGACGAGCGCATTGAGCAGTGCTTTGTAAAAGAGTCGAACCTGCACCATGATGTAGGCTTTCAATTTTTACCGACTGCCGTGATGAAGTATAGAGTTTCGGAAGATAAGGATGGTCGGAGAAGAGGCTTGTCAGCGGCCAACTTTTTGGCGGGGCGGTTTAATTTGGCGGGACGTTTCTTGCGAGCTTGGAACCACGACCATAAGGGCTATGCAATCATCGATTCCGCTATGAATCTATCGCTGTTATTTTGGGCGTCACAAGAGACTGGTGATCCGAGGTACAAGCACATTGCTGTTGCCCATGCTGATACGATACTGCGGCATTTCATACGTGAAGACGGATCAGTTTGCCATATCGTAAATTTTGACCCAGAGACGGGCAATTTTCTTGAAGAAATAGGCGGTCAAGGCTTTGCAGTCGGCTCAGCATGGAGCCGCGGTCAGGCATGGGCACTATATGGTATGGCTAATGCATATCGGTATACGGGAGAGCTTCGTTTTCTGCGCGCTTCGCAAAGGGTTGCACATTATTTTCTGTCTGCCTTGCCCATAGACGGAATTCCACCTTGGGATTTCAGAGCGGATATGCCAGAGAAGGAGCCCAAGGATACGTCGGCAGCAGCGATCGCCGCATCCGGCTTACTGGAAATCTCGTCGCATCTGCTGACATCAGAGGCGAATCTGTACCATGACGGGGCAAAACGGATTTTGCAGGCGCTAACGGACGGCTATACATCGTGGAATCGCACCGACAGATCGAGCCAGCAGGGTATACTGCTTGAAGGAACGGGGCATAAGCCTGCCGGGGAGAACGTCAACGTGTCGCTAATCTATGGGGATTACTTCTATCTTGAAGCGTTAGCCAAGCTTAGAGGCTGGAGTAATCGGATTTTCTAAAAATATTCTTACAATATGAATGAGGGGGGATAGACGATGGATTCATTGTTCCAGCCTTCAAGTGGGGCATTGACTATAGCTTATGCCCCTGATGAGAATACTAGGTTCGCAGAAAATCCACCTCGATTCACATGGATGGAAGCGACTCAGCGGCGAGGCTGTTATAGGCTGCAATATGGGCGATCACAGACGTTTAATGAGGATCAAACGATCACTAAAAATCCGATTTATTACAACTTTTATACGCCGGATCACTCATTCGAGCCTGGGTTATATTATTGGCGATACGCGCTGTTAGAAATAAGCAGGGATGGTGAGGAATCGGAACGTTCCTATATCAGATGCTCAGAATGGAGCGTTACTCGCAGCTTCACCATACCTGCAAATCTGCCCCAAACGCCACTTGCAGCCAGTGATACCCGCTATGAGAAAGCGAATGAAGCCCATCCGCGGCTTTGGCTGCAGGCAGACAAAATTCAGAGTTTTAGGGAGCGGCTTGCTAGTAGGGAAGATTACTGCGGCTGGAACAGCTTCTATGAACGCTCGGTTGTCCCCTGGCTTTCTAAACGGCTCATCCCCGAGCCTAAGCCGTACCCGAATGATCAACGCACGACGAAACTGTGGCGGCAGATGTACATAGATTGCCAAGAAGTCCTTTATGCAATCCGTCATCTTAGTATAGCTGCCGTATTGCTGGAGGATGAGGAAATTGTCTCGAAGGCTAAGCTATGGCTGCTGCATGCAGCCAGTTGGGATACGGAGGGTCCGACTTCCCGCGAATATAACGACGAGGCAGCCTTTCGGATCGCAGGGGCGCTCGCTTGGGGATACGATTGGTTATTTCAATTTTTAACTGCTGAAGATCGGGGATTCGTCCTTCAAAGCTTATTTCGCAGAACGGAGCAAGTTGCCATTCATGTCATAGAAGATAGTAAGATTCATCTCTCACCTTATGATAGTCATGCTGTCCGTTCTCTGTCCTCTGTGCTGGTGCCTTGCTGCATGGCGATGCTTCATGAGGAAGACAGAGCTAAGGAATGGTTAAATTATACATTGGATTATTACGGGTGCCTTTACACGCCATGGGGTGGCGAAAGCGGAGGCTGGGCGGAAGGTGCTGTGTACTGGACAACGGGCATGGCGTTTTTAACGGAAGCGTTCAATTTGGTGAAAAATTATTTAGACATCGATTTTTATAAGCGCCCTTTTTTTAGGGAAACGGGTCAATTTCCACTGTACTGCTTAAGCGCTAATACGGTTCGTGCAAGCTTTGGTGATCAGTCCAATCTAGGCAGTCCGCCCGGGCTTAAAACAGCTTTTCTCATGATGCAGTTTGCTGGTGTAACGGGAGACGGACGATACCAATGGTACTGCGAAACCGTAAAAAAGATAAGTCAAGGGACAGAGATGGAAGGCTACAACTACGGGTGGTGGGATTTGCGCTTCGATGAGCTGCTTTACTATCATGATTATCCAATTATTGAACCCGTTCCACCATCGGGGATTCCAACTGTTAAGTGGTTCCGTGATGTCGGATGGGTTGCGGTGCATTATCGTATGGACGATCCTGAAAATCATATCATGCTGCTCGCCAAAAGCAGTAAATATGGCTCCATCAGCCACAGCTATGGCGATCAGAATGCGTTTCTGCTGCATGCATATGGGGAACCGCTAGCAATTGCATCAGGCCATTATGTAGCATTCAACAGCTCGATGCATTTGAATTGGCGACGGGAAACAAAGGCCACAAACTGCCTGTTAATTGACGGTCATGGTCAATATGCAGGACCGAACCGGGAGCTGAATTTGCAGGCCAAGGGTGTGGTTGAGGAAGCCTCATATACAGGGGGGCGAGGGTATATTCGTATGGATGCTACGGCTGCTTATCGGCAAAATATACCCGAATTGTCACGCTTTTTGCGTGAAATTTATTTTCTCAACCATTCATATTTTGTTATCGTTGATAGCATAGATTTAGAACGCTCAGCAACTGTACAATGGCTGCTTCATTCACTTCAGCCTTTCGAGTTTTCCGGTCAATCCTTCAAGACAGAAGGAAAGAAAGCGGAGCTGCATGGACAGTTCATCTATGCTTCTTCCGGCCCGATGAGCTTAACCCAGCATGATCGATTTTCGGAAGTAGAAGCATCGGAACTGGAAGGATTACCCATGCAGTGGCATATGACCAGCGAGACCCATTCGGCTGTCAGCCATCGTATCGCAACCCTTTTGGTTCCTAGGAAGTTAGGAAGCCGTACAAGCGTCTCCTATCGGCTTGTTGATCAGGATCAGATGGTTTCTTTGACCTTCATTAATGATGGGGTATCCGACAATATCGAGATTGCGAAACCGAATTTACTCTAGACCGTCACGATAGGATCGACAAGGTAGTTAGGGGTTTATCTTGACTTCATCTCCGCTATCTGCTAATCTCACCTTCATATAAAGGTTGGTGTTAGTATGATCATCGGCATCGGACATGACTTAACAGATATTGTACGAGTAGCTAAATTGGTAAGTGGTAATACGGGTAAACGATTTTTGGAGCGCGTCCTATCAGTAGAAGAACTTGAGCTTGCCGCAGAGTATGCGGGAGAGAGACTTCATCAATTCACAGCTGGACGGTTCGCTGTCAAGGAAGCTGTCGTAAAGGCATTTGGCTGTGGAATTGGTTCAATCGTAGCCTTCACCGATATCAACATCTCACGGGGAAGCAACGGCAAGCCAGAGTGCGGCTTAACAGAGGCTGCTTGGAATCGTCTCGGTATTGATCCGGATACGGTTCGAATTCATGTAACGATAACGCATGAGAAAACACTAGCTTCCGCGTTCGCCGTCATCGAACGGATAATAGAGTAACCTTTTGCCCATACTTGGAATGTAATATACCAAAGCTATTGACAAGAGGGGATGACGACGGTGAGGGAGCAGCGGAAGCAAAGTACGAAGCGTCGTTTTAAAACAGGACAATTTGTTGAATTTGACGGCTTATATTCGGATGATTGGGGCGGCGATTTGGTACTGGTACAAGGAGATCTGTTCCCGGTTCATCCGCAAATGGGTCAGACGAATTGGACATATGCCGGTCAGTCCGCTATTCATTTAATGAAGTCTCCGAAAATAAACGGTCACCATATCGGCTATTAAACAGATAGAATAAAAATAAGGATGTTTGGGACAGAGTGATCTATCCTAGGCATCCTTTTTGTTGTAGATGCTACTTCTTATCGGCTAACCACTCTGCGAGTCCCGTAATCTCCTCAGGAGTCAGCTTACCCTTAAAGGCGGGCATTAAGTCTTTGCCGTCTTCTATTTGCTTCGTAATAGCCTCTGCGTCCATTCGCTCACCGATCTTCTTTAGATTGGTATCAGCACCGACTCTGCCTTGCAGGTCCGAACCATGACAGCTGATGCAATTCGTTTTGTAGACAGCGACAACCTCTTTCGGCCCGTCTATAACAACGCCTTGCTTTACACCTCCGCCTCCGCAGCCTGCCATAATAAATAGCAGCGTTGCAGCCGCGGTCATTTTCATTCCTAATGGAATCATTTTTTTGTATGTCATACGTAAAACCTCCATTCTCATTTCAGTATTAGTAGCTTTAACCAAGCGTCAGTCACAGCGTGTCCATATGAATTTATGTTGTTTGTTCGTATAATAGAGTTTAGACAAGCGACGAACATGGATGGACGTTACGTCAATTATATCGTATTTTTATTTATAGGAGACTTCATGAAACCGACAATAGAGAGTATTTTATTAAACCAATTGAATCACATTCATGCCGAGGTTATTATGACGGCTTATTCTGAAAATATACCAAGCTGGCGCGAGTATAATGAGGAGCCGGACTTTTATCGATTCGTTTATACGAGAAGTGGGCAAGGTTGGCTAGAGCTTCATAATGAACGACACGCTATTATGCCGGGAACTTTATTTTTGCTTCCTGCTCATACTGTACAATCCTTCGGTACAGAAGGGGAGGAATCGTTTGGACATTATTGGTGCCATTTTCGATTGGAGGCAGGAGACATACCGTTTATTAGCTCACTGCTGCTTCCAACCTTTGTTCACGTACGGGACGAACAGACGATCAAGCACCTTTTTGATAAAATGATTGCGACTCAGCATTATTCGTCCTTAACGCGGGGGCTTAGACTTAAATCGGCATTGTTAGAAATTCTCTCCTATTATCTTGAAGAAAGTCATATTGAACAAGAGGCTCCTACTGATCCAAGCATCGGTGTGAAATGGAATGAAGTGATCGAATACATTGAATTGAATTTACATACGAACATTCAAGTTGATGACCTCGCTAAATTCGCCTTCCTGCATCCGAATTATTTCATTTCGTCTTTCAAAAGCAAAATGGGCTGTTCTCCGATTCAATATGTAACGAACCGTAGAATTGACACTGCTAAAAATTTGCTCGCGAATACGATGGAACCGATCTCTTCCGTTGCTAAAATGGTCGGTATGCAAAACCATTATTTATCGCGCTTATTTAAGCGCCATACTGGAATCACACCGATTCATTATCGCAAAATAGCGAAGCTAAGCGCTAATCAGATGATTAAACAAACAATGACAGAGAACAAGGAGGAGAAGATCAATGACACAGCAGGCGGCTAAGCAATATTTCAGTCATGAGCTTCTCTCATGGTATAGATTGATTAAACGCGATTTGCCTTGGCGAATGAATCGTGATCCGTACCGCGTATGGGTATCGGAAATTATGCTGCAGCAAACACGTGTAGATACTGTAATTCCGTTTTACAACCAGTTCATGAGCAAGTTTCCGACCGTACAGGCACTAGCTGAAGCACCGGAAGAAGAAGTGCTTAAATGCTGGGAGGGACTTGGTTATTATTCTAGAGCTCGTAATTTGCAAGCGGGTGCGAGAGAGGTGGTTGAGCGCTACGGGGGCATTGTTCCTGACGATAAGGAGTCTGTAGCTGCTTTAAGAGGAATTGGCCCTTATACGAGCGGAGCGATAATGAGCATTGCCTTCAATCGACCGGAGCCAGCGGTGGATGGGAATGTTATGCGTGTGCTGTCTCGTTATTTCCTGCTTGAGGATGATATCGCAAAACCGAAGACGCGGATCGGGATTGAAAAGCTTGCGCAGTCGCTCATACCGGAAGGCGCGGCAGGTGATTTTAATCAAGCGCTAATGGAGCTGGGCGCTCTAGTGTGCACACCTAAATCACCGAGCTGTTTGCCTTGTCCGGTGATGAAGCATTGCTCGGCGCGTCTTGAAGGCAGGGAATTGGAGCTGCCGATTAAGACGAAAGCAAAGCCGCCGCGGGATGAGCTAAGAGCGGCTGTTATTGTGCAAGGCAGCGGTGAGAATGCCGGTAAAATATTAGTGCGGCAGCGTCCGGATACAGGGCTGCTCGCGCAAATGTGGGAGCTGCCGCATCAGTTGATTCCTACAGACAAGATGGAGCTCATGGATAAGAAGCTGCCAAAGGAGCAAGGAGAATTAGCGGAGCTAATTGGAACGGTGCTGGAACAGGATGCTCAACTGCTTATTCGTCCGCTCAGCTGGTTTACGGACGCTGATCATATTTTTAGTCATATTCATTGGAAAATGCGTTTTTACTTGGCGGATCTGGGTGATTCATCGAGTATCGACGGTCCTAATGGAGGATACAGCATAGCTTTTAATTCAATAGCTGCTGAGGCTGCAGCTGAATATGAGTCAAAGACTAGTGCAACGATGACAGCTAAATCAAATTTACCAGCTCACTATAGATGGATTGGCCCGGAAGATATGGAAACATTGCCGTTTCCGAATTTGTTTTTGAGAATTTTACGTGAATATTGGGAATAAATGAATATATGGTGGAGGTATTGGGAATGAATGACATGCTAAAGCAGCTGTTGGAGCACAAAATTGTAGCCATTTTACGGGGAATAGAGGATCGACACGCGGATTTTGCAGCACAGGCTTTAATTGACGGCGGCATTCATATGATGGAAATAACGATGAATACAGAAGGCGCCGCTGTCATGATTGATCGCTGGCGCACGAAGTTTGATGGGAAGGCGGCGATAGGAGCTGGTACTGTAACTGACGTTTCGCTTGCCGAGCAAGCCGTTTCCGCTGGAGCACAGTTTCTTATCTCGCCCAATTTGGACGAAGAGGTTATTGCGTACGGTCGGGAACGCGGAGTGTCAGTGTGGCCGGGCGTTATGACGCCTACTGAGATCGTCAAGGCTTGGAAGGCAGGGGCAGACGCGGTAAAGATTTTTCCAATGGGTACGCTTGGAGTTGGCTATTTGCAAGAAATTCGCGGGCCGCTCAATGCTATTCCGATGATCGCTACCGGTGGAGTAGACCTACATAATATTGCAGATTATTTTAAGGCAGGAGCTAATGCCGTTGGAATGGGCGGCAAGCTTGTCAACTTAGAGTGGATAAGAGAAGGGAAGTTTGATCAGGTAACGGAGCGGGCGAGTCAGTTTGTAGAAGCTGTTCGGGCTCTATAGGGCAGGAGGGAATCACTTGTGGGCTTAATTAGCTGGGTGTTGATCATACTTTTTATAGTTATATTGCTGGCAGTTTTTGTTTGGCGTATAGGAGTAATCAGCCAGAGTCCGCGCAAGCTCCCGAATACAGAAGATCCAGCAGTTGATACACAGTGGCAGTCTATTGCGTTCGAGAGCAATGGATCGAAACTGGAGGGCTGGCTCCTGCAGCCGACTGCGAGAACAGCAAATGTATATCCAACCGATGCGGCGTCTAATGCGAAGAATCACGGGACAACCGATGCGGATCTTCTCCCATTGGTTGTAATAGCACATGGTTGGGGCTCCAATCGGACGAGAGTGCTGCGATATGCTCGACCGCTTTATGAGGCGGGCTTCGTTGTGTTTATGTATGACGCGCGAAGTCACGGAGACAGCGAATCGATTAAAGCGCCATCAGCTCTCATGTTCCGAGATGATGTGCTTGCCGCTGTCGAGAAATCTCGTTGTCTCCCGGGCATCGATCCAGATCGAATAGCTGTTCTTGGACATTCGCTTGGCGGTTTTGGAGCGATACTTGGATTAGAGGAAGGGCTGCGGGTTAACGCTGTCGTAACGGATTCTATGCCAGTACGATTTGAAACGATGCTGCGAGCTGAGCTGCATCGCAAGAAAACTCCCGCATTTCCGCTCGTTTACCTCATCCCTGCCATTTGGCTAATGCGAGCTCGTATAACACGTAAGCAATTTCGTGACGCCAATATAAGAGACATTTTATTGAAGCATGCGGGACCGGCTGAATCAGGCTTAGTACCTGTATTAATGGTTCACTCGAACGGTGACGACTTCATTAGCGCCGATGAATTGCGGCTGCTGAAGCAGCAATTGCCTGCAGGTAAGATCGACACCATGTTCGTGTCGAGCCGGGGACATAGCTCCTCTGAAACGGATCCGTTATTCTGGAAGCAGGTTATTCCTTTTTTGAAGAAAGCTCTAGCAAAGCGAGTGAAATAAAAAAAAGAGGCCTGCGGCACGAGGCTGCAGGCTACAAGAGAGAATATATAATAAGGGGGGTCATGAATTTATTATATATGCATAAGATGAAACCAAGATGAGAGATATATTACAGTTTGATTACAGCCGTTGGGACAGAGGAAGATTGCGATTAGGAGGCTCGTATGCAGAAAATAGCATCTAAATTACTGGTTATGGCCGTCATTATTATAGCTGCTCTCGTAATTGACTTAAAATTAAAACTGTTCCCGGCGGTTGCGGAATCGGATGAGCCAGTGGTTGTAGAAAAACTAGATCGGCTAGAAAAGCTGGAGCGGGAAATTTCAGAGGAGTTTCAAAAACGATCCGAACGTTTTTCCGTTACTTACACGGGAGACAAGCAGGAGTTATCAGCTAATTTTACGGAGACCATTAAAGCTGCAATGAAGCATGACGATTACTCAGCTTATATTCTTGAATCCTATTTGTATACAATCCGAAGCTGGGGAGGAAAGTCTACGATAGCGATTGAAGCGAGATACCGGGAAACGAAGGAACAGACAGCTATTGTCGATCGTGAGGTCGCGAAGGCGCTTAAGGAAATAATCGAGCCAGGTATGAATGATCATGAGAAAATGAAAGTGATTCACGATTGGATCGTAAGCCATGTGGAGTACGATCAGTCCTTGACCCGTTATACAGCTTATGATGCTGTAACTATCGGAGAAACCGTATGCCAAGGCTACTCTCTGCTAGCCTACAAAATGCTTAAGGAAGCTGGCATTGAGGTGTTAATCGCGGAAGGAACCGTGAACACCGGCGAGCACGCTTGGAATATGGTGCGGCTGGACGGCGTTTGGTTTCATGTAGATATGACCTGGGATGATCCTGTACATTCTGTAAATGAAAAGCAGCCTGCGGTTGCTGCGAAGTCAGCCAACACGGCAATCCGGTACAATTATTATTTAAAGACGGATGCAGAATTACGCTTGGATCACCAATGGACGAAATCATACCCTGCCGCGAGCACTTCGTATATAAACGTTATTAAAGAGCTCGAGCAGCAAGGTACAGCAACTGAGCGTGAACGTTATAATAGACTGAAGCTAACGCTAGGGCTGCATTGGCTAGAGCCTGAGTATACCGTTTCTAGTCAAAAACAGCTGAGCGGTCTCATTCAATCAGCGCTCGATACCCGCACCGCTAGTCTAGAGTTTAGATACGAGCAGGGTGAACAGTTTCCAGAAGATCTTAAAGCGGCATTCGAGTCGGCAAAAATGGCAGTTGGCTATAGAGCAAGCTATGAACCTTATGCTGGGGACAATTCGCTGCTTGTCCGCATTCAGCTCGAATATCAGTAGTAATAAAAATAGTGAGGAAATATTCACTCGCCAAGAAGTTTGACTCATGGCGAATGAGGTTTCCCTCACTATTTTTTTAATATAGGAAAATATAAGTTTGACGCTTCTACTCAATCTATATTTCACCGTGAAACGAGCTTATGCCGCTAAGGGACGACGCAATCGATTCTTCTCATTGCTCGTTTTTGCGAGCGGCCGTCATTTGCTGCCATACAGATCCGGCGGCTTCCTCGCCACGTTCGATTCGCTCGAGCGCCATCTTCGCTTGCAGCTGAATTTCAAACTCATTGTCTTTGGCGGCTTCGCGAAGCGCTTCTACCGCTGACTCATCGCCTGCTTCATATAAGAAACGAGCTGCCCGCCAGCGGACAAGCTTGTTTTTGTCCTGCAGCGACTTAATCATCGGCTCAATCGCTGCTGGATCACCAATATCTGATAAGGTGTCGCCAGCTGTTCTCCTTACGGAGGTGGACGAATCCTGAAGCGCAGTGAATAGATGCGGCAGTGCTTCTGGCGATCTGAGATCACCTAAATAAACGACGGCTAGCCGTCTGATTGATGTATTCTCATCCTTGATCGCTTCGGCAAGCAGCGGAATTCCCTCTATCGAAGCAACATAGCGTTCTAATGCGGCGTAACGGACCTGCCAATCTGGCGATGCAAATTGCTCCTGTACTGCTTCTAGCGATAACGGTGCAGGTCTTACGTACGCCTGGCTGCTCTCATCGCTGATCGTGCCACCTTGCTCAATGGCCGCTTGCATTAGTGTAGATAATCGTTCCTCATTGTATGACGCTTCCAGCTCACGTACAATTTCGAGAGCAATTTCTTCGGGTTCGCCATACCGTACGCCGAATTCCTCCAGCTTGCGCTCACGTATCATACCGGAGCCAGCAGCGGTTTGAACCGCTTCGGCAAATTGAGGCGGAAGCGCTGAACGAATCTCGGTATCACCTATTCGGACACGTACTTGCATCGGAATGCCACGATACATTTGAACGAATACCTGCGCTTCACCATAGCTTGTTGCAACCCCGTTCTGTTGTCCCGCCTGATCACCCTCACCAGTATTCTGCTGTAGAATATGACCGGCTTCAGCTAATATTGCTGCCCAATCCGCTCCAGACTTGCGGTCAAGCGCGATAAAATCAGCCGTGCGAAACAAGCTTCGCACGCCATCTATTTGCAAGAGCTGCCGCAATAACTCGGGTGCATCGCCAGCTTCGGAGGCCTTAAAGGTCAGTCTGCGTCCGCGAGGCAGCATCTCATCCACATTAAGCTTCATGGAGTTAGGACTTGGAGTTGGTTCTATTGATATTAGTTTCATGAGGAGACCTCCTAAAGTTTTGTGAAGCAAAACTCGCTTCGGAAGCATACGCTTAAAGTTTTGTGAAGCAAAACTAGCTTCGAAAGCATACGCTTTATTTTATAGGGAATTAATTTTGATGTTTCAAATTATAAGAATTTATAAGTTTCACACTTATATTATGCTTATAATTCATCGCGAAACTTAGCTTTGCTGCCAATGACGGAGACAGCTGTTTACGCTTGTCTTCATTAATTAAGTGTACCTGATTTTAGTATATGATGCGAATAACGATGCTTTATGTCATTATTCATCATTTTTCACAAAGATCATATTTGCTTTTTGCGCCATATACTTGGTACTCTAATAAAATAATAGGAGTGAGCGAGGAGGTATGGACGAATGAAGTTAAAACGATTTGCTAACATTGAACCAATCGAGCTCCATAATACTTTCAAGCAGTTCAAGAGATGGCGTCAAGAACGCATTCGTAGGCTGAAATTAAAAGACTATTCGTTCGCCGTTCCTAACGCTGACCCTGATATTGAATATTTGCAAAATAACCGAAAGCAGCCATCGATTACATGGGTTGGACATTCGACATTTCTTCTCCAGCTGGGCGGCCTGAATATTATAACTGACCCGGTATGGTCTGGAAAAATGGCGTTTCAAAAGCGGTTAGCACCCCCAGGCTTACAAATCGAAGATGTTCCGCCGATCGATATCGTGCTCATTTCACATTCTCATTATGATCATTTAAATATAAGCTCGCTTCGTCGGCTCGTCGGCTCTAAGCAGCTGCTTGTTCCTGCGGGACTAAGCATGAAGCTGCGGCTTAAGGGCTTTACTCGCATTAAGGAATTGCACTGGTGGGAATCTGTATATATTGACGGAGTAAAATTTACATTCGTTCCATCCCAGCATTGGACTCGTCGCAACCCCTGGGACACGAACAGCTCACACTGGGGTGGTTGGGTTATTGAACCGTCAGCATCTCGAAATGGCAGGTCCTCAAGCCGTGCAGGAGATAAGAGGAAGCAACGAGAGCTTAACGTATCGTCTATAAATGCGGAGAAACTCGCGGCGGCAGCTTCTGAGCAGCAATCTATTCATAAGGTAACAAATAACGTTGATGAAATTATAGAAGAACGGCCGATTATATCGGATTCGCCAACTATCTATTTTGCAGGCGACAGCGGGTATTTCAAGGGGTTCAAGGAAATAGGACGTCGTTTTCCGATTGACATAGCTCTTATGCCGATTGGAGCCTATGAACCGGAATGGTTTATGGGACCACAGCATGTTACACCTGAGCAGTCGTTGCAAGCATACGAGGATACGGGTGCAAAATGGTTCGTGCCTATGCACTATGGTGCCTTCAAGCTTGCCGATGATACACCCCGTGAAGCGCTTGACCGGCTGGAGGCCGAAAGATGCAATCGGTGCATCGAGAAAAAAAGAATTGTTGTGCTGCCACATGGGGAAACATGGCGATTGTCCGGCAAATGAATGACAAACAAGAACAAGAGTGAGCCAATTTCGAGCAATGACGATAATTAGAGGGGGATGTTAATGAGTCAATTAAACATACGCTTAGGAGTTATAGGTGCAGGAGCAATAGGCAGCATCCATATGAAGACATTCATCGAACTAGAAGGTATTGATGTCGTGGCTGTTACGGATGCTTATTTGCCGCTTGCAGAGCAGCGAGCAGAGGAGCACGGTATTCAGACGGTTCACGCAAGCCCGCAGTCACTGCTTGAAGACCCGAATATCGACGCTATTATCATAGGTGTTCCTAATCAATTTCATGCATCTCTTGCGATTGAGGCGTTTAAGCAAGGCAAACATGTGCTTTTGGAGAAGCCGATGGCAATAGATTCGGAAGCGGCCCGATTGATTGTGGAAGAAGCGGACAAGTCAGGAAAAATATTGATGATGTCCCATCAAATGAGATGGACGGGACTAAATCGCGCGATAAAACAGCATATCGATAATGGAGATGTTGGCCATATTTATAATGCTAAGGCTGGATGGTTTCGTAAAAAAGGAATTCCTGGCTGGGGTTCCTGGTTTACACGCAAGGATCAAGCAGGCGGCGGACCGTTGATCGATATCGGGGTTCATATGCTCGATCTTTCGCTGTACCTGATGGGCAATCCGAAGCCGGTATCCGTCTATGGTTCTACATACGCTGAGTTCGGTCCTAACAGACAAGGTATCGGGAACTGGGGAACGCCAAACTGGGACGGTTATTATGACGTAGAGGACTTAGCCTCCGCATTGATCAAGATGGATAATGGCTCGACGTTATCGCTTGAGGTAAGCTGGGCAGCTCATTCCGCTTTCATGTCCGAAGACCCTTTTATTCATCTAATGGGAACGAAAGGCGGAGTTGGGGTTATTGGCAGCAATGGAAAATATGTGACGCATTTGGACAATGAGGTAGTCGAGAGTGACATTATTCCACTAGAGGGTGAAGAAGAACGCATCTTAATGAGCCGTCATTTCGTGGATTGTATCCGCGAGGGCAAGCAGCCTATCACCACCGGTTTATCAGGCTACACAAATAATCGTATTCTTGACGCCATATATGAATCCTCCCGTACGGGCCATGAAGTGAAGTTGAAATGGGACTAAAGCTATTCTTTTAACCATATGTAAAAGGTATTATGAAAGCCTATGAAATTGCCTCCTCTGTGATAACATTATGTTACTTACTTGAGGAGGCTTTTTTAGATAGAAGTGCTTGCAACATTAACTTGCTTGGTTCCGTTAATAGTATGCGTTAATTACAAATTGGAAAATATAGGCGGATAACATAGCCTTTATCCATCTAAAAAAATTATCATTAATTAAAAGATTAAGGATGCGTGGAGTTGGAGAACAAGCCGATAATAGCCGGTAATATACTTATTTATCTGGAGGCTTGGAGGAGATGTTAAATTAATTCCACACTGTGAAACTAATGAGCGTCATCATAGAAATAGAGACGATTTAGTTTCAGAATAAGCAGCTAACTCATCGGAAAGAGGGCACGGATTGAGCTAACCCAGCCATTAAGTTCATCCCCTGACACTAAATCGCATCTCACTCTTTTGCGACCTCATTTAATTGCAATTGTTGAAACTATCGGGCAATACGATTGCTGAAAGGGGGGGCTTTATGAAAAAAGCGATTGTTTGGACGATATGGAGAATGAGCAGAAAGGCGGCACCGCGGCTAAAAGAGGGTTCGGTTTCCGAGCATACTGTGTTATAATGGTTCGATATGTACTGATAATGTAGTGAAGGACGGGATTAAAAGAATGATTAGTACAAATGGCATTACGCTCCGTTATGGGAAGCGAGCGCTTTTTGAAGATGTAACTATCAAGTTTACACCAGGCAACTGTTATGGTTTGATCGGCGCTAACGGCGCGGGTAAATCGACCTTTTTGAAAATATTATCCGGTGAAGTCGAGCAATCGCACGGAGAAGTGCATATAACACCGGGTGAACGTCTAGCGGTTCTGAGTCAGAACCACTATGCATACGACGAGTATGTTGTGCTTGAGACGGTTATCATGGGTCACAAAAAGCTATATGATGTTATGAACGAGAAGAACGCTCTTTATGCGAAAGAGAACTTCACGGATGAAGACGGCATGCGTGCTGGCGAACTCGAAGCTGAGTTTGCGGATATGAACGGCTGGGAAGCGGAGTCGGAAGCTGCAGAAATGCTTAACGGTCTCGGCATCACGCCAGATTTGCATGATAAGAAGATGAGTGACCTTGGCGGTAACGAGAAGGTTCGCGTATTGCTTGCGCAAGCCTTGTTCGGCACTCCGAACATCTTGCTGCTCGATGAGCCTACCAACCACTTGGACATCGAATCGATCCGTTGGTTAGAGGATTTCCTTGCTGATTACAAAGGAACTGTTATCGTAGTCAGCCATGACAGGCATTTCCTGAATACGGTTTGTACGCATATTGCGGATATTGACTTTGGTAAAATCCGTATGTATGTCGGCAACTATGACTTCTGGTACGAGTCCAGTCAGCTTGCTTTGCAGTTGATGCGCGGCGAGAACAAGAAGAAAGAAGACAAGATTAAAGAACTGCAAGCATTTATTCAGCGTTTCAGCGCTAATAAGTCGAAAGCAAAGCAAGCGACATCAAGACAAAAGCTTCTTGAAAAAATCTCGCTTGACGATATTCGTCCATCGAACCGGAAATATCCGTTCATTTTGTTCAAAGGCGAGCGCGAGGCAGGCAAGCAATTGCTGCTGGTTGATAACCTGACGAAAACAATCGATGGCGAGAAAATCATTGATAACCTGACGATTGCACTTAACAAAGGCGATAAAGTGGCATTTGTTGGACCAAACAGCTTGCCGAAAACGGTGTTATTCCAACTGCTTGTTGGTGAAATTGAGGCAGATTCAGGTAGCTATTCATGGGGAGTTACGACAACACAAGCTTATTTCCCGAAAGACAACTCCGCATATTTCGATGGTGTTGACTTGAATTTGGTGGAATGGCTTCGTCAGTACTCGAAGGATCCCGATGAAACGTTCATTCGCGGTTTCTTAGGCCGTATGTTATTCTCCGGTGATGATGCGATTAAGAAAGCTAGCGTATTGTCCGGGGGCGAGAAGGTTCGCTGCATGCTGTCCAAGATGATGCTTGAAGGCGCAAACGTATTTGTTCTGGATGAGCCTACGAATCACTTGGATCTAGAATCGATTACAGCATTGAACAATGGTCTAATCGATACGGACTGCACCGTTCTATTCACATCGCATGACCATCAGTTCGTCCAAACGATTGCAAACCGCATCGTGGAAATTACGCCAAACGGTGTCATTGATCGGATGATGACCTACGATGAATACCTTGAAAGCGCGGAAGTTAAGGCGCTTCGTGAGCGTATGTACGCGGTGTAATATCGCATTAAAGCAGGGCGTCGTCTTGCGAGGGAAACCTCGCGGGACGACGTTTTTTTGTGTTGTACATACTAAGATAAAAGTTGACGGCTATGCCTATTGATCATGATAATATTTTTCGAAAAACAATTGTATCGAATCGTTCTTGTACTTGTCTTATACGATTAAGGTAGACGTGCTACGTATTTTCAATAGTCGTATTTGACTGTATTTCATACAATCAACTCTTCATCAGAACGTCTTATTTGGCCTTTGACTGTATTTCATCCAACCTAATGGTCCATTCCGGAGTGAAAGAGCTCCTAGCTATCTATTAGATTGGATATTTTCCAATCAAACACATTACAAAGTGAGGATCAGGTGATTTGAATGGACTATATCCATTCAAATCACCTGATCCTATATGTTCAACTTGAGGGGATGGTAGTTTCTAATTGTAAATGATATTCCAGCGCTTAATGCAGGGGGGATAGTTTCATTTTATAAATAAGAAGGGATGAGGCATGTGCTTACCAACAAAGCAAAAAAGGATTGGACATGGAACGACATGAACGCTCAAGAATTGATCGTAATGGATTTAGTTATAAACAGGAACAGCATCGGCTACTGTTACCTTACGACCTTTGCCATAAGGGATACAGAGCGGTGTGCCGAAGATCGGATCAGCTGTAACCTGACATTTCATATCAAATACGTCGCCAATGAGCTTTTCGTTTACAATGCGTTCGGGTTCCCCTTGGTCGTAAATACGTCCATCCTTGACTGCGACTATATGATGCGCATAGCGGCAAGCGAGATTAATATCGTGAAGGACCATTACGATTGTACGGTTCTCTTGCTCGTTCAAGTCAAACAACAAGTCGAGAATTTCAATTTGATGAGTCATGTCCAGATAGGTCGTTGGCTCGTCAAGTAGAATGTTGCGAGTGTTCTGGGCAAGCGTCATTGCAATCCAAGCCCGCTGCCTCTGTCCACCGGAAAGCGAGTCGACCGAACGGGAGGACAGCTCGGACATATGTGTCGCCTCAAGCGCTCTCCGCACCATTCGCTCATCTTCTTGCGACCATTGCTGCAGCCAGCTTTGGTAAGGGTAACGACCTTGTTTGACGAGCTGATGTACGGTTAAGCCTTCTGGAGCAGTTGGGCCTTGCGGCAAAATGGCGAGACGCTTGGCGACTTCTTTACTAGACAGCTTAGCGATATCACTGCCGTCAAGTAATATAGATCCTTCCTGCGGCTTTAGCAGGCGGGCAAGTGAACGGAGCAGGGTTGATTTACCACAGCCATTGCTCCCGATAAATACAGTAATTTTCCCCTCAGGAATAACAATATGGAGATCAGAGAAAATAGACTTTTGCCCATAGGATAATGTAAGATGTTTAGCTTGAATGACCGACACGGGGCTCACTCCTTGATTTTTATGTTCTCGTAATTGGTATGATTGAAGGAAGGTAACAGTTAGCCCCCATTACGATGACGGTACAATAAATAGATAAAGAATGGCGCGCCTATCGCTGCTGTAAAGACACCAGCCGGTATATCCAGTGGAATGAATGCAGTTCTAGCGACTAAATCAGAAAGCAATAGCACTAGCGAACCGATAAGAGCAGATACCGGAATGACGCCACCGTAAGCTGGCCCAACAAGCTTACGAGCAATATGAGGAGCCATTAGTCCGATAAAATTGATAGCGCCGCCTATAGCGACCGCAGCTCCTGCAAGAGCTACGCTAATGATAAGCAGGATTGTTCTTTTCCTATGAACAGAGCTGCCAACGCTCACTGCGACCTCGTCGCCAAGCTCCTGCACATTAAGGTGGCGAGCATAGATAAGGGCGACTGGCATTAAGACAACGATCCAGGGCAGCAAAGTCTTTACATCTCTCTCCCAAGAAACGCCGTAAATACTGCCTGTCATAAAAGTAAAAGCTTTAACGGCAACAGCTGTCGGTGTGAACGAAGCTGTTAGAATTAGCATGTAGGTAATGGCTGTTAAAGCAGTGGCCATACCAATGCCAATAAGTACAAGCCGCAGCGGTGTTATACCGCGGCGGTAGGCAAATATATAAATAAGAAATGCGGTTGCAAAAGCTCCAGCAATCGCGCTAAGCGGCATGTAGCGTATACTCACATGGGAAAAGTATAAGATGAATACGACAGCCCCGAGAGAAGCTCCTCCGGTAATGCCGATAATATCCGGTGAAGTAAGCGGGTTACGTACGATACCTTGCAATAATGCTCCTGAAACCGCTAGGGCGGAACCGACCAATATGGCGATTACCACGCGCGGCAGTCGAAGTGACCAAATAATCATGGAGTCGGTTTCTTCCCCAATACCAAGAAACGCGCGAATGACTGCGATGGGTGAGATGAATTTACTTCCCATCCCGGTACAAATGATGATGGCTGCTAGGTTAATGATGGCTAGAACCGAGATTACCGTTACCGTGCGACGATTTATTTGAAAAGAATACTTTCTTCCTCTGAGTGTAATCCATATATTCATATTAGGTTTGTTCCCCTCTTCTGGCGATATAGATAAAGAAAGGGACACCGATGATCGCGGTCATTACTCCAACCGGTACTTCCTTCGGAAATGCGATATAACGAGAACCAATATCTGCAGCAAGCAGAAGAATTCCCCCAAGGACAGCGCAATAAGGGATCGTCCAGCGGTAATCAATTCCAACGAGATGCCGGGTTAGATGAGGAATAATAATACCGACGAATGCAATAGGGCCGGCCATTGATACCGATCCGCCCGCGAGTAAGACAATAACGACTCCGGCGGCGAGTTTAATATAAATAGTTTTCTGACCAAGACCGGTTGCGATATCATCACCGAGTGAAAGTACATTCATATGTCTAGTCAATATGAGCGCTCCTATAAGAGCGATAAACATATACGGTGCGGCTGCTTTAAATATGCCAATATCACGTCCAGCGACGGACCCTACAAACCAATAAAGGACTTGATCGAAGGTTTGACCGCCAGTAAGCAATACTCCTAATGAAAGGGATGAGAAGAAGGCTGTCATAGCGGCTCCCGCCAATGTTACTTTAAGCGGAGTAAGTCCATCATTTCCTATCGAGCCAAGTACATATACGAGCACAGCGGTAAAGGCAGCACCGATAAAGGCAAGCGTAGCGTATGTAGATAAGCCGTTTACGCCGAAGAAGGCAGAGCCGATGACGATAAAGAAGGCCGCTCCGGCATTGATGCCGAGAATGCTGGGTGAAGCCAGTTTGTTCTGGGTAATGCCTTGCATAAGCGCGCCAGCGACGGCAAGGCTTGCTCCGGCTGTTGCTGCTATAAGAGCACGAGGCACCCGCGCAGTCTGTATGATGAGATGCTCTTGCGATCCATTAAACGCGGTATATGATTCTATCATTGTACGCCAGCTAATATTCGTAACTCCGAATGCGATGCTGCAGACGATGCCGGCGGCAAATAATAATAGACCGATAAACAATCCTGTAATCTTTTGAAATCGTGATGAGAGTAGAGTAGTCATAAATTCCTCATTCCTATTATGCGCAATTAATCGGTACTCAATTATTTTAGGGGAACACTTCGTTACTGTCAATGACGCTGAAAATCATTATCAATAAATCATTGACATTATTTTTGCCTCCTGCTATAGTTTCGTATGTAGAACTAATGAGAACCATTTTCATTTATAAGGAGAGAGCAAACAGATGATGCAGGTATTTAAAAGAAGATTGGTATGGACAGCCTCCGCGGCTTTGCTAGCTATGGCTGTAGTCGTATCAGGGTGCGGAAACGCAAAAACAAATAATAACGCGGGCACGGCAAAGCCGAATGAAACAACAACGCCTCAAACCGAGGATGTACGTACTATTACTCACGCTATGGGAGAGACAAAAATAAAAGGAACTCCGCTTCGTGTCGTTGTATTGACGAACGAAGGAACAGAAGCGCTTTTAGCACTTGGAGTTAAGCCAGTAGGCGCAGTGAAATCTTGGACAGGCGATCCATGGTACGATCACATTAAAGCGGATATGGAGGGCGTTACAGTAGTAGGTGACGAGAGCCAGCCGAATATGGAGCTTATTATCAGTCTTAAGCCTGATCTTATTATTGGTAATAAATTGCGTCAAGAAAAAGTATATGAACAGTTGAATGCGATAGCGCCGACTGTGTTTTCTGAAACGCTTCGCGGAGAGTGGCAGTCTAACTTCAAGCTATACGCTGAAGCGCTTGGCAAAACAGCTGAAGGCGAGAAAATAATTGCAGACTATGATGCGCGGACAGCGGACTTCAAGTCAAAAGCAGGAGACAAGCTTAACCAAAAAGTATCCGTTGTACGTTTTATGGCGGGAAAAACAAGAATTTACTTAGAAGATACATTTACTGGAGTCGCGTTCTCGAAGCTAGGAATAACTCGCCCAGACAATCAGAAGTATACAGATACATTTGTTGAAGAAATTACAAAGGAACGCCTTCCTGAAGTTGACGCCGACATGCTCTTCTATTTCACGTATGAGACTGGAGACGGTAAAGGAACGCAAATGGAAGATGAAATGCTGAAGGATCCGCTTTGGCAAAGTCTTAATGTAGTGAAAAACGACAAAGCTTTTCGCGTAAACGATGCGATCTGGAATACAGCTGGCGGTGTAATCGCAGCTAACCTAATGCTGGATGAAATCTACAACATTTATGAAATAAAATAATAAGCAGTAAAAAGGAACAGCTGGAGAGTTTTCTCCAGCTTTTTTTTATTGCAGCAATCAATAAATGTTGCGTGGATGCATAAAAGCGCGCATCAGGTAAACACTGTTTCTCTAGACCCACATGGTTCTGTTCGGGTATGATACCGATAGATTATTTGCAGAAGCTGGAATGATTAGAAGGATTGGCTTGGGAGGGTATGAACACTGAATCAGTACGATGAGATTAAACAAGGTGAAAAGGGCGCCTGGGTAAGTATAGGTGCGTATTTGGTGCTTTCTACACTTAAGCTTGCTGCAGGGTACTGGTTCGTATCAGGCGCTCTCGTAGCAGACGGTTATAATAACCTGACTGATATTGTTGCCTCAGTAGCGGTATTGATCGGGTTACGTATATCGCAAAAGCCTCCGGATAAGGACCATCCTTACGGGCACTTCCGAGCGGAGACGATTGCAGCACTTATCGCATCGTTCATAATGGCAACGGTGGGTGTACAGGTTTTGATTAGCGCGGTTAAATCATTGTTTGCCGCAGACCATCATGTTCCGAATTTATCATCTGCCTGGATAGCATTGTTCGCCGCTTTAATTATGGGAGGCGTCTATTTGTACAATCGGAAACTTGCTCTTCGTATTAATAATCAAGCATTGCTAGCGGCAGCGAAGGATAATTTGTCTGATGCGCTCGTAAGTATCGGTGCTGCAGTAGGTATTATCGGGGCACAATTCGGATTGCCTTGGCTTGATCCCGTTGCAGCGCTTGCGGTAGGTGCGATCATTTGCAAAACTGCTTGGGACATTTTCTACAGCGCAACGCATGTTTTGACGGACGGCTTTGATGAGAATGAGTTGAATACGCTGCGCTCGTCAATTGCGAAGACTAAAGGTGTCAAATCGATTAAAGATATTAAGGCAAGGGCACATGGCAGCCACGTGTTGATTGATGTTATCGTCCAAGTGGATCCTGGACTTTCACTTATAGAGAGTCATCGCATTAGTGATGAAATCGAGCATCGCATGTCTCGAAAGCATAATATTATGAGTGTGCATGTGCATGTGGAGCCTCTTGAAGGGGAGAACAGCAGTCCCCTGCGAACGGATTAGAAAAGCGTTAACGACAATCGGTGGTGACGTCCCCTTTACGCCGATATTCTGTATGTAGTATGATTAATTTGAAAAATAACTATATATAGTATGAGGTGGAGAAGGGGAAATGAAATCTATTTGTGTTTTTGCTGGATCTAATTTAGGAGAGCATGATGAATATGCTCAAAAAGCGATTGAGCTTGGAAATTATATGGTACAAAAAAAGTATCGGTTAATTTACGGCGGCTCTAATATAGGTTTGATGGGTGAAATAGCAAATGTTGTTATGCAGGGCGGCGGCGAAGTAGTCGGTGTAATGCCCAAAGGTTTATTTAAAGGTGAGATGGTGCACAGAGAAATTACTCAATTAATTGAAGTGGATGATATGCATGCGCGTAAAGCTAAAATGGCAGAACTTGCAGACGGATACATAGCGCTGCCAGGCGGGCTTGGAACGTATGAAGAGCTTTTTGAAGCTCTATGCTGGTCACAGATAGGTATACATTCTAAACCAATAGGGGTTCTCAATGTCAGAAATTATTTTAATCCCTTAATGAATCTGATTAATCACAGTATAAGTGAAGGATTTTCTAATTCATCTCATTTAAGTCTTATTAATATTTCAAGTGAACCTGCTGAGCTCTTGCAGCTAATGGAAAGTTATGTTCCCCGAACATTGGAGCAAAAGTGGAAGCAGCTTATTTAATAAACAAGTGAAATGAAAAATGGATAGGCTGTCAGGAAAATACCTGATAGACTATCCATTTTTTATGTTTATTATAAACGTGAAGTCTGTATTCGTTAATTAGATTGTAGTTGTTTCTGATGCTTTCGCGTCAGTCTCATTGGAAAGCAGCTCTTGTTTTTTACGTTTTCTTCTGCGAATGAGAAGGAATATGACAATAAGGGGTACGGCAATGATGAAAATATATAAGGAGACATTTTTCACCATACCTTCTGCAGCCCGGCCATAGAAATAAAATAAAAGACCGACAATATAAAACTTGAGACCGCGTCCAATAGCTGCATATCCGATCAACCGCCATAACGGGAAGTTTAAACAGCCGGATAGAATCGTAAATACTTTAAACGGAATAGGTGTAAATGAACCAATTAAGATAGCGGCTTCGCCATTTTTTTGGAATTTTTCTGTTGCGGTATCGATCCATTCTTTTTTTAGAAACTTGTAGAGAACCTTTTTGCCCATTACTTTTCCAAGATAATACCCCACTGGAGTACCGAGCATACAAGCGATATATCCAACTGTAGCTAACCATAATGCTGTAGAAGGGTTCAAAATACTTAACGATACTTGAAGGAAAAAAGCAGGAATTGGGAAAATAATTGCATCGAAAAAAGAATGGATGAACAATCCCATGGGTCCGAATTTCTCTAAAAAATCTATTACCGCTTGAAACATTAACAGGCTCCTTTTCCGTCAACTATCTGCACATAAAGCCTGCTCAACAACTACTGCAAAAGCGGGAACATACCCTTTATATGCTTATCTATGTAATTTTTCGCTAAAAAAGCGCTAATAAAAGTAAGATAGTTCATTATATCATAACTAATACGTTGAAAAGGAATGACAAGTGTCATATGTTTTGAAAAAAGTTAAATAAAAGCAAAAAAAATCTTTATGTTTAGTGCAGCACAAGCATTGAGGTGGAGGTTTTTTGTAATGAAGAGGGTAGAAGTCGGTACCAGACGAAGTAAGTTCAGTACCGACGCGCTTTCGCATAAACGGGGCTAAAATAGCTATAGTATCTTTATTCTCGTATTTGACGGCGAGATACACCGCTTGACACTGCGGCTTGGATGACACGCCGCCGAACCTCTTCAACAACCCGTGCGTTGAAGACGCTGGGCACGATATACATACAATTCAACTCATCGTCACTTATGACTGAGGCGATAGCTTCTGCCGCCGCAAGCTTCATTTCCTCATTGATCGTTGTAGCTCGGCTGTCGAGCGCTCCACGGAAAATGCCTGGAAAGCAAAGGACGTTATTGATTTGATTCGGATAGTCAGACCGTCCTGTCGCAAATACAGCTACAATATCCTCAACAAGCTCTGGCCGGATCTCTGGTTCAGGGTTAGCCATTGCGAAGACAATGGGTTCCGATGCCATAGATTCGATATGAGCGCGGGTCAAAATGCCACCTGCTGACACACCTATAAATACATCTGCGCCCTGCAGCGCGTCCGCAAGGCCGCCGCTGCTTCTCTGCGGGTTAGTATGCTCCGCATACCATTGCCACATCGGATTGCTGTAGGTACGATCTGCCGTTAATATACCGTCGCGATCGACGCCAATAATGGAGCGGGCTCCGCCTGCGAGCAGCATTTTTGTGCATGCGGTACCTGCGGCTCCGATGCCGCAAATAACGATTTTAGCTTGATTTAATCTGCGCCCTGTTAGTTTTAACGCATTGAGAAGACCGGCATATAATACGACAGCTGTTCCATGCTGGTCGTCATGAAAAACGGGTATATCGAGCTCCTCTCGGAGACGTTGCTCTATTTCAAAGCAGCGAGGAGCAGAAATATCCTCTAGATTGATTCCGCCGAAGGCAGGGGCTATATTTTTGATTGATGCTATAATTTGGTCGGTATCCTGTGTATCGAGACAGATTGGGAAGGCATCCACATCAGCAAACTGTTTGAACAGCATCGCTTTTCCTTCCATAACAGGCATCGCGGCATAGGGACCAATGTTACCCATGCCTAACACAGCGCTGCCATCGGAAACGACTGCCACCATATTTCTCTTTACGGTTAAGGTGTACGCTTTGGAGGGCTCCTCGAAAATAGCTTGGCAAACCCTTGCGACCTCTGGTGTATATACGCGCGACAAATCGTCACGGTTTTGAATCGGTGTCTTAGGCTGAATCGTGATTTTGCCGCCAAGATGGAGCAGAAACGTGCGATCAGAGATGTGAATCAGCTTAATTCCGCGTAAAGAGTCAAGCGCCTTCGTCAAGCGTTCAGCTACCCCTTGCTCCGAAATTTTTACTGTTAAATCCCGCGTATTTTTGTTTTTATCGGTATGTATGACATCGATCGCAATAATATCGCCCTTTGCTTGTTCGATGGCTTTAGCAGCGCTGCTGAATTGAGCAATATTCGTATCAATCTCGAGCCTTATAATAATCGTCTTACCATCAGCTAACTTTGGATTCATTCGAAACAGCTCCTTTTTCACTTTTATACTCTATATACTATGTGGAAAAGTATTCGCATTTTATGCTTGTCTTTCTATGAAAAAAACACCGTCACTGCATTAATCTCAGGACGGCGTTAGGACAACTCATGGGGTCGTATTGTTGGTTGCGCTTTGTTAATAAGCTTTCTCGGAATTGACCAGAGGCATACGGCTCATGAATGAGCGAGAACCAACGATCTACTGTTTCGTTCGAATCAAGCATTTCACCAAAGCCATTGTTAATGAAATATTCACAGTTCTCTTCTTCTTGCCCAGGAATTGGCTCATAAAACAACATGGGAATTCCTTTGCTCATTCCTTCCGTGCAGGTCATTCCGCCTGGTTTAGTAACGAGCAGGTCAGAGGCGTCCATGAGTTTATTAATTTCACGGGTGAAGCCGAGTATTCGAATATTGGGATGCTGGAAAAGCGGATCTTCAAGCATTTTTTCCTTCATCTTCTCGTTCGATCCGACGCAATAGATCAGCTGTGTGCTCTCTCTCCATTTGGTCATATATTCAAGAGCGTTATCTTCATACATGATTCCCCAACCACCGCCCATAATAAGGACAGTCGGCATTGGCTTTAATTCAAATTGCTGTCTTATTTCTTCTTTGTCGTATGTATGCCAGAAATTCGGATGTACAGGTATGCCTGTTATCTCGATCCGATCCAGCGCCACTCCCTTATCCATGAGTCTGTTGCTTACAAGAGCAGATGACACGAGATATTTATTTACTTCCTGGTTTACCCAAGAGCCATGTGCATCATAATCCGTAATAAGTGTATATAATGGCATGTCTAGTCCCAGACGTTTGAGCCGCGCAACAACGGCATTAGGAATAGGATGTGTGCATACAATTAAATCCGGCTTCAGCTGGGATATGACTTGTGACGTTTGGGTATAAAACATTCGATGAAGAGCAAGCTTTGTAAATCGGTTAAGCGATTTTTTATAATTGCTTCGGTACATGAGACCGACCATCTTAGGTTGTTTGCTAACGGTTTTCCGGTAAGCGGACACGATCCATGGACCAATAACCGGGTTGAGAAACTTACCAAGCTCAATGACACGGGTCTGAATACCCGGGCATAGTTGCTTAAGTCCGACAGCTAATGCATAAGCAGCCTGAGTATGTCCGGAGCCGAAGCCTTCAGAGAGCAGAAGCACTCTTTTCTTACGCATTCATTCACCTACTTTTCTAATACCATATTACGATGCATGTACTTGTAACACAAGCATGAATAGAAAGGGTTGCTTATATTATAGTGGATAATTTATCCTTGGTTATAGATGTATGTGTTGTCAAGGGAAATAAACCTTGATTCAACTAATTTTACATATATTTTACAAATGACAAAAATATAATTCGTGAGGATGAATTTGAAATGGAACAAATGAACCAAAATGATCAGAATATAAAAATAGGTGATATCGTTCAAGCGGAAGTTCGTTCCGGAAAGTATATTGGAGAACTAATCGAAATAAATAGGCCTCGCGCACTCGTGAAGGTGCTTGCTGTATTGAAGCATCCTGAACAGGGAGACTTGCATAACCCCTATGATCCGGATGTTCCAATGTTTCACGAGCGGCGGGCACTAAGCTATACCGAGAAGACAACTGTTCTGCTTCGCGATATTAAGTCATATGCGGGAAATGTTCCCGATTATAGTGAATCGCTTAAATTAGCTGTAGCATCGGAAATTGCGGCTCTTGACCGCTTACAGCGCTGGTCTGCTAAAGGGCTCGAGCAGCTGCAGCAATTGCAGAAAGAGTATAAGTAACTGTAGTTCTATTTCATAAGAATTATTTCATAAGAAATTGTATTTACTCATTAATAAAAGCAGTTTTAATTTTTTCCCGGTACTCAACCTGGAAATTGAGACCCTCTGACAAAGCGGCAAGCGGAACGTATGTCTTGCCTGTGCCTCCAATTTTATAAATGAAGGCTGGCGGTGCATTCAGCTTAACCGCTTTTCCATTTATTTTGATCGTATCCGATCCGATTGTAATATCTACAGTACGATCCTTTAGGACGATCGATGCCGTTTTCGTAGCTGCGATCCAATTGAGCTCTGCCCCCGTTGCTTCGATAATGTCGCGAAGCGCTACAAATGTGCGGTTTTCTAGAAGCAGCGGCTTGTTAACTGTCAGCAGCTCTTTACCTTTAACAACAACGGAAATGTTTGTGCCTGCCTCTTTAGGCTTTACTGTGCGATAATCGCCCCAAATAGCATTGGAGAAGGCTTTGCCCATAACGGTATAGCCTTCTTTATTCGGATGAATGTCGAGATCCTCCTTATTACTTATATAGGTATAAGGAATTTCATTGCCAACGAAATCTTTGGCCACATCAACAGTCATTACTTTGATACCGTCTTTATTTAAACGCTGAGCTACCTGGTCGAGGCGTTCACCAAGCTGTTTCAAACCATCCACTAAAAATAAACGGTCAGCTTCTTTGAAAAACTCTTTGACCGAATCTCCAATCTTAATAGGAGCAGGAATAGGCGAATATTGATTCGCAATGACAAACTGTGCATTAGGCTGAAGCTTAGCCGTTATGCGCAGCATTGCTTCCAGCTCTTCTTCATAATTGTCCAACGCGCTCTTAAGTAAGGCAGCTGCCTCGTTTGATGCAGTTGACAGTTTATCAGCAGTGAGCTTAGACATCACCGCATTCACATCATTGCCGCCGATCGTCAATACGATCAAATCAGCTGATTTCAAAGCCGAATTCAGGTTTTTCGTGTCAGCGAACATTTTCTCTGCTCGCGGATCAGGAAGGTTTTGCTGAATTGCTGAAGCCTCGATACTGATGTTTTGTGCGGCTGCTTCCATCCACCGTTTTAATCCCGTTGTTTGTAGACCTATAACTCCATAATTCGTATAGCTTGCGCGAAGTCCATGAAAGAGTGCCTGTTCGTAAACATGCTCGACATACCCATATACTTTATTAACGGACTCTTCAGTAAAGCCAGGCTCATAGCCCGCTGTAAGCGAATCTCCCAATGCAACGATGTTGTATTGGTCACTAGTTACTGCCTTAGTGTCGGATACTGCTGCGGCAGAAGCGATTGCTGAACCATTTTTATTCATATGTACCGGGAAATTCAGAGGTGTCAGTGCTATCATCGACACAGCGGTTAGGGCAATAATAGTCGTTTTAAATGATGTTTTTCTTTCTGCTTTCTTTAACAATACGATCACTTCCTTTAGTCTAATTATAAGAAAATAAATGCAAAAACCTGATGGCGACCTCATAAACCACACCAAAAGGCACCGTAAATTGTGCTGCCAAAGCACGTTGTACGATGCTGCAATAGTATGCAATTAGTACAAACATTTATAACAATAATAAATTGATTCCTTTTTGGGCTGGTGTTAAAATACTATAATAAACGCAAGATAGCGGTACACAGACTGGTATACGGTCAGTATGATACGGAAGCACTTATTAGTGCGACTAAAAGCCCAAATTAAGCAAGGAATAGTAAGCAGCAGGCCGATGTGTCTGTTCAACTACAATTCTATTATAAAAAAAGCCAAAAATGAAGAGGATTAACAGCTTTCATTCCAGCATATTTTTTTACTCATGTAAACTTACTTCAAAATCTTCCGATAGAAAGGTTGCACAAAATGAAAAAGAATAATTTGGGATTGCCTCCAAAGCAAGGCCTTTATGATCCGCAATTTGAGAAAGATGCTTGCGGCATGGGCTTTGTGGCCAACATCAAGGGAGTAAAATCACATAAGGTCATTCGTCAAGCGCTCACGCTGCTTGAGAATATGGAGCATCGCGGTGGTCAAGGCAGCGACCCGAACACGGGAGACGGAGCGGGAATCATGCTTCAAATTCCGCATTCTTTTTTTGCAGCTGAATTGAAAAAGCAAGAGCTTGAGCTACCTGAGGAAGGACAGTATGCAGTCGGAATGATATTCATGCCGCAGGACGAAGCGGCTCGCAGCGCAATTGAGCGCGAAGTAGAGTCCATTGTTGCGGAAGAAAACCAATCGCTCATTGGATGGCGTACCGTTCCTACAGTAGACGAGAAGCTAGGTGAAGCTGCACTTGCAGTTAAGCCTTATGTTCGCCAGTTGTTTATTGGCAAGAACGAAAGCTTGAAGGATAATATGGCTTTTGAACGCAAATTATACGTAATCCGCAAGCGCGCTGAGCTTGCTATTCGATATGCCGGCAAAGATGGCGGCAGCATGTTCTACTTCTCAAGTTTGTCTTCTAGAAAGATCGTATATAAAGGAATGCTTACAACGGAGCAGGTACGTTCATTCTATACTGAGCTTAATGATGAGACCGTCGTTTCCGCAATGGCGCTTGTTCATTCCCGTTTTAGCACGAATACATTTCCAAGCTGGGAGCGGGCGCATCCGTTCCACTACATGATTCATAACGGCGAGATCAACACGCTTCGCGGCAATGTGAACTGGATGCATGCTCGTCAGACGTTGTTTGCTACAGAGTTGTTTGGTGACGATATGGAGAAAATCAAGCCAATCATTAACCCTGATGGATCCGATACGGCAATGTTTGATAATACGCTCGAGTTTCTATTCTTGTCGGGCCGTTCGATGGCGCATGCTGCGATGATGATGGTTCCGGAGCCGTGGTCAAATCATGAGAGCATGAGCGATGAGCGAAAAGCTTTCTACGAATATCACAGCACATTGATGGAGCCGTGGGACGGACCGGCAGCGCTCGGCTTTACGGATGGCGTGCAAATCGGCGCCGTGCTTGACCGGAACGGTCTGCGTCCAGCTCGTTATTATGTAACGAAGGACGATCATATTATACTTGGATCAGAAGCCGGCACGGTTGATATTCCAGCGGAAAATATTTTATACAAAGATCGTTTGCGTCCAGGTCGAATGCTGCTTGTAGATACGAAGCAAGGCCGAATTATCTCCGATGAGGAAGTTAAAGCTGAAATCGCGGCGGAACACCCTTATCGCGAGTGGCTTGATGAGCATTTAGTTGATTTAGAAGATTTGCCGGAAGCTCCTGAGCTTCCTGAGCCGAATCATGATACGGTTCAATTGAGACAGCAGGCGTTTGGCTATACGTTCGAGGATGTTCGTAAAGTGCTGGAGCCGATGGCTGGCAGCGGAGCAGAGCCAATTGCTTCGATGGGCTATGATGCGCCGCTTGCGGTGTTATCCGAGCGTCCGCAGCGCTTATACAACTATTTTAAACAACTATTTGCTCAAGTAACGAACCCGCCGATTGATGCGATTCGTGAAGAGATTATAACAGCGACTGGAACAACGATTGGACCTGAGCGCAATCTGCTCAATCCAGAGCCTGAGAGCTGCCGTCATATTAAATTGGATACGCCAATTTTATCGAATGAACAATTCGCTAAGCTTCGTCATGTTCGCCGTCCAGGCTTTAGAGCAATTACACTTCCAATCTTCTTCACTGCAAGCGAAGGAGAAGCAGGACTACGGGATGCACTGAAGCTAATGTGTGAGGCGGCTGACCGAGTAATTTCGAAAGGGCATAATCTACTTATTTTGTCCGATCGCGGCGTAGATAAAGAGAATGCGGCTATACCTGCATTGCTTGCTGTATCGGCGCTGCATCATCATTTAATTCGTCAAGGTACGCGTACTAAGGTTGCTTTACTGCTTGAGTCAGGTGAACCGCGCGAAGTGCATCACTACGCATTGCTGCTCGGTTATGGCGTAAGCGCAGTTAACCCTTACCTTGCATTCGAGTCATTGGATGATATGATACGCCAAGGTATGCTCCGCGGCATATCGCATGAGAAAGCTGTTAAAAACTATATTAAAGCGGCCACTAAGGGCGTTGTTAAAATATTGTCCAAAATGGGCATTTCGACTATTCAATCTTACCGCGGCGCACAAATTTTTGAAGCACTCGGCTTGAAAGAAGATGTGATTAATGAATACTTCACTTGGACGCCGTCTCGTATTGGCGGCATCGGTCTCGATGTCATAGCTGAAGAGACGTTAAAGCATCATAATCGGGCTTTCTCTGACCAAGAGGGTGGAGAGAAGGAGCTTGATTCCGGCGGTGAGTACCAATGGCGTAAGGACGGTGAGGATCATCTATTTAGTCCGCAAACGATCCACACGCTGCAGATGGCTTCCCGCGCGAATGATTATAAGCTGTACAAGAAATTTTCATCCCTTATTCAAGGTGAAGATAAGAAGCATTTAACGCTTCGGTCCTTGCTTCAATTCAAAGCAGGACGTGAATCAATTCCGATTGAGGAAGTTGAGTCATTAGAATCAATCGTAACGAGATTCAAGACGGGCGCGATGTCTTTCGGCTCGATAAGTAAAGAAGCGCATGAGAGTCTTGCTATTGCGATGAACCGCCTCGGCGGCAAATCCAATACAGGCGAAGGCGGGGAAGATCCAGCTCGGTTCATTCCCGACGCGAACGGTGATTCCAGAAGAAGCGCGGTTAAACAAGTTGCTTCCGGACGTTTTGGCGTAACGAGTAATTACCTGGTTAACGCGGACGAAATTCAAATCAAGATGGCGCAAGGCGCGAAGCCTGGTGAAGGCGGACAGCTGCCTGGACTTAAAGTATATCCATGGGTTGCTGAAGTACGCGGCTCTACGCCAGGCGTAGGACTTATCTCACCTCCTCCTCATCATGATATTTATTCGATTGAGGATTTGGCAGAGCTCGTTCATGATTTGAAAAACGCTAATCCACGCGCTCGCATAAATGTGAAGCTCGTATCCGGTGTCGGTGTAGGAACAATCGCAACAGGCGTTGCTAAAGGCCGTGCCGATGTTATTATGGTAAGCGGCTATGACGGCGGAACAGGCGCATCGCCAATGGGTTCGATCAGGCATGCGGGTCTTCCGTGGGAGCTCGGACTTGCAGAAACGCATCAAACACTTATGCTTAATAATTTGCGTGATCGCGTAACGCTAGAGACAGACGGTAAAATGATGACGGGTCGCGACGTGGCGATTGCCGTGTTGCTCGGAGCTGAAGAATATGGCTTCGCAACTGCTCCGCTCATCGTTCTCGGTTGTATCATGATGCGTGTATGCCAGCTTGATACTTGTCCTGTAGGTGTGGCGACACAAAACCCAGAGCTTCGCAAGAAGTTTATGGGTGATCCGAGTCATGTGGTGAACTACTTGCGCTTTATTGCGGAAGAGCTCCGTGAGATTATGGCTGAGCTTGGTTTCCGGACGATTCAGGAAATGGTCGGACGCGTAGACATTCTTGAAACAAAACATCTAATTGAGCATTACAAGGCGAAGGGTCTTGATCTTTCTGGATTGCTATATGAAGCGGAAATGCCGCAATCGGCAGCACGCTATTGTACCCAGGAGCAAAATCATGGCCTTGAGCTATCAATAGATATGCAACAGCTTCTACCGCTTGCACAGTCGGCGCTTGAGAGCGGAGAAAAGGTAAAGGGTACATTCCCTATCCTCAACACCAATCGTGTTGTAGGTACTATTTTAGGCAGCGAAGTGACTCGTCGTTATGGAGCGGCAGGATTGCCGGAGGATACGATCTCGTTCCACTTCATCGGAACAGCTGGACAAAGCTTTGGAGCATTCTTGCCGAATGGTATAACACTTTCTATTGAAGGTGATTCCAATGACTACTTCGGTAAAGGTTTGTCCGGTGGTAAAATTATGGTTGCACCTTCGCCTAAAGCGACATTTGTTGCGGAGGATAACGTCATTATCGGCAATACTGCGCTTTATGGAGCAACTAGCGGCCAAGCGTATATTCGCGGTATGGCTGGCGAGCGCTTTGCGGTTAGAAACAGTGGAGCAAATGTTGTTGTTGAAGGCGTAGGCGATCATGGCTGCGAATATATGACAGGTGGACGCGTAGTTGTTCTAGGCGAGACTGGTCGTAACTTCGCTGCAGGAATGTCGGGCGGTGTAGCGTATATCTATGATGCGAAGGGCGATTTCTTGAACCATTGTAATTTAGAGATGGTATTGCTGGAGCGTCTTGAGGATTCAGAGGATATTGCCGAAGTTCGGGGCCTAATCGAGCGTCATGTCACTTACACAGACAGTGCTATCGGCTCACAAGTACTAAGTGATTGGGAAGAATCTCTTCCGAGGTTTGTGAAGGTTATTCCTAAGGATTACAAGCGGATGTTGGAACAGATTCGTAAAGTTGAGGACTCTGGACTACAGGGCAATGAAGCTTTGCTTGCAGCTTTCGAAGCGAATAAGAGAGAGCTTGCTCGAGCGGGCGGCAAATAACAAATTTCTGATAAATATTCATCGTCGTATAATGAGTGAAATAAAGGGACTGTCACCAAAGTAGCATGACTACTTTTGGAGACAGTCCCATTTTTCTTTCAAAACAAGCATAAATGCTATATTGCGAGTTTAATTTTAGTTTTTCGACATTTTACTACCAAAACAGAAGAAAGCCGCGTCCACTAAGCGACAAATTCCATCTAAAGGCTCGGTTATAATAGGAATAATAATCTAAGCCGTAGCATTAATTTAGTAGGAGTCGGTCGGATGTTAAGAGAGGAAATAGACTTAACGAATGAAGAGGCTGGTCCAGCAGTTAACGTTATTGTTCTCGATATTAATGACATTATGGAACAATTAGGTATTATTCCTGACAATTGCCCCATTCATAGCGACTAAACCTTGCGCTCAGCTCTAACAAACGCGATAAACATTTTCATTTCATCAGAGGTAAGCATTCTTCCATCTATGGTCAAATTATATTTAATAATTATCTCTTCGTCTGACAATTCTAGATGATCAACAAAGCTTCTGACATCGTTTGAAATTGTATGTTGAGGTAATGAAGTACGGCCGACTAAATAATCGATGGAGACTTTGTACAGATCCGCGAACTTCTTGAGCGTTTCTGCATCAGGCTCTCTACGATTTTTCTCATAATGCGATAAAGCCGCACGAGAAATACCAAGTATGGAAGAGGATTGCATCTGCGTCCATCTCCGTTCCTTCCTCAAATTAGCTATTCGTTTACCGATGCTCATAGCATTCCTCCTACTTTAGACATACCGCTATACCTATATTAATACGTAAACATGAAAAATGCATACTTTTTATAGTAAAAAAGATAGTTGATAAATGGAATTTTTCGTTATCAGTGTGATGGAGGTCTGATGCATGGCGAACTATTTAAATGGTGCGGCACGCGCTCACCTAAGGCTAAGATTTACGGAAGGTGTAAAAGCAGAGCTAAGATTGATGAATAAGCATGGTGAGCTTCTAACGCCTGCAACAAGCACAGTGCTTCTTCTTAATATGAGTCAGAGTGGATTATGCTTCTTATCTAGCTTGCAGTTGCCTATTCAACGTAATTATTTGGTAGAAATTCGTATGTATATTTCTAATATCCCACTTACGGTGCATGGCAGTATAGTATGGTGTTCTCCTCAGGATAATCAATATGCGCATGGAGTTTTTTTACATTGCTCCAATATGATTCGCAGACTATTGCTCCGTATTATGAATCAGGAGCTCCTTAAGCAACAGCCTGAGCAGTTTAAGATCCATCGTATGTATCGCAGTCTGATTCAGAAGAATAGGAAACTACACGAATACGAAGGATAGACCTATCTGGTCGACTGCCTGCATAGTGAAATGAATTGGGGGTCACTGATATGAAAATTATTTTGTTATCAGGCGGATCTGGAAAGAGATTATGGCCTTTATCAAATAGTTCCCGAGCGAAGCAATATTTAACAGTATTAGAGGGTCCTAACGGCAATCTGGAGTCGATGGCACAGCGAATGTGGAGGCAGCTTGAAGGGGCAGAATTGCAAGAGCATACTAGGTTCTCCACATGTCATCAGCAGGTCGAGCTGGTACAAAGACAAATAGGTTTGAAGGCTCCACTCATCATTGAACCAGAGCAACGCGATACATTTCCTGCGGCGGCGCTTGCAGCAGCCTATTTGTATTCGATTGCAGGTGCTTCGCTAAGTGAAACGGTCGTAATTTTACCTGTTGACGCCTATGTTGAAAGTGATTTTTATGATTACATAAAGAGCTTGCCGAAGCTCTTGCGTGAGAGTGGTTCGCAAATCATGCTGATAGGTATGAGAGCAGCATCGGCGACGGAACAATATAATTACTTAATTCCTGAGAAAGAGAACCATAAAGTTAACGATGGATTATTAGTACGCAGGGTAAAAGGAATGAAAGAAAAGCCTTACAAATTGGAAGCTATGGCGTTAATGAAGGATGGCGCATTATGGAATAGCGGGATATATGCGTTTCAGCTCGATTTTATGATTGCAATGTTAATGGAGCGTGGATTCCCCATACATTATGATGAGTTATATAAGCAATATTTCAAGCTTCCAAAGGTATCCTTTGAGGCTGAAGTGATGCAAAGCAGCGTGTCCAAATCTGTTGTTGAATACGACGGCTTGTGGAAGGACATGGGTTCATGGTTAACCTTATCAGAGGAAATAGCGTTTCAACGATTGGGACTCGACGAAGTATCGGATGAATGCAAGCAAGTTCAAATTATTAATGAATTAGATATTCCTATAACCATTGTTGGTCTAACAAATGTTATAGTAGCTGCCAGTCCAGACGGGATACTCGTTGCTAGCAAGGATGCAGGCGATTTAATTAATGATAAGCTTCAAGCGATGAACAACAAGCCCAAATATGAGGAGAAACGATGGGGGCACTCGAAAATAATTGATACCATAACACTAGCTTCGGGAATTCAAGTTATTACTAAGCGAGTGTTTATCGCCGCCGGTCAGAACATTAGCTATCATTTCCATTTTAAGCGAAGTGAAGTGTGGACAATTGTTTCAGGAGAGGGAGTTCTTCTATTAAATGATCAGTTTCGTCAAGTTGCCTGTGGCGATGTGGTGCAAATACCTGAACGAGCAAGACATAGCTTGAAAGCGGTTACCGATTTAGAATTGATTGAGGTACAAAGCGGAATCCAGATAAAGGAAGAGGATATTATTCGTCTGGGTATTACATGGGATGAGATTACAAGTCAATTGTACCTAACATAGCTGGTAGAGGCAGTGGTTTATAGAATAATACATGAAAAAAGGGAAAAGAGGTTGACAGTGCAGCTGGATTACAATAGAGTAAATATATGGAAGATACATTTTGTGACATAATGGCGGTAGGTTAATACATAGCGAGAGGGAGCGATCAATGGAATGTTGCGTTTAGAGGATCGTTTTTACTGTGTTAGTTGTGGAGAGATGGTTTCCAATCCAAAGGCGGATATCTTGTTCAGAACAGGTTTTTTCCGAGTAGTACATCCTATGGGCTATTGCTTGACGTGCAGTATTGAGCAAGATAAGTTGGATGCAGCGCTTGGATCACCAGTACAGACCAGTAACTATGACTATAAAATGTTCCTCCGCGCAGATGCGAAAGTTGCCGAGCTTCTAGGGCAGCCCTATCGAACTGATGATAATGAAAACCGGTTAACTACAATTCTGTTGTAGTTAGCTGTTTTTTTTTGAAAACTTCTAATTGTTTCCTGAATCGTTTATAATAGATAAGGTTTGAATTTATCGTTGTTATAGAATAGGAAATAGGTATGAGTAAAGGTATACTGTGGAAATGGTGAAAGGGGAGTAATACAATATGGAAGAACCGATTGTCAGACTGAAAAATGTAACAAAACGTATTGGTAAACGAACGATAATCGACCGATTAACGCTTGATCTGCCGCTTGGCGAGGTATTTGGCTTTCTCGGCCCGAATGGTTCAGGTAAAACGACTACGATCCGTATGATGGTTGGATTAATGGCTCTTACAGATGGAGAGATCACGATAGGCGGATATAGTATAACGAAGCAATATGAGAAGGCGATTCGTCATGTTGGAGCGATTGTAGAAAATCCGGAAATGTATAAATATTTGACTGGTTATCAAAATTTGATCCATTATGCGCGTATGATCCCAGGTATATCCGAACACCGCATTAAAGATGTTGTTAAGCTAGTCGGACTTGAAGATCGGATACATGATAAGGTAAAGACCTATTCCTTAGGAATGCGTCAGCGCCTTGGTGTCGCACAGGCGATTCTTCATAAGCCAAGACTGCTTATTTTAGATGAGCCTACGAATGGTCTAGATCCTGGAGGTATACGCGAGCTCCGTGATTATTTACGGCAGTTATCGAGAGAAGAAGGTCTTGCTGTATTCGTATCAAGCCATTTGCTATCGGAAATGGAATTGATGTGTGACCGAGTTGCAATCATTCAGAACGGCAAGCTTATTGATGTGCGTAATTTGCGAGGAGCAAACGCTCCGTCAGAGCTCGTTCGGGTTCTGTTCGAGGTTGACCGTCCGCAAGGAGCAATAGATGCTCTATTCGCTAAAGGTCAGCATGCTGAGCTTGATGGGGAGTTTGGGATTGCAGTGGAATCAGATAAAGAGCGTATTGCAGCTATAAACGCTACCCTTGTATCCGCAGATATTAAAGTTTATGGCATTCGCGCACATGTTAAATCTTTAGAAGATCAATTTTTGGAAGTGACTGGAGGGGAACGAATTGGGTGATTTTATACAGCTTGTCAAGAATGAAAATATGAAAATTTACCGGCGTCCCCGTACGTGGATAATGTCTGGAATTATGGTTCTGATCGTTATAATTATTGCTACATTATGGCTTGTAGTTGGTGGCCGAGATTCATCGATGTGGGAAGTGATGTCGATGGAGTCGATGATACTGTTCATGCTGGTAACGATCTTCACAGTCGTCATTGCAGCTGGCGGAGTAGCAGATGAATTCTCGACAGGCACAATTAAGCTATTACTGATTCGCCCTTGGTCACGGTCAAAAATATTGTTATCCAAATATATTTCGAATATGATATTTGCTATTATGCTCGCTGTACTTCTGTTCACGAGCACGCTTCTCGTCAGTTGGATTTGCTTCGGGATTAATCCAGTGGTGACAGATCAAGCTACCACGATTGCTCCAGAAGGAACATCACCATTTTTGTATATGCTTCAGTATTATGCGATGAATTTGGTCTCATTAGTTGTTACAGTTACACTTGCGTTCATGCTATCAACTGTTTTCCGCAGCAGTGGACTGGCTATTGGGTTATCCTTATTCTTGCTGCTTGGTGTTGGCAGCTTTGTACCGCTTCTAAATATGCTGGATTACAAATGGATCGACTATTTATTGTTTATGCATTTGGATTTAACCAAATATATCGGAAACGCTTCGTTGGAAGACGGATCCAGTCTAGGTTTCTCACTAGGTATTCTTGCGGCTTACTACGTTATATTCATCGCACTGACTTGGTATGTCTTTAATAAACGTGATGTAACGGCTTAGTTAATCACTTGGTTATTACTATGAACGTGAATTAAAAGCCGCTCCCTTTGCTGCTCTCGTTGATGAGAGGCGGTGATGGAGCGGCTTTTTTTATACGTGTTTATCCCGCCTGACGAGACTTTTCTTTTTGCCCCTTAGCATTTGTTTCCTTGCTGTGAATATGCGGAGCCTCTGATTCTGCTAATGCACGGTTTTTCGAATCGGATAGCCGCTCCATTTCACAGCCGCCGTTAATCATGCCGCCATCTTGAACGATAAGCGTATTGGCAGACAGGTTGCCGGTTATATGTCCGGAGGATGTAATGATGAGGCGCCCCTTCGTCTCAATATCGCCGAAAACCTTGCCTGCGATCGTAATATCGCGTGCTATAATATTAGAACGAGCAATGCCGCACTCGCCGATTATTACATCGCCCTTACATTCAATGTCTCCACGGTACTCGCCTTCGATACGAAGATTTGCCTCGCATATCATTTTGCCCTCAGTTAGCGTACCTTGCCCAATTAACGTATCCGTTGCCGCAAGCCGTTTATCCTTGAACATGAGCTTAATCCTCCTCAAAGGTTTGTAATCTAGCTTTCGTTAGCGAGAAATTTCAGTGGATTGACTGGCTCATTTTTTTGCATAATTTGAAAATGTAAATGCGGGCCAGTGCTTCTTCCGCTAGAGCCTAATAAACCGATTTTTTCGCCGCGTGCGACAATGTCCCCCTCTTTGGCTTCAATTCGTTTAAGATGCATGTATTTGCTCTGCAGACCGCCTAAATGATCGATAACGATATATCTGCCGAGTGAGCTATCGTAGCCGGTTTCAGCTATTGTACCTTCCGCCGCGCTGTAAACTGGATCCCCAAGCTTGCCCACTATATCCAAACCTGCATGAAAAGTAGCCCGTCCGGTGAACGGGTCCTTACGGTATCCAAATCCAGATGTCAATTGTTTGGAACGTGTCGGCCAGCCAGAAGGATAGCCATCCACGGATGCTTTTCGTGCCTGTGCTAGATTAAGTGTTAACTCCATCGATTCTTCCAACGTATCAACCATAACGCCAAGCGCTCGCAGATCGAGTCCGGTGTGCTGTGCTAGAGAAGCGATTTTTTTTGCATCCTGCATAACTGGAGTGTATGAGGAAGAGGTGTTTGCTGTCGCAGATCGAGCCTTGATTGGTATCTCATTTGTTTCAGCCGGTGAAAAATTACTGTTTGACGGATTAATTGAGCTTCCGTACTTCTCGATAAACTGCTTCAGCTTCAATTCCAGCTCTTGCAGCTCGCCGACCTTCGTTTTCATTTCCTGCGCTTGACGCGACAATTGGAGTATTTCCTGCTGCAAAGAGACGATCGCTTCATCCTTTCCGGATACCGTTTGCGTGAAGAAGACAGTCTGCTTCGACAATTGTTCCTCCAGATGATTCAGCTCATAAGCTGATTTCATTTGTAGTCCCGCAATACAGCCCGAAACCGCGAGAACGGCTGCCGTTGGCGCAGCTAATACCGATCGCTTCGATACGTGAAACTGTTTGACGGATTTGTCAGCGCCGCGCATCACCACAAATGACCATTTTGGCTTCCGCGCTCGTTTCAATAGGGTACTCCTTCCTATTTCGATCAGACATAGCCTTTCAGAACGTTCTTATGCTATTTATTCTTGAAAGCTATAAAACATGCCATAAAACTTATCAAAAAAAGAAGAAGGACTGGCCAGTTCACACTATTAGTGTGAGCTGGCCAGTCCTATTTGCTGCCCCATAGCAAGCTTTTAGTTAGTCTACTTTTGCTAATGTAAGCTCGGTGATCACTTGCTCCATTCCTGGTGTGAAGCCAAAGGAACGACCTTGCTGCTGTTCAGTCGGCAGTAGGCTGAGCTGATCTATTCGGCGATTAACTTCATTAGTGAGTGAAACAATGCGCTCCTCGTATTTCTTAGCTGATGATTCATCCTTTTTCGCTAGAGCTTCCTTGCTTGCAGCTGAATAGGATGTAAATGCTGCCTCATACATGGTAATGTCCCAAGGGAATTTGACGATTCCTTCCTCTAGAGCCTGTAGAGATTGTTCGAGCTGGCCGCTATCTTTAAGAAGTCTGAAATGGGCCATAATTAAGGAACGATTATATGGATCATATTTTTTTGCTTTATCAATTGTACTTAGCGCTTCTGAGAGTGTGGCTTCATCTTTTGTTTGTGCATATACCTGCTCAAGCCAATCTGCTTTTGTTACCGAGAATGCAGTCTGTTTCGGTGATGCTTTAATTGCTGCATTCAGCATCGGCATCATCTGATTTAAAGGTGTCTGCTGCTGAACAGCTAGTGTATAAACCTCGTTGTATTTTTTGATAGCGTTATTCTCACGGATGACCGTAAACAGCAGTACAACGGCCAGTAGAGCCATTGTTGATGGATAAGCAACTTTACTCCAAGATTTGGTACTTGCATGGCTTAGACGCTCAATGAGAAGCTTACCGCTATAAGGAGCGAGCATGCATCCAAGAGAGAGAAAGACAATTGCGCTAATATACACAAAGCTCATATCGAAATCTATCGCGCTATGTACGAGAAGCGTTAACGATAGGATGAAGAAGATGAAATGGCTGCCTCTCAGCTCTGGGAAACGAATATAAGATCTTATATATAACAGATAGATGAAGCCAAGAAAGCCTATTAACGCAATTAGTCCGATCCAGCCGGTCTCGACAAGCACCTGCACGAAGAAGCTATGTGCTTGCCTGCTCCAATAAGGATTGTTCTGATATTCTTCATACATAGCCTGCCAAGCGCCGCCTCCGCCGCCTAGTAATGGATAATCCTTGGCTACACTTAGACCATCCTTGTAAAAGGTGAACCGTTCAAGCACACTGTGCTGTTGCAGGTTAATATTTTCAAAGCGTGATGCTAATTGGTCTGGTAGTATGCCTCGAATGGCGCTGCTGCTAATAAGGCTGACGAAAGCAATTGCAGAAAGAAGCAAGATAACAACCGGCATAGCTGCAAATGACCATTTATACGAAGCAAGCTTCGTTAACTTGAGCTCCAGCCAAGAACTGGCTTTTGCATGATAGAGCATAACAAGTGCTATCATTACAATGGCTGCTAATATGAGCAGGCCCCAGCTTTGAAGGGGGAGGGAGCTGAACAAAGAGATAGGACTTGGAGCCTTCTCCTCAGTTGGCTGAACAATCTTAGCAATCGCGTCCGCATTTGTAGTCAGCTTACCAAGAACGGCCATCGATATTATAATCGACAAGCCCATATACAAAAGGTAAGTGATTTGTTTGTTCAACTTCATAAATGGCATAATAATAAGCACCATTACCGGAACAATAACAATTGCGCCGCGCGAATAGGTGAACATAAAAGAGATCCAGATAGGTACTAGCATAGCTGCATGGATAAGCCGAGCCGAAGGACGGATACAATGAACAGCATAATAGAGTGTGGCAAAAAATATAGCTACAAGAAAGCCTGCATATGTATTCGAGTACTGGAAAACAGATGTTAATCGATATCCATCATGTGCCAGCCATAGAGCATCGCGGGCATAAGTTTGACCGAACAGATTCAATAACCCAAAGATTACAATGAGATATGCTGAGCCCATCAATGCGTATTCGATCGTTTTGCGAGAATTCTTATTCTCAGCAAAATAAAATCCGCTAATAAATAAGAATGCCATCAGAAAGAATACTAGTGTCATAAACTTCGCGTAATAGCTCGAAACCGCTTGAAAGGAAGACAACCAATAAACGACAGGAAGCACCATGACGGCAATCGACAAAATACCGCGATAGCTATTCAGTTGCCAGCTGCGGAATTGATAGGCTGCTAAGACCAATAATAGAACGCATCCGAAAATAATAGCGTTATAGATGTTTGAATCAAAACTCATCTCATATCCATTGAACAGGGCTTTCTCATATGGAAATATAACTAGAAATAGGGCGATGCCGATCGTCCCGATCCACCTTAGCAAAGGAAAATCGGAGCTTAAAGATGTAGTGCTGCCTCTTGCTTTCTTTCTTGCGCTCATTCGTATTTACTCCTAACATAAGATGATTCACTACTTTCAATATTTTAACAAATAAGTAGACTTATATCTACCAAGTGCAGCCAATCCTATTATTCTAAGCAATATAACAAGATTATACAAGATTTTATAATACCAATGATTCCATTGAAGTTCATAAAAAAAACGGCCCAGAAGGGCCGTCTTTAAAATTAAATGATGAATTAGTTGATGAATTCAGCGTTTGTAAGGAAACGAGCTATCATTGTAGCTCCTTCAGCACGTGATGCGTTGCTGGAACCAGCAAGTTCAGTTGTTGTTTTACCTTTAACGATTCCAGTGCTCAGTGCAGCTGCGACTTCGTCGCGTGCCCAGTCAAGAGCGCTTGCATCAGAGAAGTCAGCCAATGCGGCAGATACTTCTTCATCCGTCAATGTAACTTCTTTGCCTGCGTAAGCAAGTGCACGGACAACGATTGCAGCGACTTCGCTACGAGTGATTTTAGCTTCTGGACGGAATGTTCCGTTATAGCCTTCGATAAGACCAGCTTTTACTGCCGAAGCAATAGCGCCTGCATACCATTGGCTTGAAGCTACATCACTAAATTCGTTTGTTGTTCCAACAGCTTCAAGGCCTAGGGAACGAACTACCAATGCTGCAAACTCAGCGCGTTTAATGTCTTGCTCTGGAGCAAACAGGTTAGCGCCTTTTCCTTCAGCAATCAGCTTGGAAGCAAGTGTCGTGATGTCTTCCTTAGCCCAATGAGATTCAGTATCGGTAAAGGATACATCTGCCAATTGAACAACTGTGTAAATACTTAGGCTGTTACGTTTCAAAGTAGCAATCGTGCTGCCGTCTTTTGTAGCAAACGTTGAAGGCACGAAGCTGAACTCTTTAGTAGTTGGATTGTATACTGCTCCAGTCATTTCACTGTTGTAAACAGATCCTGTAACGGATAGAGTACGGTTGAAGTAAGTGCCAAGGTTGTTAACTTCTTGTTCTTTACCGTTCCCTTTAGCAACAATGCGGAAATCTACCGGATCACTAAGCAATTTTGCGCCGCTAGCTTTCGCAGCATTCGTTACTGCCGTGAGGCTGTCTCCAGTAAGCTTCTTCATTTCAACGATAATTTCAAGGTCCTTCAACGCAACACCTTGCGATTTAGCTAGTTCTTCCAATTTCAGTGCTGCAATTGGAAGTGTAATGGATGTTCCATTAGCAAGCTTAAGTGTAAGCGATTTGCCGGTAGCAAGTGCTTCAGCATTCAAGCTTACTACTTCTGAAGTAACCAGAAGTGTTGCGTTAGCGTCAGCTTTGAACAGGTTCATCAAAGTCGAACTGCTAATGACTTCTACGCCAGTCGTTGGATTTGTTGGGTAGAAACCACCACCACCACCTGGGTAAGTTGGGTTAGTTGGAGCTACATAGCTTAAAGATGAACTTTCTACATATGTTGAATTTATAGGATTTACATATGAGAATTTAAGATTGTTCCCAGTTACAAGGTTACTAGCATCATGGTTAAAATTGAAGTAATATGTGCCTGTTGCTGCATCGTAAGTACTGTAAGTAGCATAGGCCGATTTAGAAGTAGTTTGTGCTCCATTCTCATATACCCATACTGTAATTTTTTTTCCCTGCAATGCGTCATATACAGCTTTTTCGACGTATACAGTTCCAGTTACTGTACCGTTGCTGTTGACTACGACATCTTTGAAACTAGCAAATGCAATTACCGGAAGCAGCATTGAAATACTCATGATTGCTGCGAGAAATCCGGCTGTTTTACTGAAAAAAATCTTCTTCTTCAATTCTTTTCCACCTCCATTTAAGATCAGCAAAAATCACTGTCGAATGGTAAGTATACACGAGATTTGGGAAAAATTACAGATAAAATTACATTATTCCTACATTTTTTCATATATTATGTATTTGAAAGATTGAGATCTCATCATCCTATTAACGCCTCCATATAATCTTTCTCTAATGGATCTGCATTGATTAACTGGTTGTAGAGTGGTTCATCCATTTTTCCAACGGCATAAAGCGATGCCAAATAGTAACGGACAGCTATACGAACATAGCCATCGGATAAATCGGATTGAGCAGCCTTTTGAAGAAGGTTTATAGCCGTCTCGTAGTCTTGATTGAAGTAATAAACTTGACCGATCGCCTGCAGCATCATCGACGTATAATCGAAGCTGCGACCTTGCTGCTGTTCATCAGGTAATGTTTGAAGCTGATCCATTCGATGTTGTACTTCTTCGGATAGCAACAAAACCCGATCCCGGTATTGTTCAGCCAGCTTTGGATTACTCGCTTTTTTCCGTTCGCTTGCCTCGAAGTATTCTATTACAGCCACTTCATAATACTTAATGTCCCACTGGAATTTACGTATACCTTCTTCCAGCACGAGCAGCATCTCGTCAACCTTTCCTTCGACCTTCAAGCTTTGATATTCTGCTAACAGAACACTGCGATTGTATGGGTCGAAGCGTTTGGCTTGCTCAAGCGTCATCAAGGCTTCATTCCAATAGGCTTGGTTCTGGGTCTGATTGTACGCTTGCTTCAGCCAATCTACCTTTGTCATTAAATAGGCTGGATGATCGGGAGAGATGTGTATCGCTTCATTAAGCATTGGAAGAAGACCTTCTAAGCTCGTCTGTCCTTGTGCTGCAGAATGGACCGCATATTGATAGCTGCGATTCGCATTGTAATCTCTAATGGAGATAGTTAACAGAGTCATCGAAAATACAACCAATATTGCAGGGTATACATATTTAATAGGGAGACTGCTGAATCTAGCAAAGCGCTTGATTGTCATGTGTGAGGCAACAGGTGACAGCATGCAGCCTAAGCTTAAGAACACGAGAGTGCTCAAATAAATGTAGCTCATATCAAAGTCGATCGCGCTGTGTAGAAGTATGCTTAACGCATATATAAAAAACACAAGGTGGCTTCCGCGCTGCTCGGGAAAACGGATATGAGCTCGAATGTACAAAATAAATGTATAAGCTAAGAATCCAATCAGAAGGGTAAGTCCAACCCAGCCGATCTCCACAAGTGTCTGCACAAAGAAGCTATGCGCTTGTCTGCTTGAATACGGATTATTCTGATAGGTCTCGTACAAAGCCGGCCAAGCGCCTCCGCCGGCTCCAAGCAGCGGATAATCCTGAGCGATTCTGACACCGTCCTTGTAGAACGTCCATCGCTCCAGTACGCTGTGCTGCTGCAAATTAATATTTTCGAATCGAACGGCGATTTTGTCCGGCAGCAAATTCCTCACCGTACTGCTTACGAACAGCACGACAACTGCGATGAGGCTTATGCTGATGACAACAGTCGGAATCACTGCAAATGACCATTTGTAAGTGGACAACTTACTTGTCTTGGCTTCAAGCCATGAATAGAGCTTTAGATGAATAAACGTAATAATAACAGTGACGATAACAGAAATGCCGAGAAGAAGAAGCCAGCTCTGTAACGCCAATTCACTCCATAACGAGATTGGAGCAGCGGCGCGATCGGAAGTCGGCTGAACGATGGCAGCAATAGCATCAGCATTGGATGACAACTTTCCGAGAATAAGGAAAGAGAGCAGCACGGTTGCTCCTAAATAAAGGGTGTATAATAATTGACGAGAAACACGAAGGAACAGTAAAATAACGAGCACGACGATAGGGATAATGACAATCGCACCACGCGAATAGGTAAGCAAGAACGAAATCCAGATCGGGACAAGCATGAGAGCGTGAGCAGCTCGAATATACCACCGTTCACAGTGAACGACATAATAGAGACACATGAGAAACGCAGCCGATAGAAATCCAGCATAGGTGTTCGAGTATTGAAATACAGAAGCAAGACGATACCCATCATGAGCCAGCCACAACGCGTCAGGATAATAAAGCTGGCCGAATAGATTGGCAATGCCGAATAAAACAATTACATAAATCGACAGCATGATCATAGCTTCGAATGTTTTGCGAGAAAGAATGGTATCAGCAAAATACAAACCAATCAGGAAGAAACCTGAAAGCATAACGATAATCAAGGTGATAAAGCTGGCATAATAGGTCGAAACGGCTTGCATAGATGACAGCCAGTAAATAAAGGGCAGGATCATACTTACAATCGATAGAATACCGCGATGAGTGTCTAAACGCCATTTCAACAGAAGGTATACGGCTGTGAGGACAAGCAGTACGTAACCGAGAATAACTGCTTCATAAATGGCGGATTCGAAGCTAATTTCAAATCCGTTGAACAACGCCGACTGGTAAGGGAAAGCAAATACAAATAGGGCCGTGCCTATAATCACGATCCACTTGATAAGTGAAAAGTCAGGCGTTTCTGACTTCGATGTAGCTTGTTTTTTTGCAGTTTTGTTCCATTTCATTTTCGTGAGCTCCTTGCGATATAAGTTTGAAATAATATAAACCTGACTGTAAAGGGTTAATTATACGGTTCTGAGAAACATCTCTTTGTATTCTAGCAAATGGAAGTTTGGATTACTATATGAGGAGCGAGAAAAGGAATACAGTTTACAGATTTGTACAGATTTGTATGGAGTGAAAAATAACAAAAACAGACATATAGTCCGCGAATTCTACTAATTTTTCGAAAAGAGTAGTAAAATAAGGTATCAAATTGGAAGGGACTTTGGTAAGATAGCAAGGGGAATTCGACATTTTTAATTGGGGGATTTGAAGGGGAATGAAAATACATATAATAAGAATTCCTGTGCAGAACTGGAAATAAGATGTCGTCTAGCGACTAAAATCATTCAGAGGGAATTAAAATGGGTTTCGGTGAACCTAACATTCAATGATGTAAGACGTAGATGAAAGATTGATTTCTTAAGTTACAATAACATTACTAAATAACGATCAAAATTATAAATTGGTCAGTTACATAATATAAGCTTAATGAAATTTATAGAGATGATAATTAGATTCTGGAGGTAATGATATTGAAGGTACTAGTTACGGGTGGTGCAGGTTTTATAGGTTCTAATATTGTAGATGAACTGATTAATCAAGGACATGATGTTGTTATTGTAGATAATCTATCGACAGGTAAAAAAGAATTTATTAATGAAAAAGCAACTTTTATTAAAACGGATATTAATTCTGATGCAATCGAAGAAGTATTTAGACTGCATAACATCGATATTGTAATACATCATGCGGCTCAAGTTAGTGTGAGTGAATCTATGAAATATCCTCTACTAGATCAAGAAATAAATATAAGAGGTACTCTTAACGTTCTTCAATGTTGTGTGAAATATAATGTAAAAAAAATAATCTATGCATCCTCTGCGGCAATTTATGGCACACCAAATTATTTGCCAATTGATGAGGTACATGCTATTTGTCCACAATCATTCTATGGAATATCGAAACATGTGCCTGAGACATATATTCAAACATTTGCTAGGTTATATGGTCTAGACTATACAATATTAAGATATGCTAATGTCTATGGCCCTCGCCAAGATCATTTAGGAGAAGGTGGTGTAATTTCAGTTTTTATAAATAAAATACTGAAAAATGAGATTCCAATTATTCATGGGGATGGTAATCAAACACGTGATTTTATATTTGTATCGGATGTAGTGAGCGCAAATTTATGTGCTCTTTCACTAGGGAGCGGAAAAGTAATAAATATAAGTAATAACACAACTATCTCACTAAATGAGCTTGTTTATACTATGGGTGAAGTAGTTAACAAAAAAATAAACCCCCATTACACAGATGTAAGGCAAGGCGATATAAAAGATAGCAGCCTTAATAATGTGCTAGCCAAAACTGAGTTGGGATGGGTACCTAAGTACAAATTGTATGAAGGGCTATTAAAAACATTTGAATTCTATAATAATTATCAGAAAATTTTAATTTGAAAGGGTCACATAAATGAACTCAATGAATCGATCTCGATATCTAAATAATTTTATAAAGTATAGATACCTGCTTATACAACTTGTGCAAAGAGATTTTAAAGTCAAATACAAACGTTCCGTATTAGGTATCGTTTGGTCTTTATTAAATCCATTGTTTACTATGATGATTTTGACGTTGGTGTTTTCTACTTTGTTCAAGTCAAATATTCCGAATTTCCCAGTATATTTTTTATGTGGATCCATAATGTTTAATTTCTTTTCAGAATCTACCAATCTTGCTCTCGGTTCTATCTATTCAAATGCATCATTAATAAAAAAAGTGTATTTCCCTAAATACATGTTTCCATTCTCGAAAAATTTGTTTAGTCTTGTTAACCTTTTCACTTCGTTTCTTGCAGTTATCATAGTAATGATCGCAACGAAGACTGCTTTTCACGCAACTATGTTATTAAGTTTTATACCTATCATGTATTTATTTATTTTTACGGTCGGAATCAGTTTAATACTGTCAAGTGCAGCTGTATTTTTTAGAGATTTAGCTCATTTATACAGTATATTTATGACAGCACTAAGTTTCTTAACTCCTATTTTTTATCCAATAGAAATTTTACCTGAAAAAATATTACCTTTAGTTGAATTAAATCCAATAACACAAGCCATTCAGATGATACGGCAACTAATATTGATGCAGGAAATTCCAGACTTTCAACAAAATATAACTATGCTAGGATTTTCGTTAATTACATTATTGCTAGGAGTTTTGATATTTTATAAAAAACAAGACAAATTTATACTATATATTTAAGTGTGAAAGAGGAATAAAATGGACAATATTGTGATTTCAATAAAAAACGTATCTATAAAATTTAATATGCAGGTTGAGAAAATTGACTCTTTAAAAGAGTATTTTGTGAAATTACTTAAAGGTAAGATTAAGTATAAAGAATTTTGGGCACTCCAAGACATTAGTCTAGATATCCGAAAAGGCGAAGTTTTTGGGTTAGTGGGGTTAAACGGCGCTGGAAAAAGTACGTTACTGAAGGTTATTGCGGGTGTGATGAAACCTACCTTGGGGAAAATAAGTGTGTCAGGTTCAATTGTACCTCTTATTGAACTTGGCGCTGGATTTGATATGGAATTAAGTGCACGGGAGAATATTTATCTTAATGGTGCAATTTTAGGGTATAAGAAAAAGTTTATAGAAGAAAAATTTGAAGAAATTGTTGATTTTGCGGAAACGAGAGAGTTTTTGGATGTACCACTTAAAAATTATTCATCCGGAATGCTTGCAAGAATTGCATTTGCTATTTCTACAGTTGTGGAACCAGAAATATTAATAGTGGATGAGATACTGGCGGTAGGAGATTATAAATTTCAAGAAAAATGTATGGCTAAAATTAATAACATGTTAGCAAACGGGGTTACAGTGTTATTTGTATCGCATAGTTCTTCGCAAATTGAACAGCTTTGTAATCGTGTTGCATATCTAGACAAAGGTAAGCTAATAGAGGTAGGCCCAACAAGTAAGGTGTTAGAAAGATATCTTAAATAATATTAAAGGGTGGAGTTCCATGTTTATAGAGCGTTTGGAATTCGGTAATGAATCAGAATATAGTGCGCTGGAAGGATCTATACATCTGGGAAGATACTTACTGGCAAAACAATATTGTCATAATAAAAAAGTTCTTGATATAGCATGCGGAGAAGGCTACGGTTCCTTCGTAATGGCTGAAAAATGGGGTGCTAAAGAAGTTGTTGGAATAGACATTTCTAAGCATGCAATAGAAAAGGCGAATAATAACTTTAGATTGAACAATACTAGTTTCTTCACTATGAATGCTGAAGAAACTGGTGGTTTTTTTGCAGCAAACTCTTTTGACGTGATTGTATCTTATGAAACGATTGAGCATCTAGCCAATCCAAAAGCGTATTTAGCCAATTTGAGAAAATGGATAAAAGAAGATGGCATCATCATTATTTCTTGTCCAAATGATACATGGTATTATTCTTCTGATAATGAATCGAATCCCTTTCATGAAAAAAAATATACTTTTAGTGAATTTACTGATTTATGTGAATCTGAATTAGGTGAACCAAGAGGGTATCTTTACGGGATGCCAACTAGTGGGTTTTCAAATATTAGTATAAATTCTAGTTTACTTAAAAATAATCAATTCAGTATGAATGATATGTTTAACTATAAGTTGCCTGATGTAGCATTATTACCATCGATGCACAACATAAATGAAAAAAATGTTAGTTATTTTATAGGTGTTTGGGGACCCGATCAAATAGGAATACAAGATACTTCTTGTATATATGGTACTTCAATGGATGAGTCTCGAATTGTAGCTCATTCAGATTATATTAAGATAAAAGAGAAAGTTAGTTTATTTGATAATGAAAAGAAACGATTATTGTCATTGATTGAACAATTAAATGAAGAAGTGACTGTACTAGAGAAGAAATATGTATTAGCTGAAAGACAAAGTAAAAAGCTTGCACTGGCTGTCAAAGGAACAAACAAAGAGAATGATTATTTAAAACATATAATAGGGTTGAATCAAAATTCAATTCCGCAAAACGATATAACTGCTAGAACAATAGCTTTGGAAAATGAATTACACAGTTTATTAAATTCGAAAAGTTGGAGAATCACCACACCATTAAGGAAATTATTTGGGTTATTCCGACGGTAGGAGGCAACTATATGTCTAATCTTAATTACGGAGTGGATAGGACATCCTATTTTTATAGTGCATTTGATAATATGCTAGAAAGTGATAACTTTGTACTCCATGGTAGTAATATTGGCGATCAAGGTGAAAATCTTACTATAACCTTTTTATCCTTAAATAGACCACTGCTTTCAATTAGGTTATTACAGTCTATTAATACGTTTATAGCGAATTTTAAAGGTGAAGTTGTTATAGTTGATAATGGTTCGGAACAAGTGGAATTAGAAAAAGTAAGAGAGATTTGTACGTCACTTCCATTCAATTGCAGAATTATCGAGTTGAAGACTAATTACGGGGTAGCTGGCGGACGAAATCGAACTATGGAATTTATAAACACTGAATGGGTAATGTATTTGGATAATGATATTTATTTTATTAATAATCCTCTTTCAGCGTTACGTAATGAAATATCACTTTTAGGTTGTCACTTTTTGAACCTTCCATTGCTGGATAGTGATGAAAAGCAAATATTTGCATTGGGTGGACACTTATTTGTGGAATCTAGTAGGGGAGAAATTAATGTTGGCGGTGGCTCCTGCTTCAAACAGATGGATAGTCAACAATATATAGCGGAGCTTGATAAGCCTTTTCTATCGAATTTTTTATTTGGTGGAGCCTCTATTGTGAAAAAAGAAACTTTTTTAAAGCTTGGTGGCTTTGATGAAGGTATGTTTATTGGTTTTGAAGATACAGATTTTTCAATAAGATTATTTAGAGAAGGTTATAAAATTGGGAATTCAAGTACCTTTGCTCTCGTACATGATCATCCAGCGCCTGAGTTAAATGCTGATATTGATTATGAGAAAAAAAGATTCTCAGTGAATATTATTGAAAAATCAGCTAAATATCTAGAAAACAAATATGGATACAAAATATGGAGTACAAATTTAATAAAGTGGTTAGAAGAAAAGAATAAACTGGTTGGAAATGTTGTAGATTTAGAACAGGCCGAGCATATTATAGCTCAGAAAAAGCCGAAAATTGCTCTTATTACTGATGTTGATTATTGGGCATTCGGGAATATTGCGCGCCAAATAGAAAAACATCTTAGTGAAGATTTTGAAATAATTATGGTTAGTTTTCAGGATTGTGAGTGGGATCCAGTAAAGTTGTTATTTAGAACAGCTGATTGCGATATCCTTCATTTTTTTTGGAGAGAGATGATACCACATTTTACAAATCATTTATCTCAGAACTACTTTTTTAAGGTTAACAATGTATCCTCAGCTGATTTCATAGAGGAGTATCTTTATAATAAGATCCTTTCTACATCTGTATATGATCACTTGTTCTTGACTAATACAGAAATAAGTAAACGTATTGATCTATATGAAAAATTTAATTATTACGTATGCTCGAATAAGCTAGATGAGATTTACAAAACGATTAACAGTTATCCTAATCCACACATGGTTATTGAAGATGGAGTGGATCAATTATTATTTTACCCTATAAGCTTAGCTAGATTTGAAAGGTATAATAGACCATTAGTTATTGGTTGGGTTGGTAATAGCGAATGGGCAGCTGATAGTTTGGAGGATTATAAGGGATTTAGAACAATTGTTGAACCAGCAATCGCGGAACTTCAAAAAGATGGGCTGATAATAGAAGGGAAATACTGTGATCGTAAAGATGGATTCGTTTCTCATGAGGAAATGGTGAACTATTATGCTCAGGTTGATGTAATTGTTTGTATGTCGAAAATAGAAGGAACTCCTAATCCGGTATTGGAAGCAATGGCATGCGGGGTTCCGATTATAACTACAGATGTAGGGATAGTTCCTCAGGTGCTCGGTCCCAAGCAACAAGAATTTATTGTAGCGGAAAGAACAGTGAGTTCTCTACAAGAGAAAATAATGCAGATTGATCAAAATAGATATCTATTAAAAGATTTGTCCGAAGAAAACCTTAAGTACATAACGCCATGGTATTGGACTAACCAGTGTTTGAAATTTAAAGCTTACTTTGAGTTATTGCTTAGTAAAGTTAAACAAAATAATAAATAAACAAGGTGATTTCAGTGAAAATATGGATACTAACAAGTGAATATCCTCCTGATTATGGTGGAGGAATTGGAATGTACGTGAATCAGGCAGCATCTATGTTTGCAGGTGCAAATCATGAAGTTACAGTTATGGTAAGGGATCCTCATAATTCATCAATAGAGCATCCAGAGATAAATTTACGGTTAGTTAGATTCTTGCATATGCAGGGTGAGTATTATTCATACTTAGGTTATTGGACTGCTTTAGCCTATCAATACGCAGAAGAAGTAGTAAAACAAATCGAATTAGACGGTGTAAAACCGGATATTATTGAAGTTCAAGACTACAATGGTATTGGTTACTATTTGCTATTACGGAAATGGCAATTTGATCCTATCTTAAAAGATATACCGATCGTATTACATCTTCATACGCCAACATTTGAACTAGACAGAGTAAATCAAGCCCCCCAGTATAAATACCCAAATTACTGGATTGGTCAAATGGAAAAGTTTTGTATGAAAGCAGCAGACGCATTGCTTAGCCCAAGTTACTTTCTGAAAGAACAAATACAGCATATAGCGCCTAATAATCCAATAGAGGTAATTCATCTTCCTTATGAATTAGATGAGTATAATGCTGGATATAAACGTGAGATCGATTCTGATACCTTTCTCTACTTCGGAAGAACAGAATATAGAAAAGGTGTTCTTCAAATGATTAAAGGGGCAGAAACGCTTTGGAAAAAAGGTGAACAATTTAAACTTAAGATAATCGGTGGTGATTCTTACTTTCATCCAAAATCCAGGATGCTTGGTGAAATACTTAAGGAACAATTTAGGAATAGGATAGAAGAAGGGAAATTAATTTTTCAAGATGCTATTCCACCTAGAGATTTAAATCCGGAGATACTAAAGGCAAGAGCGGTTATTATTCCATCTTTATATGAAAATTTCCCATACACATGTTTGACATCGATGTGGCTAGGTGCCCCTATGCTTGTATCTAAAGCTGGAGGACAAGCTGAAATGGTAGGTAGTGATGGAAGTGCTGGTTTAATATTTGATTGGGGAATAGAAAATGATTTTAGTGAAAAACTAGAATCATTGATTCATACAACTTCAGATCAATTAGAAAGCTTTAGTCGTAGTTCACATGGTAAAATAAGGGAATTATGTAGTATGGACAAAAATGTTGGAATGAGAATAGAGTTTTTTGAGAGAGTTATTCATTCCAGCCTACAAAAAAGTACTCGTGTGTTTCCTTCTATGTTGGAAGGAGTACTAGAAAAAAACTATCATACCGCGGTGGATAGTTCAAAAGGATTACTATCTATTGTAATACCTTACTACAATCTAGGGGAACATGTAGAAGAAACAATAGATAGCGCTCTTCTGACGGAATATAAAAACTTTGAAATTATTATTATAAACGATGGTTCGACTGACATCCAAAGTATAGAGGTGTTGAATAAATATAGAGATAATGATAGTAGAATAAATGTAATTGATATAGAGAATAAAGGATTAGCAAATGCACGAAATATAGGAGCTTCTATCGCAAAGGGAGAGTATATTGCTTTTCTTGATGCCGATGATCTAATTGAACCTACATTCTATCCTAAAGCTATTAATATTCTTGAGAGTTATGAAAACGTATCTTACGTATATTGTTGGCTGAGATACTTTGGAAATTTAGATAACGTCTGGCCGACCTTCAACGTAGAGTTTCCATATATGCTTGCTTCTAACATGCTTGCGGCGTTTGTGGTTGTGAGGAAAAAGGATTTTGTGAATTTCGGCCAGAACAAATTAGACATGGAATATGGTATGGAAGACTATGAAGGTTGGATGGCTATGTCAGCAAGAGGTTGTATCGGGGTTAGTATCCCAGAAGCACTCGTGAAATATAGAGTGCGGAGCAACTCGATGTCTAGACAGTTTAATCGAGAGATGATTCTTTATCTAAGACAACGTCTTGCTCAATTTAATCCGGAATTATACCAAAAGTATGGTTTAGAGCTGTTTAGCTTAATTGATGCAAACGGACCTGGTTATTTGTGGGATAATCCGACCTTGAGTTATCCAGAGATAGGTTACGGCTCTAATGATGCAGCAGCAATAAGCGATATTAATTCAAAAAAACATGAGCTAATGAGAATTGCACATTCAAAGTGGGGCTCTCGTATTATTAGGCTTTGTTTTAAGTTGAAACTTAATAAAATATTGAAATGAGATTAGTATTGTGAAGGTTTACTTTATGCATGTAAATAATTAAAGGGTAAAAACTAAGATACTACTCTAAATAGAGAAAACAAGAGAAGTATACCTATTTAAATCTGAGGTGGGAATAATTGAGTGACAATCCGCTTGGGGAGAAAAGTGAATTAAGATTTAGTTATTATGCATTTGGAATTTCTGTTTGCTTATTACTGTTATCTTTTTTTACTGAAACATTCTTTAGTCAAGGCATTAATAGTCAGTTTGGTTATATATCATCGAAAATACTGTACTTTATTATATGCTATTTTATATCCAAATTCTTATTAGAATTCATGGGATATCTAAGTGAAGCATTTTATAAAGAATGGGCTGTTAATTTTTTGTGTGTTTTTATTCCTTTATGTGTTTGGTTATTCATGAGTTGGCCTGGTATTTACACTTGGGATGAATTTTGGGTCTATGAATCTGCAACAAAGTTTATAATAGAGAATTGGCAGTCCTACATGACTTCTTATTTTTATATTATGAGTATGTACTTATTCCCTTCTGTCGGAACAATTGTTTTCATACAAGTGTTGTTTATGTCATTTGTATGCTCGTGGTTCGTTACTAAGCTTAATGAGAAATTTAAGATAGGCAATTATAAATACTTGATTTTTATATTTATAAGCTTATGGCCAGCAATTGTATTTAGTACGTTATTAACCTTTAGAAGCACGATGTTAGGTATTTTTGAGCTATGGTTAATAGGCATTATTTATTTTAATACAGATAAGTTATATACTAAAAAATCAATGATTTTATTACTATTATTGACTGTAATCTTATCGACTTGGCGTGTAGAAGGTATATATCATATAGTCTTTATTACGTTGTTTCTATTTGTAAGACGAGGTAAAGTTGTAATAAAACAAGTTTTAATTTTTGGTATAGCTGGTCTTGTCACTGTACTTTTTTTGAATAATATATACGGAACAATAAAAAAAGATGATTATACAAAAATGAAATATGAACTAACTGCTTATATGAACCCCTTATCAAATTTGTTAGCAGATAAGAATGTGAATGTTAGTAATATTAATTTTGATATACTTAATTTAGTGGTGGATATTGAAAAGACGAAAGATCAGGCATATCACTATGAAACTCCAAGTTTCTGGGGTGGCGCTGTTAGAGCAGAGTTTTCAAAAGAACACTTCCTTGAATTCAAAAAGGAGTACATAAAGCTAGTCATACAAAATCCGGATATCTTTTTGGCTGCGCGAATGAGAACATTATTAGGAGCGTCTGGATTTTCGGATAATGGATATTACACGAGTGATTATATCAATAATTATTTAAAAAATAAGCCAGAGAATAAAGCTGCAGAACTTATGATGAGCAACAAGATGAATTACCCACTAAATACATCTTTTAGAGAAGCAGCAGTATCATACTTAGAACGTAGTAAGTCCAGAATGGGATATATTGATTTAAAATTAATATTTTGGAATTTTATTCCTATTATATTCATTCTATTATTTATTATGATTAGGGTAAAAAGTCTTAAGGATCCGCTTTTGTGGATGTGTTTGTTAATTTTAGGACGATTGCCTATCCTATACTTGACACAGCCAGGAAGTTATTTCATGTATTACTATCCGCTGTATCTTTCTGGAATATTTATTATTATTGTTTATGTTATTGAACGACTATATAAGAGTAAGAATTAAGTTGTGAATAACTAAAGTGTTTGAATCTACTTGTTTGAATCTACTGTAGGAAAGCTGGATGGAAATGATTAATGAGTGGGCAAAAATTAAAAACTTTATTGTAGTATCCGGAATAGGGTGGATGATTGATTTACTTGTTTACTCATATTGTATCCATTATTCGGAAATGAGACCACTCTATTCAAACTATATCGGTGCTGTGCTAGCAATAACGTTTGTCTATTTTACCTCGAGTCGAAAAATTTTCAATGTAGATAATGGATTCCTAATCAGAGGCTTCACTGCTTACCTAGTGTACCAAGCCATTTCAATTACATTTTTCTCACTTGTTATTGATTTAGGGGTAAATGAGTTATTAAATTTGAATATCATTTTAGAAACATGGGCGGCGCTTATGGTCAAAATAACTGTAACGCCAATTACATTAGTTACAAATTATTTATTTATGCGATATATTTCGAAAAAATACTTAAAAGTAAATTTAACAAATTCACTATAGAAAATAAATCGGGGAGTTAATATAATGAAAGAAAAAATACTTGTGTTTATTCCTATGTATAATTGTGAAAAGCAAATAGTACGTGTATTAGATCAATTTACGGAGGATATTAATCAAGTTATTGATGAAGTAATTATTGTTAATAATCGAAGTACAGATAATGGTGAACAGGCTGCAATAAACAAAATCCATAAAATATCAGGAGTGAAAGTAACCTTACTTAGAAATGTTGGGAATTATGGCTTGGGTGGTTCACATAAAGTAGCGATTGACTATGGTATGAGGAATGAGTTTAATTACTTAATCGTTCTTCATGGGGATGATCAGGGAGATATTCACGATATCCTTCCACATTTAATTAATGGGGAACATATGGAATTTGATTGTTTACTTGGTGCCAGATTTCAAAAAAATTCAAAACTCCAAGGATATTCTTGGTTTAGAACTTTTGGAAATCGGGTATACAATACTTTGTTTTCGGTGGTTAGTAAAGAAAAGATATATGATCTCGGTTCAGGTTTGAACTGTTATAATCTTGAACTTTTCAAAAACAAGTACTATATTAAGTTTCCAGATGATTTGACATTTAATTATTGTATGATTCTTGCAAGTATATATTACAAACAAAAAATAAAGTTCTTTCCTTTAAGCTGGCGTGAGGATGATCAACAATCTAACGTAAGGTTGTTTCGTCAAGCATTTAGGGTTCTAAATTTGTTATGGCTATTTGGTAAAAACAAGTCCAACTTTTTAAAGTCTGAGCATCGAAGCAAAGAAATCGCATCCTATGAAAGTGAGCTAATAGCTAGTAATTTGAAGGAGACTTTTAGTTAATGGAGTCAGTATACCAAAAGGTGATAGTTAACAAGTTTTTTAATCTAATTTTCTTTGTGTTTATTGTTGCAGGTACTCTATTTACGGTAAAATCATTATACAAAATGAATTTTACAGAGATATTTGATACGGAATATATTAGGTCTATTGTTTTGTTTTTGATATTATATTTCACTGCCCATTTGCTAAGGGTAATTAGGTTATACATATTATTGATTGAAAATAAAATTAGCGTTACTAGGCTACTATCTGTTTACTTTATTACATCATGGGTCAATTTTTTTATACCATTTAAAGTGGGTGAGCTATTCAGGGTTACTGAAATTGGGCGTTTATGTAATAGTATACGTAGAGGCATTGTTGCAATTTGGATCGAACGTTTTTATGATACAGTTGTATTATTTTCATTAATTACAGGATATCTGTTATTATCGAATAACTCTATTGCTAAGTATTCTCCTATTTGTGTATTGTTTATTATGTTTATTTCATTTTCAATATTGTATTATCTTGAGTTCCCGTTTACGAATAAATATATTAATAGATTGATCATGAGTCGAAGCCATTCAATTAGGGGCGTTTACTTGCTTAAATTAAATGGGTTTCTAAAAAAAACTCATGATGACATGAGAGATCTGATACAAGGTAGATCTGCTTTAGTTTTGTTTATTTCGATTTTTATTTGGTTATTAGAAATACTTGCAATCTCTTCATTCACGAGCAATATTAGCTTACAATCATTAGTCAAAAGTTTTTTGGTTTTAATAAATGATTCTTTCTTCTCCATTTCAAATACAGAAATAGATTCTATTCAATTATACAAGACTATTGGTCTTTTCGCACTGACACTTACTGCATGTCTATTTCTTGTAGTCGTTATTAAGAGACGGTTTATTGAATTGTTTGGTAATACTAATAGCGCAGCGGGCATCAGTAGGTACCGTATAAAACCAAATACGTTTTATCAAGATAATATGGAGGATGAATCTTGACCTAACTTTAGATGAAATGGAGTTTTATGCGATATGAAACAAACTGTTTATTTTATTTATGACGATAGTGATATGTTACCTAGTTCTATCTCGTCTGTTGTAGGTGAACGTCAATTTGGGGACATTATCTATAAAAAGATTAGGTTAAAGGATAGAATAAAGCAGTTAGTTGATCAAGTTGGTAATAATAAATATATCTGTTTTTCAACGCAAGAGGATAAAAAAATAATAAGTAATTTGATTAAAGAAAGGAATGAAAATTGTTTAATTATACATTATTATTCTAAGGCAGTTATTGTAGATTTTCAAAAGTTTGAAATATTGATGAATAAAATTATTTTCTCACAATCTACGCTTGTGAATAGAGAATATGATCCATTCATGTTGGTTTTTAATGATATCAATAAGTATGCACAATACTTACAGTTAATAAATCATGATGCAATAATAACCAAGGATGATCTAGGGTCAGATTGTCAAGTATTTAAGCCTAGCGAGTTTGCTATTGATATTTCAGACATTTCATCATTCTTAAACTTTTTTACTGGTGGTTTCGAGGCTCGTTACTTCAATCAACTGATGGGGGATAAACATACCTTAACAAAAAAATCGTCGGACAAAGAGAAGATAGAAAAAGAATATAAATTTTATCAATTAATTCCGGTTAGTATGAAATCATGGTTTGTTATGCCCTATAATTTCACAACGGAACAAAGTTATGCAACCTATACAATGGAACGGTTGAATATTCCTGATATGGCATTACAATGGATTCATAATTCTGTTGAGATAAATCAGTGTAATATCTTTTTGGATAAAATATTTACATTCATCACTTCAAGACCTGTACGAGAAATAAATAGAGGTGAATATATCTCAAGATTCTCAAAGCTGTATCTTGAAAAGATAGTTGAAAGAATTGACAAACTTAAGCAAATGGAAGCTTTCAATAAACTTGATATGTATATCACTCAAGGTACTTCATTCACAATAGATATGATTATAGAGCGTTATGTTTCGTTATTTAATGAATTAAATCACCAAGTGAAGTCTTACAATGAAGTGATTGGTCATGGAGATCTGTGTTTTTCCAATATTCTTTATGATAAAAATACAATTATGATGAAGTTTATTGATACAAAAGGTGCACTAAAAGAAGCAGATCTATGGACAGATCCATATTATGATTTAGCTAAACTATCACATTCTATTCTGGGTAATTATGATTTTATCAATAATGAACTTTTTACAATTGCACTTGATAACTCATTAGCGCTTCAATTGAGCATAAAATCAAAGAATTCGATGCATCATCAACAGCAGTTTATCGAATGGGTAAATAAAGCAGGATATGATATTAGAATTGTTCGTCTTTGCGAAGCTTCGCTCTTTCTGTCTATGCTACCTTTACATATTGACAATCCAAGAAAAGTACTGGGCTTCATATTGAATGCAATTAAAATAATGGAGGAGTTGGAACAGAATGACTGAGCAAAATAGAGGGACTTTAGTTGTTGATCTGGATGGGACATTATGCCCGATAAGAGGGCAGGACGAATCATACGATGAATTGATACCTTATCAGAAAATGATTGATAGAGTGAAGGAATGGAAAGAAGAGGGGTTTACAATATTAATATTTACTGCACGTAGTATGAGAACATATGAGGGGAATTTAGGACTAATTAATGCTAAATCTGCGCGTAGTATAATGAATTGGTTGGATAAATGGGAGATTCCTTATGATGAGATATTGTTTGGAAAGCCATGGCCTGGAAGGGATGGCTATTATATCGATGATCGTGCAATTAGGCCTGATGAGTTTTTGAAATATAATGAGGAAGAATTAAATGAATTATTGAAGAGAGGAAAGGATTACCTAACTAAGGAGGAGATTTTGTGAATATTGTAATTACTATGGCAGGTATGGGAAGCCGCTTTAGAAAAGCTGGATATGATGTTCCTAAATTCATGATAAATGTTAAGGGTAAGTCTCTCTTCTACTGGTCAATGATTAGTTTGAAATCATTTGATTTGTATTCATCTAATGTCATATTCATAGTACGTAAAGAAGATATGGCGTCCGAATTTATTCAACATGAATGTGAGGGCCTGGATATAAAGAAGTTTCAAATTGTTGAATTAGCAAGTTTAACGGATGGTCAAGCGACCTCAACATTACATGCTGAACCTCATTGGAACAATGATGAACCTCTGTTGATTTATAATATTGATACCCATGTAGACCCGAAAGAACTACACAAAGATATCCCTGATGTTGATGGTTGGATTCCTTGCTTTGAAGGTAAAGGTGACAATTGGAGTTTTGTAAGTGTAAACAATGGAGGGTTGGCTACAGAGGTTCGAGAAAAAACAAGAATTTCTAATCATGCTACCATTGGTTTATATTGGTTTTCTTCAGCAGCTTTGTATAAGAATATATATACAAAATATTATACGAAACCAAATAGGGAAGAAAAAGGGGAGCGTTATATTGCACCTTTGTACAATCAGCTTATTGAGGATGGACTTGCAGTGAAAATATTATCAATTCCAATAGATTCAGTTCACATACTAGGAACACCCGAAGAAGTGAATCAATTTTCTGAAAATAATTACGAACTAATGTAATAGTTGAAATGAACAAGAACAATCTTAAAAATGTATTTCATAGCTGTTGATTAGTCAAAAGGATATTATACCTGATAGCAGACCACACCACTTATGGTTTGAAAAATGAGATGTATGATCATACGAAATCGTTATTCTTTTGATGAGAAAGAATAACGATTTTTGGTTAATTTTAAATGAATGATCATTAATATAGGTTTAATTGGCTAAATGAGTTTATTTTTGCTGTTTTACCTATCACTTTTAAAATTTATTTGGGGTTATATATTACCTTTAATCAGTAAACATCCAGACACAAAATTTATTATGTTTTATTCTCCTTACTCTATTATTGAATTTAGACATTGGTATGATGCAGATCGTCAAGTTATTTTAGACATGTTTGAAGCTAAGCGTTACTCTTTTCAAGAGCTGAATAAGTTTGAGAATGTGGAGTTATACGATTTTTCTTCAAATCCCAATCTAACATCTGATCTGAATAATTATAAAGATGTTGGTCATTATTCTCATGAAATTAATCAATATATGGTTGAAGCTATAAATCGTAAGGAGTATATTGTTAATCATGAGAATTTAGAAAAAAACCTTAATAAAATAGATGAAAAAATCCGGAATTTTGATATGGATATGTTTTTGAAATTAAATACTACTTAGTAAAATCTAATCTGGTGAAGCTTTGTTGTGTAAATTGGTTTATTATAACAACTAATAATTTCTACAATTTTAATGAAAATATGATATTTTAGATGAGGTGAACTATGAAAGGAATCATCCTAGCTGGAGGAACAGGCTCCCGTCTATTTCCTTTAACCAAAGTCACTAACAAACATCTTCTTCCCGTTGGCAAATACCCGATGATCTTTCATTCTATTGCGAAGCTAAAGGAATCGGGAATTGATGACATTCTCGTAGTTACAGGCAAGGAGCATATGGGGGATGTCGTCAGCTTGCTTGGAAGTGGGAGAGATTTCGGCCTTTCGTTTACTTATAAGGTACAGGACGAAGCGGGTGGGATTGCACAGGCATTAGGAATGGCAGAGCAATTTGTTAATAATGAAAGAATGGTGGTTATTTTAGGTGATAACGTATTCGCTGATCGAATAACTGACTTTGTATCAAGCTATGATCGTCAGTCTCATGGAGCGAAAATATTAATTCAAGCAGTGAATGATCCACAACGTTATGGTGTACCTGAATTAAATGGAGACAAGATTGTATCAATCGAAGAAAAACCCGCAACGCCGAAGAGCAATTACGCAGTTACAGGCGTATATATGTACGATTGCCAAGTATTTGATATTATTCGCTCATTAAAGCCTTCTAATAGAGGCGAGTTAGAGATTACGGATGTTAATAATGCTTATATCGCTGCTAATTCCTTGTCTTACGATATATTGCAAAATTGGTGGACTGATGCAGGGACGCATTCTTCATATAGTCAGGCTAACGAACTTGCTAAAGAGATCGATTACGGTCCGCGATTTGGCGAGTTCAAAACGTGATTGGCGGTGATTTATGTTGAAGGTTTCGGACTCGAAACTATCAGGTGTGAAAATAATTGAACCAGTGGTATATGAAGATGAACGTGGTTTTTTTATGGAAAGTTATAATCAAGACGCATTGCATAAACACGGCATTGTTAATCATTTTATTCAAGACAATCACTCGCTCTCCTTAGAAACCGGTGTACTGCGAGGTCTCCATTATCAATTAATTCCCAGGGCGCAAACGAAACTTATACGAGTTACTTCGGGTGAGATTCACGATGTCGTAGTAGACATCAGATGGGGTTCACCTACTTTCGGGAAATGGCAAGGTTTTATACTATCGGCAGCGAATAAGCTGCAACTTCTTGTTCCACATGGATTTGCACACGGTTTCTGCACACTCGCACCTAACAGTGAAGTTCAATACAAAGTTGACGAGCTCTATTCTCCCGAACACGACAGAGGTATTGCCTGGAATGATCCTGCCTTAGCGATCGATTGGCCAACGTCCAATCCGATCACTTCCGACAAAGATGGGAAGCATCCAGTTCTTGCCGATGCAGAAATCAACTTTGTATATGAAGGGTGAGTTAAACGTGAAATTATTAATTACTGGCGGTGCCGGCTTTATTGGTAGCAACTTTGTACTGTATATGATCAAAAACTATCCGCAATATGAAATCATTAATGTAGATGCACTCTCGTATGCAGGCAACCTTGAAAATCTGCGTTCGATTGAGCAACATTCTAACTATACGTTCGTAAAGGCAGACATTACTGAACGTACTGCACTAGAACCGCTATTCACAGCTGGAGTCGATGCTGTCATTAACTTCGCGGCAGAGTCACATGTGGATCGCAGCATCATGCATCCGGAGATTTTCGTACAGACTAACATTGTAGGTACACAAACTTTACTTGAGTTGTCGAAGCAATACAATGTTGCTAAATTTGTTCAAGTCTCAACGGATGAGGTATACGGTACACTTGGTGAAACAGGTTTGTTTACTGAAGATACGCCGATCACTCCGAACAGTCCTTATTCAGCGAGCAAGGCTGGTGCTGATTTACTGGTACGCGCCTATCATGAGACTTTTGAATTAAACGTTAATATTACACGATGCTCCAATAACTACGGCCCATATCAATTCCCAGAGAAGCTCATCCCGTTAATGATTCAAAACGCTCTTCAGGATAAACCGCTCCCTGTATACGGTGACGGGCTGAATGTGCGTGACTGGCTATACGTAGAGGATCATTGCAGTGCAATTGACTTGGTGCTACATAAAGGATTAAACGGTGAAGTATATAACGTTGGAGGTCGCAACGAGCGGAACAACATCCAGGTAGTTCGCACCATTTTAGAAGAATTGAACAAGCCTGATACTCTTATTTCGTATGTCAAAGATCGTCTGGGTCATGATCGTCGTTACGCAATTGATGCGGATAAAATCCGTAATGAGCTTGGCTGGGAGCCAAAATTCGACTATGTGAATGGCATGAAAGAAACGATTCGCTGGTATCTTAGCAATAAGGATTGGATGAAGCAGGTAACATCTGGTTCTTATCAACATTATTATGATACGCAGTATAAGGAGCGTTTGGAGGCTGAGAAATGACAGCATCTAACTTGAAAATTGTCATTACCGGTGCAAACGGTCAGCTAGGTCGAGAGCTAAAGGAATGGTCTTCAGAAAAAGTGGAGATTGTTGGATTTGGTAGAGAGATGTTGGATATTACAAGTTTAACTGTATGCCGCAGTCTCTTTGCTTTACACCGTCCAGATGTAGTTATACATTGCGCAGCTTATACAGCCGTAGATAAAGCCGAGTCCGAACCGGATGAGGCTTTTCACGTGAATGCAGCTGCAACTCGTAATGTCGCGATTGCAGCTCGTGAAGTAGGTGCTAAGCTCTGTTATATTAGTACCGATTATGTGTTTGATGGAACAAGTGAAACACCGTACAATGAGTATGATCAGACGAATCCTCAGACTGTTTATGGCAAATCGAAGCTAGCGGGCGAGCAGATGGTGCAATCGCTGCATGATCGTTACTATATCGTTCGTACATCGTGGGTTTACGGAAAATATGGAAATAACTTTGTGAAGACGATGCTGAAAATAGCTGGCGAACGTGATCAACTTACAGTTGTAGCGGATCAAGTCGGATCTCCAACCTATACGTACGATCTAGCTGCTTTTCTGCTTGAGCTTGTAGAAACTGATTATTACGGTATTTATCATGCCTCTAATAGCGGAACCTGCTCTTGGTTTGAGTTTGCAAATGCGATCTTTGAGGACAGCGGCATCCATATCCAAGTAGAGCCATGTACAACAATGGACTATCCAAGACCTGCACCTAGACCTACTTTCTCAGTAATGGACCATTGCGCAATCAGAATCAACGGACTTAAAGACTTGCGTCCATGGAGAGAAGCGTTGAACCACTATCTCAAAGATAGGGAGTGATGAAGATATGCCTACAGCAAGTGTCTGTATCGTAACTTATAACAGTGCCGAAGATATCGAGACGTGCTTGAAGGCCGTTCTTGAGCAGAGATTTCCGCTCGACAAAATTGTTGTCATCGACAATGCGTCATCAGACGGAACGGTCAATCGAGTACTTCCGTTTGCAGATCGAGTCCAGCTAATAGCGAACAAAGTCAACAACGGGTTTGCCGGTGGCCAGAATCAGGCCATCCGTCAAACCCGTTCGGATTATGTGCTCGTATTAAACCCAGATGTGACGCTGGATCCACACTACTTATCTGAAATTATCGCATTCATGGAACGACAGCAGGAGGTAGGAAGTGCGACAGGGAAGCTTGTACTCGCAGATGATCCAGGTGTAATGGATAGCGCTGGATTAGCAATGAAGCGAACGAGACAAGCTTATGACCTTGCAGCGGGTGAAAAAGCATCGCTCTGGAACGTAGAAAAAGCCGTATTCGGTGTATCTGGCGCTGCGGCGGTCTATCGAACAGCGATGATTCAGGATATTGCCTATGAGGATCAGTTTTTCGATGAACAATTTTTTGCATACAAAGAAGATGTAGATGTCGCTTGGCGCGCGGGAACGCTAGGTTGGAAGTCATACTTTGTTCCTACTGCCCATGCCATTCACAATAGAGGCTGGAAAAAGGGAGGGCGCAGCAATATGCCATTGTTCGTGCGCAGACACTCCTACCAGAATCGATTCTTCACCTTGTTGAAGAATGAGCCCCTCGGCTGGCATTCCTTCACGATCCTCCCAGCCATTCTTGCAACAGAGCTTGTTAAGCTAAGTTATATCGTTCTTCGTGAGCCTGGCCTGTTAGCATGCTGGCCGTTTATCCTCCGCTCGCTTCCGAGCATGCTGCGTAAACGCAAATGGATAATGAACAAAGCAAAGACTTTACATGCTGAAGGTGCTGCAGCAAACAGAGAATAATATGTTTACAGAATATGATTTCTGAGTATTCAGTGAAAGAATCGCTCTACTTTAGGAACGACTGCGTGTTTGGTTGTTAACCTTACAGCCGGTAATAAGAGAATGAGCGTTATTAGCACCCCGACCACGATTAAGCTGATCTTTTCGCCCATTGTATTAATGCCGGAATAGAAGCCCTTATAGTCCAAGTACTTTATGATAAACCCATGCAGGAGATATACATAGATTGTTCTCTCGCCCATTTTACTGATTAACGGAATAGTCCGTCTAGGTGTTAACGATAAAAAGCAAATCGAAAGTATAAGGGTTACTGCATAAATGGCAGCTCTATAAATACCTGCATACCATTCATTATGATCAAGAGTGTGATAGGGAAACGATCCATATAACCACTCTACTCTAATGACTTGTCCGTAATAATAAATGAGAGCTAGGGAAGCGGTCATGATGATAATCGCTGCTGCTCTCATGGGAACTAGGAATAATTTATTCAGGTATTTCTTATCAAAATAATAACCGGCTAGAAAAAAAGGGAAAAATACAAACGCTCTGGAAACACTGGCGTAATAACCTGTGTCGATTGCGTAACCTATTAATATGGCCGCGATGATGGATATGGGCAATGAAAATTTAATTTTTACAACATAAGGAAGAATAACTTTCCATATAATCATGCTGAACATGAACCACATGATCCAGTAGGGTGTGAAATAAGTGAAAAATAGTTTTTCTCTATTAAAAATGAAATAATCAAACACTGAGTATGCTGATTCAAAGATAAGGTAGGGTATCAAAAGTTTACTAATGACTTTTTTTGCATAGTCTCTAGTGTTTATATTCTTAGAAAAATAGCCGGATATGAAAATAAATAAAGGCATATGGAAGAAATAAAGGAATAAGTAAAAGGCCTTTAATGTGGGACTCACCCCTATCAATGGCTCAATCGTGTGTCCAACGACTACAAGCAGTATGAGTATGATTTTGGCGTTATCAAAATAATAATCTCTCTTGTTCGGTCGATTCATTTGGTGTTCTCCTTTCCACATCACTCTTTAAAACTTATCTCAAAATGCCGCTTATGTCCAACCGGCTGCATACTCGTTAGTCAAGAGGAAATATTTGGGGTTCTCTTAACTTTCCATTTTTGTTACAATACTAATAGAGTCGAAATTTAAGAGAATGCAGGTGAAATCGGCGAAATGCTCCGACAAAACCAACGGTTTTTGACGCAATTATATATGTTGGCGGATTTAGCATGCACACTACTTGTGTTTTTAGCTGCTTATTGGCTTAAGTTTTATAGTGATTTGCTGCCGCATGTTAAATCTGTTCCTTTCTCTACTTACTTGCTGTGGGGAACGATTTATTCATTTTCAGCTGTCCTGGTGGGCTTTTACTTGCAGTTTTATTCACCAAAGCGTCGCAAGAATTATTCCTATGAGGTATTAAGAATATTACAGATTCAAACGATTAGTTTCTTGGGTCTGCTGAGCTTGTTTTTCTTCACTCGTGAAGTACATATTTCTCGTGAGTTTCTCGCCATCTTTTTCATTATGAATTTTATGTCGATAACGGCTTACCGATACTGGCTCAAAGCTGTACTCTCAAACCTTCGCCGCCGAGGCTTCAATAAACGGTTTATCCTAATTGTAGGCGCAGGCTCATTAGGACGAAGCTTCTATACGAATCTTAATCAGCGTCCCGAGCTTGGTTATGAGGCGGTTGGCTTCCTCGATGATTATCAAACCAACCATGCACCGGAGCACCGCCAGATGAAGCCAATTATCGGCAGGCTGAATGACTTAAAGAAGATGCTGGAGAAGCACCCAATCGATGAAGTAATCATCGCTCTTCCGCTTGATGCCCATATGAAATATCCAGAAATCATCGAAATTTGTGAGCAAACTGGTGTGAAGACGTTGATCATCCCTGATTTTTTCGATTTGCTGCCAGCGCGTCCTTTCTTCGATAATTTTGCGGGCATTCCGCTAATCAATGTGCGTGATGTGCCGCTTGATGAATTAAGTAATCGTATTTTGAAGCGATGGTTCGATATTGCTTTCTCAATTGCAGCTATTATCATGACATCACCAGTTATGCTATTCGCGATTATTGGCCTGAAGCTGACCTCACCCGGCCCTATTCTGTTCAAGCAGGAGCGGATGGGTCTTGACCGCAAAACCTTCCACATGTACAAATTCCGCTCGATGCGTGTGTCGTTGGATACGGTATCCGATACACAGTGGACGATAGAAAATGATCCGAGACGAACGAGATTTGGAAGCTTCTTGCGCCGTACGAGTTTGGATGAGCTGCCGCAGTTTTTTAATGTGCTGCTTGGCGATATGAGCGTAGTTGGCCCACGTCCGGAGCGTCCTTATTTCGTTAATCAATTCAAAGAGGAAATTCCTAAATATATGATTAAGCATCAAATCCGTCCAGGTATTACTGGTTGGGCACAGACGAATGGGCTGCGAGGCGATACGTCGATTCAGGATCGGATTATGCATGATATTTTTTATATTGAGAACTGGACGTTCCTGTTTGATATCAAAATTATTTTCAAGACAGTACTGAAGGGCTTGATTAACAAAAATGCTTACTGACAACCTATCTTCAAGCCGAGTATCGGTTATTATTCCAACATTAAATGCCGGCGCTGAGCTTGGGACACTTCTAGAGTTATTGCAGAAGCAAACGGTTCGTCCCTGCGAAATTATTATTATAGACTCGGTCTCTGATGATGGAACCCCTGAACTAGCGCGTAAGGCTGGCGCTCATGTCATTAGCGTGCTGCGAACGGAGTTCGATCATGGCGGTACACGCAACGAAGCAGCAGCGCAAGCAAAGGGCGATATTCTGCTATTCATGACACAGGATGCGCTCCCATACGATGATAAACTTATTGAGCATTTGATTAAGCCTTTGCTTGAGCATGATAGAATTGTTTACGCATACGCTAGACAACTAGCCAGACCAGAAGCGAATGTGCTGGAGCGTCTGACTAGACAATATAACTATCCAGTGGAGTCGGAAGTGAAGTCATACGAGGACATTGAGCGGCTGGGTATAAAAACATTTTTCTGTTCTAATGTTTGCTCGGCTATAAAGCGTGAAACGTTTGAGGGTATGGGACACTTCCAGGCACCGGTCATTTTTAATGAGGATTTGTTTATGGCAGCCAGATGTATACTGGCCGGACATAAGGTAGCTTACAGTGCAGAAGCAATTGTGTATCATTCACATCATTATTCAATAAAGCAGCAGTTCAAGCGTTATTTCGATAACGGAGTGTCGATGCGATGTAATACTTGGATCATGCCGTATAGCGGAGTAGGCAAGGCGGGCTCAAAGCTAGTTAAGCTCCAACTTAGCGAGCTTCATCGTACGCGTAAATGGAGTCTTATCCCGAGATTAGTGGCAGAATCGGCAGCCAAGCTGATTGGTTATAAGCTAGGAATCAACTATCGACGACTTCCGTCCTTCATCAGCCGTAGACTCAGCATGCACCGAATAATATTTACGCAGATGGAAAACAGCAGCGAAGGCGTAACCTTGAAGCAATAGAATACTATAATCCCTAAAAGTAAGCCAGTAAGCCCATGCGATCATATCTGATCGGTGGGCTTTTTTATTTTTTCATAAGTATACGTCTAACGCAATCCGTTCAAACTAGAGACACTTTGACAATGTCATAAGGGACGTAAGGAAATGAATGAGGTGTTCTTATGCAAGTGGGACTCATTTGGCTGATTGTAGTTCTCGTCTTCTACATTGCTACTCTCGCCAGCATAATGCTAATGGAACATCATCGCCCGGTTTCAATGACCGCTTGGTTGTTTATCGCACTCGTAGTCCCTTTTGTAGGTTTTGCTGTTTATATTATGCTGGGAAAAGATTTTACGAGACGCAGGCTTACGAGTGGCTTAAAGCACGATGAGGTTCGTGAAGCTAGTCACAGATCTGAAGTGGTAAGAGGACCCTATGATATCGTAAATGAGCAGCTTGAACAGCAAGAAAAGCTATATGAGATGCTGACGGGGCTTGCACCTTTTCCTATTACAAAACGAAACCAGACTACTGTACTTACGAACGGCAACCAAACATTCGATGCGATGCTTCAACAGATGGATCAGGCGAAGCATCATATCCATATGGATTACTATACGATTCGTGACGATAACGTTGGCCGCAGGTTTCTCCAAATCCTTGTGCGAAAGGCCAAAGAAGGTGTAGAGGTACGTGTACTTTATGATGGGATAGGCAGCCTACACCTTAGCAAGGAGTATGTCCAAGAGCTGCATGCTGCCGGAGTGACGACATGCTGTTTCTTGCCACCGCGTGTTGCATTTTATGCTCGACGCCTCAATTATCGTAATCATCGTAAAATCACAATAGTAGATGGTCAAGTCGGTTTTGTAGGCGGTATTAATATCGGAGACGAGTACCTTGGCATGGATCAAAAGCTAGGATTCTGGCGAGACACACATTTGCAGTTGGAAGGGGACGCGGTTTATTTTTTGCAGGAGCTGTTTATGAACGACTGGGCTTTTGCTGCTAAGGAGTCATTGGACAGAGGAAGGTATATGCCGGCGCATAAGTGTGAGGGAAATGAGCGGACTTTGATTGTCTCGAGTAAGCCTGGTCGTTATGATCACAAAATATTAGAGGTTATGTTCGCGGCAATTACAGCGGCTAAATTTCGGATTTTTTTGACGACACCTTATTTTATACCTGATCCTAGCTTAATTATGAGCCTTAGAACGGCTGCGCTCAGCGGAGTTGATGTGAGGATCATTATTCCAGGCATACCTGATTCTAAATTGGTTCTCCTGTCAACCTTGTCTTACGTGCAAAATATGTTGGAGGCTGGCGTTCGTGTTTATCGCTATCAGACAGGGTTTGTGCATGCCAAGGTTATGATTATTGATCAAATGCTTGCTTCGGTAGGCACGGCGAATATGGATATGCGCAGCTTGTACAGCAACTTTGAGCTGAATGCCATTTTGTTTGATATAGGTACGATTGCTCGGCTTGAGGAGGATTTTATGAACGATCTGCAGGATAGCGTGGAGCTGGAGCTTCAGTCCTTTGCAAAAAGGCCATGGAAACAGAAAGCAGCCGAGTCTGTACTTCATATCCTCTCTCCTCTGCTGTAATGGATGCATGGATATTGGTGATTTCGGGTATATTTTGTCATGAAAGACAAGGGTTGAAGTCCAAGGAGGCATGCGTAAATGAGTGATTCGAACAAGGAAGTCCAGCAAGAAGAAGCAGCGGCAGGTGAGCTTATGAATGAAGGCCGAGATGATTATTTTATGGACATTGATCGTATGGTGAACGAGGGATTGGGTGGCGGCAATGTGACGTTGCAGAATGGGCTCATCGATGAATCCACTACGGATACGATGTACGGTGAGCAGGAGGAGGGATAAGCTTTATGGACACAAAGCGTGCAAAACAGATCTACGAGTCTGAGCAGACAGTGGCCGTCCATCTTGGCGACGATTCGGTTTGGATCGAAAATGTGGATGAGGCGAATGGTATGGCAACGGTACAGGTTGGCGGGAATCCGCTTAATACGCTAACAGTAGCGTGCGATCGACTGAAAGAAGTAAGTAAGCGTTAGCTGCTAGACGGTTTGCTTAACAAAAAAAGTCGTGGTTCTCTACGTTAAGTAGAAATCACGACTTTTTTTCAGTATCCTCAACCTATATCTCATCCGCCATACGCTTCGCGGAAAGCTATGCAGAGGCTGTCTCGGTCGACCTCCCACAACTCAGCGATTTCAGCGCTGACGTTCTCATCCCACCAATCGGATTGGACCTTGCGATTACTTTCATTTTCAACAATCCAGGTAAGATTAAGAATCACTTTTTTGAAATAGATTGATTCGGCTTGATCCATCTTATCCTTTGGGACCCAAAGCTTCATACGTTTGACGGTGCGATAGAGCTCATTGCTGCAGGCTCTTCGGATTTTGCGCGCGCTCGGATAGCCGGCGGTATGCTTTTGCGCGTTGTGCTTCATATTAACCGACTCCTCTCTACCCCATATGTATGCGCCGGGGGAGGAGAAGGTCACTCGAAGAAACGTAGTCTAATCTACGACAATATAGCCGACCATTGGACCGCTATGCCGCATATCCGTATGGGTCAAGCATAGAACAGGATAGGTGCCTTCCTTCTGAGCAGTAAACCGTACAACGGTCGTCTTGCCCTTCGTAACCTCACCGCGAACACCTAGACCCTCAATAACAAAAGGATGGCTTTTTCCATTCACGCCGGTAATTTGCAATTCAATTAACTCCCCTTTTTCCACGAGGATAGTACCCGGATGCCATACGTATACTTCCTGTTCTTTACCATCTTCGGTTGTCGTCTTGTATTCGCCTGTGACTAGCTGGATAACACGAGCTTCTGCTGCCTGTCCGCTTGCTGGACGCGCTTGATTCCAGCTTAAGAAAACACCAGTCAAAATAATAAGCGCCGCAACTACGATGAACAGCTGAATTTGTCGTTTCCTTACGATAAATACTTTGGACATGGAACGATCACCTCATCTTTTCGTATCATTTAAGGCTAGTCTATGCTGGGGCTTGTCAACCCATGACAAAAGTGGAAGGATATCTGTTCCATGTGTTAAAATAGCTTCAACGTTGGCGTTGTAAGAACTAGCTGGCACTTATAATGAGAGGCGGAGAGATAAACAGGATGGAATGGATTAAGGAAATTTTGCATGAGGTGTTATTATGGGTTGAAAGCTTAGGGTATTTTGGTATATTAATCGGTCTATTAATTGAAGTCATTCCAAGTGAAGTCGTATTGGGCTTCGGAGGCTACCTTGTTTGGAAGGGGGACATCACGTTTTGGGGCGCCGTGCTATTCGGAACAATTGGTGCTGTAGGACAAAACTGGATATTATACGCGATTGGCCGATTCGGTGGTCGTCCCATTGTCGATAAGTACGGCAAATTCATTAAAATTAAACAGAAGCATGTGGATATCTCTGAAGGATGGTTTAAAAAATACGGTCCAGGAATCGTATTTACCGCTCGATTTGTACCTGTTATGAGGCAGGTTATATCGATCCCAGCTGGCATGGCGCGCATGAATTTTGGATTATTTACGCTTCTTACAGCGCTTGCCTCCCTTCCATGGTCGATATTATTCATCTATTTGGGGAAAGAGCTCGGTGATCAGTGGGAGAAGGTTGGCGAGGAAGCAGCACCATACGTTCAACCTGCTATCTTAATTGCGATTGCATTGCTAATCGTATATGTGCTCTTTAAATTTGTAAGATCGCGCAAAAAATCGGAATAATAATCATTCATTTTGCATATTCGCAGAGCCAAAAGGTTTACCGTATAATATTAGAGGTGCAATGTTCGTTTTTCATTATTTAATAACACAGTCGAAAGAGGGATACATATGAGTAAAAGTGTAGCTGAAAAGATTGGCAAAGGAATTAGCCCGCAGCAATTTATTAATGGTATGACAAAAAATAAAGAAGCGTTTACCGAGTGGTATGAAAAATTTGAATGGACGGATGAAAGCGACCGGGAGCTGTTCGAATCGATGAACAACCGGGATGACTTGCGTATTCTTATTTTGATGGCGGACTGGTGCGGTGATGTGGTTCGCAATATTCCTGTCGTATTCAAAGCGCTTGAGAATAGCGGCATCCCAACGGAAGTTCTTATTATGGAAGATCACTTAGATACGATGGATCAATTTCTAACAATGGGCGGACGTTCTGTTCCGGTTGTCATTATTGCGGATACTGGCGGAGCTGTGCTTGGAACATGGGGACCTCGTCCGAAGCATGTACAGGAAGCAATGATCGCATTTAAACAAGAGAATCCAGACCGTGAAGCAGCGGATTATCAAGAAAATCTGGCTGTCACTCGCCAAGAAATGGGTCGCCGTTACGGCGAAGGCACGGGCTATCAGTCCGTTATTGTGAAGGAATTGCGCAATCTGCTGGAGTCCTTCTAAGAAGCCATGACAACTACAATGCGGATAGAGACATTTGTATTAGGCCCTATGCAGACGAATTGTTATTTACTTACGGTAAAAGAACCAGCGCAGGCAGACGGAGATTCCTCAGAGAATGTGAAGGAACGGGGTATCATCATTGATCCCGGCATGAATCCGAAAAGCCTGCTTAAACGGATTGAAGGCGTACAGGTGGAAGCTATCTTACTTACCCATGCGCATTTCGATCATATGGGCGGTGTTGATGAGGTTCGCAAGGCAGCAGGCTGCCCAGTTTATATCCATGATCTAGAGGCTGATTGGCTAACGGATCCTAAGAAGAACGGATCAACCCGATGGCAGGATATAACGCCTCCGTTATCAACGGATCCGGCAGAATTTGCACTTGCGGAAGGTCAGACGCTGAAGTTTATCGGACAAAGCTTCCGTGTTATGCACACGCCAGGTCATTCGCCTGGCAGTGTTAGCTTCTTATGCGGCAACCATCTATTCTCCGGAGATGTTCTGTTCAAATTGTCGGTTGGACGAACGGATCTTCCAGGCGGACGCGAGCGCGACCTCTATGATTCCATCCGTACGAAGCTGTACAAGCTTAGTCCAGAAGTAATCGTTTATTCTGGGCATGGCGGACGTACGACAATCGGCTATGAAATGGCGAATAACCCGTATACGGGTGCATGAAGCAAAGGACGGTGTATGGTGTTTGGCAGAATCTAAAATACAACAGCATGGATTAGAACAAGAAGGATCAGCAGGCAGTACGAAGCTTACAGCCGGACAGATGGCTGTTGAAAGTGAACGAATCGTTAAGGCGATAGCCGCACAGCTAACCATTCCGATTACGAAAGTGAAGTCTGCGGTCGACTTGCTGGACGAAGGCAATACAATCCCTTTTATCGCTCGTTACCGTAAGGAAATGACCGGTGAGCTGGACGAGAATGACTTGAGATTTATTGAAGAGAAGCTGCAATATATGCGAAATCTAGAGGAACGCAAGCGCGAGGTCATCCGGCTTATTGACGAGCAGGGTAAGTTGACTGAGGAGCTGCGGGAAGCGATCAACAAGTCCATCAAGCTGCAAGAGGTTGAGGATCTTTATCGTCCTTACCGTCAAAAACGCAAAACACGCGCAAGTGTCGCTAAGGAACGAGGCCTGGAGCCGCTTGCTGAATGGCTTTGGTCCCAGCCTAGACAAGGCGATCCACTTATAGAGGCAGCTCGTTATATAAACGCAGACAAAGGCGTTGCAGCGGCTCAGGACGCCTTGCAAGGTGCGATGGACATTATAGCTGAAAATATTGCTGACGATGCTTCTATTCGCGCGTGGGTACGTAAATTCACTTTTGATCAGGCGCTGCTGCGTACAGAAGCGAAAAACCCGGCTGAAGAAACCGTATATGAGATGTACTACAGCTATCAAGAGCCGGTGAGGAAGTTGCCGCCGCACCGAGTGCTGGCCATCAACCGCGCGGAACGCGAGGATGTGCTTCGCGTTACGTTCGACGTGCCTTCAGACCGCATACATGAGCAGATTGGGCGTAAGCTTCTTCGAAACGGTACGGCTGCTTCCGTTCGCGATGTGTTGGTTGCTGTTATAGAGGATTCGTATAAAAGATTAATTTCGCCATCTATTGAACGCGAAGTACGAGGAGAAATGACGGAGAAAGCAGAAGAGCATGCGATTTCTATTTTCTCAGAGAATCTGCGTAATCTGCTGCTCCAGCCTCCCGTTCGGGGCAATGTTGTGCTCGGCGTAGACCCTGCTTTTCGTACCGGTTGTAAGCTGGCGGTCATAGATGATACCGGCAAGCTTCTAGAGGTAGCTGTATCTTACCCAACCCCGCCTAATAATAAGGTTGCTGAAGCAGAACGTCTTATTAACGGATTGATTGATAAGTATAAGGTCGAGCTTATTGTAATCGGCAACGGTACAGCATCACGCGAAACAGAGCAATTTATAGCGAGCCTTATAGGGAAGCGCAAGTCCGCTTCTGCAGGCGGAGAAGAGCTCAAGTATATTATCGTCAATGAAGCGGGCGCGAGCGTCTATTCAGCTTCTAAGCTGGCTCAAGAGGAGTTTCCTAGCCTCGATGTATCGGAACGCAGTGCGGTTTCAATCGCGCGCAGGCTGCAGGACCCGTTGGCTGAGTTGGTTAAAATTGAACCGAAGGCGATTGGTGTTGGACAATACCAGCATGATGTCAGTCAAAAGCGTTTGGATGAGACCTTAGGCGGCGTAGTCGAATCGGCCGTTAACCATGTCGGTGTCGACGTGAACACCGCTTCAGCATCGCTGCTCTCTTATGTGGCGGGCATCAACGCGACGATAGCTCGCAACATTGTGAAATATCGCGAGGAGAATGGACGCTTCATCAAACGAACGCAGCTGCAAAAGGTACCACGCCTAGGCGCTAAATCGTACGAGCAATGTATCGGTTTTCTTCGTATTCCGGAAGCGGGTAATCCGCTTGACCGTACTCCGATTCATCCGGAATCGTATGGCGTAGTAGACAAGCTGTTCAAGGAGCTTCAGCTAGAAGTTAAGCAGCTTGGTTCTGATGAACAGAAGCTAAAGCTGACACAGGTGAATGCTGAGCTCGTTGCGCCTACGCTTGGCGTTGGTGTGCCGACGCTGCGTGACATCGTAGAAAGCCTGCTTAAGCCAGGCAGAGATCCTCGTGAGGAGCTGCCTCCGCCTATTTTTCACACGGATGTGCTTAATATTGAAGATTTGACAACAGGAATGGAATTACATGGGACGGTACGTAATGTCATTGACTTCGGTGCCTTTATTGATATCGGCATTAAAAATGACGGTCTCGTTCATATCTCCCAAATGAGTGATAAATTCGTAAAACGCCCTATGGATGTTGTATCCGTGGGCGATACGGTAACCGTATGGGTTCTAAGTGTAGACTTGAAGAAAGGCCGCGTGGGACTAACTATGCGAAAGCCGGACTAGTAGGATATCGTGTAAAGGGCTTGCCAGTCACATGGCAAGCCTTTTATAATTAATTGGGCGGAGTTTGTGAAAAGGTTATAAGGGGCGATGATGATGGACGAGAATAAAGGGAGATGCAGCAGCTTGACCAGTCACAAATGGTTTGGATTGTCACTGCAGGCACTCGTTGTATTATCGGGTAAAACCGACATCTGTCCAAGCGCAAAAATCGCCGAATGCCTGAAATCGGAAGCAACCGTACTTAGAAGGGTTCTAGCCAAGCTTGCACAGGCGAACCTAATCGAGACGAGAGAAGGCCGTGATGGTGGATACAGGCTGAAGCAATCGGCTGAGACGATTACGCTTGCTGATGTTTATATAGCGATGAAGGTTGGCGAGCCGATGAGCAACGGGCTGCTCGACACAATTGGTATGGATCATTTCGGACAAGAAATGAAGTCGGCCTTTATTGTTATCACTAATGAGGTGGAACGAAAGACGATTGAGGCACTGCAACAATACACAATAGCACAGCTTGCGGAGAATAAGCTAATTGCATCAACATAAAAACACAACTGGTAATTAATGAAGCATATTAATTTAAGTAAGCTGATTGACAAAAGTAAATTGAGATCTTATACTGTGTATATTATTAATACAGTTACCGATTTATTAACTGTGAGAATTTTAACACAGTATTCGTTCGGATTTAACTGTGCTTACTAAAACACAGTATCCATCTGAATTTAACTGAGTTACTTTACGCACAGATAATTTTAATTCCGTAGGAGGAAAACAAAATGACAACCCAATTGGATACACAAGTTAATAACCAAACGAAAGAGCAGCTTGAGGCTTCATTTGACAATGTAGTAACTAGCCGTCGCTCCGTACGCGTATTTGATAGCAGCTTTGATATTTCACAGGATGAAATAAAGGAAATTATTGCAACTGCAACGAAAGCGCCGTCCTCGTCTAATATGCAGCCGTGGCGTTTTCTTGTAGTGACGGATCCAGAGTTGAAGCAAAAGATACTTCCAATCGCATTTAATCAGAAGCAGGTAGGCGAGGCTTCAGCAATTATTATCGTGCTTGGTGACTTGGAAATGTACACCCTGTCGGATAAAATTTATGGAGCTGCTGCTGCAGCTGGGTTTATGACAGAAGAAGTGAAAGACAGCATGATTGCTAATTCAACGAAGATGTATAGTTCGCTTCCGGCTGAAAGACTGAAGGAAGTCGTTGTATTTGATACGGGGCTTGTAGCGATGCAGCTAATGCTGGCTGCTCGTGCGAAAGGCTACGATACCGTGCCTATGGGCGGATATAATCGAGATCAATTAAAAGAGCTGTTTAACATCTCGGATCGTTATGTGCCGACGTTGATGCTGCCAATCGGCAAAGCCGCTGCAGCTGGACATCCGACTACTCGTATGCCTCTTGACGATGTATTATTTTTTAATGGTATGTAATCAATAGTTAGCAGCAATTCATTTAGATAAAAATATCCACTTATAAATAAAAACCGGCCCTATCCGCATGCGGTGGCCGGTTTTGTTGTATTGAATTGCTGTGCTGTATAATCATTGAATCTCGATGCCGTCACTTTGCTCCTTCGAGCCTTGTTTATTACGGTAGAAATACCAGCAATCATTCAATAATTTTATTTGTCGTCGATCTTTCTTCTGAAACGCGTGGATCAGTTGGTTGCACAGCCACTGTGGCATACGCTTCGTCCTCCTCCTGGGCCTAACTTGTTGTAATACTACAATATGGAGGAGGGCGAATGTCCGTGCAGGTCCACTCTAATTCATTAATTCATTTGTTCTTCTTCATACTCCTCATACCACTGCTCAAGCTGCGCTTGCAACGCTCGGATTTCGGTTAGCAGCGAGATGAGGGGGTAGGATTTTTCTTGAACAGCGGCGAAATCCTGTTCCAAATTATTGATGTAATCAAGTCCTGTAATAATGTTAATGGACGTGTCATGCAGTTCGACATCATTACATTCCGCTACCGCGTAAGGTAGGCTTGGGACATGCTCAGCCGTTAATTTATCGATCTCTTTATGGAGACGCAGATTGAGCGCGCTCAACTGGTAAGCATGTGAAGCGGGCATTTCAACGAAATAAATGCTGTCCTGCTGTTTTAATAAGACGTAACGCATAGTTGCCATAATAATTTATACTCTCCCCCCGGTATGTTACCGTCCATCATATTTAATAATTCCTACTTGACAGTGTAGCGTATGGAGGCTTTAAAATTCAAGTAGTTGGGGGAGAATAAACAATGACAAACGAAGCGCTGCAGCAATGGGTTGAACAAATATCGATAACCTTCTTTAATCGTCCGTTTCTGCATCAGGCGACATTCAACAGCCGCCTGAAAGCAACGGGTGGGCGTTATTTTACACGTTCGCACAATATAGAGATAAGTCCGCATCAGCTCGAAACCTTTGGACATGAAGAAACGGAAAAGATAATTAAGCATGAGTTATGCCATTATCATTTGCATATTTTGAAGCGGGGCTATCAGCATCGCGATGCTGATTTCAAGGGGCTGCTTGCGCATGTAGGCGGTGCGAGGTATTGCCAATCACTGCCTGATCGTGCACAACGCAAGGTGCAGCCGTATCGTTATAAGCTTATTTGCAAGAAATGTGGGATGGAGTATTTGCGTAAGCGGAAGATCGACCCAGCAAAATATGCCTGCGGAAAATGCCGAGGAAAATTAATTGTTATTTTTATTGACAATAAAGATTAACAGTGATATATTATTACTTGTCACTTTTACTTTTTAATTTTCCCTGATAGCTCAGTTGGTAGAGCACTCGACTGTTAATCGAGTTGTCACAGGTTCGAGTCCTGTTCGGGGAGCCAAGTTTGGAGAGATACCCAAGTGGCTCAAGGGGACCCTCTGCTAAGGGGTTAGACTGCGTAAGTGGTGCGAGGGTTCGAATCCCTCTCTCTCCGCCAGATTTTTCACAAGTGTTTGCAACGGTGAGACCGTTCATCCGGTCTTTTTTATTTGCCTGATGAGCTTTAAAGCAAACATGAGTAATCGTACGGCCCGTTGGTCAAGTGGTTAAGACACCTCCCTTTCACGGAGGTAACAGGGGTTCGAGTCCCCTACGGGTCACCATTAATCCTCAAAGTGAACAGCTCTCAAGAGTTGCTTTACAGTCACAATGAGAGCCATTAGCTCAGCTGGTAGAGCACCTGACTTTTAATCAGGGTGTCGAAGGTTCGAATCCTTCATGGCTCACCATTTACTTCATCCTCGAAGTGAATGTGAGTGAAGGATTTTAAATAACCCTAAATGTGCGGTAGTGGTGGAACGGCAGACACGCTATCTTGAGGGGGTAGTGTCCAATGGACGTGCAGGTTCAAATCCTGTCTACCGCACCATAACATACTTTTTGCCGATGTATTAAGGTGAACTTAGGAAGTGTGCGTCTAGTCACACGATTCTGATATACGATGCCACTTTATATTCAGACCATAAATCTGATTAGAGAGTGGCTTTTTCTTTTATTAATCACCGCAGGCATTGAGAGCCTTTTCTCTGTAAGGAACCATACGAGCAATGAAGTTACTGATTACAACATAAAAATGGTTAATTAGAAAAGGGGTAATGTTAAAGTGAAAATGAATTTGAACTTTACGAATAAGGGACAAGCAGCAATTCAAAATTTTAATAATGAGGAATTGCTTGAGATTTTTGCGAGATACAGCAACACATTGACCAAAAAGTACTCCATTGACGTGAATGTTCCGGCTGATATTAATCCAGACATAATCGGTAAAGGTGAATTAGTTGTAATTTTGGATAATGTGCAATGTGATGTAGAAACATTCTTCAAAGAATTGGGAAGAGATGTTAAAGTTCCTTTGAAGAAAAGACTTACACCGACTGATAAATTGGATAATGTATTTAAAGCGGAACTTATTAAATAAAGTTTGAAAATAATGCTTGTATTCTGAGCGAAAATTTGATATTATAATTTTTGTTGTTTGACGGAATGCATATTTCCAAACGACATTAATGGCCCGTTGGTCAAGTGGTTAAGACACCTCCCTTTCACGGAGGTAACAGGGGTTCGAGTCCCCTACGGGTCACCATCTACTTCATCCCTCGAAGTGAATGCGATTGAATGCCTATTACGACATGTGCGGTAGTGGTGGAACGGCAGACACGCTATCTTGAGGGGGTAGTGTCCAATGGACGTGCAGGTTCAAATCCTGTCTACCGCACCATAACTTAAATTAAACTTCGGAACTCTTACTTTGTAGGGGTTCTTTTTTGTTATTGGTTTTGTTATGGAGAATAAGACCTATTCCTATCGTTATCGAGTTATTGCTGAATACACATAGTGAATATGAAACGATAATATATATACTTAGAAGCACGATGTATATAAAGCAGCCTACTATGACGTAGGCTGCTTCTTCAAATTCTACTGGTTCTTTATACTCCCCATTCCTTACGAGCTTCTGAAACAGGCTTCTCCGGTGTTTTGCCCCAGGCATAATGTCCTTTAGGCTTAGCTCCTACCCATCTATCATCTACAGGCTCTGAGGCGAGCTGGTAGCGTGTGTCGGAGCTGATTCTGTAGTGATTGGTCGTATTATTTAAGGAAGCGTGCATCATGTACATACCGAAGATGATAGCATCACCAGCGTGAAATTCTGTCGTTGCCCACTGGCCGCCAAATTTATCTACAATTTCTATCGGATCCTCTGAGAACCAACCCGTTGCCACGTTATCGCGATCTACGTCCATCTCACCGTAAGTTCTTTTTACTTTATCATAATTCTGTGAGCCCAGACACATAGTGAGTGTACCTAATTCAAGTGGTATGTCGCCGAAGGGTGTCCACATTGTGTATACATCCTTAGTGCCTCTGCCCATGTATACAATATCGTAATGCGCCCCAGTATTTCCACCTTGCGCGATTGCGCGAGGCCATTTGTAATCATAGGTCATCGTTGGGCCACCCAACAAACGATCAAAAAAACTCATGACAGCGGGGCTATTGACGACTTCAAGGAAGTTGGGGAAGTCATCTTTCAGATCCTCTGCGCTTTTACCCCACATCGCACTCTTATTTTCTGAGTGTATTACACCTTCTTCAAGTGAAGAATTAGGATCCAATCTCCCCATAACTGCAAGCTTATTTAGAAAATCATTTCTTGCAGAGAGCACCTTGTCTCGGTTATGAAAACCCCGAATGAGTAAATAACCGTCTTCACGAAGTCTCTCTCTGAGCAGCTCAGTATCATCAAAAATATCATTAGAGTTCCTTAATTCTGTTAGATACTTGCTGCCGAGCTGAAGTGTTCGGTTTCCTATTTGTACATTCATGCGATTATTACCTCCAAGAGTTATGATCTTGTTCCTAACTTAATGGTACCTAAAAGGGATAGAGGAAGTAGTTAGTCAAAAACATACACAATTTACGTAAAACCGACGAGGAGTCCGCAGATGAAGATGAGACGATTAACTATGATACAATCTTTGGGTTTTCCGCCATTCGGAAGGTGGAGTACCTTCCAGCTTTTTAAACCAGGTTGAGAAAGAATGCAGTAAAGAAAAACCAACAAGCTCTGCTATAGCTTGCATATCTTTATCCGATGAGCTTAACAGCCATTTAGCTTCGGATAATCTGCACATTTGGTGATATTGCTTAGGTGTCATTTGATATACATAATAAAAGTGCTTGCGAAAGCCGTCCTCAGTGAACCCGGCTAACTTGGCTAGCTCACCGATGTGGATGCCACTTTGTAAATTATCTCGTATATAGTCGGCAGCCCGCGTCATAGAGAGAGCTTGTTGATCAGACTGGGCATGTTCATTGATAAATAGCAATAATACTTGAATCCACGCAGCGTAATGCAATTGTGGCTCCTTTAATTTCGAAGAGACTATACGTAACCATTGACGAAACAACAACTCATATTGCTCTTTATCTAACTTAGATAAAGAAATGATACGCGGAAGAGTAATAGATTCATCAGGTTCAGTTGAAAGTAATTGATTGAATAGCAGCTGTGCTTCCGATGATAGTCCTTCAATAAGCAGTACGCCGAATCGAATCGGTGATAACGCGTGAAAAGAGTGAGGGATATTTGGCGGAATGAGAACGATGTGGCCAGGCTCTAGGGTATGCTGAGCAGCTTTATAGCGAAACAGACCATGGCCTTCGAGTATTATCGTAATTTCTACACTATCATGCTCATAATATTCAGCGTCTTCCCAGTATTTATGATGTGTTCCAATAAAGCTCTTGATCATCAGTTGACTCAATTGAGGCTCCTCCGCGTTAATAAATTTAGATGAACCAAAGACATGAAGTATTAGAAATCATATTATCATATTTCTGCTCAATGGATGTTAGCGTATCTATTTAAAAATGTAGCATATCATGTAAAAGAGACTGACGGTAATCGTTTACAAATTTGAGAAAAAGCAGTTGTGAAATAGAAAGAAGTCTAGTAAAGTAAGAAATACGTTTCCATTAAAAAGCCAGATAGATATCGATACGAAGGTGAAAGGAGGCGAAAAGTAACAAAATGGCCCTCGAATTTGATCCGACTGTATGGCAAATTAGCTTATCTGAGATGACTCTTAGACTATTATTGGCTTTGGCGCTTGGTGGTTTAATCGGTCTAGAACGAGAGCTTGGCGGGCATTCCGCTGGTTTCCGGACTCACATTCTTGTTTGCCTTGGTTCTGCTGTTATTGTCCTGTTATCCATGTATGGATTTGCTGATTTTGCCGCAGAACCAAATGTTCGACTAGATCCGGCACGGTTGGCAGCGCAAGTGATCAGCGGAGTAGGTTTTCTCGGTGCAGGTACCATCATGAGAAATGGATTTGGGGTATCTGGATTGACAACGGCAGCCTCATTGTGGGTATCGGCGGCAATCGGGCTTTCTGCCGGGGCGGGATTTTACTATGGCGCTGTCATAGCGACCTTCTTGGTGGTGGTAAGTTTGTTTCTACTGAACAAAGTCGAGAAGCTATTCTCTCGAACGAAAAAGGTGCGTGAGCTATTAATTAAGATCGAAAAAACATCGTCGGGTCTGAATTTGGTTTTAATGCACTTGAATCAAAACGGATTGCAAATCAGTAAGCTTACGATTGACAACGATGAAGTGGGTGATCAACAAAACAATCGTCATTTAATTATTCGACTTCAGTTGAAGTTAAAGAAAACAAAAAATTACGAGGTATCAATCGCTGCATTAGCTAGTATGGATGGTGTAGTAAGCTTGGAAACAGAAGGCGTCTCAGCGTAATATGAAAGCGAAATCATTTTATTATTGGAAAGAGGAGACATCGCATGCTTAACACGATGATAGCGGCCCATACGGGCTGTGGTATTCATCCTGATAACACAATGGCTTCATTTGATGAAGGCATTCAATTAGGCGCAGATATCGTTGAAGTCGATGTGCGTGTATCCCAAGATGGCATAGCCATCCTAATGCATGACGACTCGCCTTATCTTCATACGCACACGTTCGAACAGCTGAATAATCCAGCCGTCCGGCCGCTGCTCGATCCGATGTATAGAGATCATGAAATCTCGACTGTTGAACAAGTGCTGCGAGTGTCGGATTCACTTGGAATGAAATTGAATTTAGATATAAAAACGGCGGATGCTATTGATCCTACAGTTAGACTTATTCGCCAATTTGGAGCGCAAAAACGGGTTTTCATTACAGGATGTTCTGATAACATTACATTGCGCTATCCTGATATTCAAGTAATGCTGAATACGCCGGATGAATTATCCATCAAACAAATGGAGCGATACGGCGATTTCGCGGAGGCTATATGCAGTGAAGCTCTGCAAGCTGGATACGTAGGGCTTAACATGAATGGCTTTACTTGCCTTCCCCCTGTAGTAATTAGAGCTCATGCCATAGGCTTGATGGTATGGGTTTATACCGTTAACTTTCGGTCAGAGATGGAATGGTTTCTTAGGATGCAAGTAGACGCCATTACTACAAGAGAACCAAAGGATCTTATTGAACTGAAAAATGAATTAAATAAACTGTAGCCAATTGGAAAAAAGTTTGGTATAATCTGTTCATGGTAAGCGCTTACTTCAAGTGGCGCATTTTATTTTAGTCATCATGGTATCGATTCCAGAAAAAACTGTATCTGATTAATGAAGCACATAGTTAACAGGGAAGAAGGTGAATTCTGTCGTAATCCTTGATACCATTGAGAGAATGAATCTTAACAAAAAGTTTACTTGTTGATAACAAATATTGGTTTAAAAAACAAAATTTAACCGCTATAATCCAACTAGCATACAAATTCAGCATTTCGCTAAGAGGGTGATTGGATAGAAATTATTTAATCATTAGTCTCTTTGTGGTAGCGATACCAGATAGTAATCAGAAAGAAGGTGATTTCCGTCTTATGAAGCAAATGACTTTACAACAAGAGCGGAAAAAGAATGGAAGCAAGTTAGGGAAAAGAATTGTACAGCATCGTTATTTGTACTTCATGTTATTGCCGTGTGTTGTGTTCTTCGTCATATTTAATTACATTCCAATGGGCGGATTGTTGTTAGCCTTTAAGGAATACAAGTTCAACGAGGGAATCTTGGGAAGTCCCTGGGTCGGCTTCGAATATTTCCAAACGTTTTTCAATTCGTATCAAAGCGGAGAATTACTCAGAAATACACTTATTATTAGTGGTATGAAATTGTTTCTGTACCTGCCATTTCCAATAATAATGGCGCTGATGTTTAATGAAGTACGCAACAAATGGTTTAGGAACGTGTCGCAGAGCATTCTTTATTTGCCACACTTCATATCATGGGTTGTTGTTGTGGGCTTAATTCAACGTGTTCTAGCTCCCGATACAGGTTTGCTGAATCAAGCAATTTCAAGTATGGGCGGCGATGGTGGTACCTTCTTCATGATGGACCCACAATACTTTTACCAGATCATGTTCGGTAGTCATCTATGGAAGTCTATTGGTTGGGATTCGATCATCTATTTGGCAGCGATTGCGGGAGTTAATCCGGATATGTACGAAGCGGCCAAAATGGATGGAGCCGGTAAACTCAGGGAAATTTGGAACATTACTTTACCGTCTATTGCCCCGACTATCGTAATCCTCTTCATTTTGTCGGTGGGTAGTATATTGTCCGCTGGATTCGACCAACTTTACTTACTTCGAACACCGGGAAACATGCATCTCTCCGATATTTTGGATACCTATATTATTCGAGTTGGTTTGCGAGAAGGCCAGTTTGGATATGCGACTGCCATTGGCATGCTGCAAGGCGTAATTGGATTGATCCTAGTCATTATGGTGAATAAGATCTCCCGCAAGGTTTCTGATACTTCACTATGGTAATGTCTATGAAAACGTTACCATATAATCGGTATGACCATCCATTCAGTGGGAGACGTCTTCTGGCGTATTTCATAAAAAACATTTTTGAAAAGGGGAAAAACGCATGAGCAAGAAGTGGGCAAAGTATTTTGCAATTCCTTTAGTGGCAAGTTTGTTGATCGCGGGTTGTTCCAATGGCAACAAGAACAACGTCCAAGATCCAGCCCCTAGCGGCACGGATTCGGTTAAACCTGTACCTGAAGGAAAACCGGCTACTTGGATTGCCGACCGTAAGATCAAAGGGCTTATCTTCATGGGTACAGACGATTACACAGAAGATATGAACCCAGAAATCAAAGCAAGAATCAAACAGCAGACAGGTATCGATTACGAGATCGAGATCATGAAGGCTGAACACTCTATTGATGGTTTGATTGCAGGTATTGCGGCGAATGACTTACCAGACTTCGTTGCCTTTTACCTTAATAACAGCGGTAGACCGGAAATGCCAGTCGTGCTGAAGGCAGCCCGTGAAGGCATGTTCACCGACCTAACACCGCTCTTAAAGAATACGAAAATATACAGCAAATATTTGCAAGATGACTACTTACCGCTTGATACGAAATACGGCGTTATGTTCCGTCCGGAATTTAATGGTTCATCATACTTTGTCCATATGAACATTAACCGAGAAGGCGGTGCTATCACAAATAAAATGGTCGGCGGACCTTTCATTCGCAAGGATATCGCAGAAGCCTTGAACCTCGATCCGAGCACAATTACAACGAGTGAGCAAGTATATGAATTGGCTAAGAAAATTAAAGCCGGTAACTTCAAAGACAACAACGGCAAAGACGTAACACCGATCGGCCCTGGATATTGGGGAATGAATGGTCGTGAGGATGCTGGACAACTGTTCACTGACATGATGTGGGGAAGTCAAGATCAGCGCATCAATCAAACGAAAGATGGGCAAATACTTCATGAGGCAGAGACAGAATTTGCTCTGAAAAAAGCAGAGTTTTTCCAAAAAATGCTGAAAGAAAAGTTGATTTCATCTGAAATGTTCACAATGGATGAAAGCCGTTCATCGGAAGGTGCTATTAACGGTACTTGGGCGATCATCTCCAACACACACAGTTACCAAGACTACAACCAAGATCTGCACTACCTGCCGCTTGGTCCAATCAATGATGTAAATGGCCCTTACAAAATGAAAGTGTCATTCAAATCCGGTGGTGGCGCATGGGCGATTCCTGCAACAACGAAAAACCCAGAAGATATTGTTAAACTAGCCGACTTCTTCGCAAGTAGAGAGGGTAAGCTGCTTTGGAAATACGGTTTAGAAGGTCGCGATTATACGCTTAATAAAGACGGTAACCCGGTTGTCAACCAATCAGTGCTCGATTTGTTAGCGAGCGATCCGAATGAAGCCAAAAAACTTGGGTTCAGTGGCGTAAACAATGGCTGGGGAAATATACTCGGCGGCACAGACTGGGATGCTATGGCTGATTTCGGCGAATTGGAAAATGGAGACAGTCTGAAAGAGGAGAAAAGAGGGCAATTGGCGCAGGAATTCTGGCATTGGGATGAGAAATATAAAAATGCAGTTATCACCGACGCGTATTCGCCGATTGCGTTCCTCGGCGAGTTCGATAGAAGTACGGAACTGAAAGCTGCGCTAGATAACTACAACGATAGCCTCATCCGTTCTTATTATAGTAAGAATATAGATGAAGCGAAGAAGATTTTGGATTCCGCGTTGAAACAACTGAAAGCTGCCGGATTGGACGACTATCTGAAGCTTCTTACCGAGAAAAACGCCGATCCTAAAACACCAATCGGTTTCTGAGCGTATTAATTATTAATAAATAGGAAGGTAAAGCGGCTTTATTCCTAGTGGAATAAAGTCGCATTACCTACCACAAGGAGGAGGGGGAGGAACGTGGGAAACGATTTTTATAAACTTAGCGTAGGCGAAAAAGCGTTCAAATTAGTAAACTATTTGATAATTATTGCATTATGTCTATCGATTATTCTTCCTTTTTTGAACATTCTTGCGCTAGCTTTCAATGCTGGAAAAGACGCTGAAAGAGGCGGTATTTACTTCTGGCCGAGGGTGTGGTCATTGGAAAACTTTGGTAAGGCATTTGAGGCGGCCAATATCACAACAGCATTCGGGATTTCTATATTTCGTACATTTGTTGGTACGATTGCTAGCGTTTTTTTGACTGCGGCTGCAGCTTATGCATTAAAGAGCAAAACATTGCCTGGTGTGAAATATGTTATGATGTTTATTTTTTTCACAATGCTATTCGGTGGGGGCATTATCCCTTACTACATGTTGCTTCATTCGCTCCATTTGACGAATACGATTTGGGTATATGTCATCCCGAGCTTATACAGCGCATGGAACTTGATCATTTTCCGCACATTCTTCCAACAAATTCATATAAGCTTGGAAGAATCGGCACGGATTGATGGATACAATGATTTCTCCATCTTTTTGCGCATTATATTGCCACTCAGTCGACCGGTTATTGCGGTTATTGGTTTGTTTACGGCCGTTGGTCATTGGAATGATTGGTTCACCGGCGCCTTTTACGTTCGCAAAGCCGAGCTACGTCCGCTTTCCACGCTATTGCAAGAAATGCTGGCGAGTGCGGAAGCGATGCGGGATATACTCAGCCAAGCAGCGGGAGTCAGATACGATTTGCTTGATAAAATAACAGTTACCGGAAATTCGCTAAAAATGGCCACGATTATCGTCGTCGTAGCTCCAATTATTATGATTTATCCTTTCGTGCAGCGTTTTTTCGCCAAGGGTGTTATGATCGGTTCCATAAAAGAGTAAATTAGCCTAGGAGAGGTTGGGAATACAGATGAAGATAACGAATCCTTACATAGAGACAGGTACTTGGTTAAAAGGAAGCTTTCATAACCACACGACGAACAGTGATGGTTGGTTTCCGCTCGAAACAGTTTATAAAATGTACGGTGGATACGATTTTCTCGGTATTTCTGATCATGATAAAATTACGAAGCACGAAGGCGAAAGGCAGATCCCGACTGTTTTCGAAGCCATTGAAGTTAGCAGTCGGCAAACTCACATGCTGCTCGTGAAACCGCCGCATGTGATTATGGAAAACTACAGCAGTGAGTTTACGATTGAGAATTATCAGCGTTTTGTGGACCTAACGGTAGCTAATGATGGATTTGCGGTACTGGTGCATCCGAATCGGTATTTCTCGAATTTTTGGGAGCTAGAAGATATGCTTAAGATGGAACACTATCTTGGGGTTGAAGTCTATAACGGAGACGGCAATCCGGAGTATGATATTGCTTTCGATAAGTGGGATGCTGTTTTATCGACGGGGCGTAAGGTTTGGGGTTTCGGCAATGACGACTCGCATGTATATGGACAAGAGAAGCGTGCCTGGAACGTAGTTAGGGCCAAAGAAAACACCAATGATGCTATTATTGACGCGATTAAAGAAGGCAACTTCTACGTATCAACAGGGTATGGATTTGATGGAATCAGAGTGGAAGGCAACACGATAGTTGTTGATCTTCGTTCCAACGAATTGCTTGATAAAATGTACAAATACGTTACTTTCTTCGGGAAAGACGGACAGGTACTGAAAGAAATGACAGGCCGAATCAAACAAGCGAATTATGAGTGTAAAGGCGATGAAGCGTACGTTCGTGTCGCGGTATATTTGGAAGGTGGGTATTCCGCATTTTCTCAGCCATTATTTATTGGGAATTAATGGGGTTATAGGTCGAGGAGGAGTTAAGGTGGAGCACAACAAGTTAAGATTCCGATCAGATGGGACATTTACGATCATTCAATTTACCGATATGCATTTCAAAGATGGGATTGATCCTGAAAAGGATGCTCGAACGTTAGCTATTATGCAGCAATTGATTGCGTCTGAGAAGCCGGATTTGATCGTCCTTACTGGCGATGTAATATCTAGTTATGATACGGAGGATCAAGAAAGAACATTCCGCCGCGCGATCGCGGGTGTTGTCCAGTCAGCAATTCCGTTCGCTGTCATTTATGGTAATCACGACTCAGAGCGAGGCATTACGCGTCAACGATTGAATGATATTTTAAAGGAATTTGATAATAACTTATCTGAGGACGGTCCTAAGGACATCCATGGAATAGGTAACTATGTACTTACCGTTGCGGGTTCTGCGACTGAAGAAGAGGCAGCTGTTCTATACTTTTTTGATTCGGGAGATTCAGCACTGGAGTCCGTTGGTGGATACGAATGGATACATCCGGATCAGGTTTATTGGTACTGTAGGGAATCAAGTAAACTTGCACAGAAGAATGGCAGCGCTTTGCCAGGGCTCGCATTTTTCCATATTCCAATACCAGAATATGAACAAGTCTGGCAGGAAGGCAAAAGTAAAGGTAATAAAGGCGAGGAAGTCTGCTGTCCCAAGTTGAATAGCGGTTTATTCACGGCCATGCTTGAGCAGGGAGATGTCATGGGGACCTTTGCCGGACATGATCATGATAATGATTACGTAGGAGATCTTCATGGGATTCGATTATGCTATGGACGTGTGACCGGGATCGACACTTACGGTGAACTTGAGCGCGGAGGAAGAATCATCACCTTATTCGAAGGAAAGCGGGAGTTCGATACTAGGATAGAAGTAGCGAATTAGAAATAAGCTTATAAGGATTAGTCTTCATGGCTGAATAATAGTGAAGAAGAAATTATGAGAAAGTTTGTCGAAGTCGAAGTATATCTTATATAATTCTAATATATGAAAGAAATATACTTCCACGAAGGGTGAATAATGTGCAACCAAAAATCAAAGATGTGGCCCGAGTAGCGGGAGTTTCGGTCACAACTGTGTCCAGAGTGCTGAATGGCGAGAGGTATGTGAAAGACGATCTCAAAGAAAAGGTAAATCAAGCCATCGAGCAATTGGGATACGCTCCGAGCCAAATCGCCCGAAGCTTGGTTCGTAATAAAACGAATCTCATTGGGGTTATTGTTCCCGATCTTACCTCAAGTTTCTATTCGACAATTTTAAGCAGCATCGAAGAAGCGGCTAGCTCAAATGATTATAACCTTTTGGTATGTAATATCATCGAGGATATAGATAAAGAACTGAAGTATATAAATGTGTTTCAGGAAATGCGGGTAGAAGGCATCATTATTATGCATGAGAAAATCAATGAGGAAATCCGTGCTTTAATTCATAAGATGAACATTCCCGTTATTTTTTCTAGTGTCAAACCGATGGACCAAGAATTCACTTCTGTAATTATTGATGACTACAAAGCTGCATACGATGCGACGAAATATTTGATTGAACTTGGTCATGAGGAAATAGGGTTTATCGGCGGCGACATGCGCGATATTACATCGGGTCAAAACCGGTATAGCGGATACCGAAATGCATTGTCAGATAATTCCATTAAAATCATATATGAAAATATCCGGTTCGGTGATTATAAAGTGAAAAGTGGATACGAGCAAATGAAAGATATGCTTCGTAATAAACAAAAGCCTACGGCTGTTTTTGCTGTAAGTGATGATATGGCTGTCGGAGCGATGAACTGCATCTGGGATCATAACCTTCGAGTACCGGAGGATATTTCCATTATGGGCTTTGACGGAAGTCAACTGACGGAGCTTGCCCGTCCGAGGTTAACCTCGATGGAACAGCCCATACAAGACATGGGTAAAGTGACGATGGAAGCGCTGCTGAAACAAATTACGAATAAGGAAACGCCAACCGAGGATATCATCATGGATCATAAACTAGTTGTCCGTGAAAGCTGTATAAGAAGAGATTCATAGGGAATAGAGAGCACATCAGTGTATATCGGAAATAGATGGAGATGAGACACCATTGAAAAATTACGATGTCATCGTGATTGGAGACGCGAATATTGATTTAGTTGTTGAGGGCTGCAACGAACTGCCAGCACCTGGACAAGAGGTATTTGTTCAAAATATGACCATTCACGTCGGAGGAGGGGCAGCTTTGTTTAGTTTGGCGACAGCCAAGCTAGGCTTGAAGGTTGCCTTTAACGGGGTACTAGGTGAAGACGGATTTGGTCAGCTAATAAAAGAGCAATTTTCTCAATATGGAATCGATACCAGCTATATAAAAAAGAGCAGCAGCAATACAGGCATTTCCATTGCTATTAACCCAGAAAATGACCGTTCTTTTATTACATATGCAGGTTCAAACGCCGAGCTTAGCTTGCAGCAGTTGGACATGAATAGTGTTATATTAGGACGTCACGTTCATTTAACTTGTTATAAGGGAAGCCGCAATCATGCTGAATTTTTGGAAACAGTAAGAAAACTTAAAGCACTCAACGTTACGACCTCTATTGATATGGGGTGGGATGACACCGGGGAATGGTATCCGGGCATTTTTGAATTAATGAAGGATATCGACGTCTTCTTCATGAACGAAACCGAAGCGATTCACTACACCGGTTGTACAACGGTAGAGGAAAGCCTTAGAGTTCTTTCCAAACACAGCAGCCATATCGTACTCAAATTGGGTTCGAAAGGTGCGGTGTCGTCGGTAAGCGGGCAGCGGGCATACCGTTCGAGCTTCTCTGTTCAAGTCGTTGACACGACTGGAGCGGGTGATTCCTTTAATGCCGGTTACATTTACGGATATTTGGCAGGAAAAAATCCAGAGGAATGCTTGATATATGGAAATGCTTGTGGCGCGCTGTCTGTAAGTGAATATGGTGGAAACACAGGGACGACAAACATACAACTGCTAGAGAAATTTATCGCGGATAGAATTGGTGAAACAAATGAAACTCTGGAAACTACACTATGAATTTAATGATTCATAGTGATGGATTAGAGCAAAGCTTATTTTGTCGATACGTCAGAACGTCCTGTAGCTGAGGGGGGTGTTGCCATAGACGGTTCCCAGATGGAGTTTGAGGTTACGGCTCATGCTGTTGCGAGCTTATGTGTTGAATTCGAATAGTATTTCGTCATAGGAAGAGTTCTGAATGATTTGGAGGGTTATCCGATGAGTATCGATGATGAAGTTGATGAGAAGGCGCAGACATTAATATTTCCTGTTTATCAAGAAACCTTAGAGCGAATCTTGGATCTACCGCAGGTCGGACAGCTATTTGATTCGTCTGTTTTGCGACTTCATATGGGGGCTAAAGATTCCATTACGTGGTTTTATGGTCGACAGGGACAGCCGGATGTTGTTCTTGTAGGTATGGGCGAAGCTGCTCATATTCAACCAGCTCGTATTCGAGATGCGGCCGGCAATACAGGACGAGCGGTTGCCAAAGAGCGGTGTCTTAAAGTTCATGTTTCCTTTCAGGCGCTGTGGGATGGAAATTCGACTTCTGATCAAGAAACGGAAGCAATAACGGCATGGGTGGAAGGTTGGAAACTGGGTACTTATTCCTTTCATACATATAAGACAAAGTCAGAAAAGCAGGAAGTCCCTGTCCTATCTTTCGACGGACAATCAAACGTGCAAATCCAAGAGGCCATTCGCCAAGGGGAAATTCATGCTGAGGGAACCTTATGGGCGCGAGATCTCGCGAATGAACCAGCGAACCACTTGCGTCCGTTAGTATTGGCAGACAGAGTGACAGAACGTTTTGCTGGAACCGCCGTTGAGATTAAAGTGTATACTGGCGAGGAGCTGGAGCGACTTAACTTTGCAGGCGTAATAGCGGTTGGTAAAGGGAGTACATTTCCACCTGCTTTTATCGAGCTTCGTTATTGTACAGACGATGCGAAGCCGCTTACGGCTCTGATTGGCAAAGGAATTTCGTTCGACACTGGGGGAATCAGCCTTAAACGCGATCACGATATTAGCAATATGAGGATGGATATGGCTGGAGCTGCTGGAGTACTTGGAGCGTTGGATATCGTGGTTAAGAGCGGTGCGTCCGCCAATATTGTGGTGCTGGTGCCAACTGCTGAGAACGTAATATCGGGAGACTGCTTGCTGCCAAGCGATGTGATTCGATATGCAAACGGTCTTACCGTTCAAGTAGGCAATACGGATTCTGAAGGACGACTCGTCCTTGCTGATGCATTAATCTATGCCCATCGTATAGGTGCAGCGGAAGCGATCGATATGGCGACGTTAACTTACGCTGTAGTTGGTGCGCTTGGAACTAAGATCGCGGGCATTCTCGGTGATGATGAACTGGTGCAATTGTGCAAAAATGCAGGTGAACCGTTCGGTGAGAAAGTATGGCAGCTGCCATTAGTAGATGAATACGAATCGTATATGGATAGCACATATGCAGATGTATGCAACATCAGCAGCGGTGATGGTGCAGGTGCAATTACAGCTGCGTTATTTTTACGGAAATTTGTTCACCCTTCATTGAAATGGGCACATATCGACATGAACGGTCCGAAGGATTCGTCTTCCGCTAATGGTGAAAAGGCTGTCGGAGCGACAGGCTTTGGTGCGAGAATGCTAGCTTCGTATGTAATGTCGAGGTAAAAAGGAGAGTGACACTCCTTATTAATGTTTTGTAAACGCTAACAAATACAGATATAACATAAAACAACAAGGAAGTAGGCGTTGTAGCTAAATTTATTAACCAATATATGTGGGAGGTTATTTATGTTAAGCGTGAGGAATAAAAGAATTGTTAGCTTAATTCTGGTTATGAGCTTGTGGGTTAGCTGTATCTATATCGGTTTTCCTAATTCTAGTGCTTATGCTGAAGAAAGCAGTCAGTCTGCAACGATAACCGGATTAGTTGGGGAATGGAAATTTGACGAAGTGACAACGGGCGGCATATCACCAGACACGTTGTTGCGGAATAATGCAACACTTACTGGCGCTGCATTAGGAAGCGGCAAGGTAGGTAAAGCTTTATTATTAAATGGCTATAGTAATTACGCGACTGTACCGAATCAGAATTTGATAAACACAGGCAGTGATTTCTCCATGAGCCTGCTTGTTAATTTCAATTCTACCTATACGAATCGAAACGTAGTAATTGTTCAGCAGCAAGGTGAAGGTGGAGAAACGCTGCTGTCACGTAGACCTGATGGTAGATTACAATCCTCTCTTGGCGGTGAAACGACAATTGGAGATACACTGATTGAGCCTAAGAAGTGGTACCATGTTGCCATCAGCAGAACGGAAGATCAGGTTAAGCTTTATGTCAACGGAGCACTCGAAACGGTTTCGGATGATACGTTATTAGTATCGAATATTGGTGATTTTCGTATCGGGGCTGACCGGGAGCCGGAAGTGACGAATACATGGCCGGGGTACATCGACGAATTCAAGATTTATGACAAAGCTCTGACGGATGAAGAAATGAAACAGATTCCGGGTTTTAGCTGGCCTATTATTTCATTAAAAGGTGATTCAGAAATGGAGTTATCTTTGAATGATGCCTATGTAGATAGTGGAGCAACGGCGTCCGATTCATCAGGAAATGATATTACGGACAGTATTCAAACAACTGGACAAGTGGATACGAGCAAAGGCGGTATATATAAAGTAAAATATACGGTCCCTAGCTCTGATGGAGATGCAATTTCCAAAGTGCGAACTGTAACGGTTACACCTCCCAAAACGTTATCACGCGCTAGCCGGGTATTGATCGACAAAGGGCTGCAAATGCAGACTTGGATGAGAACGGATGCTTATCCGGACCTGAAATATGCTACCAAAGAGGAATGGAAGGGAATTAACTTCACCACAGCTACTTACTACGAGGAGCCAGGCTATAATAATAAGTTTCATAAGGAAGTGCCAGAAGCCCAATGGTCATATGTGAAAGGGTTGAAGGACCCAGACGAGAATGATGAGAAGGGTTTCCTGACTGATCCGCAAATAAAAAATTTGAATAATCTCATTACGATATGTTTTGGAGATGAAGAAACCTACAGTCCGAAAATATTGGAAACATTTACAGATTGGTTCAAATTGAGCCACAAACTGTATCCAGATGTACTTGCTCACAGCAACCAACAATCGCGTCAATGGCAAAGGGACGATTATGAAACCTATATTCGTACGGCCGAACCCGATCTGCTCACTTTTGATGATTATTTATTCACGACGACGGGCTCTGACAATAATCATTTTACAACAATTGTCAATAACATCAATGATCAAAGGACGATTGCTCTAAAGGGCCATGATGGAACTGGGCAAAGTCCGATTGCTTTCGGGCAATATTTGCTTGGCTTTAAGACAGGTGGATATTCAGGAGACACAGGTACCTATATCATAACCGAATCGCAAATATATGGCGTTCCATTCGCGACACTGACGTTGGGCGGCAAATGGCTCAGCATGTTCAGATGGGAGTATGACAGTAGATACTTCTTGTTATTCGACAAGGATAGAAAGCCTACAGAGCAATATTATCAATACGCCGAAATGGCCAAACAAATTAAAAACCTCGGCCCGCATCTTGTACGGTTAAATAGTACAGATACTTCTATTGTACCTGGACAGCATAAGGATGAAAATGGAAAAGTAGTGAAGAACTTAACACCGAGAGAAACTCCAGTATTCGATAAAAATAGCCAGTTGAAGCATCCCTATTTAAGGAGTGTAGTTGCGAAAAATACTAGTGTAGCTGAAGGTGACACAAGTGATAAGGAAAAGCTTAATGGCGATGTGTTGCTTGGTTTCTTTGAGCCGCTGCCGGATACTAAAGACTTTTTCAAATCGGATGATATAGAATATTTTATGGTTATGAACGGATTGACCTTAGGTAATGGTAAACCGGTAGGGGAGCAGTATGGTAAGGGTACGGAGACAGAACAAACAATTACGGTACAATTAAATCTAGCTAAATACAGCACGGATGCTATCAAAAAAGTAAGTAGGCTTACAGGTGAACTCGAATCTGTGGTATTAAAGCCATTGGGTGGAAACCTGTATGAACTAAAAGTCGTTCTAAACGGCGGAGTAGCGGATTTATTCCAATTGGATAAAGCTAAAGTTAATGCTAGCTATATTGCTGCGCAATCGCTAAGTCTTCCTGAGGCATTTGGTATGGATGCGGGAGAAACGATAGCATTAGAGGCTGTTGTATCACCTGCAGAAGCAACTGAGAAAAGTGTGGATTGGTACACATCAAATGAGCAGGTCGCAACAGTAGATACAAATGGAAATGTAACTGCGAAAGCTGGAGGGAAAGCAGTTATTACAGCACTTAGCGTAGATGGCAACAAGAAGGCAACTGTCACCATCACAGTTTCTAGTGTTAATGTTCCTGTAACTGGGATTACGGTTACTCCATCTACTGCTAAGCTCTTTACAGAAGAAACGCTCAAGTTAAACGCTGCGGTCTTACCAAACAATGCGACAAACAAAGCATACGATTGGTCTAGCAGTGACATAAATGTAGCAACTGTAGATCAAAATGGCAACGTAAGTGCCAAGGCACCAGGTTTGGTAGATATTACGGCCAAAACGTCAGAGGGGCTTTTTCAAGCTAAAAGTACGATAACGGTATTGGATATGGAAAGCGATGCGTCATTGTCAGAGTTAATCGTCGATGACGGAAGAACAAATATTGCTTTTGATAGTGAGGTTTTCGATTATACGACTACGATCAATTCAAAGGTAGATACAATTACGCTGCAGCCACGGCTGAAAAACAATGAAGGCACGATTACAGTAAATGATACAACAATCGTCAGTGGACAGCTAGTAACTGCGGAGATACCGATGGGGAACAGCAAAATCGTCATCGTTACGTCTGCGGCGGACGGAATTACAAAGAAGACCTATACGCTAACGGTAAAACGGAATAAAAATTTAGCGCTTGAAGCTACGGTTGTAAGTGCGACATATTTAAATAAAGAAGGAGAAGCAGCTGACAGAAGCCGAAATGATTACGATAACGCAAGTGAGCATTCACCGCTGAAGTTTGCTGATGGAAAAATTGAGACTTATTTCCAAAGCGTAGAATATAAAAAGAAAGAATCGGGAGATCTCTGGGGGCTAAATGGTAAGGGGGAGTTTGATCCGGCGAATCGAATCATGCTCCAATGGGACGATGATAACCTTCAAGATTTCAATAAGCTTGTCCTAGTTGTTAACAATGCTCAGCAGCAAGGGTTAACCGTCATGGATACTCAGACAACTGTAGACGGTATTATATGGGATGAGCTCAATAAAAGTGCCTACAAACCGACCTGGCAAACAGACAGTCCGGACATTTACGAGAAAATAACGATCGATTTACCGAACTACAAGGAATTTTACAGCCAAAACGGAAAAGATTACAAAGGATTAAAAGGAATATTTTTACTGCTGTGGGCAGCGAATTTAAATGCAGATCACAAATATGCCATCAGTGAGTTCGAACTGTATAATGAGCAGGATGCGACAGAGCCTGTTAATTTGATAGTTAGCGATATACCTGCAACGGGTATTCAGATCGAACCTGGATCATTGGATCTACTGGTAAATGATACAGCGAAGCTAACTACAGTGTTCACACCAGCTAATGCAACCGATAAAAAAGTGGAATGGTCAAGCAGCGATGAGCGCGTTGCAACCGTGAGTCAGAAGGGGATCGTTACCGCAATCCAAGCTGGAAAGGCAATTATTACGGCAAAAACTAATAATGGTAACCTTACCTCAACAAGTGAAATCTCAGTAACGAACCCTAATGGTGACGCATCCTTGGCATCTCTCAAAGTAAATGGTGGCAACACGGATATATCCTTTAACAGCAGTACTACCGACTATACATTAAACCTCGATCCAAGTGTAGATACGATCACATTGGTGCCAGAGCTGAACAAAACAAACGGAACAATGAAAGTCAACGGCATTTCTGTGAGGAGCGGTCAGTTGATAACAGCCAAAGTGCCGATGGGGAACAGTAAGATCGCTATTGTGACCCTAGCGGCGGACGGATTCACAACGAAAACCTATACGCTAACGGTAAAGCGGAATAAAAATTTAGCGCTTGAGGCTACAGTTGTAAGTGCGACGTATTTGAATAAAGATGGAGAGCCAGCTGACAAAAGCAGAAACGATTACGATAACACAAGTGAGCATTCGCCGCTTAAGTTTATTGACGGGAATGTTGAGACTTATTTCCAAAGCGTAGAAAATAAAAAGAAAGAATCGGGAGATCTCTGGGGGCTAAATGGTAAGGGCGAGTTTGATCCGGCGAATCGGATCATGCTGCAATGGGACGATAATAACCTTCAAGATTTCAATAAGCTTGTTCTAGTCGTCAATAATGCACAGCAGCAAGGATTAACTGTCTTTAACATTCAGACGTCTGTAAATGGTACAGAATGGGATGAAATTGTAGGTAAGGCCTCTAAACCTACTTGGCAAACAGACAGTCCGGATATTTACGAAAAAATAACGATCGATTTACCGAACTATAAGCAATTTTACGAAAACGAAGGAAAAGACTACAAAGGTTTAAAGGGCATATTTTTACTGCTGTGGGCAGCAAATTTAAATGCGGATCATAAATATGCCATCAGTGAGTTCGAACTGTATAATGAGCAGGATGCTACGGAGCCTGTCTTATTGACAGTAAGCGATATACCAGTCACTGAGCCTTCAATAGTTGCTAACTGGGTATTCTCAGAAGAAAATGTGCAGTCCGGAACATCAATTGCAGCGGGCAATTTGGTTATTAAAGACAGGAGTGGTAATGGCAATAATCTTAGAATGGCTGTGGCTGGAAATCCGACAGACAAAAAGCTGTCTTTTACTGCCGAGGGTGCTCTTGATTTTGCAAATGCTAAAAAAGAAGGACATTATTTGACTACAGTAAAAGATGCCCCAATGAATATTGAAACTTTCAAAAATGGCTTTACTATTGAGGCGGAATTTAAGCTTGGCTCCAGTATCAATAACTGGATGGGTATACTGACTCGCCAAGGGAATAACACATTTGATCCTGGCGAACAAGAGCCGCTTTCAACTCTCTCTATTTCCAATGTTCCAGAAGTTCAGTGGGCTAGTACGCCTGGAAGCTCAAGTTCGAATGAGATCATGTCGAATTGGTCGAACTCACTAACCTCTGTTAAAGCATGGGCGAAGTCAGAAGACTACACACACGTTGCGATCGTGAATGATGGTACGAAGACGCGCATGTTCCTAAATGGTATAGAATCCATTCGCAACCCTCAAACTGAGGAGATCATTAACGGGATCGCGGTTGAAGCGGGCAAGGGGTGGAATGTAGGAGCTTATGAATGGGATGGTGCACCAAGCAGTCTCTTTTTAGGGGAAATCAAACATATTCGTGTGGCTAGTAGAGCTCTGGATAAAAGCGAATTTATAAAGACGGAGTTCAACTACACAGTAGACTATGGGACGAATAATGATCTTCCTATGTTTGCACCCGATACGTATACATTTGCTATCATCCCAGATCCACAGTATGTGGTGCAATCAAAACCAGAAATTTTGGAGAAACAGCTTCAGTTTATTGCAGACAATCAAATAAGTAAAAATATCGCCATGACGTTAAATGTCGGTGACACGACCCAAAGCAGTGCGGCCAAAGAATGGGCTTCCGCCGATAAAGCATTTAAAATTTTGGATAATGCCAAAGTTCCATACATCGTTACACGTGGTAACCATGATACTAACGGTACTGGCTATATAGACACCATGGGTCCAAAAAGATTTGCAGGTACGGAGCACTTCAAGGGTGCTTCACCTTCAGGATTAAGCACCTACTCGATCATAACCGCTGGCAGCTACAAGTATATGTTCTTAGCGGTAGACTCAGTAGGGGATGAACTTAGTAACACGAATGAAAGAAACTGGGCAAAAACGGTGCTTAATGAGAATCCGAACATTCCAACAGTCATTTTCTCGCATGATATTTTGGATATCAGCAGCAGCGGCCAAGTGAGAGAAGGCATCAAAGGCACCTTATTTTGGAACGACCTTGTCAATGAAAATGATCAAGTATTCATGATGGTAGGCGGCCATATCAGTGGTGCAGGTCTGAATGTGAAGAAGAACGCCAACGGAAAAGACGTCTTGCAGGTGTTAACTGACTATCAATCGGATATCGCTGGTGGAAACGGTTGGACATCTTTCTTTGAATTTGATGAAAAGTCGAATGAGATTCGTGTTAAGACATTCTCGCCATATGTAGACAGCATTCCGGTAGAGGAGCGTTCATACCTTGATACGAAGTTCCTGATTGGCCCCGGGGATATGTACAGCATTCCATTCCATTTCAGCAGCAGATTTAGTTTTGCGAAAAACGATATTATTGATGTAACCAATCCAGCAGAAATATCTGTCTCGAATGGTACACCATTCAGCTCGATTGATTTACCTAAAAAGATCAAAGTGAAGTTAGTGGACGGAAAAGAGCAGGATGTTGATGTTACTTGGCAACAAGGTGATTACAATGCAACTACGGCCGGTACGTATACCATTACAGGTATACTAAAACTAACGGACGATATTTCTAATACCACAGGTAAGACAGCAAGCATTGTTGTGAAAGTAGCAGCTCCAGTAACATCACCACCGGTAATAATAATTCCTGATCTGACAAACGGCAAAGGTTCAATTAAATTGAATGTACCGATCGTTGATGCTAGAACAGGAGTAGCAAAGGCAGTGATAGAAGAACGAGACTGGAACAAAGCGCTCAGCACAGCTCCAACCGATGATAACGGTGTGAAAACCATTAAAGTCGAGGTGCCGAAAGCAGATAAAGCAAAAGCGTATGATGTTGAGATTCCAAAAGCAGCACTTAATTCTGTACAAGCGACGCATACGACCGAGATTACGACTGAATTTGGAACGATAACTGTAACTGCCAATATGCTGAACGGACAGGATTTGTCCGGAGTGAAGACCGTGGCGATAGTGATTACTAAAGTAGATCAAACATCACTTGATCCGGCTTTACAGGAACAGATCGGAGCTAGACCAATAATTGAAGTCGATGTTTATATTAATGGTGCTAAGGCTGCTTGGAATAATCCGCAAGCCCGAGTGAAAGTTTCTGTTCCATATAAGGCGTCTGATGCCGAGTTGGCCGATCCGGAGCATATTGTGGTAGGTTATATAAACAATGATGGTAAAGTGAGCGTTGTAACTAATAGTAAATATGATTCGGTAACAGGAACGGTCACTTTTACGACGAATCATTTCAGCAAGTACGCTGTTATGTTTGTCCACAAAACATTCGACGACCTTGAAAAAGTAAAATGGGCTAAAAAACAAATCGAAGTGTTGGCGTCCAAGGGAGTTATCAATGGCAAGTCTGAAACAAAGTACAATCCGTCAGCTACAATAACGAGGGCGGACTTTATCGTCCTACTAGTTAAGGCGCTTGAGCTAACGGCTGCAACCGATTCGAGTTTCACTGATGTAAATTCTTCAGCCTACTATTATAACGAAGTGATGATCGCCAAGAAGCTCGGAATTACTAACGGCACTGGGGGCAATAAGTTTAACCCGCTTCAACCGATTACAAGACAGGATGCGTTCGTTCTTCTTCATAAAGCGATGAAGGTCGCGGGGATAAAATTGAGTGACGGCACTTCTTCTGAACTGGATCATTTTAACGACAAGACAAAGGTTGCTAATTATGCGGCAGAAAGTCTGGCGATAATGGTCAAGAATGGAATCGTTCAAGGAAATGGGAATTCTGTTCTACCGCTAGCTCCATTAACTAGAGCGGAATCGGCGGTAATCTTGTATAACATGATCAACAAATAGCAAAGTGAGAAGTGCCGCTCGGGTTGAACAGGGCGGCACTTACTTTTTGTATCCAATGAGTTTGAATGATGATTGCTATTAACTGAAAGGGTTTTCAATAGTTGGAGTATGGTAGACGTAAGTAATTTTTTGAGGCTATTGTCAAACCGTATAGAATCAATTATACTGACTTCAATTACTATATGATAACGATACCAGAAATCAACTTGGCCCAATTATGGTATCGGTACCATATGGATTAAGAGACAAAGTATATGAGCCTAATCTGATGATTTGTTGGTGGTCGCTATGATGTATTGTCTGAACGATAAGGAAATCATTTTCAAGCTGCGATTGATGCCTGTATTTAAAGAGGAAGAATAGAATAAGCGTGATACTAGAGGAGTGTTTATATGAAAATGATGGAGATCCAGGGTGTGAACAAGCCGATGTCCCGGTTGATCATGGGAACGGGAGATCTAAGAGTATTGGACGAGGCAAAACGGTTGATGCTTGATGCTTACATTGAAGCTGGCGGCAATATGTTTGATACCGCCCATCAGTACAGAGGGAAAGAGCAGGTTTTGGGACAGTGGCTGGCGGAGAAGAAGATCAGAGAAAAAGTAGTTATTATGACCAAAGGTGCCCATCACGATGATGGGAGTCCAGGACCACGGGTGAATCCACAAGCCATCCGGAAGGATCTGGCCGAGAGCTTGGAGAGGCTGGGTACAGATTATATCGATTTATATGCCCTTCATAGAGACGATCCAACTGTAGAGGTCGGACCGATTATGGAGGAGCTGAATGAGCAGCTTGGGACAAAGAAGATTCGGGCGATCGGTGCTTCAAATTGGTCGTATCAGCGAATTCAGGAAGCGAATGAATATGCGGCAGCACATCAATTAGTAGGTTTTACTTTTAGCAGTACGAACCTGAGTCTTGCGAAGGCGAAAGAGCCAAGGTGGGAGGGCTGTGTTTCCGCCGATGAGGCTACATGCGACTGGCACGAACGCAACCAAGTAACCTTGCTTTCTTGGTCCTCTCAAGCGGGCGGTTTTTTCTCGGGCAACTTCTCACCGGATAATCTCTCAGATGCGGAAATGGTGAGAGTATATTACAACGATGAGAACTGGGAAAGGTATCGGCGCGCAGTGAAACTAGCGGAGCTGAAACAGGTATCTCCGATTCAAATTTCATTATCTTATGTTCTTCATCAACCTTTTCCGACATACGCGATCATCGGACCTAGGAATCCTGCAGAGCTTCATGACTCGGTACTTGCTATGAATCTACCATTAACACGCGGTGAAGTTGAATGGCTGGATTTAAAAAAGGAGGAAATTGCGGAATGATCAGACATCAATTAGCGGCTCAGCTTTATACCTTAAGAAATGAAGTGAAAAAGGACTTTCCAGCAGTATTGAAGCAATTAAGTGAGATGGGCTGGGCGGCTGTACAGATTGACGGACTGCATGGATATGAAGCACGTGAAATTGCTGCGGTTATGAAGGAAGTTGGATTACGAACCGCTGGTATGCATGTAGGGCTGGAACGAATGAAATTTGATTTGGATGCTGTATTGGAAGAGGCTCGCTTGTTCGAAACCAAAGATTTCATCTGTCACTCACTGCCGGATGGGCTGCAAAATCCAGAAGGATATGCAAGCGTGAAAAATGATTTGCTTGAAGTTGCAGCCAAAGTCGAGGGTACGGGATATCGTGTCGGCTATCATAATCATGATTTTGAATTTCATACTTTAATTGATGGCAAATTTGCGCTTGAATACTTGCTAGAGGATACGGCCATTTACGCGGAAATTGATACGTACTGGGTTCGCAAAGCGGGTCAAGATCCTCTGTCCTTCATCCGGAATTATGCGAATCGTATGCCGATCCTTCATCTGAAGGATATGACTGCGGATAGCAGAGAGACGTTCGCAGAAATCGGATCAGGGGTTATCGATTTTGCACCGATTCTCCAGTGGGGATTGCAAAGCGGAGTCGAGTGGTTTGCGGTAGAGCAAGATTATTGTACGGGCAGTCCGATGGACAGCCTGGCTGCCAGCTTAGAATACTTATTGAAATTGGAAAAAAGTCTCGTTTAAAACGAAAGCCCGCATCTGAATAACTGGAACTGTGGGCTTTTTCTCATCCAATCTATAATGAACCGAGGTTTTGTTGATGAAAACGATTCGCTTGACGATGGCGCAGGCTTTGCTGCGATTTCTGGATCAACAGTATTTGTCTGTGGACGGAGAAGAGATAAAGTTCGTTCGGGGTGTTATGGGCATCTTCGGACACGGCAATGTGACAGGAATTGGTGAAGCCCTTGAACGAGAATCTGGTAATTTAATGTTCGTTCAGGGTAAGAACGAACAAGGGATGGTTCACGCAGCTACAGCTTATGCCAAACAGAAGAACCGTCAGCAAATTTTTGCCTGCACGACCTCCATTGGCCCAGGAGCGCTCAATATGATGACTGGGGCTGCAACAGCAACGGTTAATCGGATACCTGTACTGCTGCTGCCAGGCGATAACTTTGCCTCCCGCCAACCTGACCCTGTATTGCAGCAATTAGAGGTATCCAGTGATTACTCGATATCTGCGAACGATCCATTCAAGGCGGTAAGCAAATTTTGGGATCGCATCGTTCGCCCGGAGCAGCTGATGTCATCACTTATCCAAGCGATGCGAGTTCTGAGCGATCCAGCAGAGACAGGAGCGGTCACAATAGCGCTTCCACAGGACGTTCAAGCAGAAGCCTATGATTATCCTGTAAGCTTCTTCGAGAAACGTATCCATTTTCTGCAAAGTCGTCCGGCTGAGCAGGCTGCCATCATACGTGCAGTAGATTTAATCACACGCAAAAAGAAGCCTTTGATCATTGCAGGGGGAGGCGTTCACTATGCAGATGCGACGAAAGAGCTGCTTGCATTCGCAGAAGCATTTGGCATTCCGGTAGCTGAGACGCAGGCAGGCAAAAGTGCGGTTCCATGGAATCATCCGCTCAGCCTTGGCGGAGTTGGTACGACCGGCACACTGGTGGCGAATCGGGTTGCTGCAGAAGCAGACTTGATTATCGGCGTTGGTACAAGATTTTCCGACTTCACGACCGCATCCAAATCCGCGTTTCGCAACCCAGATGCAGCATTTCTGAACTTGAATGTTAGTTCTTTTGATTCGGTCAAGATGGAAGCTGAATCTGTCACGGCAGACGCGAAGGCAGCGCTTGTCGCACTGCAAAAGGAATTATCGGATCGCGGGTTCAAATCCAGCTATGCTGATGGTTATATTAATACATTGAAAGTGGAGTGGGACAGTGAAGTTGATCGACTCTACGCCCTTGAGAGCGTTGATGGGTTAACACAGACAAGAGCTCTCGGAATCATCAATAGCTTTATCGGATCGACAGACGTTGTCGTTGGTGCTGCGGGCAGCCTTCCAGGCGACCTGCATCGTGTCTGGCGTACGACTGAACCTAAGACATATCACTTGGAATATGGCTTTTCCTGCATGGGCTATGAGATCAGCGGCGCATTTGGTGTCGCACTTGCCGAACCCGAACGTGATGTGTATGCGTTAGTTGGCGACGGAAGCTACCTTATGCTGCACTCTGAGCTGATTACGGCAATCCAAGAGGGCGTTAAATTAACTATCCTACTATTTGATAATAATGGGTTTCAATGCATTCATAACTTGCAGCGCGGTCATGGAAGCGATGGCTTTGGTAATGAATTCCGCTTCCGCTCCAAAGAAACGGGACGGTTAGATGGACCGTATATGCCAATCGATTTCTCACTGCTCGCCCGTGGTTTGGGTGCAGCCTCTTATATCGCCCGTACTGCCGAAGAGCTGGAGCAAGCGCTTCATAACGCGAAAGCGGAGCAAGGACCTGTTTTGGTGGAAATTAAGGTGCTCCCGGGTACAAATACGGATGGCTATGATTCTTGGTGGAATGTTGGTGTACCTGAGGTTTCTGTGAGTGACAAAGTGCGGAAGGCGCATGAACAGATGAAGCAAGACATCGGTGCGGCGCGTCCTTATTAATCGGAAAGAAGGGATACAATGGATACGATTACTTTTGCGGACGATAGAGCTTTGGATTTTGTAGCGATCGGTCGTCTATGTATTGATTTGAATGCCAATGAAATCAATCGTCCGATGGAAGAGACGATGACATTCACTAAATATGTCGGCGGCTCACCCGCAAACATCTGCATTGGCATGTCGAGACTGGGCATGAAAACTGCGTTCATCGGCAAGATTGCTGATGATCAGATGGGTCGGTTCATCGACCAATATTTGCGAAATAACGGGATAGACACTTCAGGCGTCTCCACGGATCGGACCGGGGCGGTTACTGGTCTTTCTTTTACAGAAATCAAAAGCCCGGAAGATTGCAGCATTCTGATGTACCGCAATAATGTGGCAGATCTGCTGCTCGCACCAAAGGAAGTCGACGAATCGTTGATCGCTCGAAGCAAGGCTCTACTCGTATCAGGTACGGCGCTGGCACAGAGCCCATCCCGCGAGGCGGTACTTCTAGCTCTTCGTTACGCTCGTAAACATGGTACGAAGGTGATATTTGATATCGATTACCGGCCATATACATGGGTATCCCCTGAAGAAACGGCCATTTACTATCATATGGCAGCTGAAAAAAGCGATATTATTATTGGCACGCGTGAGGAATTCGATATGCTGGAGCGGTTCGACGGCAATACGGAGCGCAGTGACGAGGTAACAGCGGCACAATGGTTCGGTTATCACGCCGAAATCGTCGTTATCAAGCACGGCAAGGACGGATCGATCGCTTATGGCAAAGATGGGAGCTCGCAGCGGGGTTCTATTTTCCCGGCTAAGGTGATCAAAACGTTCGGAGCTGGCGACTCGTATGCATCAGGCTTTATTTATGGTCTTATGCAGGGATGGGACGTCAGCCGCAGTATGACTTTCGGCAGTGCGTCAGCTTCAATTGTTATTTCCAGCCACAGCTGCTCGGAAGCTATGCCTACGGTCGAACAGATTGAACAATATATGCTTGCTTCCAAACAAGCTTAGTTGGAGAGGAGAACGGCAAATATGTCTCAAACAAAAGCACTCGTAACCTTATCTAATTTTATTGGAGGCGAATGGATCGCTTCTACCTCAGGTAAGTCGGACCCCGTGTTCAATCCGGCGACTGAAGAAGTTTTAGCTTATGTTCCGCTATCCTCCAAGGATGATGTGGATCAAGCTGTTCAGAATGCCAAAGAAACGTTTAAAACATGGAGTAAAACGCCGGTTCCGCGCCGTGCTCGCATTCTTTTTAAATATCAGCAGCTGCTGGTTGATCATTGGGAAGAGCTTGCTCAGATCATCACATTGGAAAACGGAAAAAATTATCAGGAAGCTCATGGGGAAGTTATGCGCGGCATTGAATGCGTCGAATTCGCTGCCGGGGCACCGAATCTCATGATGGGTAGACAGCTACCAGACATTGCTACAAATGTGGAGTCGGGTATGTTCCGTTATCCAATCGGGGTTGTGGGAGGCATTACACCGTTTAACTTTCCGATGATGGTTCCTTGCTGGATGTTCCCGCTTGCAATCGCGTGCGGCAATACGTTTGTTCTGAAGCCCTCCGAGCGGACGCCGTTGTTGGCCAATCGACTTGTGGAGCTGTTTAAGGAAGCTGGGCTGCCGGACGGCGTGCTCAATTTAGTGCACGGGTCACACGACGTCGTAAATGGATTGCTAGAGCACCCTGACGTCATTGCGATTTCATTTGTAGGATCCCAGCCAGTTGCAGAATATGTGTATAAAACGGCAACTGCACAGGGGAAACGGGTACAGGCGCTCGCTGGTGCCAAAAACCATACGATCGTGATGCCGGATGCTGACATGGACGGTGCTGTGACTCAGATTATTAATGCGGCGTTTGGCTCAGCTGGTGAACGCTGTATGGCTTGCGCTGTCGTTGTTTCCGTTGGTAAAGCGTCCGAGACGTTGATCGACAAACTGGTAGCTGCAGCTGACAAGCTGATCATTGGTAATGGAGTGGATAAGGATGTCTTCCTCGGCCCGGTTATCCGTGGTCCGCACAAGGAACGCACGCTTGGCTATATTGCGACGGGCATAGAAGAAGGAGCCGTTCTGCTCCGCGATGGACGCACAGATGCGGCGTCAAGCGGCGCCGGTTATTTCGTCGGACCGACGATTTTCGATCAAGTGACGAGTGAGATGAAGATTTGGAAGGATGAAATATTTGCTCCCGTGCTGTCAGTTGTCCGGGTGGATACCTTGGAAGAGGCCATTGAGCTTGCCAATCGTTCAGAACTAGCGAACGGAGCATGTATTTTCACGCAAGACGGCAGCCATGTTCGTCAATTCCGGGAAACCATCGACGCTGGTATGCTGGGCGTAAATTTGGGCGTACCTGCCCCAATGGCATTTTTCCCTTTCTCCGGTTGGAAGAAATCGTTTTATGGGGACTTGCATGCTAACGGACCAGATGGTGTCGAGTTCTTCACGAGAAAGAAAATGGTCACTTCGCGCTGGTAAGCAGCAGGGATATAGGAGGATCGAATGATTCTGATCCTCCTGATAAAATGCTAGGACAATGGATTGCAATACTCGAAGGGAGGCATTTGAGAATGAGTGAACTGATTGTAAAACCAAGCCAAACGCCAGATCAAGAAGGTAATATCCTTCGAGTTACGCCTGAATCTGCGGGGTGGGATTATGTTGGTTTTGAAGTGTTTACGCTTGGAGAAGGGGAATCGATGAGTCGTCTGACAGGGGAACGCGAGGCTTGCATCGTCCTTCTCAATGGAAAGGCTGATGTGTCCACAGCGAGGTCGGATTGGAAAAATATTGGTCGTCGCATGAGTGTGTTCGAGAAAATTCCTCCTTATTCCGTATACATTCCTTCCGAGGACTCTTTTACCGTTACCGCGCTAACTGATCTGCAAATTGCCGTATGTTGGGCACCGGGTGAGGGAACGCACCCTGCTCGATTGATCGAGCCGGAGCATGTAGGGGTTGAAAACCGCGGAGAGGGCAGTACGCAGCGGCTCGTTCATAATATTTTGCCGGAAACCGTGGAAGCGGACAGCTTGCTTGTCGTGGAAGTGTTTACGCCCGCGGGTCATTGGTCAAGCTTCCCTCCACACAAGCACGACCGTGATTTTCTGCCCGAGGAATCGCTGCTAGAAGAAACCTATTATTATCAAGTTCAACCAGAGCAAGGATTTGCGATACAACGTGTCTATACCGACGATCGTTCATTGGACGAAACGCTGACTGTGGGCAACGGAGAAGTTGTGCTTGTACCTAAGGGCTACCATCCTGTATCTGCTCCTCCAGGCTATGAAGTGTATTACCTGAATGTGATGGCGGGACCAGTTCGCATCTGGAAGTTCTATAATGATCCGGATCACGCATGGCTGATGCCTAAGCCACGATAAGGAAAGCGATAGCTATAATGCTACCTCTGAAAGAGAGCTATGCCGTTTTTAATGATGGCTAGCTCTCTTTTTGGTACGCCCAGCACGGAAAAAGAAGAACACAAGTACCCCTCATTTCGCCAATAGTGGCACATTGTCTGAATACTGGAGCCGAGTAGTACGCCACATTACACCAAAGTGGCTCGTCCGAGTAATAAAGCCCGAGTAGTGCCTCGCAGCTAGCCAATAGCGGCACACCGTCTGAGTACTGGAAGGAATCCAAGTAGTCCCCCACATTTCGCCAATAGCAGCTCATCTACTCCGAATAGGGGGAAGGCTAACCAATTAGCGCTTTTGTGTCCATTGCCTAATTTGCTATGCCCGCGTAGTTTCATTTTTTGCAATTAACAGAGTCCGTAATAGGATGAGCTTCGATTTAGTGTCAGAAAATGAACCTAATTGTTTGTGTTAGCTCGATCCATGTCCTCTTCCGGTGCATTAGTTTCACATTCTGAATCTAAAACAACCATAATTCCTTAATGACTCTCGTTAGTTTCACAATCTGAAACTAATCTAACATCTCCTCGAAGCCGACGGTTGAAATGCACTTTCATGGCACGTACTATTAACAAATACGTGATTACTCTTGATTACTCTTGGCTACTTCTAATTACACGCTTTACCTTGTTACTGAGCAATCATTTTCGTATTTAGATACCTTATATGGGTTAATCAACAGGCATGGAAAGATAGGAACGTAGTTAGCTTAACGATCACATCAGGAGGATTTGAGCGTAGCGGGAGAAGTGAACGTTTGTATGGGATCAAAAATTAGTACTAACTCACAATTTACATGGAACTTTGCGCAAACTACAGCTATGATAGATAAGACTACTCACAAGAGTGGAGTAGTAGTTATTCATTCTAGGTGGTGTTTAAATTGGATAATATCGGACAAGCCGGAAGCAGCACTAATCGAAAGAAGTTTCATTTCGATAATGTCTATTTTAATGATCCTCAATTATATGAATCTATTCTACTATTCCAAATCGGGGATTTATCCTGTGACGCAGGCTATGTCATTGGTGAGCATGTACAGCACTGTTATGAAATAAGCTATATTGTTTCGGGGAAGGGAATATACTATCGTGATGGAATTGCCTATCCTGTTAAGGCTGGCGATATTTTTCTGAATTTGCCGGGTGAGCAGCATGATGGCAAGGCTGATCCGATTGAGCCTTTCCGTTTTTTCTATGTAGGATTTAACTTCGCTGAAGGTGCAGACGTACAAAATTCTCTTATTCATATCAAGAAAATGTTTGATCATATTCAAAATCCAGTTACAGCAGATCATATTGGTATTCACGAGCATTTTGTAAGTGTATTCAATGAGCTTATCAATCTAAATAGCTACTCAACCCTAATGATCAAAAACTATCTAAATCAGATTATTGTATTAGCCTACCGTAATTTTTTTGAAAGCTGGAAACCCGATTACTCACCTCAAAAAAAGACAGACGAAAACAAAAAAATGGTATACGAAATTATCCATTACATAGATTATAATCTGCTTAAAATGACGGAGCTCACACAAATTGCTACAGAATTACATTATAGCTACTCCTATATTTCTCATATCTTTTCAAAAGAATTAGGACTTACAATTAAAGAGTATTATAATCGTAAACGGTTCGAGAAGGCTGTTGATTGGCTTAAAACAACAGATATGAACATCACTCAAATAGCGGAGAAGCTTCACTACCAGACTATACATACCTTTAGTAAAGCCTTTAGTAAAAACTTCGGCATTTCTCCAACAGAATATCAGAGCTTATACGCAAATCGTAAATAATGAACAATGGAATAACGAAAAGGGTTAAATAAAGGCTTCATACATTCTGATAAGATAAACTCGTTAGCACTTATGGGAGGGGTTATATTATGCGGAAAATGAAAGTAGCTGTAATTGGTTGCGGTGCGATAGCATCATCTCAACATATTAAGGCATATGCCAAAAATGATCTTTCAGAAATAAAGTACTTAGTAGATATTAGACAAGAACGTGCTGTTAAGTTAGCTGAAGAGTATAATGTGCCACACACGGAAGCAGACTTTAGAGCCATATTGGAAGATGAGGAAGTGGAAGCGGTCTCGATCTGCACTCCCAATACTTCACATGCTGAGATCGCGATTGCATGCCTAAACGCAGGCAAGCATGTACTCTGCGAGAAACCCGCGGCTATTAGTATGGAGTGGGTTCATAAAATGAAGGAAGCTGCTGATAAGAATGACAGAATTCTGAGCATAGGTGTAGTTAATCGTTTTAATACCGCTGTTAACAAAATTAAAGAGATGATTGAAGCAGGAGAATTGGGTAAAGTCTACCATATCTATTGTTCCTTTCGTTCGCATCGTTCCATTCCGGGACTTGGAGGTCCGTTTACTACAAAAGCGGGTTCCGGTGGCGGTGTACTCATTGATTGGGGCGTTCATTTCATCGATTTGATTTTGTATAGTTTAAATCAGCCGAAAGTATTAACGGTATCGGGCACCGTTCATGGCGAGTTAGGTAAAGAGATGGAAAATTACACGTATTTGAGCATGTGGGCAGGTCCTCCTGATTATAACGGTACTTTTGATGTGGATGATTTTGTAACAGGCCATATCCGTACATCAGGTCCCTCTATTAGTTTAAATGGAGCATGGGCTCAAAACATTGGAGAATCTGCGATGTTTGTAGAGTTTTTGGGGGATAAAGCAGGTGTGAAATTGCAATATGGCGGAGATTTTAAGATTTACTCTGCGAAGAATGGGATGCTGCTAGAGACACAGGCCTCCTGTGCCAAAAACGATATGTTCTATGATGAAATCGATGATTTCTTGAAGTCCGCTATGAGCAATACGAAGAACAGATCAAGTATCGATCATGTCCTACAGACTTCTGAAGTAATGGAAGCTTTGTATGAGTCATCTGAGCTTGGAAAAGAAATAGTGCTATGAAAAAAATTGGATTTATCGATTACTACTTAGATGAGTGGCATGCAAATAATTATCCGAAATGGATCAGTGAAAACTCGGCACTCACTGGACGCGATTTCGTTGTTGCTTATGCCTGGGCAGAGCAGGATAAGGAAGGCGGTTTGGACACTGCAAGCTGGTGTAATAAGCATGAGGTAGAAATGCTTCATTCGATGGAAGAGCTGGTTGAAAAATCGGACTATATTATTGTTCTTTCTCCTGATCATCCCGAGCACCATGAGAGATTATCCGAAATGGCACTCAAGTCCGGGAAGCCTGTCTATATTGACAAAACGTTCTCTCCAGATCTTCAATCAGGACAAAGAATGTTTCAACTGGCAGAGGAGAACGACACGCCTTTATTCACTAGCTCAGCGCTTCGTTTTACGAAAGAGCTGTCTGAATATGTGGGCAGCAGTGAGTTCCACAATTCGTTGGAGTATATAGCTGTTACAGGACCAGGACAATTTCAAAACTATGCGATTCATCAATTAGAAATGATTGTTGCGCTATTGGGCACTGGCGCACAGAAAATAAAAAGCTTATCTTCGCTCAATGGACGTTTATTGGTTCTGGATTACGCGGATGGACGTCGTGCTTCGATGCAGCAGATACAAGATGCACCTTTTCAGGTTTCATTGCAGTTGAATAACGGTGAAGGTGTAATTATTAGCCAATGTACTGATTTCTTTCCGAGATTCATTCATGCGATGTTGGAATTTTTTGAAACGGGTATTCCGCTTGTGCATAAAGAAGAGACTTTAGAGATTATGGGTATTCTAGATGCTGGGTATAAGGCGCTTGCGAATGATGATACTTGGATAACGATTGAGAGATAATTGAAAAAGACAGTTCGATTGATTAATCGAACTGTCTTTTTTTGTCGTTTATGAATGTTAGAAGTAAGATACCGAGGTACTATTGTGACCGGGCACTACCCCCACTTTTCCACTCTGAAGGGTATACGCCAAATTTACGTTTAAATTCGCTGCTGAAATGATGGATGCTGCCAAATCCACATTCTTCGGCCACTTCTTTAATAGTCATTTCAGATGTAGCTAAATAGTTTTTGGCAGCCTTCATTCGCAACTGTAAAAGGTATTGTATGGGTGTAAAACCTGTCTCCTGTTTAAATTTCTTAATAAGGTAGGTGGATTGATAATTAGAGATTTCGGTCAGTGTTTGCAGGGAGATTGGATGCTTATAGCTTGTTTCCATATGAAGCGTGAGGGTCTTGATGACATCCTTGCTTAAATTGTAGTAGCGTGATGAGTCTGTTTCCTTCTTGTAGGAGCTTAATTGTCTCTGTATGAATAACAGAATTTTCTCGACGTCGAGCATCAACAACTCCTCCCCATACGGCTCAGACAAGAAAGATAAGTTGAGGTTTGGAGAAATACCATCGATACAATATTGCATCTCATTGGGAATTAGTTGAATATCACTACTGCACTGCAACCGGTTCCAAAGCAAAATATCTTGCAAGATCGGGAAGTGCGATTCAACATCCGTCTCTAGCAGCTCGATATACCAAAAATGAGCCTGTTGGGATAATATCGTTAAATCATGAGGGGTATTGGGTGTAATAAGAAATAAAGAGTTATGCTGAATATCGTATTCATCACCAAGCCAGCGCATCTGGTAACTTCCAGAAGATAGATAAAGCAGCTCAGCAGCAGGATGAATACCGCCGGTCTTAAATTGTGATTGGGACTTGTGAGATATGTTTCCATAGTTCCGCAACCTCATGTGAAAGCCCCTTTCAGCACAGTGTAATTTTTTACAACTAATTAGATTAAATAACGATTGCATCAATAAGATTTTAATAGTGTGTCAATCAATCAGAGTAATATTTTGTAAATACATTATAGAGCTTGATTCTTATAATTGAAATAGAAATTCGTTTACTACAGAGAGGAAAGGCTGTGCCAAATCATGAAAGTACTGCAGATTATGAATAAGCATGAAGTTGAGATTCAAGAGCTGGAGATACCGATACCTGGAGATCATCAAGTGCTTGTCGAAATTGCAATCGTTTCCACATGTCCGCGCTGGGACATCAATATGTGGGAAGGGAAAGATATGTTCAACTATTTGATTGCACCGGATTACCCGCTGCCGATTGGATTTCCTGGTCATGAAATGGCTGGCACGATTAAGGAAGTTGGACGGGGAGTTAAACATCTTAAGGTTGGAGACCGGGTAGCGGCGTTGGAGCATATCGAAGGGGCAGGCGCTTACTCCCAGTACTTATGCTATCGAGAGGAGGATCTGATCAAGCTGCCTGACACGATTTCCTGGAAGAAGGCTGCTTCCTTCGAGCTGCTTAAATGTGTAATGATCGGTATGCTCCAATTCGGTGATTTGCAAGGTAAAACAATGGTTATTGCCGGCCTTGGTCCTGCGGGTATACTAGCTTTGCAAATGGCGAGAATTTGGGGTGCTTCGCGCGTAGTAGGCATCGACGTAAGTCCCGAGCGTGTAAAATTTGCTAACTCACTAGATCTTGGAGAAGTGATGCTGGTCGATGAACTGCAGGAGGAAACCTTTGATCTTGGTTATGATTGCGTAGGAGCTGCATCCTCCGTACAAAATGTGATGAAACACACCAATGATCATGTTGTCATATTTGGTGTTCTTAGAGGGGATCTGCAATATTCTGATCAATTGTGGCTCAAAGGGTTAAAGCTGGAATCCTACAAATACCGCACCCCTAGCAAAAGAGACCGCGAGCTGCTCATCGATCTGGTTGCGAACAAATGTATGAATATCGAATGCTTGCAAACACATCACGGTTCTTTTACAGCTTATAACCAAGCGGTGGAATGGTTGAAAAATCAAGAGGCGATTAAAGTTTATTTCTATCCAGGCGAGGACTTTGGAGAAACGGCAGTTTCTGGTGAATCCCAATGAAGGGCCGTGCAGTTGTCTTCACCGAGAAGCTAAAGGTTACGTATGAGACAGTGAATCTTCCGGCACCTGAGCCGGATGACGTACTTATTGACGTAGAATATTCCTGGATTAGTATCGGTACCGAATCTTCCTTTCTACGTTGCGAAAGAATCAGTGGAGAAGTTCCGTATCGCGAAGGAGATTCGTTGCCGTTCCCACAAGTATGCGGTTATCAGAAGGTGGGGACGATTATTTGGGCAGGAGAGAATGTCCAGGGATTGGCAATTGGAGATCGTGTGTTTGCAACGATGAGTAAGGTTGAGGGAATGGTCTTTCCAAGCGGAGGGCATGTCAACCCCGCTCTCACTCATGTAAGTCAGGTGTGGAAATTGCCGGCAGGGGCGGATCCAATCGCGTATTCCGGGCTCGTCCTCACTCAGGTCGGGTATAACTGCGGCATCCGCCCTCCAGTTGAACGAGGAGATTATGCGGTTGTCATCGGTGACGGTCTCGTCGGACAATGGGCCGCGCAAACGCTGCATCATCGAGGGGCAACAACTATTGTTCTAGGCAGGCATGAAGATCGGCTGTCCTTATTAGCGGATGGGATCGAAGGGGTGAACACGAGAACAAGCTCACTGAAGGATGCCCTGCATGCAGCAGATGGGGAAATTGCTATAATTGTCGATACTGTAGGTTCTCTTGAGAGCGTTAAGGAGCTCATAGGCTTAGCGAAGCAAGACAGTCATATAGTTTCTGCTGGATTTCTGGGTGAGGAAGGCCATATTGACATTCAGATGCTCCGACATAAGGAAGTAACGCTGCATAGCCCTTCCGGCTGGAATCAGCAGCGTATGGATGCCACATTGAGTGGAGTGTCGGAAGGCTGGCTGCAGACAAGCCCGCTGATTACGCACACTTTTCCTGCTCGGGATGCAGCTGATGCTTGGAGTTTGATCTTGGATCGTAACGCTTTAAAACTTGGTGTCGTATTGGACTGGAGGAAGTGATTGAATGTATACTTTTGATCGATTGAAGCAACGCCTACGTGAAAAAGCGGATAATGTTCGAGCCCGTGCCATTACTTATGTCGCTTTCGGCGATAGCGTTACTCAAGGTTGTATGGAGGACGGAGTGGTTGAGTACGAGAATGTGTATCACCAGGTTATTAAACGCGGTATGGAGCGGCGTTATCCCTCGACGGTGGTCAATGTGATTAATTCAGGCGTCAGTGGAGATACGATCGTAGATTCCCGTCCGCGCTGGGAAAGGGATGTACTGATGTACAAGCCTGATCTTGTGACGATCTGCTTCGGTCATAATGATGCCCACGGCCAACAAGAGGGGCTTACTGCATTCGTCCAGTCGATTAGTGAAATTGTCGCGCGGATCCGTGAAGAGACAGAGGCCGAAATTCTGATTATGACTCCTTGTATGATGATGAAGCGGGCTAACTCACGAATCACTGAGGTTCACAAACCACTCATTCCTTCATTCATTAAGCTCGCTGAAGACGGCATTCTAGAGCTATATGTAGAGGCCATCCATAAGCTTGCTGAGGAGTTGGAGGTTCCTCTTTTCGACAGCTATGCACTGTGGGAACAAATGGAACGGGATCTTATCGACATTCATTCCCGTCTTTCCAACGGAATTAATCACCCAGCACCGGAATTTCATATAGCGTGGGGCGAAGCGTTGGAGAAGCGGCTGTTCTTTTAAATGGAATTCCCGAAGACTTAAGGGCACATAGCTCTATTAAGTCTTTTTTTATGAACAGAATAAGATTAATATAAAAAAATAGCTATCCAGGTAGTCGACATTACTGTTGACATCAAATGGATGTTGCGTGATAATGCAAATATACTATAAATTGGAGCGCTCCCACATTAGGAGATAAAAGATGAAGCATACATTAGAATCCATTGCAGGTTTAGCAGGTGTATCAAGGGGAACAGTATCCCGGGTAATCAATGACCAACCAGGAGTGAAACCAAAGGTTCGGGAGAAAGTACTTGAGATTATTGAACAGACCGGTTATGTTCCACACCCGCAGGCAAGAAGTTTAGCAGGAGGCAAGACCGGTAATATTGGAGTGATTGTGTTTGGTCCGAAAGCTGATTTTTTAACACATCATATCTTTTATGAGGTGATTCAAGGCATTCAAGAAGATTCTGCGGCTAACGCATATGATCTCCTATTATTCGCTAATCGCAGCCACTCGGATCAGGAATATTGGAAGAGAATCGGCACAAGGCGGAAGGTAGATGGACTTATTATTATGGGGGAGCATATTCGTGAGGAATATTTGCTCTATTACCGACAGCAGAACATTCCTTATGTGCTAATAGGGAAAAGAGTGTTTGACCCGTTGCCGCTGGCATGTGTAACCTCGGATTATCGCAGCGGGGTTTATCAAGCAACTAATTATCTTCTGAAGCAGGGAAGACGCCAGATTGTTTACATCCAAGGTTTCTTAGATACCTATCATGAAAATGAGAGATATGCCGGGTACTGTCAGGCACTGCTTGAAGCAGGAATCGAGATTAATCCAGCACTCGTCATTATCGGCGAAGCGGATCAGGAAGAAGCGCGACTTCAGACGAAGCTGCTGTTGGAGAAGAATATTCCATTTGATGCCGTATTTGCGGCAAATGATTTGATGGCTTTTGGCGCTATGGAATCGCTCTTGGAGAGAGACTATCGAATTCCAGAGGATATTTCGGTTATCGGTTATGATGATATCCAAGCAGCACGCTATTTTTCCCCTCCACTAACATCGGTGCGACAAAATAAGAAAAAACTGGGGCAGGAAGCGATCGGACTATTGCTGGCTATTTTTCGCGGTGATATCGGTGAGGATGAGTCCAAGGACATTATTATTGACAGTGAATTAATTATACGCGGAACAACGTAATCATACGGAACACTTGTAACGCGGGCAGGCAATAAAACATCTTGTCTGTTCTTTTTCACCTAAAATGGGAGCGCTCCATAAAATGAAAGGGATGAAGCCTACAAATGTACAAATTGCATAAGGAATATGATGTAGCTGTTCTCGGCGGAGGACCGGCCGGAATTACTGCAGCCATTAGTGCCGCAAGAATCGGTGCCAAGACGATCATTGTAGAGCGATACGGATTTCTTGGCGGTATGTCTACCGCAGCGATGGTTTATCCATGGATGACCTTCCATTCTGCATCTGGTGAGCAAGTTATTAAAGGCATTGCCCAGGAAATTATTGATCGATTAATGTCGCTTGGTGCGTCTCCCGGACATTTGAGAGATACCGTTGGATTTACTCATACATTGACCCCTTATCATCCCGAGGTGTACAAAGTTTTGGCCTGCGATATGTTGCTGGAAGCGGGAGTAGAGATCCTTCTGCATACATCGGCTATCGATGTTACGACTGAGGGAGAGCGAATAAACAGTATTACTTTGTATAACAAAAGTGGAATTTCGACACTTAAAGCGAAAGTATTTGTCGATGCATCAGGAGATGGCGATATTGCCTACATGGCGGGGGCTCCTTGGGAGCAAGGAAATGCCGAGCAAAAAGTACAGCCAATGACAATGAAGTTTCGCATGAAGGGCGTCGATCTGAGCAAGGTTAAGCGATATATGCAGCAGAATCCTTCTGAATTTTACAAAAATTCATTGATCGCTGATTTGGATGTATTGCCCCTTACGGGAGTAATGGGTTTTTATAAAAAGTGGGAGGAAGCTGATCTTCCTATTCAGCGCGACGGTATTTTATTTTTTAGTGGACCAAGTGAGGATGAGGTGCTCATTAATGTATCTCGAGTGTCTGGACTTGATCCAACAAATAGCGAGGATTTGACCAAGGCCGAGATTGAAGGGCGCAAGCAAGTGCTGCTATTGGAAGCTTTTTTCCAAAAAACGATTCCAGGATTTGAGAAAGCAAGTGTTACAGCGGTAGGCGCACAAATTGGTGTGAGAGAGACTAGACGGATCATTGGGAAATATGTGCTGAACGGTACCGATGTGCTGGATGGAAAAAGATTCGATGACGTTATTGCGCGAAGTGGCTATCCGATTGATATTCATAATCCGGAAGGGAAAGGCGTCACCGCTAATTTCATTCGAGAGGGCGGTGCTTATGATATTCCTTATCGCAGCATTGTTCCGCTGAACAGTCCCAACTTATTGTTAGCAGGCAGATGCATTTCAACGACACATGAGGCTCAAGCTACAACACGTTTGACCCCTAGCTGCATGGCGATAGGTCAAGCGGCAGGGACCGCGGCGGCTTTGGCCGTGTTGCATAACTGTGATACAGCAGATGTTCCTATACGTGAATTGCAGATGAGGCTGTTAGAAGGAAAGGCTGAGCTTGGGCTAAAGGGGGGAGCTTGTAATCATGAATAAGCTTATGACTTCAAGGACTCATCCTGTGCTGTCTTTCGCAGCTAAAGAATGGAGCCGACTGCTGCATGCTTCTGGCACGAGGATGACCAATAAACACCTTAAAGAAGTTTGGATCGGAACATGGGAAGAGCTAAAGGTATGGCAGCCGGATTTACTTGAAAAGATTAATGGCGGTGAATGGAAAGACACTGGCTATTCGGACGAATTCGTCATTATTGAGACGGATCAACTGCTTTTTCTATCTGGTAAATCTGAGCGAGCGGCCTTATACGCTGTTTATCAATATGCTCAAGAGACATGGGGGATGCAAAAGGTATATCCAGAATTATCTTCTGAGTGTGCAGGTGAAGCTTTCCAGAATTCATGGTCTGAGGAAACCCCAAAACCTGCGGTTAGAGATCAAGTTCGGTGGTACGCTCCGAGAATGGAGAGGAGGGGCTTTGTATTTGAAACGATCAATGAACCGCAGTATTTATTAAAAATGATAGACTGGCTTGCTCATAATAAAATCAATGAAATGTTCTTTACCTTTTCTTTATGGGATCAAGTCGGTGACGAAATCGCACCCGAAATTATTAAACGAGGGATTATGGTCACGCTCGGCGGCCACAGTATGAAGTTTTTTCTGGAAAAAGAAGAAGACAAAGCCCCTAACCCAGCAGCGGATCACCCTTATACGGCAAAAGATCAATTGAACTTCCATGATGGCGATTGGCAAACAGAAATGCTGCAGGATATTGCAGAATACTGCGGTAAAGTACCAAATCTAACTCGAATATCAATGTGGCCGGAGGATGTGGCAGATCGACAAACGGAAGGATTTCTTAAGCATTACATGCAGTTTACAGAGCAATTGAAAGAATGCATTCGTAAAACTGGGCTTAAGGTGGAGGTGGAGCATATCGCCTATAATGCAGGCCTAGCCTGGAATATGCTCGAACGGAGTGATGCAAAGCCTTCATTACATATAGATACGATATTCGCTTTCTGGGGACGGAATTATAGATATGGTTATGAGGACAGTCCACATGTTGGCGATCGCAGAGCAAGAGAGGCGTTAGAGGATTGGGTACAGGAGCTTGATCGAACAGATCGTAAGCTGACTATCTTTGAATATTATAGCGATCATTACATGCTTTCTAACCTATTTCCTTTTCTGCCGCATCGCATCATGAAAGACGTAGCCTATTACGAGAATCTGAACCTGGACGGTATGGTGAATCTTGTCGTTCCCTATCGGGGTCCAGATCCCTACCCTTGGAAGTGGGTACATGGATTTAATAGTTATATTTTTTGCAGTGCACTTTGGAGTGACAATCTCGAAAAAATCCTTAGCGATTATTACTCCTTCTATCCTGAGAATGAGAGAGCGTCAGTCAAAGCATTATTTGAAGTGATCGAAGCTAAGCTGCCAGAAATGACATCATGGAATATTCCTTTATTTCCAGCAAGAGCTGTTGATCCAGAAAAGGCTATCGCAAATAAAGAGCAAAAGGAGAGGATGCTTGCAACTTTGTCGGATATAAAAAGCAGTATTGAGATCGTCTTGCAGCAAGCTGAGCTTAATCCGGATTGTGAACCTTATCGATATGGACAGCATATTGTCGATTACTCAGAGAATCTATATCAACGTTGGCTTGAAAAATGATTAGAGATGTAGGAATGCGGATGGCGTTTCATAAAGGAGGTGAGAGCGATTCATCCGCTACTATCGTTCAGTCAGATTATCAAAGTAATAAATTGTTGTAAGCGGTTTCTATACTGTGTTCGCTCCGAAAAATACTTACAAAATTTAATTTGAGGTGATTAATATGAAGAGAAATTCATCTAAACGTTTGCTTTCAATTCTACTTAGTCTAGCGCTAGTGTTCGGAATGATTCCCATATATGCGAATCCAGCCGCAGCGGCGGATGATGTAAATGCCGGGCTCGTGAACCAAGGGTTTGAGTTGGACATGGTGGATGGCAAAATTCCAGGGTGGAGTAAAGACGCAACAACGGTAGGACTGATAGAACTTAGTACTGCTCAAGCTAAAAGTGGTTCGAAGAGCCTTCGTCTTCATGATATGGATAGTAATGCTACATCTCCAGGTTTACGAGTATTAAGTGATAAGATTAAAGTCAAACCAGGGGAGAAATACACGGTAAATGCATCAGTGTATGTCATACAGCAAACAGCAAGTATCGTGCATGAAGTTCAATACTTCAATGAAAATGATGTTGAAATCCCACCGAGACAACAAGTATTTAATGCTAAAGCCGCTTTAACATTGAACGCTTGGAATGAGATAGTAAATGTCTCAATTGCTCCAGCTACAGCATCATATGCGAGAATTGGTTTTTATTCGGGTAAAACTAGCTTGACGGATGCTTATTTCGATGATGTAACATTCATCCCAGAAACACCTGAAACACCTGAAGAAATACCAACAGCACTAACCAATCCTAGCTTTGACTTAGATTTAGAAAATGGTAACATTCCCGGTTGGGAATTAGGCACAGGAACAACAGGAGAATTCAACTTAAGCGCTGACATCTATCGCAGTGCACCGAAGAGTCTGTATTTCAAGGATTCTTCAGTTACTACGGGATTGAGAGTAGTAAGCAATAAAGTTGCGGTTACTCCCGGTGAATCGCTAATCGTTAAAGCTAATGTCTACGTTATTGAACAATCTCATAATATTGTTGGACAAATCTATTACTATAATGCCCAAAATGAACAGGTTCTAGCTATTCAAGACTTGTTTGGTGCAGTTACATTGGGCAATAAAAAATGGACTGAAATGCGTTTGTTTGGCATTGTCCCAGCGGGAGCAGCCTATGCTAGAATTGCTTTTTATTCAGGTGATCCCAGTATAACTGAGGCCTATTTTGATGATATCTCCATTGAAGTCATGCCGCTGGAAGAACCTTTAGACCGCCAATATGGAGCACCTGTTGACCTTGGGCCAATGGTAAATGTAAGCCTTGGACAATCTGGAGCTATTCAAACGAATGCCAATGGAGAAAATGAAGTATACTTCGTAACTAATGGCTTGCCTGGAACATTCTATGTTGTCGATGGTGAAACAGGAAAATTGAAGTTTTCAGAAGTCATCCCAAGCACAGAAGCAACATGGGCGATGACCGTAGGATCTGACAAAAACGTGTATTTCGCCAGCACTATGAATGGAATGCTGTATCGTTATCTGCCAGTAGAAAAGAAAGTAGAAGCACTGGGTTATAATTCTGCCGACAACTGGGTATGGGATATTGAAGAAATCGACGGTAAAATTTACGGAGGCACGTACAATACGGAATCACACGGTAAATTGTTCGAGTACGATATTGCAACAAAACAATTCCGTAATTATGGTACGGTCCAATCTGGACAGCAATATGTTCGTGGAATTGCTGTAGATGATGAATACATTTACGCAGGACTTGGAACAACTGTTCAATTGTTCAAGGTGCATCGTGAAACCGGTGTTAAAACAGAAATTAATATTCCTGGGCATACGGGCGAGACAAACACGATTGCAGATGTATTCAAGATCAAGAACAAGCTCTTTGTTTCTGTAAGTACCATTAATATGGTTGTTATAGATATGGATACAAATACGATCGATAGTAGTTTCCAATATAGCAACATGATTTCGGAGCCGTATCCTGATGATCCAAATCTTATTTATTACAAAGATGTAACGAAACTATATAAGTATAATATCAGCACAAAGAAATCGACTGAGATTCCACTTCCTTCACCGCTTCCTGATACAACACGTGTCAAAGACATGGCATGGATCAAGATGAATAGTGGAGAGAAAGCTGGAAAAACTGTATTGGCTATGGTGACTCAATATGGCGAATACATTCTCTATGATCCTATCGATCATTGGGTTTCATTCGTTGAGCTGGAAATCGACCCGCAGCCAGTTCGAATTCAAGGGATTGAAGTAGGCTTTGATGGCAGATTGTACATGGGTGGCTATCAACGTGGAATGAGTGTGTATAATCCATTCACGAACAATATTGATGTGAATGTTTCTTCTTTTGCTCAGCCGGAAGGCATTGGATTTATGAATGAAAAGGTTTACTATGGTACCTATGTTTCTGCAATTATGTATAGCTACGATCCAACTCAACCAATCGTACTGAAACAAAATCCTGAGTTAGAATATCAAATTACTCATCAGGATCGCCCATTTGCGATTACTTCTGGCAATAACAAACTATTCGTCGGTACGGTACCTGATTACGGTTTCCTAGGCGGAGCTTTAGCTATCTACGATGAAGCTGCAGATAAATGGTCACAGTATGATCAAGTTGTGAAAAATCAAAGTATAATTGGATTAGCTTACAAAGATGGATTGCTATATGGCAGCACTACTGTATGGGGTGGCTTAGGCATTGAACCTTCTGAACCTGAAGCCAAAATGTTTATTTGGGATGTAGCAAAAGGACAAAAGATCGAAGAGTTTACAATCGATATTCCAGGTATCGATGAAGCTCCTCGTATGATCAGTGAGCTTTCCTTTGGACCAGATGGATTACTCTGGGGTGCGGTAGACGGTACTATTTTTGCAATGAATGTCGATACCAAAGAAATTGTGAAAAGTAAGATGATTCGACCAAGTACGTACAATACTAGCAAGTGGATGCCTTTTCACTTAAGATGGGCACCAGACGGTTTGTTATATACGACATTATCTCGTAAAATCATTGCTATTGACCCAGATACACTGAAGTACAAGATTATTGTTAACGATTTTCTCAATAGTATGACTATCGGTATTGATGGAAGCATCTACTATGCACCGGATGCAGGTGCGAAATTATCACGAATCGCGATACCGCAAACCGATGCTACTTTATCAGCTTTAACTTTAAATGGAGAGTTGATTGATGGCTTCTCGCCAGGCGTATTGAAATATAGTCAAAAGTTATCGTCCACAGCGGTTGTAGAAGCTGTTGCTACACAAACGGGAGCAACGGTAACGATAGAAGACAGGCGTAATACAGAAAATGTAACAATCATCCATGTAACGGGAACAGACGGAAAGTCAAAGCTGGAGTATAAGCTTAACTGGCTAGAGTCTCCGATTGAACCGACATATCCAGAAGTTCCCGTAGATCCAGTTGATCCGAAAACACAAGTTATAAGTGGGGATAGCCTGCAAGCTAATGAGCAGGGAGTCATTTCTATCAAAATTGAGGAAGGGAAGACATCCGTAATACTTCCTATAAATGCGGCGAAGATCGTAGGTAAGCATTCCATTATTTTGACGAGGGATAAATTTACAGTCGGTCTTACACCGGAAATATTAAACCAACTGCAACAATTAGCGTCTTCAGAAGGATTGCAGGATGTACAGATTAAATTTTCCTTTGATGCAGAAGCAATATTGACACAGCAAGCATTGCTCGACAAAGCAGGAAAGAGCAACCATGCTAGTCTTAAATCTGCGAGTGAAGTGTATGACTTCAAATTATCGATTATAGGTAAGAATGGAAAAGAAGCGATGCCTGATGTTTTCGACGACTCAATGACCCTCATGTTAAAAGTAAAAGAAGCTTTGAAAAATGATCTAGTCGGTGTGTATATGATCGCCGATGATGGCACGCTTACTTATGTGGGTGGAAAAATAGAAAACGGCCAAATCAGAGCAGATGCTCAGTCTTCTGGCAAGTACGTTGTATTAGAATTTGAGAAATTGTTCGATGACATTCCCGCGGGTCACTGGGCAGCTAATGCAATTAAGAAGATGGCTGCAAAGCTTATTGCAAAAGGAGTGAGCGATACAAGCTTTGCACCTGACCGAACTGTTACCAGGGCAGAGTTCACCGCTCTTATTGTCCGCGCATTGGGATTAGAGCTTAAGGACACAAATTACTTTACAGATGTAGTTGCCGGAAGCTGGTATGCTTCAGCAGTAACAGCTGCCTCAGAAGCAGGAATTGTTAATGGAATGAGTGCTACGCTGTTCGAACCAGAACGCACGATTACAAGAGAAGAAATGGCGGTTATGCTGCTTCGGGCATATGAACGTCAACAAGCAGTTAAATATGATTTATCAGAAGCAGCCCAATTTACTGACCATGCTAGCATTAGTTCGTGGGCTAGCGCATCCATTAATACAGCATTCGAGCTAGGCCTAATCAACGGTCGTGGGAATGGTCGATTCGTACCAGAAGGACAGCTGACCCGCGCTGAAGCTATTCAAGCTATTGCCAATATGCTGAACAAATAGCTTAATAGTTGAACAAATAGTGTATGACATTAAACAGCCTGACTCGCTTTTTGCGAGTCAGGCTGTTTTTGTTTCACTTCAGCATTGAGCATACTTGATAGGATGAGTAGGAGTCGACTATAGTAACCTTACATTTATTTACACGTGTAAATTTACTCGTGTAAACAAATACATATGCCAGACGAATCTATGGTACCGTTGAAGAAAATGTCACAAAGCACCAACTCAGAAACTGATAGCAGTATATATGAACAGGAATAAATAATATATATAAATAGTATATTCCTTGTACGGATGGAATGGAGGATCGGGAAGAGGAACTTCGAAGCTTATTGATGGGACAAGTGGTTGGAGTTTTTCTGATGGGCCACCTTCAAGGAAGTTTCTTCGTCAGAGCATCAACCTGTCAAGACAACCCAACTAAAAAGTGATCACAAGTGGAGGTATATAGTCATGAAATCCAGCATCTCGGCTAAAGTAATGATGATATATGGGATCGTTTTTTTGGTTATTATCACTTTGACCTTTTGGTTATCTTATACAGGAACTATTGGTAAGCTGGAGAGTGATTTAGAGGATGCGAATCATGCTTTGTTGAAGCAGGTCGATCAGAAGATCGAGGTGACTTTTCGTCAGACGGAAAAGGATCTGCTAACGCTTATGGATGAGCTCGAATTTTTATATTTTATGTTAGACAGCTATTTGGATGATTCACAGAGATATAGTAATTTCTACGCATTAAATACGAAGTTGAAAAGCTTTATTAATTCTAATCCCCATCTATCCTCCATTTTTGTTTATTCAGCTGTAAGCGGTAATATTTTGACGGACAAAGCCTATTTGAAGGATACTCCACTAGTTGATAATTGGTTGGACGACTATAAGGACATGCCGGAGTATTTCAAATGGCTAACTACCCATCAGGTATGGGACGGAAACGGGAACCAAGATGTAGTTACATTGGTGCGATCCTATCCAGCTCTCAGCAAACCGGGGTACCGCAAAGGTATGATAGCCGTAAATATTAATGAAAAAGTGTTATACGATATGATTAAAGCCGTCTACGAGGATAGTAAAGAAGGCCATATGTTTATAATTGATAGCAATGGAAACGTGGTGACTCACGACGACAAGTCTCAGATCTATCGTAATCTCAAGGAGCTTACTTATATTAAAAGCGCTCTCTCCAAGACAGGCAGCGGGTCCTTCACAGGTAAGCTTAATGGAGTCAAACAATCGATATTTTATCGCGATTCCAATTATACGGGCTGGAAGCTAATTAGTATCCTTCCAGAATCACAAATCTATGAACCGATTAAGGTTACCCGGAATCTGCTGATAGCCTTTGCTATGTGGATGGTTTTACTTGCATTGATCGTACTGTTTTATGTGAATCGGTGGACATTTAAACCGCTTGATCGATTGGTCGGCAAAATGTCTGGGACATATAAGGATGACCAGATACAGGAAAGTTCTACTGCTGGTTTAACCTATCTGGAAAAAGTGTTCGACAAGCTGGTGCTGGATCGATCGGATCTTGAGCAGCATGTTCGTGATTCGAAGCCGGTACTGAAGTGGAGAATCATGATGGATATGCTAGTTGGATATCGAACGGATTATCAGGCTGTGCGCCATCATCTTGAATTTGTCGGTGTCCATTTGTTTCCAGAGAGGTACCTAGTCTGTACGGCTGAAATCAGTAAATTAGGTGCGGATTTTAAGACAAGGGACGAGACGCTTTATACCTATGCGTTCTGTAACGTGGCAGAGGAAATTATTAATTTAGAGAATGCAGGAGTTGCCATTGATTTGGGAGAGGGGCGTGCAGCAGTCATACTCAGTTTTGCGGAAGGGGATACTGAGCAGAATCACTTGCGCTCGCTTGCGATAATGGAGCAGATACTCGACGTTACGAAGAAGCAATTCGACCTCATTGTAACTGTGGGTGTTGGCCGCGGCTGCAGTGAGATGAAGGAAATTCCCCGGTCATATGACGAATCTCAAAAGGCGCTTCATTATAAGATGGTGTTCGGTAATCATTCGGTCATTTCTATTGAAGACCTACAGCCTTTAGACAGTCAGGATTATTATCGGCTGAGCAGAATGTCTGATCGGATTACGGATGCGTTGAAACAGACGGATATCGCTAAAATGAAGGCTTATGTGAAGGAAATATTCTGTGAGGCGATAGACAGCAATCTGCCACCTGACCTTATCCGTCAGCTATCCTTTGATCTCATCATGAAATCGGTGCAGTCGGTCGAATCAATTGGGATCGACTTGAAGGAGCCCTTGAGTAGACTAGACAGCATATACGATTTGATTAACCGCAGTGAGAACTTGAACGTGGTGGAAAAGATCGTAATCTCCTTTTTAGAGGAAATTGCAGCTAAAATCAATGATAAGCGGACTCAGCGTGGCAGTAACAATACCATTGATCGGATGCAAATGTATATCGGAGATCACTTTCATGAAAGCGATCTCTCATTGGATAAGCTTGCACAAAAATTCAATCTAAGCCCGACTTATATTTCCAAGCAGTTTAAAGAATACACAGAAAGCAATTTTATTGATTATTTAATCGGAATAAGGATTAGTGCCTCCCAGAAATTGCTATCGAGTAACAAAGGCATGAAAGTGAACGAGATCGCTGAAGCGGTTGGTTATATGAATGTCCGCAGCTTTCTGCGAACGTTCAAAAAGTATTCAGGGAAAACTCCGTTAGAATATCGGGATTGGGCGGCTAAGTCATTGGACGAGAATGGGAGTGAACTGTAATAATCATGAGACGTGTACCGGTGTTTCCTTCAATGTGGAGGAAGCTCCTGTACACTCTTTTTTTTTTTCGTGAGAGTAAAACCCCGCGTAATTACAAGGGATTTCGGGTGTCGCCATAAGAAAATGAACCTCGAACAAAAATGGTGAACTGGTGAATGATAAGAATTGCCATGGTGTACATAACGTGTCTATATCCACCTACCTCTTCCTGCGTTACGATCAAATTGCTTTCATGGATTGGGGCTTTCATCAACGAAAGGGTGAACGATATGAAGGATAGACGACCAGAGTTCGAAACGGCGCTGGATCATAGAAATTCGATAAGTACAAGAAAGAACTCGCTGATGCCTACTTACCGAAACCGTTTGAAACGTGATCGTCATTTGTACCTGATGCTGATGCCTGTAATCGTATTTTACATTTTATTTAAATACGCACCGATGTTTGGCGAGATTATAGCTTTCAAAGATTATCGATTAGCTGACGGCATAATCGGAAGCAAATGGGTTGGATTGAAGCATTTTCAAAGCTTATTCCTAAGTATCGATTTCTGGCGAGTTCTTCGAAATACGTTGGTGTTGAACGTATATAGTCTTGTTTTCGGATTTCCAGTACCGATTATACTTGCTCTTATGCTGAACGAGGTGCGCAAAGAATGGTACAAGAGAACGATACAAAACTTGTTGTATTTGCCGCATTTTATATCATGGGTTGTATTGGGCGGTATCTTCATCGCTATCCTTTCACCAAGTACTGGCGTCGTTAACTCGGTTCTCGAGCATGTATTCGGTATCGAACCCATTTATTTTATGGCTAGTTCGAGATGGTGGCCTGCAGCCTACACGCTGTCGGGTATATGGCGAGAAGCAGGATGGGGTACAATTCTTTATTTAGCTGCTATGGCTTCGATTGACCCTCAGCTTTATGAAGCAGCCAAGATCGATGGAGCGAATAAGCTCCGTCAAATCTGGCATGTTACGCTCCCTGGTATCCGCAGCACTGTTGCGATACTTCTCATTCTACGTATGGGCCATATGATGGATGTCGGTCTGGAGCAAACATTGATTCTACAAAATCAGTCTGTATTGGATGTAGCAGATGTAATTAGCACCTATGTGTACAGAGTTGGTTTGCAAAATATGAATTACAGCTATACTACCGCTTTGGGTTTGTTCCAGTCAGCGGTTGGCTTGATTCTAGTAATAGGTGTGAATAAGTTAACCCGAGCGTTTGGGGAAAAGGGGCTATGGTAACTGATGATAATTAAAAATAACAACAAATCTATCTGGTCTCTTTTGGGTTCGGCTGGCAATTATGTTCTGCTCGGCTTCCTTTCACTCCTTGCCTTATATCCATTTTGGTATGTCATTGCCGCATCCCTAAGCAGCAGCAGAGCGATAACAGCGGGTGAAGTTTCATTATGGCCTGTTGAATTCAACGTAGAAGGGTATGTACGGTTATTCGATGATGGTCAGCTATTGGTCGCAATGTGGAATACGGTCGAGGTCACCCTTGTAGGTACGCTGCTGAATATAGGATTGACGATATTAGCCGCGTATCCTCTTTCCAGACGGAGACTAATGGGACGTAGTGCTTTGCTTATTTTCATTATTATAACGATGTTGTTCATCTCGGGAGTTATTCCGAACTTCATACTCGTAAAATCACTGGGACTCATGGATTCCTATTGGTCATTGTGGCTGCCCGCTTTAATTAGCACTTACAATATGTTTGTCATGAAAACGTTTATGGAAGGTTTACCTGAGGAAATTGAGGAGTCCGCGGCTATCGATGGCGCAGGGGACTGGACAATTTTGGCTCGGATTATATTACCTCTATGCAAGCCGATAATTGCTGCGCTCTCTTTGTTTTATGCAGTGGGTTGGTGGAATTCCTATTTCAATGTGCTGTTATATATTACGAAGAGTGTCCAGCAGACTTTAACACTGAAGCTCTATCAAATGATCCTTCAGGTGAATCAGAGTCTATTGAATAACGGCGGTGGGAGTGAAGGTGTTGAGCAGGTGATGCTGACACCGGAAGGGATCAAAGCAGCGGCTATCGTAATTGCAGTTACCCCTATTCTAATTGTATATCCTTTCTTGCAGAAGCATTTTGTTAAAGGGGTCTTAATTGGATCCGTAAAGGGCTAATATCATCGGACTATTTGTCCTTGATATAAATATAATTATACGATAAGGGGATGAAAAAATTGAGAATATGGAAACAGGTTGGGAAATCGGTTCTGATGGCAGGTTTATCACTTTTGATGTTAGTAATGGCAGCTTGCAGCTCTAATGGGAAGTCAGGGAACCTGTCTGAATCGGCTTCGCCTGTAACAAGCCCTGCAGCTACATCAACTACAGATGCTGCCGCATCAGGTCCTAAGAAAGAAATAAGTATTTCAGCTTTTGACAGGGGAAGTGTGCCTACAGAAGAAGGGAGTTATGAAAGCAACCGTTGGACAAAATGGATCAATGAAAATTCTCCGGCAACGGTTAAATGGATTCCAGTCGACCGGGGTCAAGCTCAGCAAAAGTTAAATACGCTAATCGCTTCTGGAAGTGCTCCGGATTTGATCTGGGAATATGACAGAAACTATATCGCTCAATTGGCTAATCAGGGTGCCATTCAGCCCATTGACACTTACATCGAAAAATACAGCACGACCTTAAAGAAGTATTTAGAGGAAAACCCTGATTTGAAGTCTGCAATGACAATAAACGGAGAAATGTATGCGATTACGAGTAAAAGGAGCATAGAGTCAATAGCCAACAATGGCATGTGGATTCGGCAGGATTGGCTTGATAAGCTGCAACTGAAAGCACCTACGACTGTGGAAGAATTAATTGAGGTAGCTAAGAAGTTCAGAGACGAGGACCCGGATGGTAACGGTGAAGCCGATACAGTACCGATTGTTTTTAACGGTAACGCTGTCCAAATCATGCGCGCTTTCTTCTTCACCAATGAGAATCAATGGTACTTGGAAGATGGTCAAATGAAGTACGCGAGAACATTAGATCGCTTCATTGATTCACTTGCCTATCAGAAATCATTATTCGACCAAGGATTGATTGACAAAGAGTATATTACCGACAGTAACTTTCAGCGTGCACGTCAGCTGTGGACGACCGGTAAGGCAGGGATTTATTTCGGTAACTGGAGTATGGATAATGAAATCCGAGATCTAAAGACGAATGTTCCTGATGCCAAGTTGGCCCCACTGGAGTCTGTGTCGAGCAAATATGGGAAAAACGGTTTGTATCAAGAATTGCCTTCCAATGTCTTGGTCGCTTTCAATAGTGACATGGATGAGGATAAAATCGAAACGGCCGTCAAATTTCTTGACTGGATGCTGGAAGAGGGTTGGTACAGCATGAAGTTCGGCGAAGAGAATGTCCATTACAAGCTGGTGAACGGTGAGGTTCCGCAAAGGCTGGATGCAGATAAATATCGGCAGGAGGTAGCCTATGCTAACGAATATGCAATTCTAAGTCAATGGAACACGAAAGCGGAATGGATCCCGCTCATGGCTGCTCAGGATGCCCTTTCCCAAGAAATTGCTCAGGTCAAAGCGCAAGCATTAGAAGTAGCGCTAAAGAATGAATACCGCAGGGATATCGCGTTTAGTCCGGATCTACCGGAAGTGAGCCAACTGATTGCAACTTTCGCTCCTATTGCGACACAAATTGAAGTGAAGGTAGTAACTGGCGGAAAGTCATTAACCCCTGAAGCGGGTATGGAGCAGGTCCGTAAGGAGTGGAAACGTCTGGGCGGAGAAAATGTAGAGAAGCTAGCGCAGGAATGGTATGAAAAAAATAAGGAGTTTTTGAAATAAACAATTGTGATATCAGCTGGAGGATTCATTCGAATGAATCAGATTCAATAGAATGAGTCCCACTTGCTGATAAACCATCCTACATTAAAGGAGTGGTATTTACGTGAGCAGAAGAATGATAGCGCTTACTAAACTGATTGTTTTTACCCTCATTTTTTCTTTATTCGTAATACCTGCTTTACCGGGCATGTCAGATCTCAAGGCCTATGCCAATGTAAGCACCCCCGAATTGACTATCGGTGATTTCGAAAGCGCTGACGAGGCATGGGACTTCTTAATAGGAAGCGGTGGGGCGCTTGGAAACGGCGAATTCAGCCTGGATTCTGCGTACGCTCAGTCTGGAAGCTCCTCTGGAAAGCTGCAGCTTAATTTCAGCAGCAATTCGACGTATACGAACAGCTATGTTTCCTTAGAGAAGTACTTATTCAAACGCATTCTGCCTGTGGATGCTGTGGAACTCAGCTTCTGGGTGAAAACAGCAGATATGGCTAAATTCGATCTGATTCTGGTCGATAATTCGAATCAGAATCATCAACAGACGATCGTGCTGGCGCCGACTACAGAGTGGCAGAAAGTCACGGTTAGCTCCTTTACATCAGGGATCAACTATACAAAGTGGGGCGGGAAGAATGATGGGCTTTGGTACGGACCTTTAAAGAAGATGAACTTTAAGCTGACTAAAGCTTCGATGAAAACGGGGAAAACCGTTGGCACCCTCTTGTTTGACGACATTCGGGTTAAGGTCGAAGCCCCCGAGCTGGCTATTGCCCAAGTTCAAGTCGGTAACGTCTTCGCAGGAAGCCAATCGGGGGCTTTTGACATCCTGACGACTGGTGATTCTATTCAGTGGAGTATCTTTAATGCATGGGGAGAACCGGCATCTTCAGGAAGTGCTCCTGTAGCGGGAGGTAAGCTGCGGCTTAACGTGCCGGTTCCTGAAGACGGATATTATAGGCTGAAGTTAGAAGCTTATCTAGCGGGTACCTTGGTCAAAACGATGGAAACGACGTTAGCCACGCTTCCCGAGTTTGATCTTTCGGCGGTGACGGAGTCTCCGTTCGGCATCCAGACACATTTGGGAATCAATTGGAACAAAGAAATGATTCCGCTTCTCAAATATGCAGGAACCAAAAATGTACGTGACTCCTTCTTTTGGTCAGAAGTAGAGATCAATATAGGCAAGTACTCGTTCAATCCGAAGTTCACCCTTCCTATGCAATCTTTTAAGGAGTTCAGCATCGATCCGTTACTCTCCTTCGCGTTCAGTAATAAATATTACGACGGAGGCCAAACGCCTTATACAGAGGAAGCTCATACCGCATACGCGAACTATGTGAAGGCCATGCTGGAAAAGTTCGGCAGCCAGCTGGATTCGGGAGAAATATGGAATGAATTCAACCTCCCTCACTTCGGCGGCAATGGTCCCGCGGCCTCAAGGTCGGACATCTACTTTAATATGCTGAAGAAAGGTTATGAAGCTTCCAAATCGGTTCGTCCGGATTTTAATGTTGTTGGAGGAAGTACGGCAGGCATTCCCTTAGACTGGCTGGAAAACGTTTTCAAGCTTGGCGGGCTGGATTATATGGATACGCTTTCCGTCCATCCGTATCGCTTTCCGCAAACGCCGGAAGGGCTGCTGGAGGAGATCGACATGCTCAATCAGCTTGTGCACGATTATAATAACGGTGAGACCATCCCCCTTTGGTTTACGGAGATTGGCTGGCCAACCCATTTAAATCCAACAGGTGTTGATGAAAATACACAGGCGGCTTATTTGATCCGCACCTATGTGCTGAGTATCGCGGCGGGTGTCGAGAAAGTATTCTGGTACAACTTGATGAATACCGGAACGGATAAGCTCTATAATGAGCATAATTTCGGTGTCATCCACAATACCGGTGATGCGCTGGGATCCTATACGCCAAAACCTGCCTATGTTGCACTATCTACGCTTACGAGACAGCTAACGGGAGCTAATCCTGTGAGTCAAGATGTAGTGGAGGGCATTTATCACTATACATTCGATAAAAATAACGAAAAGATTAATGTCCTGTGGTCACTGGATAAAAAGGATGTAACCTTGAATACGCAAGCTCCCCTTACCGTGACGGATATGATGGGGCGGAAGAGCACTTTTACGCCGTTGCAAGGAAAAGTATATCTTACATTAACTGGCGAGCCTCTATTCATTCAAGGCGACATCGGCAGCGTGGTTCAAACCAGCCCATTTTCCCTGCAAAGCAAACCTGCTTTTACCGGCGATCCGGTAAAGCTTACGCTTCGGGTTAACGACTTTGGACAGCAGGATGAGCTTATCGCTAAGGTCAGCTTCCAAGGTGTAACCCAAGAAATCTCCGTGAGCGCTTCCGGCGATTATCCGGTAGAATTTCCAGGGATAGACCAGGTCGGGACCCGAATAGCGACGGCTGAGGTATACGCGGCTGGTGCTGTGATCGCCGGTTTATCCGATACAGTCAAGATACAGCAGGCCGAACAGGTATTGTCTAAGCATGTGTTGAAAAACGGTACGGACGTTATGGAAGTAACGATCGTGAACGAAAGACCAACGGAACGCCGCTTAACGCAGGTCGACTGGAGCATTGGAGCTACTACCGGTTCGGAAGTCTATGATGTGACCATACCTGGAAATACCATGCAAATCATTGATTTACCGTTGTCCGGACTGCCGGAGGGAGCGTTACTACCTTATCAATATAAGCTCTACATGGAAGATGGAGCTATACTGAGAAGCGATGGAACCGTCAAGCTTGTTCCATCCTCGGCAAGGGTTCCGCTTCCGTTCCGAACACTGGAGCATGGAGAAGACCTACAGGATTTGGTAGGCATCGATCTTGTAGCAGATGTTAATTCGAGAATTTCTGCATATAACGGCACAGAAGATTTCAGCGGTAAGCTTTGGTCCACGTATGATAACGATCATCTATATTTGTATGCTCGCGTCCATGACGATGTGTTCTCTCAGCAGAAGCAGGGTGATGCGATCTGGGAAGGGGACAGCATACAGTTCGCCATATCTGCGGGTATGCCGGGCGAGAATCTACAGTGGTACGAATATGGAATGGCATTAACCACGCAAGGTCCCGAGCTTTATAGGTGGATGGCACCGCAGGAGGTTGTGACCGGTTCCATAATGAATCCTGATCTACAAGTAACAAGAGATGAGACTGCAAAGGATACGATATACAAATTGGCATTACCTTGGAGTGACTTAGCTCCTATCGTTCCGACTGATGGATTACTTAGCATGTCCATCGTTGTCAACGAGAATGACGGTAATGGCCGTAGGGGTTATGTGGAATGGGGCAGCGGTATTGGTTCAAGCAAGCAGTCCTCTTTGTTCAAGCCGATCCAACTGGAGAATGCTGACCAAACAGTGCCCGTGATTGCGATATCCGGTGTACTAGATGGAGAGAGCTATACCGATCAAGTGACGCCTATTATATCCGTGGAGGACACGGGAAGTGGACTAAAGCAGAGGAACGTGTCGATCGACGGAGTGGAATGGACGGAAAACACCGCTATTACAGTGAGCGGAGCACACACGCTGATCGCGACAGCTGAGGATTATGCGGGGAATGTGGCAACTGAGACTGTCCATTTCAAGATTTATTACGGTACAACGCTCGAAGTATCGAATACGGAAGCACCAACCGGAGGTGAAGCAACGCTGAAGGCGACGCTTCGGGATCGTGAGGGAGTATCCCTTGTGGGGCAATCGATCACGTTCCAAGCGAACGGAACGCCAGTGGGTGACGCCGTTACAGATGCGGCAGGTGTAGCATCTCTCGCCTATCCAGTTAACAGCGGAGCTGGTACCGGCCCAGTAGAAGTGAAAGCCATATATTCACAGAACGATGATGTATTCTTACGTGGAAGTGAAGATATCGGGACGTTAACCCCGTATGTGCCTGCTTCCAATGTACCGGGTAAGCCTAGCTTATCCCACAATAACAATCATGACACCGGACTCAGAGACGGCGATTACATGATCACAATGAACATGTGGTGGGGCGAGAACGGGAGGTTATACAAGCTCTATGAGAATGGTAAATTGATTCATTCGCAAGCGTTGGAAAACGCGACTCCGAATGCTCAGAAAGCGGTTGTACAAGTGACGGGCAAGCTCAATGGAACTTATGTTTACACCTGTGAATTGATTAACGATAAAGGCATGACCGGATGTAAACCGATGACAGTGAAAGTTACGGATGCGAACCCAGGGAAACCGGTGCTCTCTAACGACAACTCGGACCATGACGGGATGTACCAGGTAACATTAAACATGTGGTGGGGGACAAACGCAACGGAGTACCGTCTTTACGAGAACGGACAGCTAATCGAAACAAAGCCGCTGACCGCTGAAACTCCTAAAGCTCAATCTATTATCACCCAGATTACAGACAGAATTTCCGGTGTTTATGAATATCGTGCTGAATTCGTGAATGAATTGGGCGTAACGGGGAGTGATGTCATGAAAGTAAAAGTAAAATAATTTTTGATGACGATAGCAGGAGAGATGCAGTCTCTATAATTGCGCAGATCTCCTGTTCTGTTACAAAGAAAGCAGAGATGAATAGTCACACGCCGGTTATAGACGAATGGTCACACGAGTGCCGATCGGTACAATTTGTGATAAAGCAACTACGTCGTCGTTATACATGCGTATGCATCCATGCGAAACCATCCCGCCAATAGAGGATGGATCGTTATTGCCATGAATGCCATAATGAGGCCTGGATAGTCCCATCCAAAAAGCGCCGAACGGACCGCCAGGGTTCGCTTGTTTGTTTATAATCGTATATTCTCCAACTGGCGTTTGGGTGAGCATTCTGCCGATACCAATAGGATAGGAATGAACAACTATATTATCATCTAATAAGTGAAGCATAAAATCAGATAGCACAACGATAATTCGATAGGTTGCCATTTTAGCGCCACTCCTTCTGATCTATATTATGTAGCGGAAGGAGTGGATGCTTCAATAAAATCAAAAGAGGCTGTCCAAGGTAATAAACCTTAAGGGACAGCCTCTTTATTTTCTGTTTTTAGTGACCGGATGCTTCGTGATCGTTAGAAAGCTTTAACACATCAAATATTTTGAACAGCAGGCTAAGTACGATAGCGACTACCGTTGCAAGAGCCATACCTGATAAGGAGAAATCTCCAATCGTAAGCTTAACTCCGCTTAGGCCAGTAACCAATACGACAGTCGTCAGGAAAAGGTTAGTTGGCTTGCTGTAATCCACTTTCGCTTCGATCAGCATTCTGAGTCCTGAGGATGCGATAACCCCGAACAAGAGCAATGAAACGCCGCCCATGACTGGTTCTGGGATTCCAGATATAAGTGCCGAAAATTTACCGGAAAATGAAAGGAGGATGGCAATTACTGCCGCGCCTCCAATAACGAAGGTTGAGTAAACCTTTGTTATGGCTAACACGCCGATATTTTCACCATAGGTTGTATTCGGCGTTGATCCGACAAAGCCTGATAGCAATGTTGAAATACCGTTACCTAACATAGAGCGGTGAAGACCCGGGTCTTTTGACAAATCTTTGTTGACGATATTGCCAGTAACAACTAAATGACCAATATGCTCTGCGATAACGACTAACGCCGCAGGGGCAATTGCCAAAATTGCCGATAACTCAAATACTGGAAACGTAAATTCCGGTGCTTTAATCCAGCCATTGTCAGCAACTGCAGAGAAGTTTGTGAAACCCATGAAGTATGCGATGACGTAGCCTGTAACGATACCGATCAAAATCGGGATGATACGCATAAAACCACGGAATAGAACGGAGCCAAGTACCGTTACTGCTAGTGTGATCGTTGAGAGCAAGACCACTTTAGGCTGAAGTACCCAGCTGGCGGGGTCCGGGTCACTGGGTTTAACGATCCAGCCAGCCATTCCTGCTGCGACTGGAATCAGCTCTAGCCCGATAATTGCGACGATTGCGCCCATAGCCGCTGGTGGAAATACGACATTGATCCAGCCTGTGCCTGCCATCTGTATAATGATTGCAACGATAGTGAATATGACGCCAGCTGCGATGAATCCGCCTAATGCTGCCGCATAATTGCCGCCGCCAGCAGACATATCGCCGATTACGGCGCCTGCAGGAGCGAGGAAAGCGAAGCTTGAGCCAAGATAAGCAGGTATTTTACCTTTACAAATCCATAAATACAGCAGTGTGCCAATTCCGTTCATCAGCAAGCATATTGCTGGATCGACACCGAGCAAATTTGGTACGAGCACGGTTGAGCCGAACATGGCAAATAGATGCTGCAGGCTAAGCATGATACTCTGGCCCATAGGAGGTCTCTCGTGAATCCCAATAGCTTTTTTCATGTTAAAGCTTGCCCCCATTTATTTTATTGTTTATGTAATAACCATTGTAGATTGTACAGATTAGAGTGGGGTTTTGGCAAGTATTATTTATAAAGCGAATATACAAATATCGACAAAATATATTAAATTAAGCAGGTCATACACCTGACATAGGCGAATACAATAAATAGGAAAGGTGTGTGAAAAGATGGAGATGTGGGTGATATGGCTTATTATCGCCGGTGTTTTAGTCGTCGTCGAAATGCTTTCGCTTACGTTTTACTTGCTTTGGCTTGCCATTGGGGCTGCAATCGCAGCGATTATCGACCTGATCTTCCCAGGGGCTATATTGCTGGAAGTAGGAGTTGGATGTGCGGCAACGCTTATTTTGACGGTATTTACTAAGCCGCTTACTCGTCGATTTCAGTTGTCGCGAGGCTATAAGGATGTTGTGGACGAGTTAGTCGGCAAGCAAGGAATCGTGCTGGAGGATGTTGCTGCAGACGCTCCTGGAATCGTTAAGGTTGGAAATGAAACATGGAGCGCAGTATCAGAGGAGCCGTTAATTAAAGGAGACTCTGTTGTTGTTATTAGTCGTGGAAATGCTGTGTTACAAGTTACTAAATGGGGAGGTTAATTGGATATGGGTTTAACAGTAACGATCATATTAGTCGTAATTGTAGTCGTATTTGTTGCGCTATCTATTAAAATAGTACCGCAGCAGAGGATTGGCGTCGTGGAACGATTGGGGAAGTTCAATCGCTTGCTTACGCCCGGTGTCAATATTCTGATTCCTATCGTTGACCATGTAAGAACATATCACGATTTACGTATTCAGCAAGCGAATGTGCCTCCGCAAACGGTTATTACAAAAGATAATGTACAAGTAAAAATCGATACGATTATTTTCTACCAAGTAACCGGCCCGGAACAAGCTACATACGGGATTTCCGATTATGTGTATGGTGTGCGCAATATTAGTACAGCTACTATGCGTCAAATTATAGGTAAAATGGAGCTGGACGAAACGCTGTCAGGTCGTGAGAAAATTTCTACTGATATCCGTGTTGCGCTTGATGAAGCAACGGAAAAATGGGGCGTTCGCATCGAACGTGTCGAAGTTATTGATATTCAGCCTCCTACTGACATTCAGGACGCGATGGATAAGCAAATGAAAGCAGAACGCAGTAAGCGGGCGTTGGTGCTGGAGGCGGAAGCAGCCAAGCAGGACATGATATTGCGTGCGGAAGGCGATAAACAAAGTAAAATTTTGAAAGCGGAAGGTGACAAGGAAGCGCGGATTCGCCAAGCAGAGGGGCAACGACACGCACAGGAGTTAGAAGCGCTTGGGGAGGCAAAAGCGATTCAGTCTATAGCAGAAGCGGAGAAAAATAGGATTGAGCTCATTCGCGCGGCTGGCTTGGATGAAAATGTGCTTACGTACCGTTCACTTGAGGCGCTTACCGATATTGCTCAAGGCCCAGCTAATAAAATATTTCTTCCAACTAGAGCCGTTGATACGTTAGGCAGTATCGGGGCTATTGGCGAAATGCTTAAAGCAGGTAAATCAGACTAACGGCTTGATGATGGTAATTACCATAAAGGGCAGGCCAAGGGGTTACACTTGACCTGCTCTTTTTACATGGAATCATAAACGATTTGCTTAGAAGGGGAGAGATGTTATTGAGCTTCATGGATCAAGACCAGAATCAGAACCAGAATCATAGTATGAGCGGCCGAAAGCAGCATGAGTTTAAACCGGGCACTATTAAAAAAATGGTTATTGGTATAGCAGCAGTAATCATTATCATTGCTCTTGGTTCATCTTCGTATTATACGGTACAGGAGCAGGAGCGCGCGGCTATTCTTACATTTGGAAAATATACGAGTGAGTCCTCGGCGGGTCTTCACTTCAAATGGCCTTATCCTATTCAACAGGTTATAACGGTTCCCGCGGAGCTGACGCAACGTATTCACATTGGCTATCGTCAAGAAGGGGACACGGCTGTTCCGGTCGAAGAAGAAGCGATGATGATTACGGGAGATGAAAATATCGTATCCGCGGACGCAGTTGTACAATGGAAAATAAGCAACATTCACGATTATTTATACAATATCGATGATCCGGAGCAGTTTCTTCGTAATGCGGCAAGCTCTTCGATTCGTGCAGTGATTGGCTCGGAGAAGCTGGATTATGCGATTACGGATGGTAAAACAGTTATTCAAGACAAGGTTAGGGAAAAGCTGCTTGAGCTGCAAGCTAAGTATAAAACCGGCATCCAAATTGTCGATATTAAATTTCAGGATATAGAGCCGCCAAGCGGACAAGTGGCAGAAGCATTCCGAGCTGTTACGAATGCGCGAGAAGAGAAAAATACGAAAATTAATAATGCCGCGAAATATGAGAATGATCGTATTCCTAAGGCTCGAGGCGAAGCGCAAGCCCTTCTTGAGAACGCGGAGGGTGAGAAAAAGTCCCGGATTTTGAATGCGCAAGGGGACGTGGCCAAATTTAACGCGATATTCAATGAGTATAAAAATAATCCAACTGTAACGGAAAGTCGGTTGATTTTGGAGACATTAGAGAAGATTTTGCCTAATGCTCAAATATTCATTACCAATTCGAATGGTGATACGGTTAATTACTTGCCATTAAATGAGCTGCTGCGCAGCGGTTCAACAAATTCCACAACTCCAACAACACCACCTGCAACAACTACTCCAGAAGGAGGCGCAGCAAAATGAAGAAAAACCAATGGATAGCACTAATCTCATTCGTAGTATTAATAATTCTGGCATCGGGTTCTATGTATATAGTCAAAGAAGGCGAGTATAAAGTCGTTCTTAGATTCGGGGAAGCGATGAGGGCAGTACCAGAGCCGGGATTGAAATTAAAAATACCGTTTATCGAAAATGTTTCTACACTTCCTAAATATCAGATGACTTATGAAAGCAGTCCAACGACGATTTTAACAAAGGATCAAAAGCCGATTGTCGTGGATAACTACACCGTTTGGCGTATTACTAACGCTTCGCAATTTTTAAGAACCGTTCAATCGGTTAGCGGCGGTATTCAACGTATCGATGAAGCGGTATATAACTCAGTTCGTCGAAAGCTTTCTGAAGTAAACTACGAAAACATCATTAGCGAGAACACGGAGCGGGGCAACATCAACGATGAGATAACGAAGGATGTTATTACAGCTTTAACGAGAGATAATTATGGGATTGAAGTAGTTGATGTACGCATCAAGCGTACCGATTTGCCAGAGGAAAATAAACAAAGCGTTTATAATCGGATGATTTCGGACCGTGAATCAATCGCTGCTCGTTATTTGTCAGAGGGTGATGAGCAATCACGGAAAATAACGTCTAAAGCGGATCGCACTGCGACGGAGCTTCTAGCACAGGCAGAAGCAGACGCTAAGAAGATCATTGCGGAGGGCGAGGGTGAAGCGGCTAAAATCTATAACCAAGCCTATGGCAAGGATCCACAATTTTATAATACCTATCGTACTTTAGAGAGCTATGTGACGACGCTGAAGAATGAACCAGTCATTATGCTGCCTATCGATTCACCGTATGCGAAGATTTTGCTTGGAAAATAAACATGAAAACCGCGTTTTATCCGATTTGTCGGATGGAACGCGGTTTTTGATTTCGAGTTCGCCAACTTTATTATTTTCATTAGGTATTTTTACTCCATCTACACATTAGCACAATTTTGTTATCTCCCTCAATCATACATTGGAGTGGAGGTGATTGATCATGTACAAGAAAAAGTACTCGAGTAAAAGTATTCGAGGAAAGCTAAAAGTATGCAGGTACTTAAAGTCAAACAAAAATCTGAAGCAATATGTACCGAAAACTGTGTCATTCAGTCGCAGTAATTTAGAGATGATGATCGATCGTTACAGTATGCTTTATGTAAAGCCTGATATAGGATCTATGGGTATAGGCGTATGTAAGATCAAAAAATCTGGTTCAAGCTATGATTTATATCAAATCATTAATAAAAAGCAAGTGCACAAACATTTCCGTTCTCTTTCAGACGTTTACAAACGAATAAAAGTATCAAAGCATTCCAATCTAATTATTCAAAAAGGGATTTCATTAGACCGCGTAAATAATGGCTCATACGATATACGTGCAATGGTACAGCGGCGCCCGGGCGGTACTTGGGTATTTAATGGTTTTTTTGCTAAGGTTGGCGTGGCTAACAAAATAGTGAACAACTATTACCAAGGCGGAAAAGTTTATACAATGCAGAAGCTTGGGAAGATGCAGGGTATATCCGCATCTAAAACAAGCAGTCGAATTAAAAAGTTGAAGCGGACCGCTCTCGAAATTGCGAATACGTTAAGCAAGAAACGCTCAGGTATGCATGAGATGGGTGTTGATTTTGCTTTAGATAATAAACAAAAACTATGGGTGCTGGAAGTGAATACGAATCATCCTCAGTTCTATCCGATTAAAAATATTGATCGTGGCGCATACAATAAAATGAAGAGTTTCGCGCTCAGCTATGGCAGGAAAGACACTTAATAAAGGATTGTTTTCATATTCATGGCAGCAGATCAAGAAATCGTTTGGCGGAGGCTGATAGCGGGACCCCTCGAAGCGTAGCAATACCAATGCTGCGCTGCGGGATAGACGGAAACAGCGGGATTTCAACAAGCTCGCCGGCTTCTAACTCCTCCGCTACATAGTTGCGAATTAAGAAGGCGAGTCCAAAGCCGCTGCAAGTGAATTGCGCAAGTAGATCAATGCTACCTAGCTCAAGCTCTGGCTCTAGTTTAACCCCCTGCGCTGATGCATAATCGTCAAGGAAGGATCGTGTGCTGCTGCCTTTCTCGAGCAATAACAGGGGATACTCACCAATATCCTCAAGCTGGAGAGCATGCTCCGCAAGTTGAGCATATGGATGTCCTCCGACTAAGCAGTCCTGCAAAACTGTGCTTTCCCGGAAATGCACCTGCTTATCTGCTGCTGGCAGGTGGACGATTCCGAAATCAATTTTCCCTTCCTTAAGCAATGCAATTGTTTCGGGTGTAGTCCGGTTGGTTACTCGGATACGGATTTGGGGATACTGTGCATGAAAGTGTTCCAAATGAGGCATTAAGTAATATTTACATAGTGTATCGCTAGCGCCAATATTGATCTCCCCGATTTGAAGGCTGTGCATTTCGGAGAGCTGTCTTTCACCTGATTGAATAAAGCTAAAGGCTTGCTCGATGTATTGGTATAATACTTGGCCCTCCGCAGTAAGCTTAACTCCTTTTGAAGTGCGAAAAAATAACTGCCCATTTAATTTTGCTTCAAGCTGCTTAATAGTATGACTAATCGCGGGTTGAGTAATATATAGTTGTTCTGCTGCTTTTGATAGGCTTCCTGTTTTGGCTGTCCAATAAAAAACACGGTACCATTCCATATTGACGGTCATAAGTCATTACCTCTTCTTATACCTGATATTAGTAATATGAATTATTCTAATGTTATTACGGTAATTATAATGATAGATGGGAGTTAAAAACAAGATCGGGAGGCGATTTTATTGACAGTTACAGCTATTGTAGGGGCCAATTGGGGAGATGAAGGCAAAGGGAAGATGACGGATGTGCTTGCAGCGACGTCTTCTTATGTTGTGAGATACCAAGGCGGCAGCAATGCGGGACATACCATTATAAATGATTACGGAAAATTTGCGTTACATATGCTGCCGTCAGGCGTTTTTTATCCAGAGGTTACTAATGTCATTGGACCAGGTACAGCGCTTGATATCGAGGTTTTGCTGCGAGAGCTGTCAGAGCTTATAGCCAGAGGGGTGCCAGAACCGAGAATTCGAATTTCGGAGAGGACTCAGGTAGTGCTGCCTATTCATCGATTATTTGATGAGTTGGAAGAAGAACGGTTAGGAGCAGGTGGATTCGGATCGACAAAAAGAGGAATTGCTCCTTTTTATGCAGATAAGTATGCTAAGCTTGGTGTTCAGGTCGCTGATTTGTTCGATCGGGAGCGTTTGCTGCAGCGTTTGGAGCAATCATTGGCATCGAAAAATGTTCTGTTAATGCATTTGTATGGACGTGACCCTATTCAGCCAAGCGATCTGATCCCTGAGCTCCTTGAGCAGGCGGAAAAGCTTCGTCCGTTTCTGTGCGATACGACAAAGCTGCTGCATGATGCTTATTCGCGCGGAGAAAATATATTGCTTGAGGGTCAGCTTGGCGCACTTCGTGATCCGGATCATGGCATTTATCCCTATTCAACGTCTTCATCAACGTTGGCAGGGTTCGCGCCTGTTGGTGCTGGATTGCCGACTTACGCTATTACGAGAGTCATGTCAGTAGTCAAGGCATACTCCAGCTGTGTTGGTGCGGGACCTTTTGTATCAGAGCTGGATGGGAGCGTGGCGGATGAGCTTCGAAGACGGGGAGGAGACGCGGGAGAATTTGGTGCGACAACAGGACGACCTCGCAGGATGGGATGGTTTGACGCCGTGGCAACACGCTATGGCTGTATGCTGCAGGGCTCAACTGAAGTAGCGTTGACGAATCTTGATGTGCTGGGTTACTTAGACGAAATACCAGTGTGTGTTGCATATGAGCTGGAGGCTGGCGAAGTAAGTGAATATTTTCCTGCTACGGCGAAGCTTAATTCAGCAAAGCCAGTGCTGCAAACGCTGCCGGGCTGGAATTGCGACATTTCAGATGTACGCTCTTTCGAACAATTGCCTGAAGCTGCTCAAAGTTATGTGTTGTTTGTCGAGTCAGCGATTGGGGTAAAGGTTGCGAGTGTTTCAGTAGGTCCTAGGCGTGATCAGCTCATCGTTCGGTAATAATGAAAAAGCAGTATCCTTTACCATCAGGATACTGCTTTTTCTTTACGCGGCCAAACGGTATAGCTGAAGCTGATTAAGAAGTCTATCCCGAGTATGAGAGACCACAATTGCATTGTTTTAAACAATGCTTTAGTAGAGCTCTCGTCACCTACAATAATAATCATCCCGTATAGTATAGCGATTCCGATAACCCAGGCCAGAAGATGATGAAGCCAAGCGATGCGCTCGTAACGGGCATGCTCCTTGCCGAATTTTGGTTTGCCAATCGGCTTTACTCCTCCTGCAAATCGATGTGCGTAACGCGCATCAGCCCACTTGATCATTCGATGTCCGAATGCGATGGAAACTCCGATATATACGGCTGCAACACTATGAATGAAGGTGGCGGTTGCTCCTCCTTGTAAATCATAAACGGTAGCGACAACGAGTACTAAATCGATAAGCGGTGTACAGAAAAGAAGGAGAGCACCGATCTTTTTTAGTCGAAAGGTGTAGCGGCATATTAATCCAGCAAGCACAAACAACCAAAACGCAATTTCGCATCCAATAATAAAAGCGGTAACCATGTGCAGTTCAACTCCTTCTGTTGAAAAATGTACAAGTTCTCATCTAGTAGTATTTCCAGCTGCGATACGTTTTTCCTTTAATAGATATACTAATTATAATGGAAACGGAAGCTGCTGTCGTGTCCGGATTATCGAGACCGTTGATAGAATGTGAAATAGATGTTTTTTTTTAAAAAAATTAGGCTTGCCAAAACTAATGGTATTAGTTTATATTAAAACTAATGGCATTAGTTTATGTGGGAGGCGAATTAGAATGAGGTTTATTCGAGAGAAAACGGTTGTTCAGTTAACTTACTTACCACGTCTGTTTCCGGTGAATTGTTATTTGATTGAGGAGAAGGATGGTTTGACATTGGTCGATGCGGCACTTCCTAACAATGTTAAGGCTATTATGCATGCTGCCGAACAAATAGGTAAGCCAATTACACGGATTGTTCTCACTCACGCGCATTCTGATCATATTGGTGCGTTAGATGGTTTGAAGGATCTGATTCCAGCAGCAAAGGTGTTTATTTCAAGCAGAGATGCAAAGCTTTTGGCAGGTGATCAAACACTTGAACCAAATGAACCTAATTTGACCATTCGCGGCGGTGTTCCAAAAAATATTCGTACCAAACCGGATGTGCTTTTACATGACGGTGATCAAATTGGTTCCTTGCTAGCGGTGGCGGCACCTGGTCACACACCTGGTTCAATGGCGTTTCTTGACACGAGGAACGATATCTTGATAGCGGGAGACGCTTTCCAGACTCGAGGCGGCGTCGCCGTTGCTGGTCAAATAAAACTTATGTTTCCATTCCCCGCAATGGCTACATGGGATAAGCGGAGCGGACTTGAAAGTGCTCGTCACCTGAATGAGTTGAAGCCGACCATACTTGCTGCTGGACATGGCAATATGATTACACAGCCGAAGCTTGTTATGGAGAAGGCAATTGCAGAGGCAGAACTTTCGTTAATGAAGAATTAACATGCGCTGTTGAGGTAACAGTTCAAATTAATTGGGGGGAATTCAAATATGTCACCTAGAAAAGGGTTGGATTTGCCGACTATTGTAGAAGCTGCTGCGCAAATTGCCGATACATTAGGCATCGAAGAAGTAACACTTGCAACACTTGCGCAAAAGCTTGGGATTCGCTCCCCTTCCTTATATAATCATGTGAATGGATTGCCTGGATTACGAGTACAGCTTGCTATATATGGCTTGAAAAAACTAACTGAATCGATAAAGGAATCTATTGAAGGAAAGACTGGAGATGAAGCCATATACGCCATTGCGGGTGCTTATATATCGTTCGCGCGTTCTCATCCTGGACTATATGAGCTGACATTACGTTCTCCTGACGCGAAAGAAGCGGATTATGCAGCTATGGGACAGTCGCTAGTAGAACTTTTAGTAAATACGCTTCAATACTATGGGCTGGACTCGGAAAGGGCAATTCATGTGGTGCGGGGTTTTCGCAGTTATTTGCATGGCTTTGCTTCCATTGAGCAAAAGGGCGGATTCGGAATGCCGCAGGATGTTGATGAAAGTATGAGGATTGTTTTGGCCTATTATTTGGCAGGGCTGCGCAGCAACCAATAACTATTGAGAACAACCAATCAGATACTGCCTTTTTCAGCAATTAAAAATAAGAGGCTGCCAACCATGTGAACGGTTATCCGCAAGCTGAACACTTTGAAGAAAGAGTTCCTCTTGCGGTTAACTGTTCAGTTTGCATGTTCGGCAGCCTATTTTTTAAGTCGATTTTCAGGAGGAAATGGTCAGTATGCCCGTTGGACTAAAGCGGCAGCTCCGATAAGACCAGCATCCTGCTGCAGCTGCGCTGGGACAATGGCAGTTTGCTTGCCAGAAGGGTTCAAGGCATATTTGGAAACATAAGATTGAACAGCAGTGAATAAGGTCTCTCCTACTTGCGATACACCGCCGCCGATAACGATTTTGTTCGGATCAAGTACGTTGATTAGCGATACGCAGCCCATTCCGATATAAGTGAAGACACGATTAATGAGTGCTGACATTTGTGGATCGCCTTGCGCCGCGAGTTCAAAAGCTTCTTTAGAAGAAGCTTCACGTCCAAGGATTTCTGTTGCTTGCCTTGCAATGGCGGTGCCAGAAGCAATCCATTCCCAGCATCCCGCTTGTCCGCATGAACAAACACCGCCAGTAGGATCAACAATCATATGACCAGCATCACCGGCATTACCGGTCGCACCTGTTAGCAGCTTGCCATGCAAATAGATGCCGGCCCCAATTCCAGTGCTTATAGTAATGAAAATGAAATGCTCGGAGTCCTGCGCAGCCCCCAGCCACTTCTCTGCTAGCGCGGCTGCGGTCGCGTCATTTTCCATTTTGATAGGTAATGGCAGTTGTGCTTGTAGTGCTTCCACAACAGGGAAGTCCCACCAGCTTTTAAGGTTTGGCGGACAGCTTAGCTTGCCGGTTTGCGTATCGAGCGGTCCTGGAGCTCCAACACCTATTCCCTTCATTTCTGCTAACGACAATCCTTGCTGCTCTGCGAGCTGTCTGACAGCATCGCCGATTCGCTTGATCATCTCCATAGGTGAAACCGATAAATCGGTTTTTAGAGAGCCTTTGGCTATAACAGTTCCTTGCTCATCTACGAACCCGAATGCTACTTTTGTACCCCCGATGTCTATACCAATTGCTATACTCACTAGTAAACCCTCCGATGAATGTTATGATTTTCAGCTGTAATAACGGCTTAATATAATCTTCTGCATGTTCATTTCTTTCATTAGAAAGTCTACCATAGTCCTGTTATAGTGGGAAGATGGCTGAATAAATAGAGCTTGAGACCGGCCAGGACGCTTGGTATTTTATGGCCGCAACTAATGCTGTACAAATAATTGTGAGTGTAGTAATATCCAAACAAATGAGATGCCAGTTTGACAGGATCCTTTGCCCCGCAAAGGATCTTCACGCATGTATGCCACTACACAGAAGAAGGTAGCAGAACAGATGGAGCCGGAAATGAAATCGAGTCCCCGTATTATTAAATTTGGACTTCCGATGACCACGAATGTTTGGAGAAACGCCCGGATAGACCTCGGAGCATCCTGTTTATTTAGTTTGTTTAATGTCGTAATGAATCAATTTTACGTCGCGTTTGCCATACAGCAAGGCGCAAGCAACCTTCAAGTTGGCTTGTTGTCAGCGGCTCCGGCAGTAGGTTTGTTGTTTTCCCCTATTTGGGCTAGCTGGATCGAGAAAGCGAATAATCCGAAACCATTCGTTATGATTCCGAATGCGATTGGAAGGATGCTGCTACTATTGCCTGCATTTTTTGCATATCCATCGGTTTATGTAGTTGTTGCACTCGTTTTCCAACTATTAATGGGAGTACAAGCACCAGCATATGCTGCGATGATCTCAAGAATGTATCCTTCCGATTTACGAGGCCGCTTAATGGGATATGTACGGATGGCAATGGGTATTATCATGATACCGCTGGCTTATTTTGTAGGGAGTTGGTCGGAAGCTTTTGGACCATCGGGGCCGCTAATTGCAGCTTCTATCGCAGGTATGATATCAATTGGTTTGTTCAATACATTGAAGATCCCTAATCAAATAGATACGAAGCCAATTATTGCTAAGGGCTCCAATAAGTTTCCACTTCAAGAGCAATGGAAGCTTGTCAAGGAAAATCGAACATTGGCTGTGTTTCTAGCCGCGACAACATTTGCTGGCTTTGGAAATATGCTAGCCATTCCGCTGTATCAGATTATTCAAGTTGATGTATTGGAATTATCTAATGTGCAGATTGGTTATGCGAGGGTCGCGTATTTTACAGCTTTGCTCTTAACCTTCTGGATAGCGGGCTGGATGATTGATCGCATTCCTATTAAATATACGTTATTATGCGGTATTGCAGCATACGCTATAGTGCCGATGCTTTATGGACTATGGGACAGCTATTCCGCTGTTATTGTGGGAAACGCAATTCAAGGTATTGGTGAAGCGATTTGGGATATTGGCATACTGGCGTTTGTATTCCGTCTTGCGCCCGGCCGTGAGGCGATGGTTTTCGGGCTGCATTTGATGGTGTTTGGAATTAGAGGCACACTGGGACCTGTCCTTAGTACGACGATGTCAGCTAGTGTTTCTCTAACGACTCTGCTTATAATCGCATCGTTGTTTGGTTGGATAGGAACATTTTTGTTTTTTAAAGGAAATTGGAAGCAAAAACTAACGGGTTAGGATGCATTTCTAGGGAATACTAGAATTGATAACTATTTTTAGGGGTGCTAATAAATTGAATACCGAAACATTGCGTTTGTTCGTTGCAATTCCTATCGATGAAACATGGAGAGAGCAACTGACTAAACAATCCACTTTACTCAAATCTAAACTTCTTTTTCAAAAATGGACACATCCAGAGGATTATCATATAACTCTAAAATTTTTTGGGGATACCCCAGTAGGACAATTGCAACAGATTGAAAAGTTATTAGTCAACGTTACTGAAAATACCAGTCCTTTTGAATTAAAGGGAGAAGGATGGGGAACATTTGGTTCTCAAGCTTCACCAAGTATTCTTTGGGCTGGTGTGGGTGGAGATCTTAATTCACTTAGAAACTTACACCACAAAATAGAAGATAGTTTAGCTGGACTTTTTCCCAAAGAAAACCGTTTATTTAATCCTCACTTAACAATTGCTCGTCGTTATAAAGGGAAAGAACCATTGTCAACTTCAATAGGTGAATATGTACCAGCTGCCTCAGAGTCAATGATCAGTTGGTCAGTTAAAGAGATTAAACTTTATCGAAGCTATCTCCAAAAAATACCAATGTACGAACCTGTCGCCTCATTAAAATTTGGCTTCGATTAAACCATGCTTAGTATGAAACATACACTTGAATATCTTGATTATAATTGCCGAACTGCTTGCCGAATATGCTAAGGCCCCCGCTATGATTGGCTGTCTCAGGCACACTGATGCGGAATTGAATGTCTTCACCATAACCGATTGCAAGATTATTGACCGTGCAATCCGACATGCGAACCCCATCGATGTAAGAGCCTTCCTCGTTAACCGTGATTTGTTTTAATAAACCGTGCTGGGTTCCGAAATCCCACCAAGATGGCGTATAAACGCCCTTTACTGATCCGAAATCCCCGGGGCATGTCCATAAGCCTAAAAAAGTACCATTGATATAGAAGGACAGATCAGATGGCCAATTTTCGTTGTAGTGAGGTGCTTCCGAGCAGATCTCCAGTGAGATGGATAGGCTTCGTACGGTTTGCTTGCCAACCAAATAATTAGGGATGCGATATTCAATAAAACCATTTGTAAACCACAAATGACAAGCTTTAACATGATCGGGATCAGAGAAATAGCGAGGGTCATCGAACATGCCTATTATTTTCGTATCGGAGGTTAATCCGCAGGTAGGCTTTACCTCATACGCGGAATATTGACCGATAGGTATAGAAACGGAATAGCGGTTTAGGTTAGGTTGTTCTTTCACTTTAAATTGCAGCGTGGCAGTATCCAGCGATAAGTGACATATTTTTTGACGTCCTCTCGTACTAGGTACACTTTCAGTCGTTATAATAGAAGCTTCCTCGAGTTTTTGTACATGCTTCGTTACAATGGCTGACGAGACCCCGAGCGCTTCAGCAAGCTCTTTAATATTCATCGAGCGATTATTTAATAATTCGATTATTTTCACTCTGCTATCAGATGAAAAACACTCAAGAAATTTCATATTGCTGCTATTTACCTCAATGTTCATGGAGTGCTCCTCATTCCGTCCGTTTTCTCTAACTATATAACTCAAAAGTTAATTATACAACTTTGTAATTTATTAAAACGATTGAAAATAATAAACAGAAAAAAGGACAGACATTGGTGTTGGCACCGAATTAGTCTGTCCTTTCACTATTTAAAAATATATTTGAGCTTAGTAGAGGGAGATAGTTAAAGTATCGCGCTCGTAGTAAGAGTGAAGCGTAGCTTCGCTGCCTACAATTTCAACGCTTATTAAAGATTTTATACAGGTTTTAAGTGCATTTTTACCAGTAGTCAATTTACGATTTAGCACCGTGGTCAGCTTCTCGATTGCTTGTTTATTCGTATCGGTTAAATATACTGGTATTGTTTTGTTTTGAAACATAAACATTGTCTTCATAGTATGAACCTCCATCCCGTGAAGGAATTTTTTATTATCATAACGTAGAAATATTAAATAAGTCTTAAAAAAGAGTGAGTATTTGGTTAAAATGTTGTTACTTTTGTTTAAAAACAGTACGTTTAACAGCTATCTGGCCACATGATGATTATCTTTTATCTTGTAATTCTTAGCGATATAATACTGCGAGCATAAGGCGCAGTCAACTGTTTTTTATAGAGCCGTTCACGTTTGCTGTGAAAGATCTTGGACAAATTGCTTCGATTGAAGGTATGGCTGCTGAAGTGAAAGGTAATCGGTTCAAATCAGCTTTTGACCAAAATCGCATAAGAAAATACTAATAAAATAGCTATTTTAAAGTTAGGGTTGTCTATATAATGAAGCTCATAAAGCAAAATCTAATACAAAAAATTAACGATATAAGGGAGTGCGACTCACATGGGAAGAATGGGTATCGGTTTACAGTTATACACGCTTCGTGATGCAACCGCAGTAGATTTCGAAGGTACGCTTCGAAAAGTAGCGGCAATGGGCTATGAGGGTGTTGAGTTTGCGGGTTATGGAGATATCAAGGCTGAAGACATGCGCGACTTGCTGCAGGAGCTCAATCTGCAAGCAATTGGCAGTCATATTGGACTTCATCTTCTAGAAGGGAACTTGGACGCTGAAATTGCCTATCTTCAAACGATCGGCGCTAAATACGCGATTTGCCCATGGCTTCCTGTAGATTCTCGCGATTCGGATGCATTCCGTCAGCATATTACAAATTTTGAGCAATATGGAAAGAGATTCAGTGAAGCTGGGATTCAATTCGCTTACCATAACCATGATTTCGAATTTGTAGTGAAAATTGATGGTCAAATCGTGTTTGACGCGATGTACGAGCGAATCGATCCTAAATATTTGCAGGTTGAAATGGATATTGGCTGGGTGCAATATTCAGGAGTGGACCCGCTGGCGTATATCGCAAAATATGCTGGACGTTTGCCGCTTCTGCATTTGAAGGATTTCTTGAAAGGCGAAGCAAGTAAGCAAATCGATACTGTAGAGCTAGGCCGTGGAGACCTGCCATTGCTGCCTATTATCGATGCAGCAGCTGCTGCTTCTGTCGAGTGGTTGATCGTAGAACAAGATACTTGTGCTAATCCGCCGCTTGAAGCTGTTGCTGAGAGCATGGAATGGATGAAGAAAAACTTTTTGAAAGTATAAGCTAGAATAATCAGTTGTACCTAATCCAACATAAAAAAAGGCAGGGAATTATAATGTCAAAAGTACGTGTAGCAGTCATTGGATGCGGCTCTATCTCTAAACACCGTCATATCCCAGAATATGCAGCTCATGAAAATGTAGAGTTTGTAGCATTTGTAGATCCAATCATCGAGCGCGCGGAGCATTATGCAGAACTGCATGGCGGTAAAGCATTTGCAGATTTTGAAACGATGCTTGCAGAAGTAAAGCCCGACGCAGTTAGCGTATGTACACCGAATGCGCTGCATGCTCCTATGTCCATTACTGCAGCTAACGCAGGCGCTCATGTGCTTGTCGAGAAGCCGATGGCGGTCACAGATGCTGAAGCTGAAGCTATGATCGAAGCGGCTAAGAAAAATGGTGTGCATTTGATGGTTGGCCACAACCAACGCTTCATGCCGCCGCATGTGAAGGCAAAGCAAATCTTGAAGAGCGGCGTACTAGGTAAAGTACTTACGTTCCGTACTTCCTTCGGACATCCAGGTCCAGATGGCTGGAGCATCGATGGAGCAAACAGCTGGTTCTTCCGTAAGCAAGAGGCTATTATGGGCGCAATGGGCGACCTTGGCGTTCATAAATCCGACCTTATTCGCTGGATGCTTGATGATGAAGTGTCTGAGGTTGCCGGTTTTGTCGGAACGCTTGATAAGCAAACGGATGTGGACGATAATTCTTCCTGCTTGCTTCGTATGAAGAGCGGTGCTATTGGCACCCTCGTTGCTAGCTGGACTTACTACAAAGGCGAAGACAACAGCACAATTCTATGGTGTGAAAATGGCGTAATGAAAATCGGTACGCATCCTGACGATCAAGTTATTGTGGAGCTGCGCAACGGAACTGTTGAAAAGCATAAGGTTGGCAATATTTCGACCAATGACAAACAGGAAACAAGCGGTGTTATAAACGCGTTCCTAGAAAGCATTTTGACAAATACGACTCCTGCTGTTAGCGGTGAAGATGGCCGTGCTTCCTTGAAAGTAATTTTGTGCGCGTTCGAATCACAAGCAACTGGTAAATTTATTAGCGTAAACTAATTTCTTATCGAATACCTCTGACAAACGAGCGAGAGCCGGATGACAGGGGTATTCTTTTTTGAACACTATCTTGCAATGAAGAATACTATGTGGTAAATTATGTTTAGTGAGAAAAGGTGCGGCAAGCTATTCTACATTAAACACTAGTAAGTATTAAAGTATAGTGGCTTGCGAAGTAAGTTTTGCATTCGCAAAACTAAGCTAATGCTTACGAAGTAAGTTTTGCATTCGCAAAACTTTTAAGAAAGGGGGAAATAAATTGAACATCCAGTTTAAAAAGGGAGTACTTGAAGTTTGCGTCCTCGTTCTGGCTACTCGGGGTGACCGTTATGGTTATGAGCTAGCCGTAAAAATATCAGAGAAATTCGAGGTGGCGGTTGGCAGTGTTTATCCGCTGTTGAATCGATTGACGCAGGAGGGGTATTTTACAACCTATTTGAAGGAATCGTCTGAAGGCCCGCCGCGTAAATATTATCATTTGTCACAAGAGGGCTGGGATCATATGCGTCGCTTGATTGCAGAATGGGATGATTTTACGAAAGCGGTCAACGAAATTATAGAGGAAGGAATTAAACCATGACTATTAAAGACAATTATATGCTAGAGCTTGAAAGCTTATTGAAGGTTATACCGGAAGCGAAACGCAAGGAATGGTTATACGATTATTATATTCATTTTCAGCAGGCCGTGGAAAATGGACAGAGTGAGGCCGATGCCGCACGCGAGCTAGGAGATCCTAGACTAATTGCAAATGAACTGCTACTTAGCTATAGAGTTGTTGAGGCAGAGACGAATAAAAGCTTCGGAAAGCTGTCTCGTGCTGTATTTTCCACTGTGGGCCTAGGTCTTTTCAATATTATTTTTGTCATTGGACCGTATATCGGAGTTGCAGCTGTATTGTTTGCCTTATGGGCTGTAGCAGCGTCACTTGCGATAGCAGGCATTGCTGTTGTCTTTGAAAGCTTATGGACGGGTACGCTTTCGATTGCGCAAGCATTATCCATTGGGCTCATTTGCGCTTCAATTTCAATGCTGCTTCTATTAGCGTTGAAAGTATTAACGAAGAAATTTTTTGCAGCTACTTTAAAATATTTACAATTTAATACTCGTATCATTAGGGGGAATTCTAAGTGAAGAAGCTTGTAGCGATAGCACTAATAATGCTGGGAGTAGGTATTATAGGAGCATTTTTATCTTTTGATTGGAAGAATATAAGTTCTTTCGGGACAGAGCCCATTATAATTGAGAAGACGATTCCTGCTTCTTCTTCAATAAAGTCATTAAATATTTATAGTTCGAGCATTAATACAGATGTCGTTAAAGGAACTACGGATGACATTAAAGTACGTATTGATGGCAGAGCAAGTAAAAAATATTTGGAACGCTTTAAGCTGGAAACTGAAGTTGAAGGGGACACAGTAAATATAGATGGTTCTTTTTCAGAAGCTTTCTCTTTCTCCTTTGGCATTAATATTGTAGACGTAGATATGGTTGTTGAGCTGCCTGATCGTCTTTGGGAAGCAGTAGACATTAAATCAAAGAGCGGAAATATAGACGTTGAGAGCCTGCAGGCCGATTCGGTAACGATAAAAAATAGCAGCGGCAATGTAGATGCCGATAAGGTGCAAGCGGAGTCGGTAACAATAGAAAACGGTAGCGGTAATGTGGATACTGAGCAAGTGCAAGCGGGTTCGTTAACAATAGAAAACAGCAGCGGTAATGTAAAAGCAAATGACGTATCTGCCAAAACGATATCACTGCTCTCTAAGAGCGGAAATGTAAAAGCGGAAAATTACACCGCTGAGCAAATTATCGCTAAGTCGCATAGCGGCAATATTAATATGGAGGACGGAACGGGAATTGTGGATGGTGAGTCAAAAAGCGGTAATATTCGTATCGAGGCGGTTGAATTGCTGCATGATGTTAAGTTGGAAACGCAAAGCGGAGAGGTAAGCATTAGCGTAGAGAAAGAACCAAAGTCAGCCGCGGTTCAATTCCGGACCAATTCAGGAGGCCGAAACATCAAATGGAAGTCGTATAATGTAGAGAATGACAATGATGATCTTTTTAGCGGAGTAATTGGAGATGGTAAAATAAAAATAGATGTACAAACGTCTTCAGGCGGCTTAAAGCTCACTGGAGGTTAATATTGAAAAGAGCTCCTTATTTGCTGGCTTCGGACAGCGTTTAGGGAGCTTTTTTTTATTGTTAAAATTGATGCGCTTGGTACAAGCAACCGGTTCGAATCTTTATAATTACGCATAACATATAAGAACTTTTGCTATGAAAGGAAGTGCAGCTTTATGGTAGTCGAACGTAAATACTTCCGAAGGTTCACTTATGCGGAATATGTAGAGTATTTGAAAACGCATACATCGAAGGTTAAGTTCTCAGAGGTTCATGTACACGGGACATGGAAGCCAACCATTGCGGACTACAACAAGGCGACGGATAAGATGAAAATTATTCAGGGTATGTGGAGATTTCATGCTGTCACGAATAATTGGGGTGATATTGCACAGCATGCGACCGTTGATCCTGACGGCTATATTTGGGAGGGGAGGTCACTGCTGATGCCTCCTGCCTCCTCAATTGGCTTAAATGATTCCGATGCAGATGTCATTCATCCTTTTATGTTTGAAATGATCGGTAACTTCGATATCGGTGCAGAGAAGCTAGAAGGCTCACAGCTCGCAACCGCAGTCAAGCTGACAAACGCCATTACAACCTTGTGGAAGCTGTCTGATGAAGACATCAAGTTTCACCGCGAGATGAATCCTCAAAAAACATGTCCGGGTAGTGCAGTAAATAAAGCCTCTTTTTTGAAGTTAGTGCGGGAGTGGAGGAGCTCAGAATTGAGCGTAGCTGACGCGAACACAATCATAGCTAATTGGCTATCGCCGGCATGGTTTGCTGCTAGTACGAAAGGGGAGAAGGATGAAATACATCGATTAGCAAATGAGTTGCGTAAAGCTAGCGGTCAACAGGTATAAGCGGCGATTATGTATGATTAGCACATTCTCATAAAGCAGTCATAGTGCTAGTTTGAGACCTATTTTTGCGTATTTACCAGTTATTGTGTCATGAAACACTCAAAATCCCATGATAAGATAAGTGGCGTCGGGAAGAACGATGCGCATACAAAACAAGCGCAACGCTCAACAAGAGCACATGTGCTAAACGTTTTGTATAAAAAAACATACTATCTAGGAGGATGATTTCATGAATATGCAACCAATACGTGTAGGTGTCGCTAGTATAATCGCAGCAACGATGATCGGTGTAGGTTTTACAGCTCCAACGGCAAGTGCTGAAGCTGCTGTGAAAAAGGACTCCACAGTTCAACTATTTTCTTTCAATAATGATGCAATTAAACAAATTGCTCTAAAATATGGTGTGGACTTGAGTAAGTTGAATCTTAACGGAATTACGTTTAACTGCCCGCAATTTGGCGGAACGAAGCCCGACGGAGGAACAAAACCTGAAACAGGTACTAAGCCCGACACAGGAACAAAGCCTGAAACTGGTACTAAGCCTGATACAGGAAATAAGCCCGATACAGGAACAAAACCTGATACAGGAGTAACTAATCCTAAGCCGACTACTCCACCGAACACTGGTTCAAACAACGGCAATACGGGAACTGACAGTGGATCGAATGCTGGTCTTAGCGCATTCCAATCCCAAGTAATAGATTTAGTGAATCAAGAACGTGCTAAAGCTGGTTTGACAGCTTTGAAAAACGATACGCTTCTGACTAAAGTAGCAACTGAAAAAGCAAGAGACATGGACGTCAACAATTACTTCAGCCATACTTCACCGACTTATGGCTCGCCTTTTGATATGATGCACTCATTTGGAGTGACTTATTCCTATGCTGGCGAGAATATTGCATCCGGACAAAGAACACCGCAAGAGGTTATGACAGCTTGGATGAACAGTTCAGGTCACCGCGCAAATATTTTAAACGGAAACTTCACTAAAATTGGTGTTGGTTATGTAAACGGTGAATGGGTTCAAATGTTTATCGGCTAGTTAAAGAGCAAGCATGATGAAATAGCTAAGCAAGCGTTAAGGGCGCATTGTTGGCCCTTAACGCTTTTTTATTAAAACGAATGGTTTACGTACATAAATTTGAGGAGGACTTTAAAATGAAAAAGACTACATTTGCGACAGCTGTAATAGGCTTGTCTTTAATGATGGCGGCAGGAACGGCGAACGCAGCTGCAAAAACACATGTAACGACCGATACGGATACATTTTGGAAGGTATCCAAGCAATATAATGTATCTCTTGATTCATTACTTGATGCAAACTCGACAATTGACCCGCTAAACGTATATAAAGGACTAAAGCTAACGATTCCGACAAAGGATATATCAGCTTCATCAAACTCGAATGCAACGGTGTTGAAACAAGCAGCTGGAGCAGGAACTACCGTAGAGGGTGTGGATGGCAAGACCTATTCCTACTCGAAAGCGCTTAATGTACAAGCTACAGCGTATACGGCAGCTGCTTCAGAAAATGGGAAATGGGGAGCGGTTGATTACTTTGGCAATAAGCTGAAGGTTGGAACGATTGCGGTTGACCCTAAAATGATTCCGCTTGGAACTAAGCTTTATGTTACTGGTTATGATTATAACGGCTTGCCAGCAGGCGGCATGATTGCGACTGCAACCGATATTGGCGGTTCCATTAAGGGCAATCGAGTAGATTTATTTGTTCCAGGTACAACAAGCCAAGCTCTTAAGTTTGGGATACAAGACATCAAGGTTTATATATTAAAATAATAGAAAACCCGGGAGCTTTTCCATTAGGACAAGTTCCCGGTTTTTATTATGTCTGAAATATGTCTACTATTAACGTTGCGCTGATTGGCTAACCAGCTCGGGTAGTGTAACCAGCTCATACCCTTTGCTGCGAAGCAGCTTAATAAGCCGGGGAAGTGCTTGGATGGTGCCGGATAAATCTTGCGTACTTCCCCCCCCAGCATGCTGCAAAATGATGGATCCAGGCTGCAATGTTTTTTTGATATTCATAAGAACGATATCACTGCTTGGATTGTTTCTCCAATCATTAGAGTCAACATCCCAATTAACGACTGTAAACCCGGCTTGCTTACTCCATTTCACCTGCTGAGGAAGCATTTCACCATATGGGGGTCTTATAAAATGCGGCGAATAACCAATTAGATTGTTAATAATCGTGTCGGTTTGCCAAATTTGTTTGCGATAATTAATGAGAGATAGCTTTGACATTACAGCGTGATCATAAGAGTGATTGCCAATGATATGTCCTTCATTATGTATTCGCTTTAAGAGCAAAGGATTTTTGACCGCGCGGTTGCCGACAACAAAAAATGTGGCGCACACATCATATTTAGCCAAAATATCAAGAATAGCGGGTGTCACTCTTGGATCAGGAGCATCATCAAAGGTTAAGGCAACACGCCTTTTATCACGCGGTCCATTCAAAATGTATGCGCTGGGAAACTGCTTGTGAAGCGTAACCCAGGACATGTCAGAGGCACGTTTCTTCTTTGTTGCTTTAGTGGGTTTTGATTGCTTTTGTTCTATATCGTTTGCGAAAACATTGGACTTTGCGATATGTGGATGATTCATAGTCGGTAATCCAATCAACAAAACGATTACAGCTATTGATGACATTACTTTACGAATTGTTGACCGCATGCTGTATCATTCCTAACGCAGGATTGTTTTGGCGCTACGCCGCTATTTTACCCAAGAAGATTACTTTCATACACTTTACAAGGATTTACAGGTGGCGTAAGATTAATACGATTAACATTTATCATGAAAAGGGGATTGTAAGATGCCAGCATTAGACATGCCAATCGAGCAGTTATACAACTATGAGGGGGTTAACCCGCGTCCTACTGATTTCGATGAGTATTGGGAACGAGCATTGGAAGAAATGAAAGCGGTTGATTCAAATGTTGAGCTTATACCAAGCAGCTTTCAAACGCCGCTTGCTGATTGCTTTGATCTCTATTTTACAGGTGTTCGCGGTGCTCGTATTCATGTGAAATATGTTCGTCCAAAAGGAATAAAAGAAGCACACCCGGCTGTTGTAATGTTTCATGGCTATACAGGCTCTGCTGGAGATTGGACGGATAAGTTATCCTACGCTTCGCAAGGCTTTTCAGTGCTTGCTATGGATTGCCGCGGTCAAGGAGGCACATCTCAAGATAGCGGTAATGTAATTGGAACGACGTACCAAGGACATATTATTCGGGGGCTTGATGATGCGCCCGATAATTTGCTATTCCGCCATATCTTTCTTGATTGTGCGCAGCTGGCTGGTATTGCGATGAATCTACCTGAAGTCGATGCCGATCAGGTGTTTGCAACGGGTTGGTCTCAGGGCGGTGCACTTACTGTAGCTTGTTCAGCGTTAGAGCCGCGGATAAAGAAGCTTGCGACAGTCTACCCATTCCTTAGTGACTATAAGCGGGTATGGGATATGGATTTGGCGAAGGATGCTTACCAAGAGATCCGTACTTATTTCCGCAATTATGATCCTCAACATAAACGTGAGAACGAGATTTTTACGAAGCTAGGTTATATCGATATTCAACATTTAGCTAACCGAATTCAAGGTGAAGTGCTGATGGGTACAGGTCTAATGGACTCGGTTTGTCCACCTTCCACACAGTTCGCTGCTTACAATAAAATCACTTCCGCCAAAAGAGTAGAAATATACCCTGATTTTGGGCATGAGGGTTTACCAGGCTTGCAAGACAAGATCATTACATTTTTTCTTGACGGACAGAATTGATCATGAGGATACTTCAGTTTAATCAAAATAATGAGGTTTGTTTGGGTATTAAAGTAGAAGCCGGTATTATTGATGTTGCTGCAGCAGCTGCGGCATTGAATATACGAGCGCCGAAGTCGGTTGATGAAGTGATTAGGGGCGGTGCAGTGCTAATTGCTGAACTCGAAGCTTTAACGGTCGAAGTCAGCCGAGACCACAAGCAAGCATCATATATACTGGATGAATCATCTCTTTCTTTTGCACCGTCTGTAAGTAATCCTCAAAAAATTATTTGCATCGGCCTTAATTATCGGAAACATGCAGAGGAAACGAAAGCTGACATTCCAACTTCACCTATTCTATTTAATAAATTTGCTAATGCACTTAATGCGCATGGTGGTTATGTACAGCTGCCGCATACGAGTAAAGAAGTAGATTATGAAGCGGAGCTTGCAATTGTTATTGGTAAAGAGGCGAAGGATGTGGATGAAGCGAATGCGCTGGAGTATATTTTTGGCTACAGCTGTGCAAATGATCTTTCTGCACGTAATTTGCAGCGCCGAACCTCGCAATGGCTGCTAGGCAAAAGCTGTGATGGCTTTGCACCGCTTGGTCCGTATATTGTGACTGCTGACGAAATTAGCGATCCAGATCATTTGTCAATTACCTGTCACGTAAATGGTGAGCAGCGTCAGAATTCCAATACGTCAGATATGATATTTTCCTGCAGAGCGATCATTAGTTATATTTCAAAGCATATGACATTAGTTCCTGGAGATGTGATTTTAACAGGAACGCCTGAAGGAGTAGTAATAGGTTATCCAAAAGAGCAGCGTGTATATCTAGCTCATGGAGATGTCGTGACTGTACAAATAGAACAGCTTGGTGAGCTAGTAGTAACGATGAATGGATGAAATTCATAATCATGTCGTTCCATGTATAATATAAGCAATTAGCTATATTACATGATAAATATGAAAAAGCCTACTCGTTCCGATATTCTCGGAGAAAACGAATAGGCTTTTTTTGTAGCTCTATTTCATTTTGAAAACTTGAATAGTGCGTTGAAGCTGAGTGGACATCGTGAGCATTCGCTCAGTTTCTTCAACAACGCTTTGGACTGAGGAAATTTGCTCGTTCATAGATGCGGATACTTGTTCTGTTCCAGCAGCTGATTGCTGAGTGATAGCCGAAATGTTTTGGATAGCTCCGGAAATTTTACGAGCACTTTCCAACATTACATCGCTTTCTTCTGAAAACTTATATATTTGTTCCGTAATGAATTGAACACTATGTACGATTTCTACGAATACTTGCTCGGACTCGCGAATTCGTTCCGATTGCAGATGAACAACCTCTTCGTTAACCTTCATGTTGGTGATCGTATGTTGTATACCATCATCAATGCTTTTGACAAGCTGGTATATTTGTTTGGTTGATGCTGATGATTCTTCGGCCAGCTTGCGAACCTCTTGGGCAACAACCGCAAAGCCTCTGCCATGCTCGCCTGCTCTTGCTGCTTCAATAGATGCATTAAGTGATAGTAAGTTCGTCTGTTCAGCTAAATCAGAGATCGTTTTTGTAACTGCGGATATTCCCTGCGCCTTACGAGCAAGTTCTTCAATCGTTTGTGACACTTTAGAGGTTGCCTCAACGTTGCGGCGCATGCCTTCTGCTTGTACTTCCAGCGCATGACGGCCTTTGTCAACAAGTTGAAGCGCTTGCTCTGAGCGTACGTTCATTTCCTTCGTTGAACTGGCGTATGCCGCTACCTTCATTTCAATCTCATTAATGGATTCGCTCATGTCAGTGACATCTTCTGAAATTTCATTAGCGCCTGTAGCCAGCTCATTAGAAGAAGCGGCAACCTGTTCCATTGCTGTCTTGATGTTATTGTTTTTGTCGAAAATACTCCGGCTTGTTTCCGCTACATGACGGGTAATACTAGAAGTTTCAGTTAAAATGTCACGCAGCTTGTCTACCATGCTGTTGAAAGCATGTCCTAGCTCACCTAGAGCTACAGAGGATGTAGTATCAATTTTTTGTGTGAAATCACCTTTTGAGATGCGGAAGGCTGCCCCAGACATTTCATCGAAGGATTGATTAATCGCCTTTTCTACAATGGAAGTAATTGGGTAAGAAACAATTGCAAGAACAACGATGACGATAATGCCTGCGACTATAGAACCACCAGAAAGCAATAAAACAAGAACCATTGCGATTGCAAAAAGGAATAAATTGAAATAGGTCGTGATTAAAATCTTATTGCGCACCGATAACGAATAGTAATATTGGATCATTATGTAAGCGCTCCTTTTATTAAGATTATCCATATTATAGCACTGGCTGCGAAATTGGTCTATCCTTGTCGATTTAATAATTTTTTATTTTAATTTAGTGACCGCAAACGGTTTTTCGGAAAATACGAATAACGTTTTCGGTGTAATTAGAACTAGGAAATGATACCATTATTTATGACATTACAAAATTAGGGTTGTAAAACATACATCATATTACAGTTACATTGATTCAAGTATGGTTTTTTGCCACAATTTTAAATACTTTTGTGGAAAATACATGTAAAAAGTGTGCAGGAATATGATTTGTATGGCCATTTCTGACGAATGGAGTCGAAATAATTAGAAAATTAGAAAAAAATATCGAAAACATATTGAAAATGATAAAAAGTACCTATATAATATGCTTCAAGACCTATATGGTAACAAATGCTAAATTTGATTAAAGGAGGAATTAAAGTATGGAAATGGATTCTTTGTCATTGGCTCGGCAAGTTGATTTTGTGTTTAGGCAGTTAGAGGTAGAATTAACAAATGCTACTGCGGGTACTGTATTAATTCACATTCGTAATAATGCTGTGGGTAAGTTCGGTCTAAGGCACCACCCAATTGAGAGCAAAAATGGGAAGTTTGAAGGAGAGAGTCAAGGATTGACGACGACACAGGTACAAGCCTTTCGCCAAATGGCAATTGATGCTCTGAAGTACAGACGCGATTGGTCGCATGGTGAAATTATGTATGATTTCGCGGTTCGCTCAAGCGCAAACTCCTGGTCGGCGAGTGTTTTGTATGAGTCAAATTACAACATGGCTAACTGGAATTCCCGCTATTATCCAAAACAGCAAGGGTTACGGGATTATAATTAAATATGGAGAGGGGGTGCTTTAAGTAGACAATTTACTTAAGGCACCCCCTTTTTTCTTATTATTTTCTCCAGGCATCATGCTGAGCAGCGTTATCCGATGAATGCAATCCATTCTTAGAAGCAGTGGCATCGCTTGAAGTATTAGTTGGTACAAAAATCCCAAGCAATAAAGGCAAAATAAACAATCCGTAGATGATTATATTTTTGATGATGGAGGGTGATGGCTCATGCTCGCAATCACAGCCTGCTGTCTTATTGCCCATACGCTTCTGAATCGCGGCATAAACCTGATAAACAGCAGTTGTATATAAACCAATTGCAGACAGCTTAACGTAGAGCTCCATACTAGGCTCAATATAGAGCATTAACTCACCAGATCGATCCAAATAAACGATAAACATGGCGAAGCCCGTTAAAATAGCTGCACGTAAAAGATGATGTGTCATAGGAGAGCCTCCATTATCCAAGCCCCGATAAACGTGAGGGGCGCTGCTAAAGCGATTAGTAAAAGAACAATTTTAAAGCGAAATGTAGTCAGCAGCATTAATGTATTTTTCAAATCAATCATTGGTCCGAAAACAAGAAATGCAAGCAATGGTCCAAAGTCGAACATACCGCTAAAGGAGGAGGCAATGAAGGCGTCGGACGTTGAGCAAATCGATAATATAAAAGCAAAGCTCATCATAAACACGTAAGCGAAAATAGGCTGCTCCGCAAAAGAAGTAAACGTACTTTTATCAATAAGGGTCTGAATTATAGCGGTAAGAAGGGCACCGAAAATAAAATATTTTCCCATTTCGAAAAATTCATCTGTGGAATGAGCCAAAATCGTTGCGAACCGGTTGCGAAAGCCTTTTTTGCTTCCACCGTGATTATGGTTATGTTGATGCTCATGAACATGTTCGTGATGAAGAATCTTTAATGTAGCTATTTTTTTAAGAGGACTTTTACGCATAAACTTGTACAAAATTAAGCCGATTACAACAGAAATTGCAAAGGCAAGTCCTATACGCAAATAAGCCATCTCGGGTGTTTCCCTGAAGGCGGTGAATGTTGATGCGTAGACGATGGGATTAACGATTGGACCAGCCAGCAGATAGACGATTCCTATGTATGCTGGCATACCTTTACGGATTAATCGCCTGACGACTGGTATCATGCCGCATTCGCAGAGAGGGAACAGCAGCCCAAGCAAGGCGCCAAACAGTACGCCTGCAACAGGATTCCTAGGTGTGAATTTTCGAATCGTTTCATCGGTTACGAATACTTGAAGGAGTGCCGAGAATAATACACCAAGTATAATGAAAGGAAATGCTTCTAATATGATGCTTATAAATAATATTTTGAATGAATACATGTTCGCTTCATTAAATAGATGCAGGGGCAAATCGCGCTGTGTAATAATTAATGCAAGCATAATGAGACATCCAACGGCAATGGAAGGTGTGCCAAACTTGAATATAAATTTTAGCATGCTTATTAATCCTCTCGTATTGTAAAGATTACGATTATGAATTTAGCTTATGCTGGTAAATTTAACATTAGGACAACTTTCTAAAATCTTGACATCGCTTCTTCTGAGAGTATAATTATTTTAAATGCAATGATGGGAACAAGTAAGCTCGAATGGACTGCGTACAGAAAGCCGGTGGTTGCTGCGAACCGGTGCAAGCCTCGATGCTGAATGGGCCCCGGAGCCTATGAACGGAACTCGGCAGCTGCTGAAGATGTTTGTACGGATGCTCTCCGTTACAGAGCAATTAAGGCTTATAGACAATCACTGCTGAGCAACAGTTGGTGAACTATAAGCGAATTAGGGTGGCACCACGGTCCCTCGTCCCTTGCGGCGGGGGATTTTTTGCGTTTTTTTAACTATAAAATATGAAATAAAAGGGGTAGAGGGACAATGAAAAAAGTACTTTCCGGTATTCAACCTAGCGGTCAGCTTACACTTGGCAATTATATCGGAGCGATGCAAAACTTCGTAAAGCTTCAAGAAACAGAAGAATGTTATTTTATGGTAGTTGATTTACATGCGATTACCGTTGCTCAAGATCCAGCAGCTTTAAGGGAGCAAACAGAAACAGTAGCCGCATTGTATATCGCTGCCGGTATTGATCCGCTCAAAGCAAATGTATTTGTGCAGTCCCATGTACGCGCGCATGCGGAGCTTGGATGGTTGCTCACGACATTGACTAATATGGGTGAGCTAGAGCGAATGACGCAGTTCAAAGACAAATCGGCTGGAAAGGATTCAATAGGAGCTGGCCTGTTCGTTTATCCGTCTCTAATGGCTGCCGATATTTTAGTTTATAATGCTGATCTTGTTCCTGTTGGCGATGATCAGAAGCAGCATTTGGAGCTAACGCGTGATTTGGCTCATCGCTTCAATTCCAGATTTGGCGATTACTTTACAATCCCAGAGCCTTATATTCCAGAGGTAGGCGCACGTATTATGTCTCTAGATGATGCGAGCAAAAAAATGAGCAAAAGCAATCCGAATGAAGGCAGCGCTATTAAGCTTCTTGATCCGCCGGCTGTCATTCGCAAAAAAATAAGTCGGGCTACAACAGATTCAGGAAGAGAAATTAAATATGATCCAGCAAATAAGCCGGAGATCAGTAATTTAATGAGTATCTACGCGCTTTGCGCTAACATGACAACCAATGAGATTGAGGCTAAATATGAGGGTCAGGGCTACGGTCCATTCAAGAAGGATCTTGCTGAGCATGTTGTAGCTGTTATCGAGCCTTTACAAGCTAGGTATAGTGAAATCCGCAATTCAGGGGAGATTCATAACATTCTGAAGCAAGGTGCGGAGCGCGCATCAATCGTAGCTGAGCGCACCTTGGCTGATGTAAAAGAACGAATGGGGTTTTTATTGCCACGCGGCTAGCAGTCTGAAATTTAACAGAGCTGATGCGATTTATCGCGTCAGCTCTGTTGTTTTCTGCGCATGCGAGCACGTACGATAAAACCAGCTCCGGTCGTTAATAGCGTTAGAATACTGAATAGTAAAACGAGCCAACCACTGTGACTAATTGATATAGCGGTGGCGCACATAAGTAGAGTAACTATTACGGCAAATAGTAAAGAAAGCGGTTTGGACATGGTGTCGTCTCTCCCTCACAAATCGTCAACATATTTTTTTAGATTGAAGCATAGATTCCCGTCACGTGCGCATAATAAGTTTGCAAGCTTGCAACACACATTAAAGTGCAGAGGACGAAAGGAGAAATACCTAATGGCAGGAAGCAGAAATCAACTTATTGTTCCACAAGCAAGTCAAGCTCTTCAACAAATGAAACTTGAGGCTGCTCAAGAGCTAGGCGTACAAATTCCTCAAGATGGCTATTACGGTAATGTTTCAACTCGCGATGCAGGCTCTCTTGGAGGCTATATCACGAAAAAGCTAGTACAAATTGCTGAACAACAATTGTCTGGCGGATCCCGTTAATCGCTTCTCATACACAATGATTAATCGAAGCCCAAGGCGTGCCTTGGGCTTCTTTTTATATTACACGTTTCGGAGCAAAAAAAAAAGGAAAGCCGTATCCCATTTAAAGGGAAGCGGCATTCCGATGATTTGTGCTAATAAGTATCCATACGCAATCTCTTCATTAAACGTTCATCACTGAGCCAACCGACATAGGAACCGATCGTTTCATGCTGCTTATTCATGAGCAGCACGCCTACAAATGGATATTGCTTTCGGTGGCGATAGCGGACATCAGACCATCTGACTTCATAGCCCCATTGATGTTCAAGCACATCGGCACATGCGAAGCTTGTAAAGTATAAGAAGGCGCGAATAGCGGGATCGTTTTTAGATTGCGCAACAGCGGGATGAGAGGAGCATTTCACATGATCGAGCCATTGTAAAGCGCCATTGCGCAAATTACCAATAATGAAGCTGCCATCCTTGACTTGCTTTACAACGTTCCAAACCGATAATGAAATAGTTGGAATTGCAAAATATATATCGCCGGCTTGGTGTTCTTTATCTATGGCAATGAGCTTCCGACCGGTGAATTTTGCTGCCAAGGTCCGCCACACATAGTAAATGGCAAGAAATACATACATGAGCGGAAATAATATGGCTGGATTTACGAAACCACCTGCCCAGAGTAAAATAGCTAGTACATGCACGGTGAAAATGATTGGATCGAAAATATGGATGATGTTCCAGGATATCCATTTTTCCGTAAACGGCCTCATTGCTTGAGTTCCATACGTGTTAAACAAATCGGTAAATACGTGAAGACAAACCGCAAGAAGCACCCAGCTTCCGATATGAAGCCAAGGCAATCCACCTTTATAGAGAAGCTGGATAATGCCGGTAATAAGAATTGTCCAAATGGCTATAGCAGGCAAGGAATGTGATATACCGCGATGATTGCGGATATAAGTGGCATTTCCTTTGAAACGAAGAAGAGTGTCTAAATCAGGCGCCAAGGAACCGGCAATAGTACCAATAAGGACGGCTGTCAGAATGGTTTGATTTGACGCGACAATGGGATCTACTGTTGCAAGTCCAGCAAGTCCGATACCCATGACAAGATGCGTACCTGTGTCCATGTGGGGTTCCTCCTAATTGAAATCATTAGGTGTAGTATCTTCGATTCGAGGGAATTTTATCATTCTAATTTAAAGGAGACTAGGGCAAATGTACATTTGTTTCGCGGAATATAAAATCATGTCTGAGCATCGAGATTCCTTCCTTTCCTATACAAAGAGCTTAATTGGTTTAACTGCAAGCATACATTTATATGAAGGAACTGATCAGTCAAACTTGTTTGTTGAGGTATGGCACGCGGATACGTTGGATGAGGTTGAACGAATCAAAAAAGAACGCTGCAACGAGCGTTCTCCTTGGTATCGTATATCGGACTGGATAGATGGGGGTACGGATAAATTACATATTTGGACGTTTAAGCCCGCACATGACTAACGTTCGGATATTAACGACTTGAGTTCGCGGTGCCAAGTGTTGCCATGCCGAGTGGAGTACTAGAGCTTACTACAGTACCTTGGAAAGGATACTCGTATGCAATTGGCTCATCAAACGTTACGTAATCTAAATTTAGAGTTAATAGTAAGTAGCGCATACCCGTTGTAGGATCGCTAATAATAATATGGTCGCGACCGGCCGCTTCAATAATTCCTTTAAAGATTTTAGCATTCCATTCGCGGTTATTTTCATAAGTCATATAGAAGGTGGCCATTTTGCCGCGATTAAGACGTAAAATATTTTCTACATAGGATTCCTCAACATTTGGTAGCGTAACGATGTTGCCTCCTTGCGGTGTAACAAAGGAGCCGCTTGGTACGTTTGGCGGCATCATTGCTGCTTGCATCATACCGGTCGGCATCATTCCTGTTTGCATCATACCGGTCGGCATCATTCCTGTTTGCATCATACCGGTCGGCATCATACCTTTTGGCATTACCGAGCTTGGCATAACTGAATTAGGCATTGCGGCAGTAGGCATCATTGCAGTAGGCATCATAGCATTAGGCATTACTGGATTTGGCATCGTCTGAGCTGGCAATGTAGTCGGGAAATTGCCGCCCATTTGCTGTGGATAACTGCCGTAGCCTCCATAACCTTGACCGTGCTGAGGAGCTATGTTTGCTGGACTTACCTGATTTTTGTGGCCATAACCGTTAGACATTCTGTTGTTCCTCGCTTTCGCATTTTAGAAAAATTGTAGGTTTAATAAACAGCAGGACAGTCGCCAGGTGTTGGGATAAAGAAGCAATGATTTTTAAAGCGACCGCTATTTGCCTGATCGTACCATGTATCAGGACAATTGCCTGCTGGCCGGAAAAACCAAAGCGCATTTGATGCGGGGTGTTGACGTTCGCCGTTAATAACCCGCTCTGCCAATCGTATATCTTTGTCGCGAGCAGACTGATAAAAGTAACCTTTTTGTGTAGCTTCGAAACCGCCAGGACTTTGATATACCATATCTGGGATAGAGCGAATGTTTCTGAAATCTAGACAATTACCAAGAATACGATTTACGCCGACATTGCCAACCATAAGCATTCCGAGCTCACCTTCACCCTCTGCCTCGGCACGCATGAGCCGAGCGAGCATTTTCGTATTCTCGGAATTTGTTTTAATGACTGCCATAAACGGGATGGTTCACTTCCCTTCGTAAACTTTTTTTGCAATTTAAGACGTGGAAAGTTATAGGCTTCTAACTACATTGTTATTGTATTGAACGTCAGCCCATTTGGTTACAAACGATTTGTCACAATTTGCGTGGCAATATGATGAACAAAAACTATGTACGTTGTCATTACCATCTTTTTTCGGTATGATTAAGAACGATTCATCAATGAAAGATAGACGCAAACGCGTCTTGTCGCATAACTCGGGAGGCTCGCTTCGTGCTGAAAGACTTAATTGATCTAACTAAACCAGGGCTGCTTCGGCTAAATATGTTCGCCGCATTAGGTGGTTTCTGGGTTGCTTCCAAATGGGATATTGATTTTATCCTGCTCATATGGGTGCTTATCGGCTCTACACTGATTATTGCATCCGCAACAGTTACGAATAACTATTGGGATCGTGAGCTTGACTTGAAGATGGAGCGCACGAAAAACCGTGCTTTGCCAACTGGTCGAATGGAGCCAGGAGCGGTACTCGCTTATGGTATTATTTTGGGAATTGCTGGCCTGGTTGTTTTATTTTCCATTCATCCATTAACAGGATGGCTTGGTCTGTTAGGATGGTTTGTTTACATTGTTATTTACACGATGTGGTTGAAGAGATCTTCGACCTGGAGCACGTCTATAGGTGGAATTTCCGGTGCCATGCCGCCTGTAATCGGCTATTGTGCAGTGACGAATGAAATAGACATTGGTGCTTGGTTATTGTTTGCTTTGCTGTTCTTATGGCAGCCGGCCCATTTCTGGTCACTCGCCATTCGCCGTGTTGAAGAATATCGGGCTGCGGGCTATCCGCTGCTGCCTGTTGTGAAAGGTATTAAACGGACAAAGCTGCAGATGATCCCATATGTTGTTTTGCTTCTTCCTGTTGTGGTTTTAATGTATACGTACGGATATGCCGGCATCTACTTCTTGATCATTTCTGTAATTGGAGGAATAGTGTGGCTGGTTCATACTTTGAAGGGAACTTCAGCTCCAGATACTGAGAAATGGGCGAAGACAAACTTCCTTATTTCTGTGAACTACTTAATGGTTGTATTTTTAGCTATGATTCTTAATACGACATTCTCATAATAGGTTTGATACCATATATCTTTCATAATTTTAAGGAGTGAATGTAGTGAGCTTCGCAAAAAAGCATGGCTTTAAAATTGCAGTATTGGCGCTTTGCGCAGTTATGGGCATTTATTTATTTTTTACTTACGTAATGGAACCGAAGCAGCCGCTTCCGAAATTAGGAGCTGCACCTGCATTCGAGCTTGCCGATATTGATGGGAAACAGGTATCACTTGCTTCTACTAATGGAAAAGCGCGAATCGTATATTTCTATTTTGCTAATTGTCCAGACGTATGTCCGCCAACTACCTTCCTCCTCTCACAGGTGCAGGATCAGTTGGAAGCGGAAGGTAAGCTGGGTAAGGAAGCGGAGCTCATATCCATAACATTCGACCCAGAGCGTGACACGCCTGAAGTTATTCGCAAATTTGCCAACAAAGTAGAGGCTAGCTTTGATAGCTGGCACTTCCTGCGGGGTGAGGAAGCTGCGACCGCAGAGTTAGCCAAAGGGTTTGGTATAATTGTGCAGAAGGCTCCGGATGGCTCCTTTGTCCACTCAAACGTTATTACAATCGTAGATAAAGATGGAGAAATTCGCAAACAATTTAATGGCAGCGACGAGGAATTAACGGCCGATCAAATTGTAAAAGAATTAAACAAGCTTCTCTAAAATTCGTCTTTACTCCATACAGAAGCGGGACTCTGCGCAGGATAGATAATAAGCGTATCGAGACCCGCTTTTTCTAATTGCAAGATCAAGTAATCCTCAGGTGTGTGCTCGACTCCAGAATAACCTTTTCGTGTGTAAATATGTTCAGCGTCAGGAAAGCTGTCACGAAGGAGACCGCGAATTCGTTTACCTGACGAATCGTTATCTGTAAATATGTATACCTGTTTATATCCGACTTGCATGCGCAGCTTCTCAAGCTGCTCAGTGCCTGGTGTTCCGAAAGTGCAGTAAATAGGGACCTCAGCTTGTAAAACGCGTCTCAAGCGGCTTTTATCATTTTTTCCTTCTACAATTATGGCAATATCCAAGGGGTCACCTCCGGTTGTACAAGCTCCTTCTATTTTACCACCAAATTTTATTTTTACCGATACAAAAAAACGGCATGCGTGACGCAGGCCGTTTTCCTGTGTTTTTGGTGTTGATAACTTATTAGTACATCCAAGCGCAAGCGATGATTACAAGTAATATGAAGAGCACAAGGATAGTGCCGATGTTTGAGTTGCCGTTATATCCATTACCTCTGCTTGCAGATTCTACATTTCCAGACATGCTAGGAGTCACCCCTTTTCCATTCACCAGCTTATGTGCCAGAAGCAGTGAGACGATAGTCATTACTGGTCATCTGCCATACGCTATTGTATGTGCATGTGAGGCGATAGCCCTGTGCTTCTACCCAATTCATGAAAAATGGGTGCGAGACGGCAGTGAACGAGAAATATAGAGCGGTAGTATAGTAACTGCAATCATAAGGCCGATAAAGGCGAGATAGTAGGGGGAAATATGATCTCGCAGCTGGCCTGCAGCCATAGGTCCAATGAAAGCTCCGATCGAGAATGCGATCGATAAGACAGAGAATGTTCTCCCATAACGCGCGCCGCCGCTTAGCTCAATCAGCAGCGTGGATAAGGCTGGCAGGATGACGCCCTTGGCCATACCGACAAAAAGCAGCATTACCGCAAACGGAGCGGGAGTGCCTGATGCGATGCAAAAGTAAACGATAGCTAAAATAAGTGAGCCCCATAATGTACGTCCAAATGCGGATACGCGGTTTAAGAAAAGCATGCTAAGCGTGACGAGTGCGCCGATGCTTACAACGGAGAACAGTAATCCGGTTGTCAGCATGGCTTCCTGTGTCTTGGCAAGCAACGGAAGCTCGAAAGATAGTATGCCTTGAGCACAGCTGATCGCTGCCGGCAGCAGAAATATAAGCCATGGGATTGGAGCAGCAGGCTCAAGCGGCAGCTTCGGTTGGTTTTTGGCAAGAGCTGCCGCGTCGTCTTCTGACAGCTGGGGCTTCAAGTGAATTTCCTTAATGAAGAAGAGAGCGCATATTGCCGTTACAATTAATACCCAGCCTAGTAAGCTAAAGGCGGTTGTAAATCCGATTTTAGCGACCAAGTAGGCTCCAGCAGCCGGAGAGACGACAGATGCTAATGTATGGACAAGTCCGTTACCGGCCATGAGCTTGCCCTGTTCGATCCGGTCGCTTGTAATTCGAGCGAGCAAGGAAAGACACGCTGGAGATAAAAAGGCAAGTACAAACCCGCTGATAGAACGCAAAATAAGAAGCTCCCATGGATTGGTAACATGCGATTGGAAGAGAAGGACAACGCCTGCTGCAAATAAACTAAATACGATAAAAAACCTGCTGCCATATCGATCAACGCCAAAGCCGGCAATGAGATTGCCGGGCAAATGTGTGATAGAGTACATCCCCATCATAAGACCGATAAAGGAAGGGGCAGCTCCGATAGAGATTGCGAAGGGAGTTAAAATGGGATATTGAGCATGTAAATCAAAAAATGCGATAAACAAAAATAAGTAAAGCCATATAGCTGTTTTCACAGGGCTGTTCCTCCTTGCGTAATACCTTCATACCTACTTGTACGTTTAAGTTGGACAGGATATGTCTGTTAAAAGGGTGGCAAGCGTTTACGCCCTGTAACTGGTAGGTTATAATATTTTGTAATGGGGTTACGCGCGAGTTATAATGGAGGGGATTGTATTGGATTTTTTGAATTTTTCATCGTATGACGTAGACACCTGGACGACCTTTTTCAAAGAGCATTGGCTCATATTAGTAATTGCACTCGTCGTACTATTTCTCATTATCCGTATTGTAAAGACTGTCGTGAAATGGGCGCTCGTTGCTGTAATTGTACTAGGTATTGTCGTTTATAGCGGCTACAGCATGGATGATTTGAAGGAAATCGGCACTAAGGTTGCAGGAACAGTGAAGCAAGAGGCGGTTAGCGCTATGGTAGGCGAAGCAAAGGATGCTACCTTCGAGTCGAATGCGGATGGTACCTTTACAGTAAAAACAAATAATGTAACGCTTATTGGTGAACCAGGCGTGAACGAGGTGACTGTCTCGTTCCGTGGAGCTCCTCTCGGCAAATGGGAGCTTGACAGCACGATACAAACCTTCATCGATCAAGCCAAGAAGAACGGGCAATAGAAATGAATAATTGGGATCAACTATTTCGAGAGCCGGAACCAGTTGCGATTATTGTTCTTTTACTGTTGCTTGGCTCGCTTGTGCAAGGGATGAGGAGAGGCGCATCGGGTTCTGCGAGGCGTCTTTTCTTTTTTATTTGGGAAGGTGTTGTCATTGTTGCTTGCTTATTGCTGGCGGGTCAGCTAGCCAAACGGTTATCACCATTGATCGCTGATTGGCTCGTTAGGACTGTAAACCTGCCGACGCGTGAGCTTGGCTCCTTCGAGCAAGCGTGGTTTACAATGCTAACGAGTATCCGTGACTTTGCACTGCTTCGGTATGGCGTACTATTCCTTCTAAGCTATTTGCTCCTGCGCGCATTTGCATCTTTCATCGAGCCGCTGCTAGAGAGGGTTGTTGAGGGGGCTCTAAGGAGCGGCAGGCATGACAATGAGCGTCAAATGTCAGGTCAGAAGCTCGCAAGCCGCGCTGTCGGTGCTATAATTGGCGCTGCTCATGGTGCGGGGCGATCATTTGTTTTTATCGCATTATTGTTCGTTTATGTTTCACTTCTGCCAAACGCATGGTATGCAGATCGAATAGCAGCATCTCCGCTTTATAAGCAGGCAGCCGCTTTGCTTGAACCTGTAGCAGGCAATGTGCTGGCAGGACAGGGACCGGTATTAACAGAAGCAGTACAAGCACAATTCCAGCAAATTTTGCAACGCAAGTATGAGATTATTGACTATGCTGTACCTGAAGAAATTGAGCAAGCCGCATTATTCGTAACGAAAGATGCGCAAACGAACGAGGAAAAAGCGCGCAAGCTATATGAATGGCTGGGTACTCGAATCGCGTATGATTGGGATAAAGCTAACAATTATGAAGAGCAAGGCATATGGAAAGAACAAACACCGTCACAGACATTTGATACGCGCAAGGGCGTATGTATAGATATAGCACGTTTATATGCAGTCATGGCTCGCTCAGCGGGCTTGGAGGTTCGGGTCGTTACTGGTATGGGGGCGGATGGCCGAGGCGGCTATGGTCCGCATGCTTGGAATGAAGTAAAGATTGGTGTGGGAGATGGCGATTGGATTCCGCTCGACGCGACGTGGGCGAGTTCGGGAGATTGGTTTAACCCGCCTCAGTTTGATAAAACACATATTAGAGATGCTTAGTTAACGAAATGCAGTAACTTTATTTTTAGATACGAGGATATGAGGTGATAAGCTTGCAAGATGATCCGCAAAAACGTGAAATTATAAATCGACGACATTTTTCATTTCGCTTAAACTTTTTCTTTTTTGTTACCTTTGCTTTGTTTAGTATATTGATTGTACAGCTTGCGATCTTGCAGTTCGTTGAGGGCCCTAAGCTTGCGGCTGAAGGAAGTAAGAAGGGGACTAGAGAAGTGCCTATCCCGCCAATACGGGGCAATATTTATGATTCTACTGGTTATCCAATCGCTTATTCAACATCAACACAATCTTTATATTTCACCATTCAATCACAGCCTGACAATTCTAAGGATAATTCATGGGCCAAGGTTGAAAAGGAAATGGCGAAAAAATTGGCGAAGGTGTTTGCTGAATACGGTGATCCGTCCAAGTCGATGACGGAAGATGATATTATACGCCAAATGGATCTTGATTTCCGGATTAATACGATATCCACACCGCGCCGGATCAAATCCGGTCTGACAAACAAGGAAATTGCTTATTTTATGGAAAATCGATCGTCCTTAAAGGGCGTAGATATTTTGGAGGAAAGCGTCAGAAATTATGATGATAGCTCCATAGCGGTTCAATTGGTCGGATATCTCAAGAAGTATAAGGGCGGTGTCAGGGATAACTTCAGCTTCTATAAGGAGAAGAGCTTAGAGAAGGACGCGAAGCTCAAATACTTGGAAGAAGAAGACGTTGGCGTAGATGGACTGGAATATATGTATCAGGACGTGCTTCGGGGGAAAAATGGATTGAAGTCCTATCCCGTCAACAATGCAGAACAAGTAATCGGTCCAATGCAGATTACGAACCCAGAGAAGGGTTCAGACCTTTATTTAACGATCAATAAAAATATGCAGTTGAAGACAGAAGCGGCAATTATGGAACATTTAAAAAAGATAAGAACCTCCTCTAATAGCTTTGAGAGAGCTCCTTATGCGGAAACTGGCTTTGCAGTCGCTATGGAGGTTGATACAGGTAAAGTAGTCACAATGGCAAGTATGCCGGATTACGATCCAAACATTTGGGCAGGCGGTCGAATTAGTCCAGCAGATTATGAAAACTTTGGGAACGTATTGAAAAATGGGACGATTAGTACGGTGTACGGCAAGTATTCAGATGCGGAGCGGGATAAGCATCCATCGTCTATTGTTCCGTCTGGCTCAGTCATAAAACCATTATCCATTTTAGTTGGATTAAATGAGGGATTGTTTACACCGACGACCATTTATAAGGACACAGGGGTATTTTCTTTCGGTAAAAAAGGGTATGAGACATTTATTCGAAATTCTCAAAACCACGTGTATGGGAACATTGATGCTGCGAAAGCTATCGAGCATTCATCCAATACCTTTTTGGCTTCGATGGTCGCTAATAAGCTTTATATGCGTGGCACGCAGAATGGCAAGAGCAGTATTGAAATTTGGGATGATTACATGAAGCAATTCGGTCTTGGAGTGTTAACGGGAAGCGGTTTGCCAAATGAATCAAAAGGTGTTATCGATTACTTTAACGAGGCTGAAAAAGCCAGTCCCCAGTCAGCACTTGTTTTTGCTTCTTTTGGCCAACAGGGACGTTATACGACGCTGCAGCTAGCGCAGTATGTTACTATGCTTGCTAACCATGGTAAACGATTGAAGCCGCAATTCGTTAACGAAATTAAGGATTCGGATGGGAATGTCATTCAAGGCTATACGCCAGAGGTTTTAAATTCGATCGATCTTCCAGAAGAATATTGGGAAGAAATTGAGGCGGGTATGTCGAAGGTTAGCTCGAAAGGCTTTGAAAATTTCGGTTATTCCTACATGCGTAAGACAGGTACATCTGAGCAAGATGTAGCGACTCGTCGAGCAGAGAACGCCGTCTTTATCGCTTACGCGCCGGCAGATAATCCAAAGCTTGCGGTTGCGGTGGTCGTGCCGGACGGAGGCTATGGTAGCTATGGTGCATCGCCAATCGCACGTCAAATCTTTGATGCGTACGATGAGGAGATTGGACTAACAGGAGTTCCGAAAAAACCAGCGGATAACACGGCTAATAACGCTGATAATGCGGTTACTGGCGGTGCAGCACAATAACTTTTTAAATAATTGATTTTAATTAAATGAGCTGTCCTTTAAGTAGCTATTGCTGCTTGAGGGCAGCTTATTTGTGTTTAAATAGGCACTCCGGGAACGGAAATAAATCAGCATCAAAAATAAATGTTGCACTAGAGAAACATTTTTGTGTATTATTAAAAAAAAGGCTTGAGGTAAAATAATGTTCATAAGGGCAAAAAGTTAATCATACTAATAGGCTATTACGAGGAGGTTTTACAATTGCGCAAAGAGTATAAGATGAATTCTGCTTTCCGTAGATTTATTATGACCATCCTTCTATTGACGCTAACTGTGATGCTTGCAACAGCATGCGGGGATAAGCAAGCAATGACTGGCGGGGATGGAAAGCTGAAAATTACAGCTACTACGGGGATGATCACCGATGTTGTTCAGCAAGTCGGAGGAGAATATGTTGTGGTTAGCGGCTTGATGGGTGCGGGAGTCGATCCCCATCTTTATAAAGCATCACAAGGCGATGTCAAAAAGCTCGATGATGCGGATGTTATTTTTTATAACGGTTTGCATTTGGAAGGGAAAATGGCTGAAATGTTCGAGAAGCTAGAGCAGCGCAAGCCGACGGTTGCCGTCTCCAAGTATTTGAAGGAGGAACAGCTTCATGCTAACCCGCAGCAAGGACAGGGCGGCCATGATCCGCATATATGGTTTAATGTGAAGCTATGGATCTCCGCTACCGAAGTTATTCGAGATACTTTATCTGAGAAGGATCCTGATCATAAAGATTACTACAAGAACAGAGCGGAAGCATATATCAAAGAGCTCGAGGAGCTTGATAAGTACGCGCGCGATCAAATTGCACTCATCCCGGAGAAGGATCGGATTCTAGTTACAGCACACGATGCCTTTGGTTATTTCGGAGAGGCTTATGGGTTAACTGTCACGGGTTTGCAGGGCATGAATACGATGTCTGAATACGGATCTAAAGATGTAAGCAAGCTGCGGGACTATTTGGTAGAAAACAAAATTAAGGCGGTTTTCATTGAATCGAGCGTTCCAAAAAAATCGATCGAGTCGGTCATTGAAGGCGCAAAGCAATTAGGCCATGAGGTTAAGATCGGCGGCGAGCTGTTCTCCGATGCGATGGGCGACGCTGGAACAGTGGAAGGTACTTATATCGGTATGGTGAAGCACAATGTCGATACGATTGTGAATGCCTTGAAATAAGCATGGAAAGTGAGTGATGAAAATGAGTCAAACACATACAGTTAGGACAACGAACATCGAAGCGGCTGCGCCGTTGACTATTTCTGGTTTAAGTGTTGCTTATCAGAAAAAGCCGGTATTACGAAACGTATCGTTTCAAGTGAAAGAGGGAGAGTTAGTTGGCGTTATCGGTCCAAATGGAGCCGGTAAGTCAACTTTGATGAAGGCGGCGCTGGGCTTAATACCAAGCATTGGCGGAGATGTGCTTGTATATGGCAAGCCCTATAAGCAGCAGCGGAAGATGATCGGCTATGTGCCGCAGCGTGAATCAGTTGACTGGGATTTTCCAACGAATGCGCTTGATGTTGTATTAATGGGCAGATATGGACATCTCGGTTGGTTTCGCAGACCTGGAGCGAAGGATAAAGCAATTGCACTAGAGTGCTTAAATAAGGTTGGAATGGCCGACTATGCAGGCAGGCAAATCAGCCAGCTGTCCGGTGGACAGCAGCAGCGGGTATTTCTCGCCCGCGCGCTAGCACAAGACGCGAAGCTGTATTTCATGGATGAGCCGTTTGCAGGCGTCGATGCCGCGACCGAGAAGGCGATTATTACGCTGCTGCAGGAGCTGAAGCTCCAAGGGAAGACGGTTATTGTTGTCCATCATGATTTGGCGACCGTACAGGATTATTTTGACACCGTTCTGCTGCTTAATGTGGAGCTTCAAGCCTTTGGTCCAACGGCGGAGACTTTCACTCAGGAGCAATTGCAGCGCACATATGGCGGTAGACTTGCCTTTCTTGATCGCAGCCTGCAAGCCCCGCTATCTACTGGCGGAAAGGGTGTGTGACCGATGGAAACGATATGGTCCATGCTGGCTGACCCGAATATGCAATGGATTTTCCTCGGTTGTACCTTACTGGGATTGAGCAGTGGAGTTATTGGCTGCTTCTCTTATTTGCGTAAGCAAAGCTTAATGGGAGACACGCTCGCGCATGCCGCCTTACCTGGAATTTGTATCGCGTTCATGTTAACAGGCATTAAATCGATCGCACTTTTTCTAGTTGGCGCAGGCATTGCAGGTTTAATTGCTACGTTTGGAATCGGGTACATTACTCGTCATTCCAAGTTGAAACAGGACGCCGCTATGGGCATCGTATTATCTGGATTTTTTGGACTTGGCATTGTGCTTCTGACTTTAATACAGCACGGGAATTATGGGAATCAAGCAGGTTTGGATAAGTTTTTATTCGGGCAGGCTGCTTCAATGATCGGATCAGACGTTATTACGATGTCAATTGTGTGCTTGGCTCTCGTCTCGATCTGCACCTTGTTGTTCAAGCAGTTTAAAATCATTTCGTTTGACCCTGGCTTCGCGCGAGGAATCGGCTATCCTGTCGCTTTACTAGAGCAGTTGCTTATGCTGCTGATGGTCGTCGCTGTAGTAGCAGGCATACAGGCAGTTGGTGTTGTGCTTGTTGCGGCATTGCTCATTACACCTGCTGTTTCGGCGAGATATTGGACGGATCGCCTTAGTTTAATGGTAATGCTGTCCGGCCTATTCGGTGCAATAAGCGGAGGGATTGGCACGTGGATAAGCGCTTCCGTTTCTAATTTGCCTACTGGGCCGGTAACTGTGCTGGCTGCGACATTGCTGTTTTTTGTATCGATTTTATTCGGTCCACAACGAGGCTTGTTAGCGAAGCGTCTGACCCGCAAACGGGTGAAGCAGCGTTATAGTCGTGACGTGGAGCTCCGTATACATGAGAACGCGAAAAAGGAGGCCGCGCTATGAGCGAGTTTTGGATCTTGTTGACAGGTACGCTCGTTGCCAGCTGCTGCGGTATATTAGGAGTATTTCTTGTATTACGTAAAATGGCTATGATTGGCGACGCTATTAGTCACTCGGTCATGCCGGGTATTGTTATTGCCTTTCTGATTAGTGGATCAACTGATTCGATGCTTATGATGTTTGCTGCGCTAGTCTGCGGTCTGCTGGCGACGTTTCTGATCCAAATGTTTCAAAACAGCGGGATCCAATCTGACGCTTCGATTGGTGTTGTATTCACGTCGCTATTTGCGATAGGTGTCGTACTTGTAAGTTTGTATGCTCGGCAGGTGCATTTGGATCAGGACGCAATTCTTTATGGTGAAATTGCTTATGTGCATTGGAACATATGGGTGCTCGGTGGAGTAAACATGGGACCGAAGGCCGTATGGTTGCTTGGATTTACATTACTGGTTATCGTTGCGGTAATCGGCATGTTCTATAAACAATTTAAGCTATGTGCCTTTGATTCAGCGCTGGCTGCTGCAATCGGCATTCCCGTCGCCGTGTTCCACTATTTGTTGATGGGTCTTGTATCTATGGCAACGGTCAGTTCATTCGAAAGCGTCGGTTCCATTTTAGTTGTTGGCTTGCTTATCATTCCAGCTTCAACAGCTTATCTGCTGACAGACCGACTTGGTGTTATGATTGTACTTAGCGTTGCGGTAGGAATCGCCAGTACCTTTATCGGTTATGGCGCTGCAGTAATGCTGGATGCTTCAATTGCTGGCTGCATGGTCTGCGCGGCATCTGTGTTGTTCGTCGTGGCCTTTCTGTTTTCACCTTCGCATGGAATCGTTATTAAGAAGCTTCGGTTGAGACAATTAGCATAGATTTGGTATGTATATATTTCCACTAAATATTCGTTTAATGGGAGAGATGAGGATAAAGACTCCTCAATCTCGTTCCATTAAACGAGTATTTTTTTTGTTTACATTTATAAAAATATAAATTATTGGTAACTTTTTCTGAATAGATTACGTATTATATTTGGGACATATTGGTTTTTATGTCTAATGTTATATAGAGTGATGGAGGAGGGCAGAGGAATCGTATTCAACAGCAATATTTAATAATCGAAGAGAGGTTGAATTTTACATATGAAATCATTTATCAAATTTGGTTTGTCGACTGCATTAATTGCCGCTTTGCTGACAGGATGCAGTTTTGGGGCGGGCAAAGATGGTTTGGACAAGAAGAAGGAAGCGACGTTAACAATAATGTACTACGATGAAAGTAACTTCTATCAGGAGTACGGGATGTTGTTCTCCGCGTTATATCCTAACGTTGATATTCAGATTAAATCGACCTCAGGTATTTATGCGGGAGAAAATGTAGATTATGAGGCTGCAACAATGAAGTTTATTGAAGATGAAAAGCCTGATATTGTATTGCTGCAAGCAGAGCAGTATAAGAAGCTTGCAAGCGAAGGTAAACTATACGACTTAGATCCTTCAATTGAAAAGGAAAGATATAATACAGAAGGCCTTATACCTGGTATGATCGATTATTTGAAAGAGCTGGGCGGCGGCAAGGTTTATGGCTTGACTCCAAATTTTTATAGCCAAGCTGTCTATTATAACAAGGATCTGTTTGAAAAATACAAAATACCATATCCTACTGACCAGATGAGCTTTAACGAAATGATACAGCTGGCACGGCAATTCCCAACGGAAGGGGAAGAGAAAGAGCGCGTATACGGGCTGAAATTCGGTTACAGTGACAACCTTTTTGAACTTGCAAATATGCTGGCTACTTCAGAGGGCATTCAGTTCGTTAATCCAACTAAGAAAGAAATGACGATTAACTCGGATGCTTGGAAAGATGTGTATCAGACAGCGCTTGACGCAGTAAATTCGAAAGTTCTTTATTTTGAAAGCCAAAATCAAGATATGGCGATGAGCAGCAGCACTAGCTATGAGGATCACATTCTGAGAGATCCGTTTATAGCCGGGCGTTTGGCAATGGTTTTTGGTGATAACAATTATATCGATCAGATTAAACAGGCCGAGGATAATGTTAAAGATAAATCACTAATCGTCAAAAATTGGGATCTAGTTACTGTACCCGTGAGTAAGCAGTATCCAGATCAAAGCAGTTATATGTCGTTTAACAATTTATTTGCAATAACGGAGCAATCACCTAATAAGGAAGCTGCTTGGGAATTTCTACAATATGTGACTAGTGATGAATACGCGAGAGTGAAGTCGAAATCAAGAAACTACGGTGGCTTCCCAGTGCGAACGGATTATATAAAAGATGACGGCGGGCATAATTTTGCGGCCTTCTATAAGCTAAAGCCGAGCACAATTAATGTCTACAAGGATTTTGATAAGCTGCCGAAAAACTTCTGGATGGGGTTTAATGGAGCGGCAGAACAGGAGCTTAAGCCGCTTAAGGCTGGCACGGCTTCAATCGAAGAAGTGCTTGGTAAGCTGCAGATAATTGGGCAGGAGCTGCTCTTGAAAGAAGATGCCGCAGCACCCGCTGAAGGAACTGAAATAAACAGTGCCGCTGGAGCTGAAGTTGAAGTTGAATCCCAAGCCCAATCCGAAAGCGTGACGATAACTCAGTGATTAGTTTTAACATTTTTTATTTATGACTTTTAAAGGAGCAGGTTTCGCCAACAGGCGAGGGCTGCTCCTTTTAATATATATGACTTTATAAGTTTTCACTTATAAATAGGCTTTATATATACCCGCGATACGAATGCTTTTGCCGCAAGGACGGTGATAGTTGTTTACGTTTGTTTGTTGATCTTGAAAAAGACTGCGGCTTTCATTTAGAATCTGCTATAAGTGTGCTAAAATAATTAATCAGTTGGAGTTAATTATTGAAGCGGAAATGCTGCGAGGAGGCACATTAATGGAACAATATAAGCTAATTGCACTTGACATGGATGGAACTTTGCTGAATGAGACGAGTGAAATTAGTACGGAAAATGCAGAGTGGATTCAAAAAGCAATGGATGCAGGCGTCACAGTCAGTTTTTCGACTGGACGGGGATTTCGAAGCGCGCTGCCTTACGCCGAGCAATTAAAGTTGGACACTCCGATGATTACGGTAAACGGCAGTGAAATATGGCATCGGCCGCATGTGCTTCATAAAAGAACACATATGAGTCCGGTTCATGTGAAAAGGCTGCATGAGCTTGCATTGGCTCATGGAGAGCCGTGGTTTTGGGCATATACGACTGAAGATATTTTTAACAAAGAGAAATGGATTAGCCCGGTGGGTGATTATGAGGCGCATCATTGGTTGAAATTCGGCTTTTATACGGAGGATGATCAAGCAAGGGACAAAATTTTAGCAGAGGTGGAAAGCTGGGGCGCGTTTGAAATTACGAACTCTTCTCCATCGAACCTAGAGCTTAACCCGCTTGGCGTGTCCAAGGCAAGCGCGCTGCATGAGCTGTGCGGAGTGATGAACATTGAGATGTCGCAGGTCATTGCTGTAGGCGACAGCTTGAACGATATAGCGGCTATTCGTGAAGCAGGGCTTGGTGTAGCTATGGGCAATGGACAGGAAGCTGTCAAAGAAGCAGCTGATTTTATTACTTTGACAAATAACGAGCACGGAGTAGCCGAAGTAATTAAACGATATGTTTTGAAAGGGTGATAGCGTATGGATATATTAGGGTGGGTATTGGTCATCTTGTTATTCGTAATCGGTATGGCGGGTACCATTTATCCCATTTTGCCAGGCGTATTAGCGATTTATCTCGCATTTTTTGTATATGGATGGTTTTTCTCGTTTGATGAATTTGGGATCTTTTTCTGGATCATCCAGACCTTAATTGTAATTGTGCTCTTTATAGCAGACTATGCGGTCAGTGCTTGGGGGGTCAAGCGATTTGGAGGCTCCAGGGCGTCTATTATCGGCAGTACGATTGGTTTAATATTAGGACCGTTCGTTATACCTGCTTTTGGTCTCATCATTGGACCATTTGCAGGAGCGGTAATTGGTGAAATGATTGTCGGTACAAGCATGGAACGCTCGCTAAAGGTTGGTCTTGGTTCAGTTGTCGGTCTATTTACGAGTGTAGTCGTGAAGGTCATTTTACAATTGGCGATGATCGTACTATTTATTTTGTGGCTCGTATTCTAATCGTTAAAGGGAGAGTTAAGCATGATTAAAGTTACAGTTTGGAATGAGTTTTTGCATGAGAAACTACATGATGAGGTAGCGAAAGTATATCCGGATGGTATTCATCAAGTGCTAGCTAAAGGTTTGGCCTGCGATGACATTGAGGTAGCAACCGCCACTTTGGAAGAGCCGGAGCATGGACTGACAGAGGAACGTCTTGCAAATACTGACGTGCTGATCTGGTGGGGACATATGGGTCATGACAAGGTTGAGGACGCCATTGTTGAACGGGTTCAGAAGCGGGTATTGAACGGTATGGGTTTAATTGTACTGCATTCAGGACACTTTTCTAAAATTTTCAAAAAGCTTATGGGTACTGGCTGTGACCTGAAATGGCGCGAAGCCGGTGAGAAAGAACGGATTTGGGTTGTAAATCCAGCACATCCGATTGCCGCTAACTTACCTGAATACATTACGCTTGAGAACGAAGAAATGTATGGTGAGCACTTTGACATCCCAGCGCCGGATGAGCTCATTTTTGTAAGCTGGTTTGAGGGTGGAGAGGTGTTCCGCAGCGGCTGTACCTTTAACCGCGGCCAGGGTAAAATCTTTTATTTCCGCCCTGGGCATGAAACTTATCCAACATATTATAATCCGCAAATTTTGCAAGTCATTCAAAACGGTATACGCTGGGCCGCTCCTTCTAACACGGCGACTCCGGTTCGCGGCAATCATCAGCCGCTAGAGCCAATTGCGAATAAAGAATAGGAGTGGGCATCATAGCTTCTCAGAGATTAGTAAAAGATTCGTTGATCAAAGGGACACTCATACTCGCGGCAGCAGCGCTGACGGCACGATTTCTTGGGCTGTTTCAGCGCGTACCGCTCGATTATATGCTTGGCAAGGATGGCCAAGTTGCATTTAGTGTAGCAAATCAAGTTTATCTGCTGCTGCTTATTGTCGCTACAGGAGGCATTCCGAGCGCGATCAGCAAGATGGTATCACAGCGTTATGCATTGGGAAGACCGGAAGAGGCTAAACGGATCTATAAAGCGGCGTTAGTATTCGGAGCCGTAACAGGAGTAATCCTTGCGGTACTTATGTTCACCCTAGCTCCGATGTATGCGGATATCGTGAAGAAGCCGAGTGCTAGCTTGGCAGTTCGAGCAATTGCGCCAGCTTTGCTGCTGTTTCCGATTATCGCGATGATGCGCGGTTATTTCCAAGGCAGACAGCTGATGGCTGCTGGTGGAGTATCACAAATCGTTGAACAAATTTTACGGGTATTTACCGGTATTGGTCTTGGTCTTATCGTGCTCGCTTGGGGTTGGGGCGATGCTTGGGGTGCTGCAGCGGTTACATTCGGCGGTGTGTTCGGAAGTATAGGCGCTTTTTTAGTCATGCTGTGGTATGCGCGCAAGCTCAAGAGGCAAGATTTAGCTGAAAGTAAGCGGAATGATCATGCTGGCAGCGATAGAGCTGTGCAAATGGGTTCTGTTATACCTTTCAGATCCATCTATAAAGAGATTTTCAGTATGTCTATACCGGCTGTCGTAACGGCGATGACCGTTCAGTTTCTATATACATTTGATTCAACCTTGTTCATGCGCCTAACTGAGGCGTTTTATAGTGAAGATATGGCCACCCATGTGCTCGCTGACTATACGATCAAAGCGATGTCGCTAGCCGGCATTCCACCTATTTTGGCCATTGCGTTGGGAGCTTCTATCATTCCAGTCATCTCGTCAGCCTATTCTGTGAAAAACATGAACGAGGTACAGCGGCAATCATCGCTTGTTATGCGAATTGTTTGCTTCACAGGTGTACCGATCGCGTTGCTGCTAACTGTTGCCGCTTATTCTGTTACGGGCTTTCTATTCAGCAGTCCAAGCGGAAGCGGAACAGTAGCTTTGCTTACAGCGGGTACGATTTTTCAGATTACGATGATGACAACTAACTCGATCCTTTATGGACTTGGCAAGCCGAAGCTGCCTATGAATCATACTTTCATCGGGCTCGGTCTCAAGGTGGTGCTTAGTATCGCTCTTGCACCGCTGCTCGGTGTATATGGGCTTATAATTGGATCGACGGTTTGTTTTATCGTCATTACGATTTTAAATGTAAGAAAAATCAACAAAGAAGTAAAGCTGAATGTGCTCGGACGCCGCTGGGCTGCTTACCTTGTTGCTATTGCTGTACCAGCTTTAGCAGGTTGGGGCGCCGAAAATGGCATTCTTGCTCTGACAGGCTCATGGCCGGATAAGCTTGCCTATATGGCTGCCGGAGCTGTAACTGCGCTTGTGGTCGGAGGTTTATATGTGGTATTGCTTGCTGCACTTCGAGTTGTAACTCCTGAGGATATCCGTTCGTTCCCAGGGCCGCTTCGCAAGCTGCTGACGCTGCTGCTTAAGCCGTTTTATAAGAAATCTCTCTAATGAGCATTATACATCGAAGCGTCTAGTGGACTTCTCAAACTTTTTACAAAACAAGTGCTTTCCAGTCATTTACAATAGTTAGAGTCTCCTGTACAATGAATTAAGTTTGTCAGTAATGAAGGCTTATTTCATTCATACTAAGGGGAGAAATGACGTTGATGAGAAAATTTGGTAGATCAAGCAGACTGATAGCTTTGCTGCTTACGTTCACGTTAGTATTTGTTGCAGGCTGTCAAGCCGTTGCTAACCTCGACCTGAACACCGTATTAAAAAACGCGATTAAAGTAACATCGAGTGAGGGGAAGCAATCGGTTGAGCTGAATCTGCAATTGGATGAAGCGGCATTTGACGATATGACTGAAGAGGAAACCGCACTTATAAAAATGATAACCAGTTTGAAGGTAGAGCTGGACAATGTAAAGGTTCAGGATAATTCACATGTTTCTCTGAATGGCAAACTGACACTTGGAGATGCAACAGCTATTAAATTCTCACTCAAGACATCTGACAAGGTTGCAGTTATTGAGCTTGAAGGGGCGAAACAGCCTTACGTGCTGGATTTGACTGGAGAGAGCATGAACGCTTTGTTGGATGATATGGGACTACCTACTGAGGCGTCGGAAGAAGCTGCACCAGTAGTGGATCAGGAAGCGTTAACTGTTATTGGTAAGCAAATGTTGGATTCAATAGCTGCTTATGCGATTAATGGCTTGCCGAACCCGGAACGCATTAAGGTAACAACTGTAAACGAACCTATTAATGGTATTTCTACATCCCTCATGCAGGTTCATTTTGACATGAATGGTCCTGAGCTTTGGACGTGGGTGAAGAAATACGTTGATGTGCTTGTAGCTGATCGCGCTGGTCTAGATGCTATGGTTGCTGGGGTAATCGATTTATTGGAGAAAAACCAAGAGCTATGGGCTGCTGCAGGTATGGTTAATCCATTCGAAGAGGGCGAAGATGAAGAGGCTCTAACGAAGGAAGAAATGGTGGCGGAAGCGACGGACGCGATTGCTGAAATGCTTGTAGAGCTGCAAGATCAGCTTAAAGCACTCGAGAAAGAAGATAAAGAAACCATTGATCAACTATTTAATAAGGATCTAACGATTAAGGCGGATGTTTATGTAGATAGCAAGCTTGATATCCGTAAGCAGGCGTATGAATTGAATTATACACCGGGCGATCAGGATGCACTCGACCTTTTCCCTTTTAAAGGTATATCCGTTAAATTTAATAGCGAGCTCTGGAATGTAAATGGTACAGTTAAAGCTGAAGAAGCTGTTGCACCAAATTCTGTATATGCTATAGAAGAAATGTACGGGATGCAGGGCTACCAAGTACTGAAGCAGTTCGATGAGAAATCAGCTATCTATGATATATTGAAAAACAAGCTGCATATTACGAAACAAACAGTTAGCTCGTTCTCTGACGATTATCATAACCCACCGATTATTACACCCGGTTATGTAACGATTGTTCCTCTTCGTGATACAGCGGAGGAGCTTGGCGCTGTTCTAGAATATGACCCGAAGACTAGAAGCATCGAAGTGTTCGATGAAGCGACTAATACGACAATAGTGGTGAAGGTCGGCAGCGACAAGGCGATCATAAACGGAAAATCCGTAAAATGGAATTTTCCTGTCACGACAATTAACAGCGTAACTTATGTGCCTGCGCGCAGCTTTGCTACAGCACTTGGAGCAACAGTAGCCTGGGAAGAATTTTATGATGATGTGAAAATATTTACGATCGAACGGGAACTATAATCTAGTCGGAAGAGCTCATTCATACTGACATATAGTTAATCAGTTAGGAGTGCTTTAAAATGAATAAATTAACGACGGATGCGGATTTTCGCGAGGCGATAGCTAGCGAGGGACTGACGATAGCGGTATTCAAAACTACCTGGTGCAAGGACTGTCATTTTATCGATCCATTTATGCCTGATTTGGAACGGCACTATGAAGGGCGAGTAAAATTTGTCGAGATTGACCGTGACGATTTGCCTGACCTTTGCTCGGAATTGAATATTTTGGGCATACCAAGCTTTATAGCCTTCCGTGAAAATCAGGAATTGATTCGATTCGTAAGTAAGCTTCGTAAGACGCGTGATGAGATTGAACAATTCGTTGAGCGCGCGATTCAGGTCAGCGATACACTGACACAAAACTAATCATTAGTCCGCACTGAATGAGGGTAAAACCTCTCTCAGTGTGGACTTTCCTTTTTTTGAGGCGGCCAATACCGGAAGTGTCACATTTTCAACATGGCTTTTGCTGTTTTTTATCGATATAATTGAATTGTTATAAAATGATGGAAACAGGTGATTTTATTATGGTAACCGGCCGTTTTCGCACGTTAGCTCTTGCTGCGTGCATCGGAATGCTTCTTGTACTACTGGGCGGGGCACTCGTTACAAACACGGACTCAGGCCGTGGCTGCGGTGATGATTGGCCATTATGTAATGGTAAATTTGTACCTTCTTATACTTTGGAATCATTAATTGAATATTCGCATCGTCTTGTTACAAGCTTTGAAGGAGTTCTAGTCGCAGCTACCTTAGTATCTGTAGTTAGAAAATACAGAAAAAATAGACAAGCTTTCAAAGAACCTCTTTTCTATGCTGGTGGAGCAATGCTCTTTACGATTATTCAGGCGCTAATGGGAGCTGCGGCAGTTAAATGGCCCCAGTCACCGGCAGTTATGGCCATTCACTTTGGGATTTCGTTAATTGCCTTTGCAGCAACTTTTCTTTTAGTTATTTGGAGCTTTCGGGTCAAGCATGGGCCTATGCCCATCATGCAAGTACCACGATCAATATTTCCACGAGTGCTCCTTACCTCTATTTATTGTTATATTGTCGTTTATTTGGGTGCCTATATTCGTCATACCGATTCCGGTGGCGGCTGCGAAGGATGGCCCTTATGTAATGGTGAAATCGTGCCTGAAATAAGTGGAGCAGCAGGGATCGTATTTATCCATCGTCTAGCCGCTCTTCTTCTAGGAATATTTCTAACTATGCTGTTCTTGCATATTCGTAAAGTAAGCACTAGCGAAGCTGGTCTAACGAAGCAGGCAGGTTGGACGCTCGGACTTGTAGTAACACAAATATTTAGTGGAGCACTACTTACGATTACAATTACCAATGAGGATTTATTTATCTTTACAAATTTATTGCATAATTTGATTGTTACGGGCTTGTTTGGAATATTGATAGATATATTAGTTCGTTCCTGGCGGCTAAGAGAAGGTAGCGGAAAATAGTTGCCATAATAGTCAAGCTGCTGCTTGCCTCGCTAATTAAGGAGGCAGGCTTCCTTTTTTTAGAGGAGAAAGGTTCATACTGTTCAAAATGTTGATTGGCGGAAAGCCTTATTTCTTTGAGGGAAGCGCTCACATTTATAATGCAGTACATAGGAGATTTTCCCGTTCAGACAACTCATTTTTCAATTCAAGCTGAGGATAGGATATGTTTACAAAATAGGCTATACTTTATAACATCTAGATTATTCTGTATGAGTAAGCTGCGTTTTTTAATTTTATGGAGGAAGGACTGTTCAATTATGCTGCGTTTCCTGTTTGACGAGCCTCCGAGAGACGCGAAAGGAACCCTTGCAGAAACGTTCCGTTTAATGGAACAGTTTGTGTCTATGCTGCCTAAAAAAATTACGGCAGGAGTAATTAGCGATCCGAAGTATTCGAAATATGAGATATGGACGCTTGGACTGAAATCGTCGCTTGACGAGCTGGAGCAAAGCCATTACGCTGCTATTAGGTATGAAAACTTAATCGCATCCGCTTCTATTCAGCAAATGTCAGAGCAGGAATTAACGAATTATAATCGATATATTTATTTTGATAAAAATGCGTTTATTCGAGTGTTCTCTTTGCTTGATAAGCTAGGCACGCTTTTAAATGAATTACTTGATATTAAGGCGGAACGCATCAAAGCTCATTTCTCTTATTTTACGGTATTACGTGCTATGCGAGAGCGGAATGTACATCCGGAATTAACCTGGAAGCTGAACGATGTGAAGGAGAAATACAAGGAGCCCATGAAAAGGCTGCGCAATCGCAGAAATACCGAAATTCATTATATGAATTCAGAAATGCAGGATGATCTAATTCAAAGTCAGCGTATGTATGGAGAAGAAACGAAGCTGGAAAATATTGATAAGCAATCAGCTGATTTGACACAAGGTTTATATTTGGCAATGGAATCATTGCTGCTCACGTTTCAATATGCATGCGGTTTAATGCGTAAAAGGCAACCATAATCACGGGGGGTGGGGAATGCTCGTGGATCTAAAGGGTAGAACAGCATTAGTAACGGGCAGCGCCAAAGGATTAGGTAAACGAACGGCGCTGCAGCTTGCGGGGCAGGGCTGCAATATCGTAATTAATTACTTCCAGAGCGAGCTGGAAGCACAACAGGTGAAACAGGAAGTTGAGAAGTTAGGCGTAAAGGCGATAGCGGTTCAAGCTGACATTTCGACGCCAGAAGGTGTAGAAACGCTTGCGGAGGCAACTGAAAGCTGGGCTGGCGGCGCTGACATTCTCGTGAATAACGCGGGTCCATTTGTACGAGAGCGACGCTTATTTAGTAATTATGATGAAGCGACGATTATTCGACTGCTGAATGGTAATTTATTAGGAGTAATGCTCCTCGACCATCGTCTATTGCCGGAAATGAGACGGAGAAAATGGGGTCGTATTATTCACTTTGGCTTTGGTCATGCGGGTGAAGCTAGGGCATGGCCGCATCGCGCGGTTTATGCGGCGGCCAAGACAGGTCTTGTGTCTTTTACGAAATCACTGGCCGTTGAAGAAGCGCCATTTGGTATTACTGTCAATTTGATTGGACCTGGTGATATTCGCGGCATGAACAAAGAACGCTCCATAGCTGAGGTTGAGGGCGAATATGATTCGGAATCGCCGATTGGCCGTCCGGGAGCAGGCGAAGATGTCGCGCGTGTCATTCAGTTTTTGTGTGAGATGAAATCAAATTTTTTGACTGGTAACGTGATTGATGTAACTGGCGGATTCGATCCGATTGTCGCCAATATTAAAGGGGTACACTGATATCACATACAAAAAAAGAGTCTTATCGATTAGCGAAGGAGCGAGACTCCTTGCATTCGATAAGACTCTTCGTCATTTCAACGGTTGAACTAGCGCTATCTTGCGACACTTACTGAGCTTAACCGCAATGACATATAAGCACCGTATAATGGTGTGTCTTATAGGTTCTTATATTTTTAGAATACTTGAACGACTTCAACTACACCTTCAACTTCTTCAAGAAGCGCGCGTTCGATACCCGCTTTAAGTGTAATTGTTGAACTTGGACAGCTGCCGCAAGCTCCCATCAGACGAAGTTGGATAATGCCGCCTTCGACATCAACTAATTCAACATCGCCACCGTCACGTTGTAAAAACGGACGAAGCTTATCTAAAACGTCTAACACTTCATCATACATAGTGCTTTGTGTTTGTTCACTCATTGCAATCATCTCCTTTCTCCCCTATTATAGTACAAAGTGAAGCAATTGAAAATGGATAGTAACTAAGTAAAGTTAGGTGAAGCATAGTGTTTAAAACAATGATCGAGTTTTGTGCCAGCAATATGCATCATGGTACAGACCGTATAATGAAAAAATTCGAAGAGAATGAAGATTTCGAAGTCATCGAATACGGCTGTCTAGGCAATTGCGGTGAATGTTATTTAAAACCGTTTGCGCTTGTAGACGGCGCCATCGTAGCCGTTGAATCGGTAGAGCTGTTGTATGATCAAATTTTAAAAGCAATCGAGCAGCAGGAAGCTGACCGTGAAGCGTTAGATAAGCTTCTTGAAGATTTGTAGTAGACTTAGCCTAAATGACGCTTGGAACGCCAGAGCACGCCGCTCTTAACGAGCCGAGGTACACGACCCATTATAGGCGTGCCGCCCATAATTCCGAAGCCGCTTTTTTTGCCAAGTGAGCCAAGCACGCCCTTCAGCTTAATCTTACCTAAACGTGGCGTTTTATTATGCCAAATAGCTTGCATAACCTCGGCAATTTGTTTTCCTTGCGCACCTGCCGCTTGCCCGCTCGGTGATAGCGGCAATGCTGCGCAATCACCAACGATAAATACATCCGTGTAGTCTGGCAATTGGTGATACTCGTTAATAATTAATCTTCCTTGATTATCCTTAGGTAAATTTATGCGCTGAACGAGCGGTACAGGCTGGATGCCTGCAGTCCACACCGTCACATCGCTATAAATAGGAGCAGTTGAATTACCATCATGCAAAATGCCGCCCTCCAGCTTTGTTAAGCCGATATTTCCGAGCATCTCTACATGATGTTCGGAAAACCATTCCGCAACATAAGATTGAAGCTTTCCAGGGAAAGCGGATAACACGCGAGGCCCGCGATCCAAAATCCGAATATTAAGGTCGGGGCGGCTCTCCCTAAGCTCGGCTGCGACTTCAACCCCGCTCAATCCGCCGCCAACAATTGATATTTGGCCGTATGGTTTAACTCCATTAAGCATGGCATACGTTTGTCTTGCTGCAGAAAAGGTTTGAATGCTTGTGGAGAATTGTTCAGCACCATCAATACCGTGGTACTTATCCGTGCAGCCAAGTCCAATGACGAGCCATTCATATTCAAGTGACTCCTCATCTTGAATATGAACGAGTTTTTGCTCCATATCGACGTCTAAAACTTCTCCATAAGTAATTGTGATTCTTGGGTCTACAGGAAATTTGACTCTAAGCTCCAGATCCGAAACGGTACCGGCAGCTAATGCGTAATATTCTGTTTTCAAGCCTTGAAAGGGCATTCGGTCAATCAAAACAATGGAAACGTCCTGTGGCAGCTGTTTCTCTAACAGATCGTTCGCGATAGCAAGTCCACCATAGCCTCCACCCAAAATAATAAGTTTTCTCATATTCGTTCCAGCTCCATAATTCTTGATGATAACTCTATAATGTGCTTTAAGGGTACTGATTACTCAATCATATATTTTTATTTCATTGTAAAATGTATCACGCTCAACCGGGATTCGACCAGCGCCTTTAATTAGCCAGATCAGATCCTCGCGCGTAATGCCTTCCGGTGTCAGCGCGCCCGCGGCATGACTGATCTTTTCCTTTACAATCGTTCCATGCGCATCGGAAGCTCCCATAGTTAGTGCAACCTGTGTAAGCTGAACGCCAATATTTATAAAATAAGCTTTAATATGCTGAAAGTTATCAAGCATTAACCGACTGATCGCAATCGTCTTCAAGTCCTCGAAGGCCGAGTTGCGGCGGCGGATACCAGCTTTTGGATTGATAGGCTGCATGGACAACGGAATGAACACGAGAAAGCCGTTCGTCTCGTCTTGAAGCTCACGAATGTGAATTAAATGGCGAATACGTTCTTCCTTGGTTTCAATCGATCCATATAGCATTGTCGTATGTGTTCTTAATCCAAGCTCATGCGCAGTCCGGTGCACCTGTAAATATTGTGAAACATCTGCTTTATCAACACGCATTTTTTTGCGATAGTGATCGGATAAAATTTCCGCGCCTCCGCCAGTTAGAGATTGAAGTCCTGCTTTAATAAGCTCTTCAAGCACTTCCTTATAGCTGAGTCCGCTAATACGGGAGAAGAAATCAATTTCCGCGGCCGTGTAAGCTTTAAGTGTCACTTCAGGGAATCTTTCTTTTAATGCTTTAAGTGAATCGACATAATATTGAAAAGGCACGTTCGGATTATGTCCGCCGACGATATGGAATTCTCTAACGCCAGGATGGTAATGCTTCTCCACATATTCAATCATTTGCTGACCGCTTAACGTGTAAGAGCCTTCTTCGCCCTCGTCTCTGCGAAAGTTACAGAACGCACAGTGCGCTTCGCACACGTTGGTGAAGTAGAGGCTCATGTTTTCAATAAAATAAACCTTTTTACCATTTTTGCGCATTGCGACCTCATTAGCGAGTTGTCCGATGGTTAGCAGATCATCCGATTGATATAAGAAAACGCCATCCTCCAGCGTTAGCCGCTGGCCATGACGAACTTTTTCAATAATTTGCTGCATCTGTTTGTCTTCAGTTGGGATAACGACATTCATGACGCTGCCTCCTTAATAAATGTAGTTTGTGAAAAAAATAACGTTCTTTTCCGAACAAGAAGCTGTAACTATTATAAACCTCATACGAAGTGCGGGCAATAAGAAAAGTCTTTTCGTATGACATAGGCTAGCAAATAAGAGCTTTAGGCATACTTATCTTGAGCGGGCAAACAAATTGGAGTATACTATTTATAAGTAAGTGAGCTTCATAGTGGAACAGATATTGATAAGCGGAGGGATGTAACATGATCACAATTAGTGATACAGCATCTGATAAAATAAAAGAAATGCTGGCAGAAGAAGGCGGCCCTGAGATGTTTTTGCGAATCGGCGTCAAGGAAGGCGGCTGCACTGGCTTCTCATATGGCATGGGCTTTGATGATGAAGAGCATGAAGGTGACAAAGCGATCGAAATGCAAGGTCTGAAGGTAGTCGTAGACGCGGATAGCATTCAATATTTAAATGGTCTAGTTATCGATTTTAAGGAATCGGGAATGAGCGGCGGATTTACGATTGAGAATCCAAACGCAAGCGCGACTTGCGGCTGTGGCTCTTCTTTCCGTACGGCGACTGCTGCGGGCAAGCCAGCTGCAGCGGGCGAGTGCTAATTGTTAAAGCTCAGCAAAATATAATGCAATTAAGGGTGAAGATGTTCTTCACCTTTTTTTGTGTCTTCAAGTCAACTAACGCAATAACATTTTTCGGATGATGTGAGGATACGTTGACGCAAAAAGAAAAAGGAGCCCTTTTACAGGCTCCTCTTCGACGGTGTTTGATCGTTCGAGTATCTTCAAATGACACACTTCACATGAATAGAAATACTTGGGCACCGCTGTTCACTTTCCGTTTTAATGGAATGCTACTTGGCGTGTGTGTTCAGAGATGCTCTGCGACACAACCCCTCGCTTTCATTTAGCTTAGTGATTAGTTAAATTCCTCTTGTAGTCCTAGCACCAAATGGTCCAACGGAACCACACCTCTCTTCACACCGTCAAATATATCATGCACAGGTTTCGAGCATCTTATACATCATACACACAACGAATTATGAAAATAATAAATTTCTTTCATTTATGTTGCAATTATGACGGTTAGGTTTGATTGGATGCTCCGTTCCTGCTATGTTAATAAAAGTTGGAATGAACAAATAGGAGGCACAACATGTATCGAATTTTCATCGTAGAGGACGATGTGAAAATAGCGGCGATTTTAAAAAATAATATGGAGAAATATGGATTTGAGGCAGCATCCGCCATTAACCTTCGCGAGCTGATGTCAGAGCTGGAGGCTTATGAGCCGCATTTAGTATTGCTTGATATCAATCTGCCGTATTTTGATGGCTTTTATTGGTGCAGACAAATACGTACCCGTTCGAGTGTACCGATTATATTTATTTCCGCTCGCGCTGGGGAAATGGATCAGGTAATGGCGATTGAGAACGGCGGGGATGATTATGTGACGAAGCCCATTCATTTGGATTTATTGATGGCGAAGGTGAAAGGCGTATTAAGGCGCGTATATGGCGAGTATTCGACTGAGGGTGCGGGTATATCAACAAGAGGTGATGCCGGTAGTGGGGCTGGAAGCGTTCATGGTGAAATAACTGCGAATGGACTTCGCTTGTTTTTAAGCCGTAATGAGTTGGAATGGGAAGGGCAGCGGGTCGAGTTGACCAAAAATGAACAGCTGCTGGCAGAAAGCTTAATGAAGCAGCCTGGACAAGTTGCTTCACGCGAGGAGCTGCTCGAGTCGTTGTGGGATGATGTGCAATTTGTGGATGATAATACGTTGACTGTAAATGTAACGAGGCTTCGCAAAAAGCTGGAGGAGCTCGGTCTGCCGAAGGCGATCGAGACCATTCGCGGAAAGGGATATAAGCTTTCCATAGGTAATGCCAAACAGGAGGAAGCATCATCATGAGGGGGATGTCGGCCCTTATTTTCTTGCGTGATCGGTTACTGTATTTACTTGTGTTTGCTCTTATTATTGGTATATTTATTGTTCTCATGCTGCTGGAGCGTGAACGAAATCCTGGTTTTATTGATCTAAATACGATTTATTATTTTGTTGTGTTGTCTATTGTTTTTGTATTGATGTGGATTGTAGCTGATTATATACGTCAGCGAGCTTATTTCAAGCAGCTGCTTGAAGCGATAGCTCGTTCAGGTGAACTGCAAGCTTCTTCAATCGTGCGCAGTGTGGTTACGAAGGAGCAGCAGCTCGTTACACATTTATTGGAAGAGCAGCATCGCTCCTATTTGAATGAACTTGGCAAGTATCGTCGCCAGCAGGAGCTGCATAATCACTTCGTGCTTCAATGGGTTCACCATATGAAGACTCCGGTATCGGTCATTGATCTACTGGCCCAAGACGCACTACAGGAGAAATTGATTCAGGAAGAGCAGAAACAGCTTGTTGTAAGTGTACAGGAGGAGACGGATCGTTTAACAAGAGGACTTGAGATGATGCTTTACACCGCGCGCTTGGATAAATTCGAGATCGATTTACATAGTAAAAAGCTTGCCCTGCATGAGCTCATCCGGACGGTTATTAACGCGCATAAACGGCTATGTATCCGCCATTCGATTTTCCCTCGCGTAGATGGTGAGTTGTGGGTAGAGACGGATGAGAAGTGGATGACGTTTGTGCTCAATCAATTTGTGAGTAATGCGATTAAGTATAGTAAAAGCAAGCTAGGCTCCAAGTCAATTGTATTTCATTTATTGTCTCACGAGGACGGAGGTGGAAGACTGGAGGTCATCGATGAGGGCATTGGCATCGCTTCTTATGATCTGCCGCGTATCTTTGATCCGTTCTTCACAGGTGAAAACGGACGAGCTGAAGGGGAGTCAACGGGTATGGGGCTCTATTTGGTTAAGCAGGTATGCAATCGGCTTGGACATGTATTAGGCGTGTCATCTGAAATTGGTGTGGGTACGAGGTTCATGATTACTTTCGAATCGCGCGGCATACATCGTTTGAACAACAAAGCTGACGACAATACTCGCCTATAGTGACAACTTTGTAACATTCCATACAGAAATGAAAGGGTAATCGATGGGTTCGAAGCCTCCCCTGGGCTATACTAGCATTATGAAGCAACCATAAAGATAGATTTGGGGAGGAAATATGGAATGAGCGTACTAAGAGCGCAAGGGTTAGGCAAAATATACAGCAGTAAAGGAAATGTAGTTTACAAGGCATTAGAAGACATTGAGCTGACGGTAGAGGCAGGAGAATTTGTCGGCGTAATGGGTCCTTCAGGAAGCGGGAAAACGACGCTGCTTAATATGCTGGCGACGATTGATCGGCCAACTTCCGGTCAACTCGAAATTAATGGCGTGAACCCAAATAAGCTGACGGATAAGAAGCTGGCGTTATTCCGTCGCCGCGAGCTTGGATTCGTATTTCAAGATTTCAATTTGCTTGATACGCTATCCATTAAAGAGAATATTATTTTACCGCTCGTATTGGAAGGCATGGCGCCAAAGCTAATTGAACAAAAGCTAATGCCGCTTGCAGAGCTATTGCAAATAACGGCTATACTAAATAAACGAACGTATGAAGTATCTGGCGGGCAGAAACAACGTGCTGCAATCGCCAGGGCTATCGTACATCAACCTTCGCTTGTACTGGCGGATGAGCTTACTGGTAATCTGGATTCCAAGTCGGCAAAAGACGTTATGGACTCGCTAAAGGATATGAACGAACGATTTAAAGCTACCGTTCTTATGGTCACGCATGATCCGTTCTCGGCAAGCTATTGCCAGCGGATTGTCTTTATAAAAGATGGCAAGTTTTTCTCTGAGATCCGCCGCGGCTCGAATCGACAAGCGTTCTTCCAGCAAATATTAGACGCGCTCAGCGTACTGGGAGGTAATTTCGATGACATTCCGTTCGCTCGCGCTTAGTAATATACGGGGAAATTGGCGGTCCTACAGCGCGTTTTTTCTGAGCAGTGTTTTTTCTGTCATGATCTTTTACATTTATGCGGCGTTTCTTGCACATCCAGACGTGGTGAGCGGTCATATTATGGCTGCATCGAAAATTCGTCAAGGTATGCTGTTTTGTGAATACATCATTGTGATCTTCTCATTCCTGTTTGTGCTTTACTCCAATTCGGCTTTTCTTAAGACAAGGCAGCAGGAGTTTGGTTTATTTTCATTATTCGGAATGACAAGGGCACAGCTGAGAGAGCTAGTTATCTATGAAAATGCAGCGATAGCCGTGCTTGCTATTGCATCAGGCATTGGGCTTGGGATGTTGTTCAGCAAGCTATTCTTCATGGCGCTTGCTGTTCTTCTCAAAATGAATGAGACCATTCCTTTTGCAGTTCCATTAAAAGCGGTAGGGTTGACAGCAGGAGGTTTTTTCGCTCTATTCATGCTCATCTCCATATGGACGGCGCTAAGAATCGGTCGTACGGAAATTATTGATTTGTTGAAGGCTGCACGTAAGCCAAAAGGCCAGCTGCTATTTTCACCTTGGCTGGTGGCAGTTGCGATTGTATGTTTAGCAACCGCATATGGATTGGCATATATCATGGACGTAAATACTTTTATGATTTTTACTCTTCCGATATTGGTTACAGTTATTGTTGGGACCTACTTCTTGTTTACACAGCTAAGTATTCTGTTGCTGCGTTTCATTCAGAAGCGTTTTGCTATTTACTACAATCGTACAAATATGATTATCTTCGCGCAGCTTGGTTATAAAATTAAGGATAATGCTCGCATTCTCTTTGTTGTATCGATACTAAGTGCCGTTATTTTGACAGCATTGGGTACCGTATATATTATGCAAATAAATGGTAAGGAAGGCATGCTTCAGAACTCACCTTTTTCTCTTGCCTATGTGGAGAAGGGGGTAAAAACGCATGAAGTTATCGATCCTTCCGAGTTGAAACGAATTGTAGCTGCGGATGGTTTTCGATTCGAAAAAGAAGCGAGGGTTGTAGGTCTTCCATTATTAAAATTCACAATTGATACGGATGGTGAAACAAGAGACTATAACTCGGATTCGATCATTATTTCGGCAACCGATTATAATAAACTGGCTCAATCACTTGGTCAGCCTTCAATTCAGCCGGAGAGCGGCAAGCTGACCCTCGCACAGCAAACCTATAGCACTAGAGGGATGGGCGAGGGTATTGTCAAAGGAAGTCTCAATGGAGCTCAAATCGAACTAGCGATGACAGGCACGGTTAATGCAAAGATTATGAACTGGACGGATAGCACCTTTTACACTTTCGTCTTGGATGATTTCTCCTATATGAAGCTGCAATCAGATATTCCAGAGGAGAAGCAGCTCGTTATGTACGGCTATGAGCTTAGTAATTGGGAGCGTTCTGCAAATACAGTAGCAAAACTAGAGAAGCTGGTTCCCGATAATATGAAAGGTCAAATCGATTTTAGACGTGCATCCAATTATGAGGAAATGAAAGAGACAGTCGGATTGACCTTATTCATTGGTATGTTTATTAGCCTACTGTTCTTTATTGCTTCTGGCAGTATGATTTATTTTAAACTCTTTACAGAGCTGCAGGACGATCAAGCACAGTTTAAGGCGCTCACCAGAATCGGAATGACCAAGGGAGAAATTCGTAAAATCGTTGTGACACAGGTCGGTATGGTGTTTTTCGTTCCGGTAGTTGTGGGAATATCCCATGCCCTGTTCGCGATGAAGGCGCTGGATAACATACTGGAATCTTCAAATTGGACGTACTCCTTCGTCGTAATCGGTATTTATATTGTGATGCAGACGCTTTATTTCCTCGCTGCATGCAGCAGTTATATGAAGAGCATGCTCCGTGGTGCGACAGCTTAAGCAGATACGCTAGAGAAAGGGATGATTTCGAGTCCCTTACATAATGGTTAGAAACCAGGCGATACTAACACAGACTGATTTGAACAACTGTGGAGGTGTTATCGTCATGAAGCACTTGATCGTATATTGTCACCCTAATCCGGATAGCTTCAATAACGCGATAGTAGATGCGTTCACGGAGACATTGAAGCAGCAGGGGAATGAAGTCGTCATTCGCGACTTGTATAAGATGGGATTTGATCCGGTCCTTAAAGGCAGTGATTTTGAAGCGCTCCACCAAGGTAATCCACCAGATGATATTAAAACAGAGCAAGAGCATCTGAAATGGGCAGACGCCTTCACGATGATCTATCCCATTTGGTGGACAGGTCTGCCTGCCCTAATCAAAGGTTACATTGATCGGGTGTTTTCATATGGCTTCGCTTATGCCTATGGAGAGGATGGCAGCATAAACAAGCTGCTTACTGGTAAAAAAGGTCTTATTATCAACACGCATGGCGCACCTTCGGAAATCTACAGCAAGAACGGCATGTATGACGGACTCAAATTGACATCGGATACTGGCATTTATGAGTTTTGCGGCATTTCGCCGGTAGGTCATTTATTTTTTGGGAGTGTGCGACAAATCGATGACGCAGCTCGTCTGGAAATGCTCGAGGAAGTCCAAGAGAAAGCCAAAACATTATTTGAATAATCGTAATGATAAATTGAATCGCAAAAAGCCCCATCTCGATAAAAATAGAGATGGGGCTTTTTGTTACAAGGGCTATTTTTTGCTGGAACAGGCAACAATAATAATGATTACATAAATAATCCGATTGGAATGATTAATATGATGAGTATCCATTGGCGGTTAGCCGAGCTTTGGGTGTTAAAGCAAAATAGAGAGCTGCTAGAGGACGAATTATTAGAATTAGAATGCTGTATGAAGCTTAATGCCAATTATGCGTTAAAGGTTGCTGAACAATATAATATGGCACTTATGGCCAGCATGACAAATGATTGGAGCTGGCTGCATGACATATCCGCTAACATTGAAAAATTAGAAAACATATATAAAGATAAGAAACCGCATTTTTTTGAAAGATGACAGTAATCTTTAGCTAGTCAGTTTTAGAAGTAATTCTTTTTTTCAGAAACATCAATTGGGGAATTTCTAGTGATTTCTCAAGTGCGTGTAGGATGGATACGACGACTATAAGTCCAATTAACGCTCCTGTAACGGATAATGGAACAGTCCATAGTACAGGAGATTGAGAAAAAAATGGAATAAGGGAAACAGCTACAATAGGTGGTGCATTCCATTTGAAGCGATGAATGAGCCAGAAGGTAATTAGTGTCGTAATAAGCATAGAAATAATGCCGTGATGGAGAAAAAACAAAGCGGATCCAATGAAAGAAGCAAGTAATGCACCAAAAGAAATCTTCACTAACGATAAAAAGTCAAATGGACGTGTAATACAAATGAACCCAAAGGCTCCGAGTGTTGGAAAAAAGATCATGTTGAGCTCAGGAACTCGTAATGAAATCCAATAGAGGAGCATAATGTAGGAGCCAATGGCTAAAGATTTAACAATCATTGAAAAGGACCCTTTCTTTGTGTTAATTATAGTTGAGTAAACTCCACCTCGATGTGTACAACCTCCGATCGGCTGCCAATGCGTATAGGAGGTCCCCATGATCCGAAGCCTGATGATACAATCGCATGAAGCCCGCCTTTGCGCAAATAACCCCAGTCAAGTTCAAACAAGCGTCGTGTGATGAGATGGTTTGGTGCCATTTGACCGCGATGCGTATGGCCGGATACGGAAAGATCAATACCATTTTCCGCAGCATTCGCAATATCGGATGGCTGGTGATCAAGCATAATCATTGGAAGGGACGTATTGATGGACGAGACTAGCTCGCTTATCGGAAGTCTTTTGTCAGAGGATCGGAAGCCGCTTGAAGCTTTATCCTTTCGTCCGATAATATAGAAGCTGTCATTGATCAGTACGGACTCATCCATCAGAACATGTATATCAATGGCTCGCATAGCATCAATAAACTCAGGTACTTTTCCGCCGATATACTCATGATTGCCAGTGACTGCATATACACCAAGCGGAGCTCTAAGCTTGCCAAGCACATCAGCCATATTTTTGCGAACAAAAGGTTCAATGTCATCGTCCAAAATGTCACCTGGAAGTAAAATAAGATCCGGTTGAATATGCTTCACCTTAGCTACTAATCGTTCCAAATGACGCTTGCCTACGATATTGCCGAGATGCAAATCGGAAGCCATCGCAATCCGCAGCTTATTCATAGCTCCAGCTTGCTTCGGAATTTGCACATGATACGTTCGAATGACGGGACTCCACGCATTCCAAGAGCCGCGGGCCAGAAGGGCAATCAATAATAATGAAGTTGCGATCCCCACGCCAACTATGTAAATAGATTCAGAAGCGCCAAGCGCTTTAAGGATCAACCCGAGTATATTAGCAATTGGCAAAATTAACACGCCATATTCCAGAATGGCAAACCAATACGAGCCAATCACCTTTAACGCTTCCGCAATAGGTTTAAGGAATGAGGAATAAAGTGAGCGGCCAATCAAATAGGAAAATGCGAGCAATCCGAAGCATGCTGTATATATTCCTGAATGACTCCAATCGAATAGGGTAGATAGAAATAACCAACCGTTCCAACCTATGTACCAAGTAATTCCGGAATACACAAGCAAAACACCTATAATAATAGCTACAAAACGAAGTTTCATTCTTCAACGCTCCTTGATTGCTCATCTGTTCGTACATAAGCTGAAACTACTATATCATATAGAGAAGATAGCAGCCAAATGGATACGAGCAGCAGGAACATGACGCATAAAGGCGAACGTATATATACGATAATTACATTTAATAGTAGACAGAGCAAATTGTAATAGACAAAGTTAATAATATTGAAGTTGTATGTAGCCTAGGAGGAGAGAATACAATGACGAATCCTGTTGTATCAAAGGAACAATTAGAACGAGCAGTTCAATTTATAAAAAATGAAGGAAGGCTGCTGGAGAAAGCTTTATATGCTTTTGAATTTGAACGGGGCTCTGCAGAGGCTGTAACGAGAGAACTAGCCGAATATCAAAATGTGGATGGCGGCTTTGGAAAAGGGCTAGAGCCGGATATTCGATCAGACGTATCCTCCGCTATCGCAACGACTGTCGCGTTGCAGTATTTGAAAACGGTAGAAGCAGGCAGTGATTCGCCGCTTGTTAAGGCCGCGATTAGCTATCTGGTTGATACCTATAATAAGACGCAACGAGCAGGCTGGGATATTGTGCCTCCAGAAGTGGAGCAGGCTCCTCGTGCTCCGTGGTGGAATTATAATGCGGCGCATGACGGATGGGGAAATCCAGCGCTTGAAATTGTCGGTTACTTTCATAAGTACGCAGACCTGGTGCCGGCGAATTTACTCGATGAGCTGACACAGCATGCCATTACCTATATTAATGAAGAATCAACGCGAAAAGATTTTCATGAGCTGCTCTGTTGTTTGCGTTTCGCGGAGCTTGTACCTGATTCGGTGCTGCGTGAAGTTAAATCGGCACTCGATGAAATGGTAATTAACTGCGTTACAATTGACCCAGATGGGTGGAACGGCTATTGTCTTATACCCTTACAGGTGGCTGAGTCACCAAAGTCGATTTATTATGAAAAACTAAAAGACAGCGTGACGTTGAATCTGAGACATTTAGTATCGAAGCAGCAGGCAGAGGGTTCATGGTCGCCGCCTTGGGGATGGGGGCAATATGAAGATGTTTGGCCGCAGGCTGAACGAGAATGGAAGGGCGTCTTGACGCTTGATGCGTTGCGCAGACTGAAAGCCTATGGTATCGTGTCGTCATAGATGAGTAGCATTTGAATAGGATGATTTTTGCGCTTTCGAGTGTGAATGTGCATCAATGGAATGGAGCGTAAAGCCTGATGAAATCATTGGTATTAGCAGAAAAACCGAGCGTGGCGAAGGAAATTGCTCGTGTTCTCGGATGCGGTCAGAAGCATAAAGGTTATATGGAAGGCCCTAAATATGTAGTAACCTGGGCTTTAGGTCATCTAGTAACGCTTGCAGAGCCCGAGGATTACGATAAGAAATATAAGACTTGGAATTTAGAGGATTTGCCACTGCTTCCTCCTAAAATGAATTTGAAAATAATGAAAGAAACCTCCCAACAATATAATTCGGTAGCACAGCTTTGCAAGAGGCAGGATATTGGCGAGCTTATCATTGCTACCGATGCGGGACGTGAGGGTGAGCTGGTTGCGCGCTGGATTATGGAGCTTGTTCGTTGGCGGAAGCCGTTTAAGCGGCTGTGGATTTCATCGCAGACAGATAAGGCGATTAAGGATGGCTTCAACAACCTGAAGCCTGGCAAGGATTATAATAATTTGTATGCTTCAGCTGTTTGCCGAGCGGAGGCTGATTGGCTAATCGGTTTGAACGTTACCCGCGCTCTAACGACCAAATATAACGCTCAGCTCGCGGCAGGGCGTGTTCAGACTCCGACGCTATCGATGATGATGGAGCGTGAGCAGGAGATTCAGTCGTTTCAATCGCAGCCTTATTGGACCGTAACAGCAGATTTTGGGATGTTCACGGCGCTATGGCGTGAGCAGGAGACGCATGACGGCAGACTTTGGGACAAAGCAGGCGCTGATGCGGTAGCAGCTCGTATCCAAGGTGGAAGCGCTAAGGTAGACAAGCTTCGTACGGTAGAGAAGTCGGAGTCACATCCGCAAGCGTACGATTTGACGGAGCTGCAGCGTGATGCCAACAAACGGCTGGGCTTCTCTGCCAAGCAAACGTCTAATGTGCTGCAGAAGCTTTACGAGCAGCATAAGCTAGTCACGTACCCGCGTACGGATTCACGTTACTTGTCCAGTGATATGGTTTCTACATTAAAAGGTCGTCTGGAGAGCATAGCGGTTGGTCCCTACACGCAGCTTGCGCGCAAGCTGCTAAAGGGACAATTGCAAGTGACAAAGCGAATTGTCGACGACAGTAAAGTAACGGATCATCATGCTATTATACCTACTGAGCAATTCGTTCAATTAGGAGCGCTCAGCAATGATGAGCGGAAGCTCTACGATTTGATAGTACGGCGTTTTATCGCATTATTTTATGGCCCCTACCGCTATGATGAGACGAGCGTAGTGCTTGCAGTAGGCAAAGATAGATTTTATGCGAAGGGCAAAATAGAGAAGGATGCGGGCTGGAAGGAGCTTTATCAGTCAGACTCCCGTTCGTCAAGTGAAGAGGAAGACGAAGAGGATGATAACAGTAATTCCGGGAGTAAAACCGATCGACAGCCATCGCAGCTCCTTCCCGCGTTAACCTTAGGACAAGCATTGCCGGTGAAGCAAGGGAAGGTGAAGGAGCTTCGTACGATGCCGCCTCCGCGGTACACTGAGGCTACATTACTTACCCGAATGGAGAAGCATAGCTTAGGTACTCCCGCGACACGAGCTGATATTATAGAAAAGCTGCTAGGAACGGATACTATTACGCGTACGCAAAATAGACTTATGCCGACTGGCAAGGGGAAACAGCTCATTGAGCTCGTTGTTAATGAGCTTAGAAGTCCGGCTTTGACTGCCAAATGGGAGCAGGAGCTAGAACGTATTGCTCAAGGAAAAGGCGATCCGACAGCTTTCATGCGAAATGTTCGCGATCAAGCGTCGAAATGGGTGTCAGAGGTTATAAGCGAGACAAAGGAATATAAGCCTCATAATCTGACTCACTCACGATGTCCGGAATGTGAGAAGCCATTGCTTGAAATTAACGGCAAACGCGGGAAGTCACTCGTTTGTTCGGATCGTGAATGCGGCTATCGACGCGCGGCGGAGCCGATGCTGTCCAACAAGCGTTGTCCGCAGTGTCGCAAGAAGATGGAAATTCATGATGGCAAGGCAGGGAAATACGCGCAGTGCCGTCCTTGTAATGTGATTGAGACACTCGGCGATAAGCCGGGCGGCAAAGTAAACCGCAAGCAAAACCAGAAGCTTATTGAGCAATTTAGCGATAACACGTCTCTATCAAACAGTATGGCGGATAAGCTGAAGGAAGCGATGGCAAAGCTGTCTGATAAATGATAAATAGCGTAGAAGGATTAAAGCAGATGAGCAGGCCGTTATAGGTCAGCTTATCTGCTTTTATTATTCTTTCAGCTAATAGGTTTAATTTCTAGGGTAATGTTTTTCGGGGAATCTATCAATTTGGCTGGCTAGGAGCAGTCTCATTAAGGACGTTAAATTAATCATTTAATAGATTACTAGATTGCGATTAAAGTTTTTTATGGAAATGTGAAAAAATTGCCCTGTGGATAACACTGTCCACATTATCCACGTTGCTATGCCTTGCCATACGACGTATATCCACACGGTATTCACACCGTATCCACAAGATGATGTGCACAACTAGGGCTGTTGTCCATTGAATTGCTCCATGCTACTATGAAAAAGAATTAACCATAAGATGGAAGAGAGGATGTGTAGTAATGGAGCTACTGTCTGACGAACTGCTGGTTGACACTTATTATGCAGCTATTCAATTCAAATTGGATACAGAATTTATTAGAATGCTGGCGATTGAATTGAAACGTAGACGTGTCAACCCAGAGGCTCGTAAAATTACTGCATAATTATAAAGTTGTGCAATAACTGTCGAAGTCTAGGTCCATTCCGTAATTGAAACCTCAGCTGTTAGATTGCATGTCGAACAAAATAGTATATGTTTGCAATCACAATCACTTTTACTTTGTAGAAAGCCATTGCTTAATGTTTCTCCTTCCTCAATTGGCTGATAGGGTGCATAAGGCCCCGTCCAATCCGACACACGACCACAATCGTTCATTGTTCCCTTGCAAGAGGTGCAGCTTTTTTGCAAGGAATGAATTCCGTTGCACACTGGACAAAACATAAGGGTATCCTCCTAGGCGCGCCTCGCATATGAATGCAAGAGGTGCATGAAATGAATCGCCAAGGATAGGATACCCTCTTATTTGTTTTTAAATAGGCAAATTTACAGCTTCATGTTGCTGCTATGTCCAGGAGACAGCTTTGCCGCTGGATCAACATAGACCTTCGCGTTATTTATAGCAGTTGGAGCCTCTCCAAATCCGACAGCAATAAGTTTAAGCTTACCTGGGTAAGTCGTTATATCGCCTGCGGCAAACAGTCCCGAAATATTTGTCTCCATCCGTGTATCGACAACGATCGATCCGCCTTGAATGTCAATGCCCCACTCTGCAATAGGTCCTAGCGAGGATACGAAGCCGAAGTTTACGATAACCGCGTCGACATCCAGCTCAATGGTTTCTTTTGTTTTGACGTCGCTTAAGGTTACTTTATTAATTCTGTCTTCCCCATGAAGAGCAGTAATTTCTTTTGGCGTAAGTACTTGGACCTTAGAATTCATAAGGTTTTCTACACTATGCTCATGCGCTCGGAATTTATCACGGCGATGAATGAGTGTTACACTCTCCGCGATAGGCTCCAACATGAGTGACCAATCAACCGCAGAATCGCCGCCACCGCTGATCAACACCTTTTGGCCTTGGAAGCGATGTAAATCACCTACAAAATAATGCAAGTTCTTCTTCTCATACTGAGCTGCTTCCGGGAGTTCAAGACGACGAGGCTCAAAGGCGCCGACTCCTGCTGTTATAATAACTGCTTTCGCAAAATGTGTTGCTTTATCTGTAACAATTTCGAACGATCGCTCGTCATGTTTAATGACGGCAGTAACTTTCTCTTCCAAGCATATTTCAGGCTTAAAGTGATTAAGCTGCTCGACCAAACGGTCTACTAGCTCTTGGGCAGTTACTTTAGGAAATCCGGCAACATCATAAATATATTTTTCAGGGTAAAGTGCAGCAAGCTGTCCGCCTAGCTGGGGCATGCTTTCAATAAGCTTGACCGATGCTTGGCGCATTCCGCCATAGAAGGCTGCGAACAATCCTGTAGGACCGCCTCCAATGATGACGATGTCGACAGGTGATTGTGACGTTTCATCGTTATTCAACTTTTCCACCTCCACTATAAGTATACGGTTTTCATTATAAACTTTTGCCCCAGAAGAAGGAAATAATTAATTTGTATAGAGTTCTAAAGTTTTTCGTTATTTTAGCACTTGAACTTTGTTTGAAAACTATGTAATATTTCTGATGTATGTTAAGTACGGAACTTATTTCGAACGTTGTCGAAAGATGTCGTGGTTCTGCTTGGATCAGGTTGATAAAATAGACCCATAGCGCACAAACTATAACCATTATAAACAGATATCGGTTAAGGCTTGTGTAATTTTTCACAATACAAATACAAAGATAACGGAATGGATGGGATCATACGATGAGCAACATACCCAAAATCGTGATTCTTGGAGCAGGATACGGTGGAATATTAACCGCTCTTCGTCTGCAAAAAGAACTGAACTACAATGAAGCGGATGTAACCTTAGTCAATAAACATGATTATCATTACATTACTACTCATCTGCATATGCCAGCTGCTGGCACGGATAATCCTGAAAATGCTAGAGTGAGCATTTCTAAATTAATCGATGAATTTAAAATTGATTTCGTAAAATCAACCGTTGTACAAATTCGCCCACAGGACAAAAAGGTTATTCTTGAGGATGGTACGCTTTCATATGATTATTTGGTAATTGGACTTGGCGGTGAAACGGAAACATTTGGTATTCCTGGTCTAAGCGAACATGCAATGAATATTCGCAGCATTAACTCGGCTCGTTTAATCCGTGAGCATATCGAATACCAATTTGCTCGTTTCAAGCGTGAGCCTCACCGTACTGATTATTTAACGTTCGTAATTGGCGGAGCGGGCTTTACAGGCATTGAGTTTATTGGAGAGCTGTCTGATCGCATTCCAGAGCTGTGCAAGCAGTTCGATGTGGATCCATCGCTTGTGAAAATATATAATGTTGAAGCCGCTCCAACAGCGCTTCCTGGCTTTGACCCTGAGCTCGTAGAATACGGCATGGACGTATTGACTAAAAAAGGCGTTACATTCCGCATCGGAACAGCGATCAAAGAATGTTCAGCTGGAGGTGTTATTGTTGGCGAAGGGGAAGAAATCAAATCGGCAACAGTAATATGGACCGGCGGTATTCGCGGTAACCGCCTGATTGAAGAGGCGGGCTTCGAAACCATGCGCGGCCGTGTGAAGATTGATGAATTTCTTCGCTCGCCAGGCACAGAAAACATTTATATCTTAGGGGACAATTCCCTTATGTTTAATCCAGAGGGCCGTCCTTATCCACCTACTGCTCAAATCGCGATGCAGCAAGGCGTAGTTTGCGCACATAATCTTGTTGCTTCGATTCGCAATCAACCGCTGAAGAGCTTCACATTCAGCAATAAAGGTACGGTAGCATCGCTTGGTAAAGGTGAAGCAATCGGAATTGCTTTCGGCAAGAAATATAAAGGCCGTACTGCGGCGTGGCTGAAAAAATTAATTGATATTCGTTACTTGTTTATCATCGGCGGAATTCCACTCGTATTGCGCAAAGGTAAATTTCTATAATGAGACACTGCAGCGTACAAGTACGCGGTTTGCTGACTAGAGATGAGCTTGATCGATACAACGCATTGATGGAAGTGGGTTCATTTCTAGAATCGCAAACTCGTTACGACTTGGCTTATACGGTGCAAAAGGAAGTTGACCTGCTCATTCAGCCTGCTATTGAGAGGCTGAAGGAAAAGGGACGAGAGCGCGATAGAGCTACCCAACAGTATTTGGAAGCGAAGCGGCTCGGCTTAGATGATAACGACGATGATGACGATGATGCTTAGATAGCTTCAATTTGTAAACCATATAAGGGCTTTCGCTAAGCAACAGTATACGGTTGTCTGGCGGAAGCCCTTCGTCATCAGTCGACAAAGAAGAGCGCCTCATGTGAGACGCTCTTCTTTGTCGTTAAAGCTTTGTCCTATTTATTGCTGTTAGATGCTAAGCAGCTCAGCAAATTTATCGGCGTTCAGCAGGTTGCCAACATAAAAATCACCGAATTCAGCATAACGTGCGCTAACCTCGTCGAAGCGCATTTCATAGATAAGCTTCTTGAACTGCAAAGCATCGTCAGCAAATAATGTGACACCCCACTCCCAATTATCGAAGCCGACGGAGCCTGTAATAATTTGTTTTACTTTGCCTGCATATTGACGACCGATCATGCCGTGGCTGCGCATCAACGTCTTGCGCTCGTCCATTGCAAGCATGTACCAATTGTCGTTGCCGTCGCGGCGTTTATTCATAGGATAGAAGCAAATATGGTTAGCTTTCGGCAATGTCGGCTTTAGTCTAGCTATAATATCCGGATTTTGCATCGGATCACTGCCAGGCTGTCCCATATAGTTGCTTAGCTCTACGATGCTTACGTATGAAAACATAGGGTAGGTAAAGCTGGCAAAGGTAGTCTTGTTGAATGCTGTTTCGATCGCATTTAACTCTTCTAGCGTTTCACGCAAATGCATGAACACGAAATCTGCTTTTTGACCGATAATAGAATAGGTAGCGGTGCTGCCTTGTTTATTTTCCTCTTGTACAGACCATTGCTGTAAAAATGTTTGAAGTTCATCAAGCGCTCTTGCGCGTTCGCTCTCATCGGCTAATCGCCAAGCTGTCCAATCCATGCTGCGGAAATCATGCAAGGCATACCAGCCTTCTAATGTTTGTGCTGCTTCACTCATAATTTAAATACTCCCTTCAAGCTCTTTAATAATGTTGCAACCATTGTAACGTAATCGAGCTGAGCAGAGCAAATGACGGTCTTGTGACATTTGATCCTATCTAATTGACTTCCTTATTAGCATTAATTAAACTAAGAATCGAGAGTCTGAAAGGGGAAGTTTGAATGCTTCAATTAATAATCGCAACCGTATTGTTTTTTGTTATGATGTTCGGTATTGGCTTTATTTTAAATATGCTTTTGAAAACAACCTGGTTACCGATTATTTTATTTATTATTTCGTTAGTACCGCTCGGCATATGGGCACCATGGGATAATCAGGCGACGCCGACTATTTCCAATTTTGCTCACTATACGATCGTTGATTACATACCCGTTATTGGAGCGTTAATTGGAGCTTATGTAAGTGGCTGGACTATTCAAGCGCTGCGAAAAGGCGGCTACAAAATGTTTTAAATGAAAATCCTCCAATCGGGGGATTTTTCTATTTTTCCACACGTCCGAGCGAACGTTTTTTATGCTAAAATGGTAGGATAGAAAGTAGTATGGGATGGAGTCGTTGTAATGCGTATTAGTAATATATTGCAGTTCACGGAACATCATCGTTATTATATATTCCGTGACTTTTCTTTAAGCAGCCTTGATTATAAAATGTTATCTCTTATCTACCAGCCGATGATTGGCGCATTTGCTGTCGCGTTCTATCAACAGCTATATCATGGTATAGCAGAGGGCTGCTCGGGATATTCGTCCTTAGAGCCGCAGCGGAAGTTGTTTCTCGGATTAGGGCTTGAAATGAATGAGCGGAGTCGCAAGCATTTAGTCGAACAAGCATCTAAACTCGAAGCAGTCGGTCTGCTGCAGACGTCGAGGTTAGGGATGCAGGAAAATGCGGACGTAATATATGAATATGAATTGGCGCAGCCCATGTCGCCTGCAGAGTTTTTTCGGAACATGCATTTGACTATGCTGCTGCGGGATAAAGTAGGCAAATACGCTGTGATTTCATTACGTGAATCGTTTGGCGCTAATGAACCGGATGAGCTGGCAAATGCGCAGCTGACGAAGGAAAATATATCGATGCCGTTTTATGAGCTGTTTAAGCTGAACATGCAATCGGTCGATAATGAGCTGGAGCAAGCACTTACGGAAGTTGCGCCTACACGGCAAGCTGTTGCTCGTCCTGCTCTAGCTACAGCAGCAATTCCGTATGGAGAACTTATATTGCGTTTCCCGCGAAACTCGGCGAATCGCCGCTATGTAGAGCGGCTGCGGGGTGATGAAGAACAGCTGGCGCAAGTAAATTATGTTGCTTACAAATATAACCTAACCGTAGCGGATATATGTCGTCTGCTCGACGAGGATAGCATTTTCAGCGATAACGGAGAGCTTAATATCGATGAGCTGCAGCTGAGAGCCAATCAGTTCTACCGTCAGGACAAGAAGCGAGAAGGAGACAGGCAGCGGACGCTTGCCCGTACTCAAGTCGTATCGAACGAGCCGGTAGATTCAGACGAGCTGACTGAAGAATTCGAAGTGCAGGAGCAAGATTATTTGCCGGTACCGAATCAACTGCTAGGTCGATGCGATATTCAACAATACAATATGCTGATGCGCAATGAGCCTCATACCCGGTTTTTGCAACGCTTTTTTCCAGGCGCTGTACCAGATTGGATCGAACGAGTATTTGAGCGGATTGATTTGAACTATAAGCTTGCAGGTCCTGTTATTAACGTACTTATTCATTATGTAATCGGAGCGAATGACGCTCAGCGCGTTACGAAAACATTCCTAGATGCTGTGGCATCTAACATGCTTGTGAAGCAGATTGATAATTTTGAGAAGGCAGTTCAGTATGTGCGAGAGCAAGCACAGGTCGAGCTGGATAAGGAGCGCCGGAAGGAATCGGCGAGCTTCGGCGGATCGAACGGAGCGTATAATGGCTCCAAAGGTGGAGGACGCGGCGGCAATAGCCGTGGTACGTCACGTAAGCCTTCCATTCCGATCGTACAGGATGGAAAGCCTGCCGCAACAGTATCTGCCGATGAGCTGGAAGAACTGCGCAAGCTGGCACGCAAATTAGACGGAAAATGATAAAGAAAAGATAGAAAGCTGACATATAAATTAGACGATTAATAGTAGAGGCGGGGTGAGCAGACGATGGAATCAATGGGCGAATTGCTGAAGGCTTGGCCTACAGGACATGCGATAACCGAACAAGCGGAGCAGAAAATGGCGGAGCTGCTCGCGGAACCACTTGTCGAGAAGCTGCTGGTGAAATATCCGGAGCTTGATGAACAGGTCATTCGTCTTAATTTGAATCGTGTTTATCAATATGTAACGGAGTATCGCAACTGCTCCCATTGTCCAGGACTGGATAAGTGCCCAAATGACTTTGAAGGTCATTATACTTTGCTTCAATCCGAGACTGTAAATGGGTATACACAGCTTTATGACCGAAAAGTAGCATGTAAGAAGTTTATGGCTCGTCAGAATGAGGATCACATAAGAAGCCGCATACGCAGCTTTTACGTTGACGAGACTGCTTTGCAGCGTGGCTATTCGTCCGATGAGATTTTGACGAATGATTTAGAGCGCGTGAAGGCGGTTGGTCAAGTACTGCGCTACATCGATCGAACGAAGGAAGAAGGGCTTCAGCAGGAGGGGTTATACTTAGCGGGACGTTTTGGAACGGGAAAAACGTTTTTAATGTGCTATTTGCTGCATGAGCTGGCGAAGGCCGGATATTCTGGCGTTATTGTCTATATGCCTGATTTCGTTGAGGATTTGAAAACACTTATGCATGAACCAGGAAAGCTGAAGGAAACGGTCGAGATGATGAAGGAAACTGATTTGCTCATCTTTGATGATATGGGAGCGGAAAACTTAAACCCATGGGTACGCGATCATGTGCTGGGCGCGATACTAAATTACCGCATGCAAAGGAAGCCGACGTTCTATACATCCAATTATGAGCTGGAAGCGCTGGAGAAGCACTTCAGCTTCACGAGCAAGGATGGTGATGAGCTGCACAAGGGTCAACGGATAATGGACCGCATCCGTCCTTATGTTGAGGTTGTCATGGTAACCGGTGAAAATAAACGCGGACGCAAGTAACAACGAACTCTTCTATACTTATAAACGAACGCCCCTCTGCAGGGGCGTTTTGCGTTTTTTACACTTCAAAAAGCTTTATCAATATTTTTTATGATTCTTATCATTTCCGTTTAAATTAACTATTGACAGTTTATGGTGCGCACTGGTAAGATTCTTTAATAACCAACTAAACAGGTAGGAATAATAAAATAACTACCGGACAACCGGAGTCAACACCTATTAGCGTAGAAACACAAACTGCTACTTTCATAAGCACAAACGTGTTTCTGCGAGCCTGTTAATACAAAATAGGGGTGTATGAAACTATGAAGAAAATGGCTCATCTCCGGTATGCTGTTATTATCCTGACTCTAGCGCTTGTACTCGCAGCTTGCGGTACCAATAACTCAGCTAATAAATCATCAAATAAACCTTCAAACGCATCGAACACGCCAACTACGGAAGAGACGGCCAAGGTAGAGCCTAAGCCGCCCGTAGAGCTCCTCAACGTATCCTACGATCCGACTCGTGAGCTTTATGTAGCTTTTAATGAGGCATTCTCCAAGCACTGGAAAGAAGAAACAGGCCAAGTGGTAACTATCAAGCAATCGCATGGCGGTTCAGGCAAGCAGGGCCGCGCGGTAATAGATGGTCTGAAAGCAGATGTTGTAACACTAGCGCTTGGTTACGATATAGATGCTATAGTTGAGCCTGGTTTGATCAACGCGGATTGGCAGTCCAAATTCGAGCATAACAGCTCGCCCTATACATCTACTATTGTGTTCCTTGTTCGCAAAGGAAATCCGAAGGGTATTAAAGACTGGAATGATCTCATTAAGGATAAGGTAGAAGTCATTACTCCGAACCCTAAAACCTCGGGTGGCGCCCGTTGGAATTACCTAGCGGCATGGGGCTATGCTTTGAAACAAAATGACAATGACGAAGCTAAAGCGCAAGAGTTTGTCGGAAAGCTATTCAAAAACGTACCTGTACTGGACTCCGGGGCGCGTGGATCAACGACTACTTTCGTTGAGCGTGGAATTGGCGATGTATTGCTTGCTTGGGAAAATGAAGCCTTCTTGTCGATTAATGAGCTAGGTCCGGACAAATTCGAAATCGTATATCCATCTCTAAGTATTCTAGCTGAGCCTCCTGTAGCCGTCGTTGACAAGGTGGTTGATGATCGGGGTACTCGTGAGGTGGCGGAAGCGTACCTGGAATATCTCTATACCGAAGAAGGGCAAGAAATCGCAGCAAAAAACTATTACCGTCCGATATCCGAAACAGTAGCAGTGAAATACAATGAACAATTTAAAAAGCTGGAGCTGCTGTCCATTGATAAAGATTTTGGTGGCTGGAAAGAGGCGCAAACGAAACATTTCGCTGATGGCGGCGTTTTCGATAAAATTTACACACGAGGATCTTAAGTTGCGATTAGAAGAAGAGTGGAGCTGACCTCACATGAAAGGTTCCAAGTCCCGTAACGTACTGCCGGGTTTTGGTTTGTCGCTCGGATTTACACTATTTTACTTAAGTATTATCGTATTGATTCCGCTAGCTGCCGTTTTTTTTAAAACGGCAGAGCTGAGTTGGTCCGAGTTTTGGAGTACCGTTACGAATGCTCGTGTAGTTGCTTCATACCGTATTAGCTTCACAACCGCTTTTTTAGCCGGATTAGTTAATGCTGTATTTGGCTTATTAATTGCTTGGATTTTGGTGCGATATCGTTTTCCTGGTAAAAAGATTATTGACAGCTTGGTTGACTTGCCATTCGCGCTGCCTACCGCTGTTGCCGGAATTGCATTAACAGCCATTTATGCTCCGAACGGATGGATAGGATCCATGCTGGAACCGCTTGGCATTAAGGTTGCCTATTCACCGATCGGTATTACGATTGCACTTATTTTTATCGGTTTGCCGTTTGTCGTCCGGACCGTACAACCGGTGCTGCAGGACATGGATAAAGAGACGGAAGAAGCTGCGGTTATGCTGGGAGCGCATCGGCTTCGAACCTTTTGGAAAGTCATATTGCCCGAGCTGCTGCCGTCGTTGTTAACAGGGTTCGCGTTGGCATTTGCAAGGGGGGTTGGGGAATACGGCTCAGTCGTCTTCATATCAGGCAATATGCCGCTGAAAACTGAAATTACACCGCTGCTAATCATGACCAAGCTTGAACAATACGATTATGCAGGAGCCACAGCAATTGCGTTAGTCATGCTCGTCGTGTCCTTTCTAATGCTGCTGGTCATCAATTTACTGCAATGGCGCATGAATCGCCGTACAGTGTCTGACTAGCAATAGGCTTACGAATGAAATCGTGTTTCGTAGAACCAATAGGAGGGGGCACAACCATGGCTGGAGCAATTACCGTACACACGACTGAAGAATCATCGAAGCGTCCGCAACATATAACCGAAACAGCGCCTGTTCGATGGCTGCTTATCGGAATCGCAATGCTGTTTCTCGCTTTTATTGTCGTTTTGCCGTTAGCATCTGTATTTGTCGAGGCGCTTAAGAAGGGTGTTGGCGTCTATATCGATTCGATAACGGAGCCGGACGCGATGTCAGCACTTAAGCTTACCTTGCTGGTAGCAGTGATTGCTGTACCAGTTAATACTGTTTTCGGCGTGGCGGCGGCGTGGGCAATTAGCAAATTCCGTTTTCGAGGCAAAAATATACTCATTACTTTAATCGACTTGCCGTTTGCGGTATCGCCGGTTATATCTGGGTTAATCTACGTGTTAATGTTTGGTGCGCAAGGTTTTCTCGGCCCTTGGTTCGATGAGCGGGGTATTCAAATAATATTTGCGCTGCCGGGCATTGTGCTTGCAACCGTTTTTGTAACCGTACCGTTTGTTGCTCGTGAGCTTATTCCGCTTATGCAGGCGCAAGGTGTGCAGGAAGAGGAAGCGGCAGCAAGCCTTGGAGCGAAGGGCTGGGTAATTTTCTGGAAAGTAACTTTGCCAAATATTAAATGGGGACTGCTTTACGGAGTCATCCTTTGTAATGCTAGGGCGATGGGCGAGTTTGGCGCTGTTTCTGTCGTATCTGGTCATATCCGAGGTGAAACGAATACATTGCCGCTTCATATTGAGATTTTGTATAACGAGTACCAATTTTCCGCATCATTTGCGGTTGCCTCGTTGCTCGTTATGTTAGCTGTTCTAACTTTAATTGTGAAAAGTATTGTGGAATGGAAGTCGTCTCAGCAAAAATCGTTAATATCCGAATAAATGAATATAATTGGAGGGGTTCAGCAATGGCAAAACCGCTAGAAGTTGATCAGCAATGGCTGGAGAGAATCGTGGATCAGGTAAGCGGGATTAGTTATGGGCATGTGACGATTACTGTTCATGATGGCAGAATCGTGCAAATTGACCGGACGGAAAGAACAAGATATGAAGGTCCCTCTCAAAAGCAGGCTCCGTCCGTGCAACAGCCCAAATCTCATGAAAGCCAATCCGTCGCTGAGGCACTGCGCATCGTTCAGTAACAAGCAGAAAAAAACTCCGTATCTTCGGCGAAAGCCAAGAGTACGGAGTTTTTTTCCATTCATTACGAGATGAGGAATTTGATTATAACAGCTGCGGCGAATATAACAGTCATTAGACCAAGCATACCACCGAAACCGAATACAACATCCATCAAATCGTGGCGCGGTTCTTCATTGAAGTGCTCGCGCGGATCTCTAATATTTTCCATCGTTGACGTCCTCCTTGAAAGACCGATTGCTTCAGCCACAACCATAAGCGGTCGTCTCTATTCAGTATCGGTTAATTCAGCTTTTATTAGTATACCCAAACTGAAGAACAGTTGTAAAGCCAATTGAGGTGACAATTGTAAGACAAAATACGTCTCAATTATGCTAAAATGTGAACAGGATCGAATGGTATTCGGAGGTGAGAGCATGGATGAGCAGCAAATGGTGCGGTCGCAGGAAGAACAGCTAGCGGCAGCTAAAGAAACGATACGTAATAAACTGGCATTGCTCCCGGATCAATCCGGTTGTTATTTAATGAAAAATAGCGAAGGCATCATCATATATGTCGGCAAGGCGAAGGTACTTAAAAATCGTGTACGCTCTTATTTTAATGGTAGCCATAATGGAAAGACACAGCGATTAGTATCAGAAATTCGCGATTTCGAATTTATTGTTACTTCCAGCAATATGGAAGCCCTTATCTTAGAATGTAATTTAATTAAACAGTACCATCCGCGCTATAACGTGCTTCTAAAGGATGATAAATCTTTTCCCTATATTAAAATAACAAACGAAAAGCACCCGAAATTAGAGGTAACACGGCGTATTGTAAAGGATAAAGGCAAATATTTCGGCCCTTACCCGAATGCGTACGCAGCGCAGCAAACAAAGAAGCTGCTGGATCGCTTGTATCCGCTGCGTAAATGTAAAACGTTGCCGGAAAAAGTATGTCTCTATTATCATTTGGGGCAATGTATCGCACCCTGCGAATTTGATGTGGAGCAGGAGTCATACGATAAAATGATTCAGGAAATAACTCGTTTCTTAAACGGAGGACAGGATGTTGTCAAGGTAGAACTGCAGCGTAAAATGGAAGAAGCGGCTGAGCAGCTCGAATTTGAACGGGCTAAGGAGTTTCGAGATCAGCTCATTGCTATTGAGGCGGTCATGGAGAAGCAGAAAATTACAATGTCTGACGCGCTCGACCGTGACGTGTTCGGATACGCGGTAGATAAAGGCTGGATGTGCGTTCAAATTTTGTATATGCGGCATGGAAAGCTTATTGAGCGTCATGGAACGACCTTCCCTTATTACGGAGAAGAGTATGATGATTTCATGACATTCGTGACGCAGTATTATAGCGATAATCCAGCGCTGCCAAAGCAAATATTACTGCCTATTCCACCGGAGCTGGTGCGAGAGGAGCTTTCACTAGAGACAGTTGCGGCAGAGGGGGAGGACGCTGCTGACTCTCGTGCAGATGATGCAATTGCTTCCTTGCATAACTGGCTGAAGGTGAAGGTGCTTATGCCTCAGCGTGGTCGTAAAAGCGAGGTAGTAACGATGGCTATAGACAACGCAAGGGTGATGCTTGATGAGAAGTTCCGATTAATCGAGCGTGATGAAGAACGAAGCGTCAAGGCATCCGAATCACTAGCAGGATGGCTCGGCTTGGAAGAGGTACATCGCATTGAAGCGTTTGACAACTCGAACATTCAGGGGACAAATCCAGTATCAGCGATGGTTGTGTTTACGGATGGGAAGCCTGATCGCAAGGAATATCGTAAATACAAGGTGAAGACCGTACAAGGTCCTGATGATTATGAAACGATGCGTGAGGTTATTAGGCGCCGTTATGAGCGAGTGCTGAAGGAGGAGCTTGCAGCACCCGATCTAATAGTTGTCGATGGAGGAAAAGGGCAAATATCGGCGGCTCTTGATGTGTTGGAGAATGAGCTCGGTCTATATATACCTGTTTGTGGTCTAGTAAAGGATGCGAAGCACAAAACAGCTCAGCTAATGACAGGAGATCCTGCAGAGATTGTACCGTTGCCGCGCGACAGCCAAGAATTTTATTTGCTGCAGCGCATTCAAGATGAAGTGCATCGATTTGCGATTACATTCCACAGGGAGCAGCGCGGCAAGTCGATGGTAGAGTCCAAGCTCGATTCCATTCCAGGTATAGGCGAGAAGAGGCGCAAGCTGCTCCTTAAACATTTTGGCTCCATCAAAAAAATAAAAGAGGCCTCAGTCGAAGACTTCCGGCCTCTATCTATAGGTGATAAGCTAGCTTCACAAATTATTGCCGCTCTTAGGGAAGAGCCGTTGTAACCAACGGTTTCGACCCTTTTTTTTATATGAAATATTCTTGATTATCTCTGCTAAACGAGCTTACACCGCCCTAGAAGGCGACACTTGTTTACGCTTGTTGTGGAAATGCTTAATGAAATAAGCGATCGGAATTGGAAGCAGTGTGAAAACTACGGCTGATATAATGTTTGGAGCTGTTCCAATCGTTATTAACGAGATTCCAACTGAGACACTGTTGAAAATAGCATGTGTGAACATCGATGTAATTAATCCGTATCTCACAAAGATGAAGCTGAATATAAGACCGATAATCATCAGCTCAATCAGACGAGTGGAGGACGGATAAAAAGGATAGGTGACATGGCCAAGCGCCCAGAAAAGTGTTGGCAAAAGTGCCGCTGCGAAAGTGTTTTTGAACCATTTGCGGAACAATCCGATGCCGAAAAATCGGAATACAGCTTCCTCTGAAATGGCGGCAGCCCAAGCGAGTACGGGCATCAGCCATAATATTCCCATATTATAAGGGGACTGTGTAGCGTCACTGGTACCCCAGGTTCCAATTAAGAGTTTTAATGCAATAAAGATAACCGCTTGTAATGCGAACAGAATAATGGCAAACATGTAGGACAAGCCCATGCTTCGCCATACATAATCACCATATCCCGGCTGACCGAAACGGGGCCAAAGATCGCGTCCTTGTGCTTTCCAAAGACCGTCCCCAGCGACAAGAGCGATATAAATTGATCCTGCCATCGGAATGGTAAACAATACGGTAAAGATAGCGGTAATAACGACCATTTGATCACTAGCATTCTCGCCCATAGAAGCTCTTATACCATCAAGCATATTGAGATTCATTATAATATAAGTAATGAAGAATATGATGGTGAGTATGATTCCAAACTTAAAAGAAGTGAATTTTCGATACAGCACCGCATAAATAATTGATAATACAAACAAGGCGAAGCTCATGAACATATAGCCAAATCCGGTAAGTAATCCTGCTAGTTTGTCTTGACCTTTCACATATTGGATATAATCAGCCGGTGCTTTAAAAGCAGGTTTATAGGTGGTGATGATGGACTCACCATTAACAGATTGTACTTTTACGTCTACAGCAAGCTTAGCATTATCAATTGTATAGCCTGTGGGGGCCACACTCCATTCACCATTTGGGTGAAACTTTTTATCAGCTATTTCTTCTGTGCAGAAACCTTGCTCGTTCAAGAAGGAGGTCACAAGTTGTTCATCAGCAAGCCCATCTCCACCAACAAGCAGGTTCCAAGAAACAACCTTCTCATCTTGCATATGAACATGGACGGCAGCTCTTCCGCCTTGAATGAATTTAAGGTCAACCTGATAAGTATCTGTTGGAAAACGTTTATCATATTGGTCAGAGTACGTTTTAACAAGCTCTTCCTTCGCTAGATAACCATTCATTATTTTATCGGTTTGATGGATAGCCTTAGCAGACTTTACCTTTAATCCGGTATATTCTTCAATAAAGAGAGTTGCCTTTTCCTCTGCTGCAGATTTGTCGATCACATGGGTTTCAAACTCGCCGGATGAAATGGAAGCAAGCATAGGAACAATTTCTATACTTACAAAAATAATGAAGCAAGCAATTGCTGCCCATAAAAAGCGTTTCCATTCATTTGGCTTGATGGAATCAATCATTGGTTCACCTCAACTGGTTAGAATAGATAGAGCTCATTCCATTACCATATCACATTGATCCCTGAATTATCCAGTCACTCCTTATGGATGATATCTGAATGGAACTGCAAGAATATATGGATACAGTTGAAAACAAAAGAAATAATGATGTTCTTCAAGTAAGCAGGCTGTTACCTAACAACATTGCCCTTTTTTGGCTCAAAATCATTGCTTTTGAGCTTTATGCAAGCTATGATCCTCTCCTGCTTTTGGATTATAATCGTGTAGCAATTGAGAATACAGACGAGAAGAAGGCTGATGGATGAAATTTAATTGGAATATATTGAAATGGTCGCCGCCGCGAATACTGGTTAGTGGATTCGCCCTTATTATATTAATAGGTGCTTTGCTGCTTTCTATGCCTTTTGCATCGGCCTCTGGTGAGCGTCTTCCTTTTTTGGATGCGCTGTTCACTGCAACATCGGCAACCTGTGTAACCGGCCTTGTCGTTGTCGATACAGGAACGTACTTCTCTGTGCCTGGTCAAGTCATTTTAATGATACTTTTTCAGCTTGGCGGACTCGGCTTTATGACGATGGCTACACTTGTTGCGCTTGTGCTTAGAAAGAGAATTTCATTAAAGGAGCGGCTTTTGCTTCAAGAGGCGATGAACCAAACGAGTATGGAGGGGATCGTTCGATTGATTCAACGAGTCATCCTCTATTCTTTATCGATTGAGCTAATCGGAATGTTCCTATTTGCTTCGAGATTCGCATTTGATATGCCGATTGGCAAAGCGTTATACTTCGGCGCGTTCCATGCTGTTTCATTGTTCAACAACGCGGGCTTTGACATTTTCGGCGGTTTTAGAAGCTTAACAGTGTACGTAGATGACCCAATTGTAACTTTTACGGGTATGCTCCTTATTATAACCGGAGGATTAGGATTTGTTGTAATGGCTGATCTTATGGAGTTTCGTAAAACACGCAAGCTTTCTCTGCACAGTAAAGTCGTACTTTCAATGACGGGATCATTAATTGCAATCGGAGCTATAGTTATATTTATATTTGAGTTTTCCAATACGAAGACACTTGGTTCATTGGATTGGAGCGGCAAAATTTTGTCCTCCTTGTTCCAGTCGGTTACACCTCGTACAGCTGGAGCCAATACACTTGATTATACGCAATTGCGTCAGGCGACCGTATTTTTTACCATTATTTTAATGTTCATTGGTGCTTCGCCAGGCTCCACGGGCGGCGGTATCAAAACGACTACCTTCATGACCTTGGTCGGTGCAGTTTTTGCGATGATTCGCGGCCGTGAAGATATAGTACTGTTCCGCTATAGACTGGGTAAAGATCGTATCTTCAAAGCTTTGACCATTACATTATTATCTCTGGCACTCGTTATAGTCGTAACCATGCTGCTATCGATGACAGAGGAACAACAATTTATTAATCTCTTATTCGAAGCAACATCGGCATTCGGAACAGTCGGTCTTTCAATTGGGGTGACACCTGAACTATCCAATATCGGAAAAATTATAATCGCAATAACGATGTTTGCCGGGCGGCTTGGTCCTTTGACGCTCGCTTATGCGCTTGGGCCTCGCACAGAAAAAGAGCTATATCGGCATCCAGAAGGAAAAATCACAATTGGATAGGGGTTTAAGCAAGTGGCGACGAAAAAAAGTCAGTTTGTTATTATAGGTTTGGGAAGGTTTGGGTCCAGTTTAGGGCGAGAGCTCGTCCAGCTTGGTTATGAGGTGCTCGGGGTCGACAAGGATGATGAGGCTGTGCAAGAAATGAGCAGTGTCTTAACCTATGCTGTAGCTGCGGAATGTACCGATGAAGAGACGCTTCGATCACTGGGCGTGCGTAATTTTGACTGTGGTGTCGTAGCTATCGGAGACGACATTCAAGCTAGTATTTTAACTGCTATCTTACTTAAAGATATAGGTGTGAAGAAGGTTGTGGCGAAGGCAATAAGTGAGCTGCACGGACGTGTGCTGGAGAAAATAGGCGTTGATCGAGTCGTATATCCGGAGAGGGACATGGGTATTCGGGTAGCGCATCAACTCGTATCACCAAATTTACTCGATTATATTGAGCTGTCGAAAGAATACACGATTGCCGAGCTTGCAGTGCCGAAGTGCTTAAACGGCAAATCGCTGCATGACTTGAATCCGCGCGCTCGATTTGGCTGCAGCATTGTAGCCATCAATAAGCCAGGTGGAATCATTATCGCTCCTACGGCAACTGATGTTCTAACAGAGAGTGACGTAATGGTCATAATCGGTACAAATGAACAAATCGAGCAATTCGAGGAAACTGTTATTCGTTAATTGATAAAGTACAGCACGGATTCAGAAGCTTATTATTGGAAATGATGAAGGAAAGCAGCTATTTTATATGCTGCTTTCCTTTTGATATGGAAATCTCGCAGCCATTTCATTAATCCATAGTCTAATTGAGGGACTAAGCGCTACAGAATCGGCGTGAATTAGCGACGTCGTACGTTTAGTATCTTGGAGCTCGCGAATAGGCAGTACAATGAGATCGTTATCTTCTAGTAACTGATGGCGCATGTAAGATTGAGGAAGCAATGTCGCTGCTCTGCAAGTATGCAGAAGTCTCAATATCGCTTCGAATGAATCGATTTCCATACGTACATCCGGTTGAAGATGATATTTATCGAATAGCTCATCAGTTAAAATACGATACCAAGTTCCTTTGGAGAACAAAATCATTGGCATTCCAGTTAAGTCCTGTATACCGAGTGCTCCTTTATCCGTTATCAATTGATTTCGCGGCAATACGAGCGACAGATGATCCTCAAATAGGGGAACGCATCGTACAGTTGAGTCTTCGATGCTTGATGCGACGATTCCAATATCTACTTTATGGTCTCGGACAAGCGATACGATTTCATGCGTTTTACCGGTAATCGCTTTAATATCGATTTCGGGATGCGTTGCCGTTAACGTTTGAATGAGATCAGGCAAAGTTGTTTGCAATGTCGTTAAGCTTGCGCCAATTGTTAGTGAGGTTCGACCAGTAATTGTAAATTCGGAAACGGTTTGCAAATACTTCCGATGCAGCTGACGCAATTCAATTGCATATTCGTAAGTTAGCTGACCAATTCGAGTGAGTTCCAGCCTTTTGCCGATGCGGCGAAACAGCTCAACACCAATCTCCTGTTCGAGCTTAGCAATTTTTCGGGATAAGGCCGGCTGCGACAAATTAAGCAGTGCTGATGCCTTGTTCATACTGGATTGCTCAACAATTACTGTGAATACATGCATTTCCTCATTCATCGAAAGATCTCCTTATGTTAATTTGTTATAAGAAATTATAAAAAATAAGCAATTCCATTATAAGATGAAATGGGGTAGGATGGGAAGTGTGGCAAAAGTGTGTCGAGATTTGTTGACGAAGGTACATGCTGGGGTTACAATGTAGAATGATTTGTTAAGATTATCGCACTCACAGTTTTGAAAGGAGAAGGAATCAAATGAAAGAAAATTCGTATTTCGCGCGCAAGCTCCACTCGCTTCTCGGGATTATTCCACTTGGTGGTTTTATCCTTGTGCACGGGCTGACTAACTATCAGGCATTTGAGCGCGGATCTGAAGGCTTTAGCAAGGGCGTAACTTTTATTAACAGTATGCCAATTTTGCCATTGCTAGAGATTTTCGGGATTTACCTCCCGCTATTGTTCCATGGTATTTACGGTTTATACGTCGCTTACCAATCAAACAGCAATACGGGACGCTTTAAGTACGGGAGAAACTGGGCATTTACAGCACAACGGATTACGGGGGTAATTACCTTCATATTCGTTTTCTGGCATATGTATCAGACTCGTATGCAAGTTTACCTTGGCAATATTACGCATGAGGAGCTAGGCTCAACGATGAATTTAATCGCAACCAGCCCGGTCTACTTCACGCTTTATGTAATCGGTGTTCTTGCAGCGGTATTCCATTTCAGTAACGGCCTTTGGTCATTCCTAGTTAGCTGGGGAATTACAATCGGTCCAAAAGCGCAACGTATTTCTTCCTATATTTGTATGGGTGTTTTTGTTGTCGTATCTGCGCTGTTTATTCTTTCGCTTATCGCGTTTAGCGGCGATGAATTTAAGGAAGCTGCGAATGCTGCATTGGCATGGACGAATATCGGATAGAATGAAGACAAGGAGAGCGAAACGTTATGTCTAAAAATAAAATTATTATCATTGGCGGCGGACTAGCTGGTTTGATGGCAACCATTAAAGCAGCGGAAGCAGGCGTGCATGTTGATCTGTTTTCTCTTGTGCCAGTTAAACGTTCTCATTCCGTATGTGCTCAAGGCGGAATTAATGGGGCAGTTAATACAAAAGGGGAAGGCGATTCTCCGTGGGAGCATTTTGACGATACCGTATATGGCGGAGACTTTCTAGCGAATCAGCCGCCAGTTAAAGCAATGTGCGATGCCGCTCCTGGCATTATTCACTTGATGGACCGTATGGGCGTTATGTTCAGTCGTACTTCTGAAGGCTTGCTCGACTTCCGTCGCTTTGGCGGTACGAAGCATTCCCGCACAGCGTTCGCGGGTGCAACGACTGGCCAACAGCTTCTGTACGCACTGGATGAGCAAGTTCGCCGCTGGGAAGCAGCTGGTCTCGTAAACAAGTTCGAGCACTGGGAATTCCTTGGCGCTGTACTTGATGACGATGGCGTATGCCGCGGTGTATCAGCCCAAGATTTGCGTTCGATGGAAGTACACACGGTTCGTGCAGATGCAGTAATTTTGGCATCAGGCGGTCCTGGTATTATTTTCGGCAAAACAACAAACTCCGTTATTAATACAGGTACAGCTGCTAGCGCGGTTTACCAGCAAGGTGTTAACTATGCGAACGGCGAATTCATTCAAATCCACCCGACAGCTATTCCTGGCGATGACAAGCTTCGCTTGATGTCAGAATCAGCACGCGGTGAAGGCGGTCGTATTTGGACGTATAAGGATGGCAAGCCTTGGTACTTCTTAGAGGAAAAATATCCGGCTTACGGAAACCTTGTTCCTCGTGACATCGCGACGCGTGAAATTTTCAGCGTATGCGTTGACCAGAAGCTTGGTATCAATCAAGAAAACATGGTTTACCTAGACTTGTCGCACAAAGATCCGAAGGAGCTTGATGTTAAGCTCGGCGGTATCATTGAGATCTATGAGAAGTTCATGGGTGACGATCCGCGTAAAATTCCGATGAAAATTTTCCCTGCGGTTCACTATTCAATGGGCGGCATGTGGGTTGATTATAACCAAATGACGAACATTCCAGGTCTATTCGCGGCTGGTGAATGCGAGTATCAGTATCACGGAGCGAATCGACTAGGCGCCAACTCCTTGCTGTCTGCTATCTATGGCGGTATGGTTGCTGGTCCGAAAGCGGTAGAATATATTAAAGGCTTGAAGAAGTCAGCTGAAGATCTTCCATCTTCCGTATTCGATCGTGAGAACAAACGCCAAACCGATAAATATAACAGCATTCTAGCGATGAACGGCAACGAGAATGCGTATGTTATTCACAAAGAGCTAGGCGAAATAATGACAAACAACATGACTGTTGTTCGTTTTAACAATAAGCTGGAAGCAACGATCGTTAAGATCAAAGAGCTGAAGCAGCGTTATGCGAAAATCAATATTAACGATACAGCGCAATGGAACAATGCGGGAGTGGCGTTTACGCGTCAATTGTGGAATATGCTTGAGCTCTCCGAAGCGATGACACTTGGAGCTTTGCTGCGTAACGAAAGCCGTGGCGCGCATTATAAACCAGAATTCGCGGAACGTGATGATGATCATTTCATGAAATCGACAATTGCGAAATGGACGAAAGAAGGACCTCAAATTTCATACGAGGACATCGATGTTAGTCTGATTACACCTCGTAAACGTGATTATTCTACGGACAAGAAGAAAGGAGAATAACGATGGCTACAACGACAGTCGCTTCAAAAACGGTTAAATTTATTATTACCCGGCAGGACTCTCCAGAATCTCAGCCTTATACGGAAGAATTTGAAATCCCATACCGCGCGAATATGAACGTCATAAGCGGCCTTATGGAAATTCAGCGTAATCCGAAGACTGTAGACGGCAAGGGTACTGCACCAGTATGCTGGGATTCAAACTGCTTGGAAGAAGTGTGCGGCGCATGTTCTATGGTTATTAACGGCAAGCCGCGTCAAGCATGCAGCGCGTTGATTGATAAGCTGGAGCAGCCGGTACGTCTTGAGCCAATGCGTACATTCCCTGTTGTCCGTGATCTTGTTATCAATCGTGAGCGGATGTTCGGTGCTTTGAAAAAAGTAAAAGCATGGATTCCAATTGATGGCACATACGATCTAGGTCCTGGACCTCGTATGGCTGAGTCGAAGCGTCAATGGGCGTACGAGCTTTCCAAATGTATGACATGTGGTGTATGCCTCGAAGCATGCCCTAACGTCAATGATCGCAACAGCTTTATCGGTCCAGCAGCCATTTCCCAAGTTCGTTTGTTTAACGCGCATCCGACGGGAGAAATGAATAAAGAAGAGCGCCTGGATGAACTGATGTCTGATGGCGGTATTGAGGGCTGCGGTAACTCGCAAAACTGTGTTCGCTCATGCCCGAAAGGTATTCCGTTAACAACATCAATCGCTGCGATGAACAAGGATACAACGAAACATTTATTCAAGAAATGGCTTAATGCTTAATTAATTCAAGCCTATGAATGAATAATAGGAGCCCTCGAATAGTTCGGGGGTTCTTTTTTTTGTTATCATGATACTGATTATTATTATCAATAGTAACGGATTGTAATTTCATTGTCAATTGGATATCAACCAAGATGTCAGCGGAAAGAACAAAAAAACCGCCTAGGCGGTTTTCTGATTTATATCCTTACATCCATTGTTCTCCCCACTTTTGAATGGACTCAATAACAGGCTGGAGCTCGTGACCCCTACAAGTAAGCTCATACTCTATTCGTACGGGCATCTCAGGATATACTTGACGCTTAATTATGGCTAACGCTTCCAATTCTTTCATTCGATCAGTGAGCATTTTGTCGCTCATTTCAGGAATTTGTTCTTTAATTTCTTTGAATCGTTTTGGTCCTCCAAGTAAAACCCTTATAATTCTGCCAGTCCATTTTTTTCCTAATATGTCGGCCGCGGCTTCGTATTTTGGGCACATTGTCGAATAATCCAACCGTATCACCCCGCTTTTTGTATTACTATTGTAGCATATGAACGAACTAAAAGTAAGTTCATTTCAAAATGCGTGCAAAAATATATATTTACTTTATATAAGTTAGCTTTATTGCAACAGCTATTTAAAATGTAGTTTGTGTATTAGAACCATTTTATAGCCGAATGATTACTAAGCCGATAATTGTAAAAGCAAAGGCTGCCCACTGCAGAGCGGAAAGTTTTTCTTTATAGACCGCAATGGCGCCGGCCGCAACAACCAAGCTATTCGTTGCGAAAATAGGAGCAGCCAGGTTTGCCTGACCAGTCGAGAGCGCGATCGCATACAGCTGTAACCCGCCGTAAGAGAACAAGCCTGCTATGAGCCCGTACCATAATCCTATACGCTTAGAAGCTCTAGAATCCGATCCTCGTATGGGTAGCAGGAACCAGAGAAGTGAAAGTGCATAAGCAATAAACAGAATAGGAGCACTAGGAAGCCCAAGCTCTTCCGTCACCTTCAAGCCGCCATTACGCAAAGCAAACATGAGTATAGCAGCTCCTACAAGTATAAACCAACGTTTTTCCGTAATGGTGAGCGGTTCCTTGCGTTTGTGGGCAATAAACACGACTGCGAGCAGTAGGAGGCAGATACCGACAGCTTGTGATACGGAGAGTGGCTCCCTATACCACCAGGTAGCCAATGCTATGACTAATACAATGTTCATATTGGTAAGCGGGGAGGTTAAGCTTGCAGGTCCGTAATGGAGTGCTTTCATAAATAACGCGTTCCCCCAAGCGGAGCCAGCTCCAATAATGATACCGGCAATCCATACGTCAGCATTCGCGAGCATTGGCAAAGTTCCTTCAAGCGCTGCGTGAACTCCGAAGCCGAGCGATCCGGACGCATATAGACCAAGCAGCAGCAGCCGAGTTGATCCACCTCGCATTTGCGAAACTTTCATCCACCACCCAGCTAGTCCAAATAAAATTGCGCTGCTGATTGCCGTGATGAGCCACATGATGTCCAACTCCTTAAATTTGTTACACAAATGAAATAGTACTGTGATCGTCCCATTACATTAATGGGCTATTATAATAAACAAGACCCCCTTTTAATATATCTTTTGGGACCTGCAACGTGCAGGTCCATTTTTTTGTTCATAAATAACAATTTATATAGGGACGATTATTTGCTGGCGCTGACGGTAAAATACCCACTGTGAGAAACCTATTTCCTTTAAACGTTTTTCAACGAGCTCCCATTCATCTCCGACTCTGCTTGGCAAATGCGCATCAGAACCGAAAGTAACATTCACTCCGTAGTAAAGAGCGCGCTCCAAAATCTGATCAGAGGGATACCAGCCGCCGACATCCTTCGTGCTGCCGGACGTATTGATCTCAATGGAAACTTTGCATTCCGCAATGATTTCAAGTGTCTTATCGATATGGGACTCCGCAGGTATGTCCGAAAATGCTGGGTAGTACCCTTTCATCGCATCGATATGTCCTAAAATATCGAACATACCGCTGCGTGCTGATTGCTGGATAAGTTCGTAGTAATTTTGTTTTTGTTCAATCTTCTGAGCCTCGTTTAACCCTTTCCAGCGCTTTCGATTGAAAATGCTGACACCGCTTACTTGATGGACGGACCCAATTAAGTAGTCGAAGGGTATGTTCTTATAAGCCGCGCGATAAATATCTGCGTATTCCGGATAATAGTCGGATTCCATTCCAAGCAGTACCTCAATTTTACCTTGATATTTCTCTTTTAATCGCAGTACCTCATCCACATAGTTAGCAAAATCACTTCTCGCCATCGCTATGCCAGGTGAAGGTTGATCCTCTTCATGATAGAAGTAAGGAGAATGGTCGGATATTCCTATTACTTGTAGACCTGCATTTATCCCTGCAACAATGTAATCTTCAATATTGCCGTCGGCATGACCACATCTGAAATGATGTGTATGTAAATCGAATTTCATTGTCAAATCTCCTACCTCTTAGTTAGTATGGGCTTTGATCTTTTATTCGCTGCTAATAAACTGATGCTCAGGCATTCCCTTCAAGTCACTGAGAAACTGCTGCATAGCCGTATTTAAATAACGACTGGATTTATAGACGACTCCAACAGGATGGCTTGTTTCCAGCTCATGCACTTTTATAATCTTTAACGTGCCTAGTCGAAGCTCGTTCGCGATCGATAGCTTCGATACAACAGCAGCACCGAGATTAATTTCAACCATTCGTTTTACTTCCTCGCTGCTCGATACTTCCATAACAATATTAGGGTTGAGATTATATTTACGGAAAATTCGATCAACAAATCTGCGGCCAAGCGTATCAGGTGAGAGCATGATCATGGGAATGTCTTTCAGTGTATCTACTGTAGTATGCGTTAAATGGCTCATTGGATGCGCAGGAGATACAACGAGCTCGAATGTATCGTAATACAGAACTGAGGATTTCAAATGAGGGTTTTTTTCATTTAGATAAGTGATGCCAATGTCGACAGAACCGTTTTCAACGCTAGCCATAACCTGAGATGAGGGCATGGAATGTATAGTCGTTTTAATTAATGGAAATTGGTTCTGAAAATAAGATAAAACGCGCGGTAAAATTTGGATCGCGATCGAAGCAGTTGTGCCAAGTATAATATGACCTTGCGGCGTTAAATTTAAATCAGAGAGCTTTTGCTTCAGCTCTTCTACGATGGTCAGCATTTTTTCCGCGTGTTCGAGAAAAACTTGTCCGTGATCGGTTAAAGTGACGGGCTGATTACGATCGATAAGGACCGTCTTGAACTCATCCTCCAAACTTTTGATTTGCGCGGATACAGCTGGCTGAGTTAAATTAAGCAGCTCCCCGGCTTTTCGAAAGCTCATCGTTTTGGAAATGGTGAGGAGTGTTTCAAGCTGGCTAATGTTCACGTCGACGTCAATCCCCCTTTCAAGGTTCAGACTGTTCCAAGAGTTATTTTTTCATTATAAAGGATTGCAATCATTACAGCAAAATAGGGACGAAAAATGTTCGATAAGCGCTGCGGACTCTTTATAAATAAAGAGGCTGCAGCTCGACAAGGCATAAATGGCCTGTGGAGCTGCAGCCTTTAAGTTAAAACGCGTATCAGGCTTCTATAGCCATTCCTTCTTGCGGAAAATAATAAACATGCTAATACCTAGCAGCAGCATGAAGCCGAGTAAAATGTAAGATCCAGCTTGAAAATGGAGACCAGGTATGAAGTCGAAATTCATTCCGTAAATACCTGTAATAAATGTCAATGGCATAAAGATGGTCGTAATAGCGGTGAACACACGCATAATTTCATTGGCTCGGTTGGAGACGCTTGATTGGTAAGCTTCTCGCAAGTTGCCCATCAGGTCGCGGTACGTATCGAATGACTCGGCTATTTTTAGAGCATTTTCATAAATATCGCTAAAATACTTTTGCAGCTGGTCATCGATAAGCTTTAAGTCTTTCTTATTTAAAGTAGCAATGACATCCCGTTGTGGACCCAGCACTTTTTTTAACCACAGTATTTCACCGCGCAGTCCGATGATTTCGTTCAGATGTGATTTTTTTGTATGCATGAGAATATCTTCTTCCAGCGTTTCGATTCGAGTATCGATGCGATCTCCAACGAGGAAATAGTTATCAACGACAATATCGACAAGGTGATATAGGAAGTAATCGGGTCTATTAACTTCTTGCTCCCATAAAACGGGCTTTAACGAGCGGAGCTCATTAATTTTTTGTTTAGTAACGGTTATTATAAAGTGGCGGCCAAGAAAAATATTAAGCGCGCGCAGAAAAATTTCTTCATCATCAAATCGAATGCTATTGATTACGATAAAATAATGGCTTTCATAAATCTCGATTTTTGGACGCTGCTCATCCTCGCTAAGGCAATCCTCTACAGCAAGATCATGCATGCTGAACAAGGGCTGCAAAACAGCTAAATCTTCAATGTCAGCATCAATCCAGTAAAATCCCTCTGGAGCAGGGACAAGTGTTTGTGTAATATCTTCGATAGGTGTAAATACACCATTACTAACGAGACGAATTTTCATCATCAGTCACTCCTTCTCTTCTTTAGAGGTGACTGCCGACTGAAGCGTAGGCATTGAGCATAAATCCGCATCAACTGCCTTATTCAGCTTTCAAAACTGAGCGTACGGCATAGATAGTGGATAGAGCTTCAGCCGCGTGTTCAACCGGCAGTAACCGTATTCGGTATTTTTCGGGCTTAGGTCTATCTCCGTCCATGTCCGTTTGCACTCCTTTGTTAGTCAAATAGGCGAAATAATTCTTGTCTAGTATACTCCCGTATTAGCTTTACATTCAAGCATTAATACAATGATTTTCGACCCCTATCGCTAACATATGCAAAGTCATTTATGTTTTGTGATAAGAAGACAGCTGAATGTAAAAATAAACAATCAGACGATGAAAAGATGGAAAATGCATCTGGATCTTGACTCTAATTAAAGAATGCATTAAAGTTATCGGTAAGTGAATCGCTGAAAATTGAATAGACTTACTTTCTTATCAAGAGCAGGCGGAGGGACTAGCCCGATGAAGCCCGGCAACCGGCATAACTATGCACGGTGCTAATTCTTGCGGAAACATTTATGTTTCTGGGAGATGAGAGAGGCGGATGGCTTCTTTACTGAGCATACGACCTTTTCTCACAGCAGAAAGGGTCTTTTTGTTGTTAAAGCGGTCATATCGCCTAGCTTACTTGTCCTTTAGAAGTAAGCCGTGGTAACTAAACATTTGGGAGTGATGGAAATGCCTATCAAAGTACCAGACAACTTGCCGGCTAAAGAAATACTTAATAATGAGAACATTTTCGTAATGGATGAAAGTATTGCCTATCACCAAGATATTAGACCATTGCGCATCGCTATATTGAATTTAATGCCAACTAAAGAAACAACAGAAACGCAGCTGCTTAGACTTATTGGCAATACACCGCTGCAAGTTGAGTTTGTACTTCTGCATCCTAGGACGCATATATCAAAAAATACGTCACCTGACCATCTGGAGTCATTTTACAAAACGTTCGATGAAATTTCAGATCAATATTATGATGGACTAATCATTACAGGCGCGCCAGTGGAGCATTTGCCCTTTGAGGAAGTGACATACTGGGAAGAGCTGAAGGAAATTATGGAATGGAGTACTAGACGTGTCACTTCAACATTCCATATATGTTGGGCTGCACAGGCTGGCTTGTATCATCATTTCGGAGTACCGAAGTATAGCTTGGATAAAAAGGTGTTCGGCGTATTTCCTCATACGATCGAGAAACGGAATGTCAATTTGCTAAGAGGCTTTGACGAATTGTTCTTTGTGCCGCAGTCGAGACATACGGAGTTCCGCAGAGAGGATATTGATCAGATTGATGATCTGCACATTTTGTCTGAATCACCTGACTCAGGTGTATATATTGTAGCTACAAAGGATGGTAAACAAATTTTTGTAACAGGCCACTCAGAGTATGATCCGACATCACTTAAGTTTGAATACGATCGTGATAAGGATAAAGGCCTTCACATAGATCTGCCAAAAAATTATTTCCCGGGAGATAATCCAGCAAATCTGCCGCTCTCGACATGGCGTGCTCATGCTAACCTTTTGTTCTCCAACTGGCTTAACTATTACGTATATCAACAAACACCTTTTGATCTAGGCGCAGACATTTAACGATTTTGGAAGGAGTACAAAATTATTATGAAAATCGAAAGTCATTTAGCTCAGATCGGTACTCTACATGAACCGGTTACGGGTGCGGTAAGCTTTCCTATTTATCAAGCTACCGCTTTCCGTCATCCTCAATTGGGGCAAAGCACAGGTTTTGACTATTCACGTACAAAAAGTCCTACAAGATCTGTGCTAGAAGAGGCGGCTGCACAATTGGAATCAGGTGATGCGGCATTTGCGTGCAGCTCAGGCATGGCTGCTTTACAAACGGTTTTCGCTTTATTTAGCCAAGGAGATCACCTGATTGTCTCGTTGGATCTGTACGGAGGAACATACCGTCTGCTTGAAAGAATCATGAAGAGATTCGGCGTAACGGCATCTTATGTAGATACTAATGATATCGATGCAATGTCATTGCTGTGTACAGAGAATACGAAGGCAATACTGATCGAGACGCCAACTAATCCGCTTATGATGATAACCGATATTGAACGTGCTGCTAATTGGGCCAAATCGAAAGGATTGCTCACAATTGTTGATAATACGCTGCTCACACCTTTCTTTCAACGTCCAATAGAGCTGGGCGCGGACATTATCATTCATAGCGCAACCAAATATTTGGGCGGACATAACGATGTGTTGGCTGGTCTAATTGTGACGAAGGGTAAAGAGCTATCAGATGAAATGGCATTTCTCCATAACTCGATCGGTGCGGTGCTTGGACCTCAAGATTCGTGGCTGCTTATGAGAGGGATGAAGACGCTGGCGCTTCGGATGGAACGTCATGAATACAACGCGACTCAAATTGCTAAGTATTTGATGGAACATGAGGCGATCGAGGATGTTTATTATCCTGCGCTTCCGCACCATCCAGGTCATGACATTCAGAACAAGCAATCATCAGGCAATACCGGCATTTTCTCATTCCGTTTGAAGGATGCTCGTTATGTTGAGCCGATCTTGCGTCATATACAATTAATTTCGTTCGCTGAAAGCTTAGGCGGAGTTGAATCGTTAATGACTTATCCTGCGGTTCAAACACACGCGGATATTCCGCTTGAAATTCGTCAAGCAATCGGTGTGGATGACCGACTGCTGCGTTTCTCAGTAGGTATTGAGCATGTAGATGACCTGATCGGCGATTTAGCGAATGCGCTGGCTGAAGCAAAGCGTGAGATTGCGGAGGGACTTTAATAGATGAGTGATCACGATAAAAAACAACTAGATGAGCGTAAATTTGCAACAAAGCTGATTCATTTCGGAGCGGAAATTGATGAGCATACGGGTGCTTCAAGCGTACCTATCTATCAAGCATCGACGTTCCATCATCACGATATATTCAACCCGCCGCAATATGATTACAGTCGTTCCGGCAATCCAACGAGGCAAGCGCTTGAGGATTACATCGCGTTACTGGAGGGCGGAGCGCGCGGCTTAGCATTCGCATCAGGCATGGCTGCAATCTCAACATCATTTTTGCTGCTATCCGCAGGTGAGCATGTTATTGTAACAGAAGACGTATATGGTGGTACGTACCGTTTGCTTACTACTGTTTTGGACCGTATGAACATAGAGACGACATTTGTGGATATGACCGATTTTGCTTCGGTCAAGTCGGCTCTGAAGCCGAATACAAAGGCCGTTTTTATGGAAACACCTTCGAATCCAACGCTAAAAATAACCGATATTGCCGAGATAACCGGTTGGGCAAAGGAAAACAACTTGCTAACTATGCTTGATAACACGTTTATGACGCCTTATCATCAACGTCCGATTGAGCTTGGTGTGGATATTGTTTTGCATAGCGCAACCAAGTTTTTAGGCGGACACAGTGATGTGCTGGCAGGTCTTGCGGTAACGGCTGATGAAAGTCTCGGAAGACGTCTGAAGCAGCTGCAAAATGGTCTTGGAACGGTGCTTAGCGCACAGGAATCATGGCTGTTAATGCGTGGAATGAAAACATTGAAGACTCGTATGGAACAAAGCGAGCGCAGCGCGCAAAAACTTGCTAAATGGTTGTCAGAGCATCACGAGGTGACAGCTGTTTATTATCCGGGCTTAGAAGATCACCCAGGCCGCGCGATCCACGAAAAGCAATCGCTTGGTTATGGCGCTGTTGTATCCTTCGATGTCGGCAGCGGCGATCGTGCGAAATCATTGCTGAGCAAAGTGAAAATCCCACTAGTAGCTGTAAGCTTGGGAGCGGTAGAAAGTATTCTTTCCTATCCTGCGATGATGTCTCATGCGGCTATGCCTAAAGAAGTTAGGCATGCGCGGGGAATTACTGATGGACTGGTTCGTTATTCAGTTGGCTTAGAGGACATTGATGATTTAATTGCGGATTTGGAAAATGCCTTGCGTTCATAAACTGCATTAATTGAGAGGAAACATGGATGTTCTTGTGAACATTCCATGTTTTTCTTCATTAATGGACAGATTGAGCATCATATGGCGGGTGACTTCTCTTATATATTTATGATAGGATAAATTGATTGCTATACTACTAGAACGGAAATAAGGAGGTCTTTCGGAATGGGAACGTTGGACCGTATTTTGGATAAAGCGTTACGCGGTGAACGAGTAAATTTTGAAGAAGGCATGGAGCTGTTAGCCTCGGATCAGATTGAGAAGATGGGACATGTCGCAAATCAGATTATGTTAAAGCATCATCCAGATCCGATCACGACTTTTGTCGTAGGCAGAAACGTTAACTATACAAACGTATGCGATGTATATTGCAGGTTTTGCGCTTTTTATCGCGCGCCGGGTTCGAAGGAAGGCTATGTGCTTCCGGATGATACCATATTGACGAAAATTCAAGAAACATTAGACGTCGGCGGTACTGAAATATTAATGCAAGGCGGAACAAATCCAGATTTGCCGTTTACTTATTATTTGGATCTACTTCGCAAAATTAAACAGCAATTCCCGGAAATTACGATGCACTCCTTTTCTCCTGCGGAAATTCAGAAAATGAAGGTTGTATCGGATGGTCTCTCGCTTGATGAAGTCATCAGACAACTGCATGAGGCTGGGCTGGATTCGCTGCCTGGCGGCGGAGCTGAAATTTTGGATGATCGTACTCGCCGGAAAATTAGCCGTATGAAGGGCTCTTGGACCGATTGGATGGATGTCATGAAGTCAGCGCACCGTCATGGGATGAATACGACAGCAACGATGGTGTATGGACTTGGCGAGACGGTGGAAGAGCGTGCGCTCCACATGATGCGCATTCGCGATGCTCAAGATGAATGCATTGCTAACAAATATAAATCTACGGGCTTCTTAGCCTTTATTTCATGGCCTTTCCAACCGGACAATACGAATCTGAAGCTGGAGAAGGCTAAGCCTGAGGAATACCTCAGAATAGTTGCTGCCAGCCGGATAATGCTGGACAATATTCCTAACTTCCAATCCTCATGGGTAACAATGGGTCCTGAAATGGGCAAATTGTCATTATCCTATGGTTGTAATGATTTTGGCAGTACGATGATCGAAGAAAATGTCGTATCAGCAGCGGGCACAACACATAAAGTAAACATTGATCTTATCCTTCAGCTCATTCGTGAATGCGGCAAAATTCCTGCTCAGCGGGATACCAAATATAATATTTTGAAGACGTACCATGAGAATGAAACGGCTGAGCTTGATTTTGTTATGCAGAATTAAACGAGGTAGTACGGTTACGGTTCAAAAGTTATGTATACTATGCTTTGATCGCTACTAACCAAAATGCTTCTCGACATTACTCCGCTTTTTAAGGCGGATTAGTGATCGAGGGGCATTTTTTGTTTTTGTTAATGAATTTACGTATATAGGCAGAACTCATTCCAATCTCTTCATCGTATATCCCAAGACGTGGGACCATATACTGATAAGGAAGGAAAGGAGTGAGCTAGCTTATGGAGCTGTTTACAGTATCATTATCTTCAAGCCACAGTTATTCGGTGGATAAATTAGTGAAAATGTTGACGGAACAAGTGGTCGTCGATTTACATAACGGCTCAAAAGCTGAACAAGCTGCTGCAATAGAATTTCAGATCATTTCCGCTCAAGAAATTCAATGTCAGGCAGTACTGCCATATTTTCAGCTTCAACTACATGGTCCAGCAGTATATAAGTCAACCTCGAATGTCATTGCGGAGTTTATAGTAAGTGAAATGGAGCCAGAGATGCTTGCTTCCATTATTCGCAGGAAATATCAGAAAAATAAATCAGCGGATGCAACGGTAATCGAGAAGTATTGTCATGATTTACTGCATGGTAAAGAATGGGATGGTCTTGGGTCTAAATTTCTAGATGCGGATCGCCAAAGACGAAAGGGCAAGGTTGCCAATGAAGTTGAACGATATTTGCATGAAAATACCGAGCTTAACGTGAATGGTTTTACAACTTTTAGGCTTGAGCCATATAGGAAGGAATTAGTTGAGGTTGTTGAATACGCGTTAGATGAATATATGCTTGATAAGCAGTATCAGGAGTTTATTTCACTATTGAAATATTTCGTATTCCTCCAAGATACAAAGGTGCCAATGGTGCATTTGTTACATAAGGGGGGGCATGAGTTTATACTGTATGACGAAAGCTTTCAACTGCTTGACCCCAAACCGCCTTCTGATCGTATTGTGGCTGAGATGCTTGAAACGGAAATAAATATTGAGGATATGGTGATCAGCTCTTTGATTTCTGTCTCACCTAAGCAAATCACCATTCATACAAGGCAGCCGCATATGCAAGTAATCCGTACTATTGAAACGATATTTGAACAACGCGTAACGGTATGTGTACAATGCTCATCATGCAACAGCAGCTTGGATGAACAAATTCAACCATAGCTTAACTGATATCGTAATGGCCATATTGTCCTTGACCAATTACTCAAGTCAGGCTATAATGATCCACATATAAGAACTAATCAGCGATGACAAAGATATGTGTCTGCATGGTATGTCCGGTACAGAGAGAGGAAACTTGGCTGTAATTTCCTTCCATGACGTTTGCAGATGTACCCCTTTGTAGCTGTACGGCCTAACCTATTCCGTACTCGTTTTCGAGTTTGTTATGGAAGTAAGCTGTACCGGATTTCTCCGTTACCAGATATTACGAGGACTGTGCAGCGCGAAAGAAGTTGCGGTTACAGTCGAAGTAGGGTGGAACCACGAGTATACAAGCACTCGTCCCTTTGCGGGATGCGTGCTTTTTTTGTGCTTTTTTTGAGGTATAGGATAGCACAGCGGCTTGGTACGACCAGTAACGCATAAGAAAGCTGATTGACTAACAGGAGGATGAAAGAGAATGTCTATTCAAGTGAAATTTCCAGACGGGGCTGTAAGGGAATATGCGGCAGGCACTACTATTGAAGAGGTAGCGGGCTCCATTAGCCCAGGATTGCGGAAAAATGCGATTGCAGGGAAATTAAATGGTAAAGTAGTTGACGTGTATACACCGATTGACAGTGATGCTGCTGTTGAAATCGTTACAGTTGATTCGGCTGATGGGCTAGAAGTATATCGTCACAGTACAGCGCACTTGCTTGCACAAGCGATTAAGCGTTTGTATGCTACATCGAACGTTAAGCTTGGTATTGGTCCCGTCATTGAGGACGGTTTTTATTATGATATCGATATGGAGCATTCAATTACGCCTGAGGATCTGGTAAAAATCGAGAAGGAAATGGAGAAGATTGTTCAGCAAAATCTAGAAATTCGCCGCCGTGTTGTATCTAGGGACGAAGCGCTCGCGATTTTCACTGAGCTGGATGACAATCTCAAGCTTGAGCTAATCCGTGACCTAGCTGAGGATTCAGTCATTACGATGTACGATCAAGGTGAGTTTTTTGATCTTTGTCGTGGACCGCATTTACCTTCGACTGGCAGAATTAAAGCTTTTAAACTGCTTAGCGTGGCTGGCGCTTACTGGCGCGGCGATTCTAAGAACAAAATGCTCCAGCGTATATATGGAACAGCTTTTCCTAAGAAAGCGCAGCTCGATGAGCATCTGCATTTCTTGGAAGAAGCTAAGAAGAGAGATCATCGGAAGCTAGGACGCGAGCTGAAAATGTTCACATTCTCGCGTGAGGTAGGTCAAGGCTTGCCGCTATGGCTTCCAAATGGGTCAAAGGTACGCAGAACATTAGAGCGCTACATCGTTGATATGGAGGAAAAATTGGGTTATGAGCATGTCTATACTCCTGTATTGGCTAACGTAGAGCTTTACAAAACATCCGGACACTGGGAGCATTATAGCGAGGATATGTTCCCGACAATGGTTATGGACAATGAGGAGCTTGTTCTGCGTCCGATGAACTGTCCGCATCATATGATGGTGTTCAAGAGCGATATGCGCAGCTATCGCGACTTGCCGGTTCGTATCGCTGAGCTCGGTACGATGCATCGGTATGAAATGTCGGGAGCACTAACTGGCTTACACCGTGTGCGTGCTATGACGCTTAACGATGCCCATATCTTCTGTCGTCCTGATCAAATCAAGGAGGAATTCTCACGGGTTGTGAATTTGATCCGTAAGGTTTATGAAGATTTCGGCATCAAAGATTATCGTTTCCGCTTGTCCTATCGGGATCCGCAGGACACAGAGAAATATTTCCAAAATGATGAAATGTGGGAAATGTCTCAGCGTATGCTTCGTGAAGTAGTTGAGGAGCTGGAATTGCCGTTTTTTGAGGCGGAAGGCGAAGCAGCATTTTACGGTCCGAAGCTCGATGTTCAAATTAAAACAGCACTTGGCAAAGAGGAAACACTCTCGACTGCACAGCTTGATTTCTTGCTGCCAGAGCGCTTTGAGCTGGAGTACGTAGGCGAGGATGGAAAAAAGCATCGTCCTGTAGTAATCCACCGCGGCATAATAAGCACAATGGAGAGAATGACAGCATTTTTGCTTGAGAACTTTGCCGGTGCGTTGCCGCTTTGGCTATCACCGGTTCAAGCGAAGGTTATTCCGGTATCGACAGCGTACGAGGACTATGCGCGTAAAGTCGCCGAACAGCTTCAATTAAGCGGTATCCGTGTTGAGAGTGATTTGCGAAATGAGAAGCTTGGTTATAAAATTCGCGAAGCACAGATCGAGAAAGCGCCTTACATGCTCGTTGTTGGTGAGAACGAAATGCAGGCCGACGCTGTTTCAGTTCGCAAACGCGGTGAAGGAGACATTGGCGCAATGCCGATTGCAGACTTGATCGCGCTTCTTCAGAAGCAAATCGCGGACAAGGAAATATAAGGCTGGACGCATAAAGCTTGGACGATCGGGGTATTATTCTTCTGAGGAGGAAGTACCCAGATGGTTACAAGCTTTTTTTCTATTACAAAAGGAATAACGTTATCACTGCTCGTGTTTGTTCTGGTCTTTGGTATAAAGGATAGCATCTGCTCAGCGCTTAATGAAGCAGCAGTGCAGCAGCCCAGCTCTCAAAGCAGTTCGAAGAAGAGCATTGCTATAAAAACAAATGGCGACAAGTCAGAAGCTGCAAATCATGTTAAAGAATCAACAGAGCCTAAAACGATCGAGGTCATCGCCACGGGTTATACCGCAGGCGTTGAATCGACGGGCAAGCGTCCAGGGCATCCGCAATATGGCATTACCTATTCGGGCGTAAAGGTTCGAAGAGATCAGGTTTCAACCATTGCAGCAGATCCAAAGCTCTTCCCGATTGGAACGCTGCTATACATTCCCGGTTATGGCTATGGCGTCGTGGCTGACACAGGATCGGCTATAAAGGGAAACCGTATCGACTTGTACTTCGAAACGATCAAACAAGTGTACGAGCAGTGGGGGAAGAAGACGGTCAACGTACAGGTGATTAGAATAGGAAATGGCAAGCTTTCACAGGCGTGGTTAAACAAAATTAACGTTGCTTTTGAGGTAGGAAAGCCATTCCCGCAAACGTATTTAGAATCGTAGAAGTTCGAATAATAAACGACAACAATGCCATACTATTGATGAACACGGGAGGTGAATATCATGGCTAAAAACAAAAACAACAAAGCTCAAAACAATAAAATGAATGCAGAATTTGCAGAAGAATTTAACCAGGGCAACGCTGCTGCTGGAAAACAAGCTTTGAACAATCAACAACAGAAGAATCAGAAGTAAATGTAACGATATAAAAAGAACCGCCTTGGAGCTTTCCTAGGCGGTTCTTTTATTGTCCGAAAACATTCGTTTAGTGTCATTAAACGATTTATTTGGCTATTTTTAGAATCAGCTCAGTCTAGAGACTGATTGATAATTCAATCGGACGTCCCTTTATCAATGAAGGACTGTCCGTTATACTAGATCTATCAAACTAAGATGGATGCATAAGGAGCTGATGCTGCTTGAATGGAAATTTCGCGAATCGGTTGTTCACCGGATTGATCATCATAACAATTGGCGTATTTTTTTTGTTACGGCAAACTGGACACGTGACTTTTGATTTGGGTGATTTAATATCTATTTATTGGCCTGTCATACTTATTATCTTCGGAATTAAGGGATTGCTTTCAGGTTGCTCTAATGGATCAGGCAATAGCTGGTGGGGAGCCATTATGATTGTTGTCGGATGCGTTTTCTTGGGACGGAATCTTGATTTATTCTCATGGTCCGTCGGAGATATAGTTCCTTATATTTGGCCGGTCATTGTAATTTTAGTTGGAATAAATCTGATTTGGAAGCCAAAGTCACGAAAACAAAAGCCGCCAGGCGAGGACTGGGAATCCTATCGACCGTACCCTGATCAATCATCCGTTCCGCCTGCTCCGCCGCTTCATCCTGATCCAACAAAGTCACCTTCGGAGCCAGAGGGCCAGCAGCATGCGAATGGCATTAATTTAAAAAAGGATTATGATAAACATACCCAAGACGATGCTTCTCATTATAAGAAATCTGCTCATGGGTGGAAAGATCAACAAAAAGAACATGTTGAATGGTGGCATCAAACGGATTCAAGAACACAGAATCGCTCAGGTTTTATTGGCGATATTCATATCGGTCATGATTATTTTGACCTTAGACCGCTCAATGTCTCCCATTTTATTGGAGATACCGTTTTAGACTTAACGAAAGCACAAGTGCCATTCGGAGAAACGAAAATCAACATTTCTTCTTTTATAGGCGATGTGAAGGTGTACGTACCGAATGACTTTGAGGTTGGCGTTCAAGTCGTATCAAGCGCTTTTATCGGTGATGTGAAGATTTTAGGCCGAAAGGAGGGCGGTATGTTCACGAATATAAACATACAATCGCCTTCCTACAAGGAATCTGAAAAGCAAATAAAATTGGTCGTGAGCACATTTATTGGTGATGTTCGTGTCACGAAAGTAGGGTGACCTCCGAATGATGGTTCGATTCCTTAGAAGCGGGAAGTGGGAGCTAATTGGGATGTTTGTTATAACATCCATCGTATCGTTGCTGCTTGCGGGTGCTGCTTGGCTTGGATTAGTAAATGAAATGGGACAGACGGAAACGCGCCTTTGGGCAGCCTCCGTCTTCCTGCTTGTTAGCGCGGCATTTGGATATTGGGCAGCACAGCGTATAGGGAGGCGCATCGATACGCTGCATTTGTCACTGAAGCAAGCCGTGAATGGCAATTACGCGGTTCGGATTACAGAGGAAGGCCATAATTCGTTTATAGAGGTTTTCCGTGAATTTAACGAGCTGGCAGAGAAAATGGAAGAAAAAATGAAATGGCTTCAAATAAGAAGTGAAGAATATATTATGACGGAATCCGCTTCTAATGAAGCTGCTGTGCTTGAGGAACGTAAGCGGCTTGCTCGTGATTTGCACGATACAGTAAGTCAACAGCTGTTTGCTATTCATATGTGCGCCTCATCACTTCCAAAGCTTCAACAGGTTGATCGTGAACGTGCCGACTCTGTTCTTGATCAGCTCGTTAATATGTCCAATCTGGCTCAAAAGCAGATGCGTAATTTCATTGCTCAGCTGCGTCCAATGGAGCTCGAGGGACGAACGTTATACGAAGCGCTGGGTAAGTGGTTCCCTGATTATTGTCGACAAAATCATTTGCAAGGCGAGCTTGAGTGGCGCTTGAAGGATCAATTATCGGAGGCTAAGGAGCATCAGCTCTTCCTGATCGTTCAGGAAGCAATGGCGAATATCGTAAAGCATGCTGGTGCCAGCAGCTGTACATTGACCTTCGCAGATAATGAGAGGCAGATTGTAATGATTTTGCAGGATAACGGAGCAGGATTTAAAGCAAATGAGGTGAAGCATGGGTCTTATGGGCTTTCGACAATGCAAGAGAGGGCGCAGAAGCTTGGCGGAGCAGCAGAAATTTTGAGCAAGCCTGGCAGCGGAACTAGAGTGAAGGTAACCATACCAAATATGGTGGGGAGAGCATAAATGATGAGTGGTTCTGAGCTAATAAAAATAATGATTGTCGATGATCATGATATGGTAAGAATAGGATTACGCACTTATTTGATGTTGGAGCCAAAATTTCAAGTCATTGCAGAAGAAAGTAATGGACAATCGGCCCTTGATAGACTGGCGGCAAGCTCGGAGGAAAGCCATCCTGATATTATTTTGATGGATTTAATGATGCCGGGAATGAATGGTATTGAAGCTACTAGAGCAATCATTGCAAAATATCCAGCTATGAAAATAGTTATGTTGACAAGCTTTCTTGAGGATGATAAAGTATACGGCGCTATTGAAGCGGGTGCGGTGAGCTACGTGCTCAAAACCGTTTCAGCGGAAGAATTAATCTACGCAATCAATGGTGCTAATAAAGGGATGCCGGTTATGACATCTGATGTATCACAAGCATTAACAAGAGGCTTGCGGCAGCGCAACGCACAATCAGGCGATGAAGGCTTAACGGAGCGGGAGAAGGAAGTGCTTCTTCTAATAGCGGATGGACAGTCTAACAAAGAGATTGCTGAAGAGCTGCATATTAGTGTGAAAACAGTAAAAACTCATGTCAGTAATTTACTAATGAAATGCGAGCTGGATGATCGTACGCAGCTGGCTGTGCTTGCTCATCGAAAAGGCTGGGCAAATCGCACATAATGAAGAAGGTTTCGGTTATACTACCTACTATTGAGTTTCCAATTGCGAGAACAAAGGAGTAAGGAGTATCTCATGATACCTATATCATCTGCGCTGCAATCCCAGGATCTTATGTATATTGAAACCAAAAGGTTAATGGAGTCCCAGCAATTTAGTCTTGGAGGCAATTGGGAGTATGAGAATGGCTCATTTGACCGTGCCTTGGAAAACGAGAATAAGGTTTGGCTGCGAATTCCATTTGAAGTTATTAACGGCCATATAGACAGCGAGACGGCAGATGATAACACAATGATCCGAATAGGCACACCGTATGTGCTGAAGCATCTCTACAATGAAGGAAATGACCCAACTGCCTCAGTACGCGTAATGGGTGCGATGTTTGATCAGTTTCAAGCGCCAGATAATCCAGACGCCGATATTGAATCGAAATGGGTCAACGATGCCAACAAAATTATACATGAATTAGAACGGATATTTTCAAGCTAACTGTTAAAAATGCAAACCATAAAAACGTTTCCTTTCACAATGGAACGTTTTTTTTATTTCAGTTTAAATTCCTTTTAAGTTTGTTTTAAGGTAAAATGTGCATGATAGATCTATATTAACTAATACGTATATGAAACAGAAGTTTCGTATGCATTATGCAATAAGATTCAAGGAGGAGAACTTACATGGATGATCAAAACAATAAAAATGGGTATGATGATTTTTTTCGCAACAACGAGGAAGAGAAAGACGGGTCTGATAAAAGCGTAAACGAAACAAGTTCGCAAGCTAGCTCACAGGATAGTGGCCCATCCGAATCGCAAGAGCAATCGGTTAAGCCATCCTACTATTATTCTTATGGACCGAGTAAGGCAAATCCACAGCAGGAAGGTCATACATTGAATCCGCCTCCAGTTACAGAGCAGGCTCAATTGATTCAAGATCAACCTTATGGAACAACAGCTGCAAGACCGTATAATGAAATTAACGGGAATTTTGAAGAGCGGCCTGAACAACAACAGACTCCGCAGCCGCAGCAGCAACAAACACAGACGAGAGCCTTCACACCATCGCAGACATCCGGGAAAGGATCTTGGAAAGTAAAAGAGCCACGTCGGACATCATTTCTACCTATATTCGCTTCCTTCTTAGTTGGTGTTGTTCTCGTAGGATCACTTATGTACACGTCGGATACGCGTAATTGGTTTACGGATGAATCAGCTATGGCAACTCAAACCGAAGGCGGAGGCTCAGGAAGTGCAGCAGCCGGTTCTGCAAATACGAATGGCAATGGTGAAACAGTTGCCGCGCGTCCGGATAATATCGCTGGATTATTTGAAAAAGCAAGTCCAGCAGTCGTTAAAATCGAGACCTATGTAAACGCAGCAAAACAAAACAGCGGTGGCGGCAGCTTGCTGGACGATCCGTTTTTCCGACAATTTTTCGGAGATGATTATCCAGAAACGAAAGTACCTGAGAAAGGCCAAGAAGGTAAAATGCAACAGAACGGAATTGGTACTGGATTTTTCTTTGAATCATCAGGATACATTTTGACAAATCAGCATGTTGTAGGTGAGTCTGACCAAATCAAAGTGACAGTACAGGGCTATAAAGAGCCATTTACAGCGGAGCTGCTCGGTTCCAGCTACGAGCTGGATTTAGCTGTATTGAAGATTAACGGCGATAAAGCGTTTCCTACATTGCCGCTAGGCAACTCTGATAATATTAATATTGGCGATTGGGTTGTAGCTATTGGCAATCCATATGGCTTCGATCATACGGTAACCGTGGGTGTACTAAGTGCGAAGGAGCGTCCAATCGATATTCAGGATGCACAGGGTGAGCGCAATTACGAACATCTACTGCAAACAGACGCCTCGATTAACCCAGGTAACTCTGGTGGACCGCTGCTTAATGTTAACGGGGAAGTCGTAGGGATTAATACGGCCGTTAGCTCGCAAGCGCAAGGCATTGGCTTCGCCATTCCGACAAGCACGATTCAAGGCGTATTGGATAGCTTAAAGAGCAACGTTAAAATTCCAAAACCGTTTATCGGCGCAGAGCTTCAAGATGTAACGGCAGATTTTGCTAAGCAGCTCGGCATGGATAAAGTAGAAGGTTCAATCGTAAGAAACGTTTATTATAATTCACCAGCTTATTTGGCTGAACTGCAGCAATTTGACGTTATTGTCGGAATTGATGGCAAGAAATACAATACGACAGCTGAGCTTATTGCGGAAATACAGAAGAGAAAAGTAGGCGAAAAAGTAAAATTGAACATTTTGCGTAAAGGCAGCGCGATGGATTTGCAAGTCGAGATTGGTGATAAAAACACTTTTAGCGGTGAATAGTAATAAATAGTTAAGTTTTAAACAAAAAAGCGCAGAGAGTCAGCATGCTCTGCGCTTTTTTACTGAAGAGCGGGGGACAAGTAGATGAGACAGCATATTGTAGTAGTAGATGATGATGATAAAATTATCTCATTGCTCCGGAGAAGCTTAGCATTCGAAGGTTATGAGGTAACTACCGCGTCAAATGGTATGGAAGGGCTAAAGCTGCTGCTGACGACCGACCCGGATCTGCTTATTTTGGATGTCATGATGCCGCAGGTGGATGGATGGGAAGTGTGCAGGCGTGTTCGGGAGAGCGGCAGTACGGTGCCGATTATGATGCTAACAGCTAAAGATGATATAGTTGACCGAGTAAAGGGACTTGATCTCGGAGCTGACGATTATTTAGTGAAGCCTTTTGCGCTTGAGGAGCTTCTTGCGCGGGCAAGAGCGCTGCTGCGGCGCAAATCCGATAAAATTGAAGAATCCAGCAATCAGATCGTTTTTGATGATCTAATATTGGACATGGATGCGAGGGAGGCTATACGCTCCGGTCGTCGCATTGAATTAACATCCAAGGAATACGATTTACTGCTGCTGTTCATGCAAAATCCAAGACGTGTACTGACACGTGACGCGATTATGGAAAAAATATGGGGCTATGATTTTAGCGGCGAATCCAATGTGCTTGAGGTATATATCGCGATGCTTCGGCAGAAGGTAGAGAATGGCAGTGATAAACGTATCATACAGACGGTGCGTGGAACGGGTTACGTGCTTCGCGGAGAGGCGGGGTAATTCTATGTCAATCCGACTTCGACTCACGCTATGGTACTCCGGTTTATTAGCTGTGACTATGTTTGCTTTCGGCCTGTGTATCTACTTATTTGTTAATTGGAATACGTACGCTGATTTGAAAAATCAGCTTAAATTGCAGAATAGTAAAACGCCAATTATAGGTACCTTAAATTTTTGGGATCAGCTGGAATTAGGTGTTGATCCTCAATATCAGTTCAGATTCGATCAGAAGAATATGTATATTCAATTGGTTAACTACAAAGAGGGTGCTATCACACAAACTCCAAATCTGATGGAACAGGATATTATTATTCCTTATCCGGAGCTTAAGAGTAAACCTAATGATGGATTTGTTAAGGTAAAGGTCGAAGTGGACAAAAAGAAGTATGAGATGCTGACGTATCAGAGAGTAATTCGACTGACGGCAGACAACAGCACAGTTGGCTTATTGCAATTTGGTGTGTTCTCCTATAATGAAGCCCGCTTCATGAAAGGTCTTCTTAAAATACTTATTTATTCATCATTAGTTGTTGTCTTAATTGCGTTCACTGTAGGTTTATTTATTGCCAGGAAGGCGTTGCATCCTATTGAACGAGTTATTCGAGCGACGGAGCAAATTGAAAAGGGTTCTGATTTGAGTGTTCGCATACCGGCTATCGGTCCAAATGATGAAATTGGCAAATTAGTCAGCACATTAAACATGATGCTCTCACGGCTCGAAATGGCTTATAATGAGCTGGATGAAGCTTATAAAGCACAGAGGAGATTCGTCTCTGACGCTTCGCATGAATTACGGACGCCTCTTACTACGATTCGTGGAAATATTGAGTTACTGGAGCGTATGTGGACTAAGGTGAAAGAAACGAATTTGAAACAGTCCACTGGTGAGTGGCTGCCGCTGGATTCGAATCACTGGGAGCTGTCGAAGGAAGCGATGAGTGATATATCAGCAGAAGCGAAGCGAATGAGCACGCTTGTTAATGACTTGTTGGCACTAGCAAGAGCTGATACAGGTTACACAATGGAGAAGGTGCCGCTTGAGCTTCTTCCTTTGACAGAAGAGGTTATACGCAGAGCACAGCTGCTGCCGCGCACTGCTGAATGGAAAATAGGGGACTTGTCTGCTTTGAGCGATGTGCGGGTAAACGCGAATCATAATTATTTGCAGCAGCTGCTCTTCATTTTCATAGAAAATGCTTTTAAATATACGCTGGAAGGTTATATTGAGCTGAGCGCGGTTCGTAATGAGCAGCAAATCGGTTATGTCATTCAGGATACAGGAATAGGAATGAATCCGAATGAGATTCCACATATTTTTGATCGATTCTATCGGGCGGATGAATCTAGAGGTGTAACAGTAGGAACAGGCCTGGGCTTATCAATAGCGAAATGGATTGTTGACGAGCACAAAGGCACCGTGGAAGTCGTGACTAGAGAGGGAACTGGCACGAAGTTTACAATCTGGCTGCCAATAACCTTTGCGGACACGAGCGATTGGTCTATAATAGAATCATCAGATCGTATATTTGATTAGGAGATAAGATAAGATCTATCTCTGATCAGAAAGCAGGTGCAATAAATATGGAAATAGTTAAAATATCGCCTCGCGGTTACTGTTATGGAGTTGTCGACGCGATGGTGCTGGCTTTACAGACAGTTAAAAACTTAGAACTGCCGCGTCCTATATATATTTTAGGTATGATCGTTCACAATGCTCATGTTACAGATGCGTTCGAGCAGGAAGGAGTCATTACGCTAGACGGTGCTAATAGACTCGATATTTTAGATCAAGTGGATTCAGGAACTGTTATCTTCACCGCGCATGGTGTATCGCCTGAGGTTCGTCAGCGTGCGCGTGAGAAGGGATTGTCTGTAGTGGACGCTACATGCCCAGACGTGACTCGTACACATGATTTAATTCAAGTGAAAGCAGCTGAAGGTTATCATATTATTTATATTGGCAAAGATGGCCATCCAGAGCCGGAGGGTGCTATTGGCGTTGCGCCGGATCGTGTTCATTTGATTGAACGTGAAGAGGACATTGCCGCTCTTCAAATTCCAGAAGGCAAAACGATTATAACGAATCAAACAACAATGTCACAGTGGGATATTCGTCATATTATTAATCGTCTAGTTGAGCGTTTTCCGAATGCTGAGGTTCATAATGAGATTTGTTTAGCTACGCAAGTACGCCAAGAGGCGGTAGCCGAGCAAGCGGGAATTGCGCAGCTATGCATTGTCGTTGGAGATCCACGCAGCAATAACTCCAATCGTCTAGCACAGGTTTCTGAAGAAATCGCAGGTGTTAAAGCATATCGTGTGTCCGATGTATCAGAAATCGAGCAGGAGTGGCTGAAGGGCATCGACCGTGTTGCGGTAACTTCAGGTGCATCTACTCCAACGCCGCTTACCAAAGAGGTCATTAACTATTTGGAGCAATACGATCATAACAATCCGGATACTTGGGAAATTCGACGTACAATCAACATGAACAAGCTGCTTCCGAACATTCGAGTGAAGTCAGTCGTTGCTGCTTCAGATACAGATACAGCAGCTGCTGCGGCAGACTCGACAGCGACTTCAACATAAGCTACAACTAGTAGCGTTAGCAGTGACGTAGTAGTAACGTCAACATAAGCTACAACTAGTAGCGTTAGCAGTGACGTTGTAGTAACGTCAACATAAGTAACAAAAGTAGCGTGAGCAGTGACGTCAGTAGTAACGTCAACATAAGTTACAAAAGTAGCGTAAGTAGTTACGTCAGTAGTAACGTCAACATAGGTTACCAAAGTAGCGTAAGTTGTGACGTCAGTAGTAACGTCAACAGCAACGTCGGCATTATCGTCAATAGTAACATCAATAGTAACGTCAGCAGTAACTTCAAAAGCTACTTCAAGAGTGACTTTAACATCAGACTCAACAGTAACGTCAAACGCAACTGCTGTTTCAAAGGAAGCGGATGTTGAAAAGACGGAGTAGCTTAGTTTGAAACAGTGGCTGGAAGACGAGGTAGCTCGTCTTAGCCGGCTGAGGAAGTTACGTTACAGTTATGTACCATAATGTTGCTTAGATTGAGACCGACTGAGGAGCCCTCACTAATTAGTGATGCTAATCTCATTATGTCGTCTTTAAACTAATTTGTTTTTTTATTAGTGAGGCAAACCTCACTCCCCGTGAAGAAATCCTCATGGCGAGTGAAGTTTGCCTCACTATTTATTGATTTCAAACTTTTGCAGTCGAATGAGTGAGGATTATCTCACTAATTAGTGAGTCTGCTTCATAAGAATAAACAGCCCAGTCCAACCTTCATTTTCCAAATTAGCGTTTAATAGCTTATTTACATAGAAACCTAGTTGCTTATTTACAAAAAACTTATTTACTAAGAAACCTAGTTGCTTATTTACAAAAAACTTATTTACTAAGAAACCTATTTGCTTATTTACAAGAAACTTAATTACAAGAAACTTAGTTACTTTGTTACTTTGTTACTTTGTTACTTTGTTATTTTGTTACTTTGTAACCTATAAGCTCCTATAGTAACTATTAGACGGGGACAGAAATTATTTGAATTTTTTATTTTGTGATGTGGGTTGACGTCATGCGTCTTTTCTTGTATATTTACTTTAGTGATTAAAAGCGTAGAAGCCACAAAGCATAAAAGCTATAAAGCGTATAAGCGTTGCAGTGTGAAATTATGGATAAAGGTTTAAAAAGATGAATAAAACTGGAGAAGTCTAAATGAGTCCGAAACAGTATGAAGTAGCCAAAAGTAGCAAGAAAAAGCTAGAAGAGGAAATGAGAGGGAAAAATGGCGACAAAAAGCTAGGGAATGTTAGAAAAAGAAGTAGAATCTAAAAGAATCTAAAAGAATCTAAAAGAATCTAAAAGAATCTAAAAGAATCTAAAAGAATCTAAAAGAATCTAAAAGAATCTAAAAGAATCTAAAAGAATCTAAAAGAATTTAGAAGAATCTAAAAAAATCTAATGCAAATTTTAGTTTTATACAAATTTATAAAAAACAAATTAGGAGTGATCGATATGATCGTAATTACAAACCCAAACATTGCTGACGAGCGGATTACAGAAATTGTAGCCCAAATTGAGAAGACAGGTGTGCAAGCGCATGTGTCAAAAGGTACTGATCGTACCGTTATTGGAATCATCGGGAAAGCAGAGCCTACTCTTGCAGAGCATTTGCGTCAATTGAAAGGCGTAGAGAACGTTATCAAGATTTCGAAATCATATAAGCTTGCCAGCCGTGATTTCCATCCAGATGATACGGTAATCGATATTAAAGGTGTTAAAATCGGCGGAAGCAATCTTGTCATTATGGGCGGACCATGTGCGGTTGAGACTCCTGAACAAATAGACGAGATCGCTCGTCTCGTCAAAGCGGCAGGCGGGCAAGTATTGCGCGGAGGCGCATTCAAACCTCGCACAGGTCCGTACAGCTTCCAAGGAGTGGGCGTTGAAGGGCTTGCCATGATGGCGGAAGCGGGCAAGAAGCATGGATTACTTACCATTACGGAGGTAATGACACCAGAGTATGTTGACGTTTGTGCGGAATATGCGGATATTCTTCAAGTAGGAACGAGAAATATGCAAAACTTCGATTTGCTGCGCAAGCTAGGAACGATTCAAACACCGGTTTTACTTAAACGAGGTTTTAGCTCCACCTATGATGAGTTTTTAAATGCCGCGGAATACATTTTGGCAGGCGGTAATCCAAATGTTATGCTTTGTGAACGCGGTATACGAACATTTGAAACCTATACACGCAACACGCTAGATTTGACTGCGATACCAGTATTGCAATCTCTCAGTCATCTTCCGGTTATTTCCGATCCAAGCCATGGTACAGGACGTCGTGAATTGGTAGAACCAATGTGCAAAGCATCGGTAGCGGCTGGAGCAAATGGATTAATCGTAGAAATGCATACCGACCCGGATAACTCCATGACAGGAGACGGTGTGCAATCCCTATTCCCAGATCAGTTTGCAAATTTATTAAAAGATCTAGAACAGCTAGCTCCAATTGTAGGTAAACAATTTAATACGCCTAAAGCACCTGCAGAAGCGTTTAAGGAATGGAAAATTTAACAGGTAACCAAAACCGCGGAATCCTTGATTTATAAGGGATTACGCGGTTTTTTTATTTAAATAATCAGAATGATTTGTGAACGATCCTTCGAATTTGTGAGTAAACCTGACATGGTTTCAAAAAATACCTGACATAGCTATTGACGGAGATTGAAGCCAAGTTTTATAATAACGACATGGTTTTACAGCAATTATTGAACATTACTTGTTCAACACTACGCTAACGTTCGGAAATGGAGGAATATCTAATGTCAGTTCAAAATGTTTTGGCTAATATTGAAGAAAATAACATTATGTTTGTAGATTTCCGCTTTGTGGACCTGCTTGGTCGTGCACACCACATTACACTACCTGCTGCTGAGGTTGACGCAGATACTTTTGTTAACGGGGTTGCATTTGACGGTTCATCAATCCAAGGTTTCCGCGGAATTGAAAACTCCGATATGGTTATGATGCCAGATACAGAATCGGTATTTATCGATCCTTTCACTGATCATCCAACACTTAACATCATGTGTAACATTCATACACCTGATGGTGACCGTTATGACCGCGATCCACGCAGCATCGCTCAGAAAGCTGAAGAGTATCTTCAAACAACTGGCGTTGGTACGACAGCATTTTTCGCACCAGAACCTGAATTTTTCATTTTCGACGAAGTTCGCTATCAAAGCACAATGAATTCTTCTTCCTACTTCGTTGATTCAGAGGAAGCAGGCTGGAACACGAACCGTATAGAAGAAGGTGGTAATCTAGGTTCCAAAGTCCCGGTTAAAGGCGGCTACGTACCTGTAGCTCCAGTTGACTCACAGCAAGACGTCCGCAGCGAAATGGTTCGTCTTTTGCAAGAATCGGGTCTTCGCGTTGAACGTCATCACCATGAAGTTTCAACAGCTGGCGCCGCAGAAATCAACTTCCGCTTCGACACATTAAAGAAATCAGCTGACAATCTTATGAAATTCAAATATATCGTTCACAACACAGCTCGCCAATATGGCAAAACGGTTACTTTCATGCCGAAGCCATTGTATGGTGACAACGGAAGCGGCATGCACCTGCATACTTCCATTTTCAACGGCGACATTCCTTTGTTTTACGATAAAGGCGCTTATGCTAACCTGAGTGAAATGGCGATGCACTATATCGGCGGCGTCCTTTACCACGCACCGGCATTGATTGCAATTACTAACCCAAGCACGAACTCGTTCAAGCGTCTTGTGCCTGGTTACGAAGCGCCAGTTAACCTTGTATTCTCCAAAGGTAATCGTTCTGCTGCGATTCGTATTCCGATTGCTGCTGTAACGCCAAAAGGCTGTCGTATTGAATTCCGTACACCGGATAACACAGCTAACCCTTACCTCGCTTTTTCGGCTATGTTGCTTGCTGGTTTGGACGGCATCAAGCGTAAACTTGATCCAGTAGCTCTGGGCTATGGTCCTTTCGACCAAAACATTTACGATTTGCCGGAAGATGTGAAGAAAGAAATCCGCAGTGTTCCTGGAACTCTTGACGAGGCGCTTAACGCGTTGGAAGCTGATTCTACTTTCTTGACTGAAGGCGGCGTATTCTCTCAAGACTTTATCGACAACTATGTTGCGATCAAACGTCAAGAAGCAAAAGCAGTTGCAATTCGTATTCATCCGCATGAGTTCAGCCTTTACTACGATTGCTAAACCAAATGCTACTATTCCTAAAATGAGGGTCCCGATGGGGCCCTTTCTTGTTTTTGTACTAGAATTTGCTTGAAAACCGAATGTATAGTGACAGTATTTCGACATACGTTCGACTTTTTGTTGTTCGAATATGTGAAATACACTTGATGCATCTCTTCAAAATTGCTATCATAACCATATCAGATATCAAGAAAATGAGGTGGGTACCCTAATGACTAGAGCATTTAATTTTAATGCAGGACCAGCTGCTATACCTCTTGAGGTGCTAAAGCAAGCACAGGAGCAATTTGTTGATTATGAGGGTGCAGGCATGTCCATTATGGAAATGTCACATCGGAGCCCATTGTACGAGCAAGTGAATAACGATGTACAAGCCATGATGCGTGAATTGTTCGGAATTCCGGATAATTATCATGTTCTTCTGCTGCAAGGGGGAGCAAGCACACAGTTCGCGATGCTGCCGCTCAACCTAGTGCGTCCTGGACGTCCAGGAGCTTATGTCATGACTGGAGCTTGGGCTGATAAAGCTCTTAAGGAAGCGAAGCTTGTTGGCGAAACAGTGATTGCTGCATCTACAGAAGCAGACAAATTTATGCGTATGCCAGCAATGTCGGAAATTAAAGTGCCGGATAACGCGGCGTATTTGCACCTTACGTCGAACGAAACAATTGGCGGAACACAATTTTTCGAATTTCCGACAACAGGAAATGTTCCGCTTATAGCGGATATGTCCAGCGATATTTTGTGCCGACCGATTGATGTGAGCCAATTTGGTATGATTTATGCCGGTGCCCAAAAAAATCTCGGCCCATCTGGTGTCACAGTAGTTATCATCCGTGATGACCTTGTTCAAGAAAGTCCAAAAACGATTCCATCGATGTTCCGTTACGATACCCATGCTAAGGCTAGCTCGCTTTATAATACACCGCCATCCTTCTCAGTTTATATGATGAAATTGGTGCTTCAATGGATTAAAGATAAAGGCGGGGTTGCTCAAATGGAGCAATTCAACCGTGATAAGACCAAATTGATTTATGACGCTATCGATCAAAGCAATGGTTTCTACATCGGTTGTGCGCAGCCTCAAAGCCGCTCACTTATGAATATTACATTCCGTATTCATAGTGAAGAGCTAGAGAAGCAATTTATTAAACAATCGGAGCAAGAAGGTTTTGTTGGCTTGAAAGGCCATCGCGATGTTGGCGGACTGCGCGCATCGACATATAATGCGGTTCCGCTCGAGAGCTGCCAAGCATTGACGCAATTTATGAATGATTTCATGAAGCGTAACGGCTAATTCATTTGTTGCAGCTTAGAAAGAAAGACCGCGTTCCCTTTATAGAGGAACGCGGTCTTTCTTGTATTATGCAAATGACGATTCCATAACCGCAGGTCCATGAAGCTTATATCCGACATTGCGTACGGTCATAATATATTCAGGGGTCCGTGCGTTTCTCTCAATTTTATCGCGCAAATGGCTGATATGAACATCTACAATTCTTGTGTCGCCAAGGAAATGATAATCCCAGACCCCATGCAGCAGCTGTTGTCGGCTGAGTACTTTGCCTTTGTGTCGGCATAAAAACAGGAGAAGCTCGAATTCCTTTGGCGTAAGCTCGACCGATTTTCCATCGAGGAATACTTCACGCTGTTCAACACGCACATTCAAGCGACCAATATCAAAGGCAGTGTTATCTATGTTCCCAGGCAATGACTGCATACGACGGAAAATAGCTTGAATTCGGGATACAAGCTCTTGAGGGCTGAATGGCTTGGTCATATAGTCATCAGCGCCATTATCAAGGCCAGCTATTTTATCTGAGACATCCTGAAGGGCTGTCAGCATGACGATGGGTACCGCATTATTTTGTTTTCGAAGCTCACGACAAACTTGAATACCGTCCATTTTGGGCAGCATGAGGTCGAGAACAATTAAGTCAGGACGAAATGGCTTTAATAAGTCAAACACTGCTTCTCCATCGCTTACACAGCGAACATCGTAGCCAGCGAGCTTTAAATTGAATTCGATTAACATGGAAATGGAAGGCTCATCATCAACTACCAATATCTTTTTTCTCATTTGTTCAACTCTCCTTCATGTTTTATAAGGTCGTGGTTTGGTTGAAAATTGTTATTATACCGACTATTATGGTCTCTATTATGACGCCTGAATTTATGCAGCAGATTAACGGTACGTAAAATGGATGTAAAATGTGGTGTAATTTCGTGTATAATAGTCAAAATGAGAGGTGAGATAGACAACCATGCCATTTCATATCGTATTGGTAGAGCCAGAGATTCCGGCAAACACAGGTAATATATCACGCACATGTGCTGCTACAGGAACACATTTACATTTAGTTAGACCGCTTGGATTTAATACAGATGATCGCAGCCTGAAGCGCGCAGGACTAGATTACTGGCATTCTGTACATGTAGAGTATCACGATTCCTTCGAAGAATTGCAGCAGCTGCACCCTCAAAGCCGTTTTTTTTATGCGAGTACAAAAGCTAAAAAGATATATTCGCAATTTGAATATAAGGATGGAGATTTCTTTGTATTTGGCAAAGAAACGAAAGGGCTACCGCAATCATTAATTGACGCGAATATCGAAACATGTATAAAAATGCCGATGACTAGTGCAGTTCGTTCGCTTAATTTATCGAATTCTGCAGCGATCATTGTGTTTGAAGCACTTAGACAAAACGGCTTCCCAGGGCTTGAATAGCTAATCATACTAGTGATTGATTAGTAGTTTCTTAAATGTGAACGAACTTTTTTGCAGTATATTAAGAAATTATTGATATGGGAAGGAAAATGTCGAATTACCATCGAAAGATTATAAAGCAGAGGTTTCTCAAAAATACTTGCGAAACTAGACACAGAAGAGGTGAAAATGATGAAACCAGCAGGAGTAGTAAGAAAAGTAGACCAACTAGGTCGTATTGTACTTCCAAAATCATTACGTAAACGTTATCTGATGAACGAGGGCGATCCCGTTGAAATTTTCGTCCAAGGTGACCATATCATTTTGGAGCGTTACCGTCCGAAATGCGTATTTTGCGGTTCAATGACTGAAGTTAAGGATTTTAAGAATCGTTCCTTATGTTCCGTTTGTATGGAGGAAATGGCACAGCTGCAGCGTTAATCAGCGTTTCAGAGTGCTATTTTAACGAAATGAAGCTTCCCGTCATGAGCAAAGTGCTCTACGGGAAGCTTCATTTGTTTGAATCTAAGCTCTAAACGCAGCTTATAATCCTTTTGTTTTGTCTTCATTATACGAACTGGTTAGCATCGCCGTAATGAACAAGACAAACACGGTCATCACAATAATAAAGTTCATCCTTTGGACACCTCCAATAAGCTGTCTTTATTATAACCAAGGTTCGGTAAAAAGAAAACTTTAAAAGTTGTGAACACATTGTTAACATAGGATATATACGCAAATGATGTGGTCTAAATTACGAGGAGGCGCACACACTATGAATTACCGATTTTCTTCAAGAGTCGCACAATTGCAATCGTCCGCAGTCAGAGATATTTTGAAGCTGACACAAGGTAAAGACATGATTTCGTTCGCTGGGGGACTTCCTGCAGAGGAGCTGTTTCCCGTACAAGCCGTACGAGAAGCGGCTAACCGCGTATTCGATGCAGGATCAAACGCTTTGCAGTATGGCTTGACTGAAGGTTATTTGCCTTTGCGTGAGCAGCTATGCAAGCGGATGGCGGCAAAGCAAATGTATGTCAATCCGGAACAAATGATATTGACTACCGGTTCACAGCAGGCCATTGATTTATTAGTTGGGGTGCTGACTGAACCTGGCGATACGATTTTGGTGGAGAAGCCTACCTACCTGGCAAGTCTGCAGGTATTTGCTTTGCACGGTTTAAAGGTTGTAGCAGCTGAAAGTGACGAAGATGGTATGATTCCAGAAGATGCTGAGCGCCTTATTCGTGAGCATAGACCTAAGCTAATGTACGCGGTGCCTACATTCGGTAATCCGACTGGTAGAGTATGGAGCGTAGAACGTCGCCGCAAGATGCTGGATCTTTGCAAGCAAAATGATATACCGATTATTGAAGATGATCCATATGGCGATATTAAATTTGATGATTATGAACAATTTCCTTCTTTGTTCGCGTTGAACGGCTCGGCTGAAAAAGGTGCAGTGCTATACACAAGTACATTTTCCAAGACAGTAGCTCCAGCTCTGCGTACAGGATGGGCTATTGGTGACAGCAGTGTAATTAGAATGGTAGCGAAGGCGAAGCAAGCAGCAGATCTGCACTCAAGCACGATGGATCAACAAATATTAAGTCAACTGCTCAGTGGATTTAATTTGGATGAGCATATTAAGGTTATTTCAAAATCGTACGGACAACGGATGAATGAAATGGATAAGCTGTTGAAGCAGCAAGCGAGACAAGATGTATCCTGGGTTAAACCAAAAGGCGGCATGTTCCTCTGGATAGAGCTGCCTGACGGATTGGATGCGGAAGCACTGCTTCGTTGCGCCGTCCAAAAGGGCGTTGCATTTGTTCCGGGAAGCTCCTTCTATTCGGAAAATCCGAAGCGCAACACCGCTCGTCTGAATTACACCTATAACACAGGTGCTAGAACCGAGCTAGGGGTTGCGCGTTTATTTGAGGCCATTGAAGAATTTACGGTGCGGAGCTAGTAGTGCTAACGGTACTAACGGTACTGACCCAATCAGCAATGACATCGCTATTTTCGGTTAATGCAGCTACACCTTCTGGACGGAGCATATACTTGCCTCGCCCGATACGGTCAAACCAATTATAGTAATTGCTGCGGAGCGTTTCACCACTGCGACTGTAGCCGGTAATAGAGGCAACCTCACGTGGAGCGAGCGGGCCGGATGTATGGAGTGCGTAGGCGCAGCGTAGCGCCTTTTCACGGTAGGCGGTCATAATCTTTCGCCGGGTGCTTCCGCCTACGTTATAGTCGCCGCTCCGCTCCTTAAACTCCATATGGAGCTTTGCTTGCTTCTTTCGTCTAACACCGCGCTGCGGTGGATCGCCTGGCTGGCAAAGCATTTCGATAACTGGCTTTTTTGTTTTGTAAAAGGTAACGGTCATTAATCCGAGTCCAAGCATTCGGCAAAGCTCGGTTAAATCACCGAATCGTTGATTATGAGCGCCGCTTTTTTTTCGATTGCGTTCAACGGCAAGCACGACCTGGTTATTCAAACGTAGACGTTCAATTCCTTGCAGCAGCAAGGCTAGGTTGAACGTTTTTTTCATTTCGACGATAATCGTATCCGAATTTTCTGGATGGATAGCTACCAAATCGCAATGGAGCACTTCACTTTTGACTTCGAAGCCAAGCTGCTCATAATGCTTCTTTATTGGCTCGTAGAGCTCCTCTTCCCTTGTAACAGCCACTGATTGTTATTCCCCCCATGCCGTTCTGACCGACTTGTATATACCCATTATAGCAAAGGATTATACGGACCTGTCGTAATTTGATGGATAGTGGACTAAAATAGTGGTCAATTTCCTTCCCGAATAAGCATAGAAATGTAATACCTCAATAAAAGTTGGCTCCACTCGATAGAGCGTCTAGATACAAATCCCGGGCGTAGTTAGATTAGTGGAATGCGGAAGCGATGGGAGGAGGCACGGTATGGATATTTTCAAACGAATATCGGATTATCAGGCTGAGAGCGAGAAACTTGCATGGACAGGATCAATTAAGGACTATGTTGCATTGTTGAGGCAGGACCCGTCACCGGCTATGACCGCACATTCGCGTGTTTATGAGATGATTGAGTCTTATGGAGTAGAAGAGGTTAATGGAAAGAGGAAGTACAAATTTTTTGAACAAGAAATTTTTGGGTTGGACCATGCGGTAGAGAAGCTTGTTGAGGAGTACTTTCACTCCTCGGCTCGTAGGCTTGATGTTCGCAAACGGATTTTATTATTGATGGGGCCGGTCAGCGGAGGAAAATCTACAATCGTTACGATGCTCAAAAAAGGTCTAGAGAAGTTCTCAAGAACGCAGCGCGGAGCGGTCTATGCGATTAAGGGCTGCCCGATGCACGAAGATCCGCTGCATCTTATCCCGCATGAGCTGCGCCCAGAAATCGAAAAGGAGCTTGACGTTCGAATTGAAGGCAATTTATGTCCTTCCTGCCAAATGAGGCTGCAGACGGAATACAACGGTATTATTGAAAACGTGCTCGTAGAGCGTGTATTTATTTCAGAGGATAACCGCGTTGGAATTGGCACGTTCAGTCCTTCCGATCCGAAATCTCAAGATATTGCAGACTTAACCGGCAGCATCGACTTTTCAACTATTACTGAATTCGGCTCGGAGTCTGATCCACGCGCGTATCGTTTTGACGGTGAGCTTAATAAAGCGAATAGAGGCTTGATGGAGTTTCAAGAGATGCTGAAATGCGATGAGAAATTTCTATGGAATTTGCTTTCGCTGACACAAGAGGGAAATTTCAAAGCGGGCCGATTTGCTTTAATTAGCGCGGATGAGCTAATCGTCGCTCACACGAACGAAACGGAGTACAAATCATTTATAAGCAACAAGAAAAATGAGGCGCTGCAATCACGGATGATCGTCATGCCGATTCCTTATAACCTGAGAGTGTCGGATGAGGAAAAAATATATACGAAGCTGATCGCACAAAGTGATATGAGGCATATTCATATTGCACCTCATGCCTTACGAGCTGCTGCCATATTCTCTATTCTGACGAGATTGAAGGAAACGAAGAAGCAGGGTATGGATTTAGTGAAAAAAATGCGGATGTATGATGGCGAGGAAATTGAAGGGTTTAAGGAAGCTGATTTAAAGGAAATGCAGAATGAATATATCGAAGAGGGAATGACTGGCATCGATCCGCGTTACGTCATAAACCGTATTTCGAGTGCTTTAATCAAGCAGGATATGCACTGCATTAATGCGCTTGATGTGCTTCGGGCGTTGAAGGATGGACTTGATCAGCATCCTTCCATTACGAAGGAAGAGCGGGAGCGGCATCTCAATTTCATTTCGGTCGCTCGGAAAGAGTATGATGGACTTGCGAAGAAGGAAATTCAGAAAGCGTTCGTATATTCCTTCGAGGAGTCTGCGCGAACGCTGTTTGAGAACTATTTAGACAACATTGAGTCGTACTGCAACTGGGCCAAAATAAAAGATCCTTTGACTGGCGAAGAGATGGATCCGGATGAACGTCTGATGCGTTCGATTGAAGAACAAATCGGTGTATCGGAAAATGCAAAGAAAGCTTTCAGAGAAGAGATTCTGATCCGAATATCTTCCTATTCACGCAAAGGGAAGAAATTTGATTTTACAAGTCATGAACGACTAAGGGAAGCGGTTGAGAAAAAGCTGTTTACCGATTTAAAGGATATTGTGAAAATAACAACATCAACAAAAACACCGGATGAGAGTCAATTGAAACGAATTAATGAGGTTACGAAGCGCCTTATTGACGAGCATGGGTATTGCCCGGTATGTGCGAATGAATTACTTCGTTATGTAGGAAGCTTGTTGAATCGTTAATTTAATCATGAAGCTAAGATGCAGGCAAAGTCATACTTAGCATAGCCGACGGACAGTTGTCTGTCGGCTTTTGTTCAAATTTCATGAAATATATATATTTGAATTTATAGAAATGTTCAAAACTAATATAAAAAAAGAAATTAATCCGATATACTGTATATGACAGTGATTTGCATCACACATCGAAGGAGTCGGGCTAATTGATTAAGGTATCGGCAGAACGCAAGAAGCAACTAGATTACATTGGGATCTCGGATCAGGATTTACAGTGTCTGGCTGATTGCAGAACTATATTCCAAAAAGTAGTAGAAGAAGTGGTTGAGCGATTTTATGACAATGTGGGTGGGCATCCTGAACTAGTTGCACTTATAGCAAGAGTAAGCAGCATTGAAAGGCTGAAGGAGACACAACGATTGTATTGGATGTCTCTCACAGATGGAGTAATTGATCAGGCTTACATAGATAATCGGATAAAAATCGGAGCCGTACATTCCCGAATTGGCTTAACGACGAATTGGTATTTGGGAACTTATATGACCTATTTGGATATTGCAACGATTGTGCTGAAGCAGATGATGCCAGAGCAGTGGCGAGAAGTGGTATATGCTTTGACCAAGATGTTTAATCTCGATGCACAATTTGTTCTAGAAGCTTATCAACAGCATGAACAATTAAAAATACAAGAGCTTGCGGATACGAAAACAGAGATGCTGTCTACTGTAACGAATGCGGTGCAAGAGCTGGCATCGCTTATGATTGAGCTGGACGAGGGCGCGCAATCTATTGCGGCTACAGCTATTTCGACTTCACAATCCCAGGATAAGACGCACACCTTGTTAGAGGGGCTTCGAAAGGAACTGGACGGTATTACGGAAATGGGTACACTCATTCGCGGATTTTCGGATCAAACGCACCTGCTTGGGCTCAACGCCGCGATAGAAGCGGCTAGGGCAGGAGAGCATGGACGCGGTTTCGAGGTTGTAGCGAATGAAGTAAGAAAGCTGGCTGCTTCGTCGCGTAATGCACAGGAGGGTATCCAAACAAAGCTTGTTGAAATCGACAAAAAGCTATCCGAGGTGCGATCTGAATCAGAGCAAACATCCGCCGAGGCACGCAATCAAGCAGCACGCTCTAAGGAGCTGGCTTCATTCGTTCATATGGTGGATAAGGTAACAACGGATTTGCAGCAGCTTAATAAGAATTAATTACACTTCATAATGAACGGGAATTCTCACAACAGGAGGATTCCTGTTTTTATTTTGTGTGATTTTTATCGCTTGTCTGGTTTAATTACATGATTCAGATTGTTTTCCCATGTATGCAACTTCGAATTTAGTTAACCTTATCAATATCAAAACGGAGGTGTAAACGAGTGAAAAAACAACTGAAACCAATAATTACGTCAATTATGGTGCTTACATTAGGCTTATCGTTATCCGCATGCAGTCAAGGGTATTCAGCGAAGCAAAATACATTGCGAACAAAAGATAATGTTAGCCGTATGGAACATAAAACGACGCCCTACAATAAGGAAATAATCGATGGCAATTTAAGCACAAAAGACAATAGGTTCAATTCGATGAATAGTAAGGCGAATACGTTAAACCCTAAGCAAGAAGCGGATGAATTGGCGAAGCGGGCTCGAAAAGTTATCGGTGTTAAAGAAGCGACTGCCGTTGTGAATAACGGACAAGCTGTTGTTGGCATCGATGTAGACAATACGGGGAAAAAATCAATTATAGAGAAACAAGTGTATGCCGCGTTGAAAGGTCAATATCCGCAGTACGAAATTCACGTAACATCTGAGCCAAAATTACATGATAAAATTAGATCACTGAATACAAACATGTCAACAGGTCATCCTATTAAAACGTTAGGAAATGATGTTGCTCTTATCATCCGAGATATCGGAGAAGCAGTAACAATGCCTTTGCGATAAATACATGATTTAATAATGGGTCGGCAGCTCAATATGAACTGTCGACTCCTATTCTCTTTCTAAGGAGAGTTTCAAATTGAAAAAATGGCGATCGTTTTGTTTTACAGGATGCAGCATGTTGCTAGCTGTTATTCTTTTATGCGGATTTGGATATCCGGTTAAGAAAGACCGTCTTTTTTATGAAAAAAGCGGGGAGGTAATATGGGAGGTTCCGACGGAGGATAAGAAAATAGCGCTGACCTTTGACGACGGACCTTATCCTGAAACGACAGAGAAAATACTTGATTTGTTGAATAAATACAATGCAAAAGCAACATTTTTTGTGCTTGGAAATAAGGTTATTCGCTATCCCGAAATGATAAAACGGGAAGTGGCTGAAGGTCATGAGGTTGCGAATCATACGTACAACCATGTTTATTTTTTACGATCAATTAGTTCCGACACCATTCGGCAGGAAATATTGAAAACGGAGAAGGCCTTAGAAGAATTAACGGGAAAAAAACCTCATTTATTTCGTCCCCCTGGTGGTTACTATAATGATCAATCGATACATATCGCCACTGAGCTTGGTTATAAGACGATTTTATGGTCCTGGCATCAGGATACGAATGATTGGAAAAGCCCAGGCGTGAATCAAATTATTAATAAAGTGCTCAATAACGCTCGAAATGGAGATATTGTGCTGATGCATGACTATATACCGGGCTCGATGCAGACGGTTAAAGCGTTGGAAAAGATTTTATATGAGCTTGACCAACGAGGGTTCGAATTTGTTACTGTTTCTGAATTAATGCAAGGCAAGAAGAGTATACCGATTACAAAATAACAAATTCGAATAATTTTTCAAAATATAGGATACTCGAACTACTCTCAGCATTAAAGTATAGAATTATATAAAAGCCGTTAGGTATAAATACCTGACGGCTTTATAAATTCACTATTGAGAAATCAACTTTAATGGTCGCTCTGCTGGCCCTTCCACAACATCTCCAGTAATTGAAAATCTTGAACCATGACAAGGACAATCCCATGTCCGGTCCCCATTATTCCATTCAACTTCACAGCCCATATGTGTACATGTTGTATCTACGAGAAATAGATTACCATCTTTATCCTTATACGCACCTGTTCTACGACCGTTAACTTTTACGATGCTTCCTTCGTCATTAGCTAGATCCTCTGGCTGCTTATGGATAATTTCCAGCTTACCTTCAATGAGATGCTTTGCTACATCTGCATTATCTATAATGAGATTCTTCATTGTGTTCAACGACATGGAACGGGAGGGCGAATAGAGCTCTTCAAACGGATTCTGTTTTTCTAAAATCAAATCACGAATAAGCAATGCAGCTGCGGTACCGTTTGTCATACCCCACTTTCGGTAGCCGGTAGCAACGATAATATTGGGTGAGGAGGCGGTAATTCGACCGATGTAAGGGATTTTGTCACCTGTTACTAGATCCTGAGCGGACCATCGATATGCGATTTCTTCCAATTGAAATTGTTCTTTAGCATATCTCTGCAGCTCTTCATAATGATTGATTGTGCATATACCTTGACCTGTTTTATGGCTCTGTCCGCCGACGAGTATGAGCTTAGTTCGATCCTCTAACTCAACATAACGAATTGAACGCTTAGGATCCTCAGCACTTAAATACATACCGCTTGGGTAGTCCTCCTTAACCTTGATCCCTAGTACATAGGAGCGATCCGCATGCATCCTTGCAAAATAAAAGCCAAGGCCATCGTAAAATGGAAAGTGTGTGCATGACACTACATGCTTGCAAGTAATCTGGTGCCCGCTGCTCGTCATTACTTTTGGCAATGACCCTGTCTCAACGTCAATTGCGGTAGTGTTCTCATAAATGATGCCTCCCGCATCAACTATTTTTTTGACTAGAGCGCTTAAATAATGAAGAGGATGAAATTGGGCTTGGTTCATCATTTTAACGGCAGCTTTAGCCGGTACCTGTAAAGGAATGTGGTCCATATATGTACCTGGTATCTTAAGCAAATCATATGCTAACATTTCATTTTCTAATTTAGTTATGTAGCTTTCAGAATTGGTAAACATATAAGCATCTTGAGCAGAATAGCCGCAAACGATATTTAATTTTTCAATAGTACTTTGAATAAATCGAAGGGCGTCATCATTAGCTTTGTAATAGAGGGATGCTTTTTCATTTCCTTCACGTTTCATCAATTCATCATAGATTAAATCATGTTGTGCTGTTATTTTTGCAGTCGTATGACCGGTTGTTCCATTCAGTAATCTGCCGGCTTCTAATAGAATAACTTTGAATCCTGCTTGATTAAGCAAATATGCAGTTGTTATCCCGGTTAGGCCTCCACCGACTATAGTAACGTCTGTCTCAACAGATTGTTCAAGCTTTGGGAAGGCTGGTATTTCAGTTGAATCAATCCAATAGGATTCTGGAAATTGTGGAAACTGAATGGGGCTAGTCATAATTTGTATCCTCCTCGATTAATGGCATCATTAATGTTTACGATTTTAAAAATTATATTCCGTTTAAGCGGTATTACTTGAATGAGTTGGAAAGCTCATTCGAAAATATCTTAATGCCATGAACCCCTGTCTTATCTAGACAGGGGTTCATGGTTAGTATGAAGAAAATCAAATCAGTTTCTAAGCGCGGTCACCATCGCGTCCACGGCTTCTCATGCCTGCTAATCCAAAAAGGCCAAAAAGACCAATCCAACCCCAATTATAGCCTCTAGTTCCTGTCGCTTTTGCTTTATAATTATTTGTGTGCACATTTGTTCCAGTATAACCAGTTGCATTTGTTCTGTAATTATTATAGTTCATGTTCGTTCCAGTATAGCCAGGTGTAGTTGTTCTGTTGTTGTAGTTGTAGTTATTGTAGTTATTTGGATTCACTTCTGTTCCTATTGCACGAGTGACATCGTTCACGCCTCGGCTGACATCATTGATACCGCGATTCACATCGTTTTTAATATCAGTTGCAGGTGTGTTAGTGCTGTAATTCATGTTGTTTGCAAAAGCAGGAATAGCGGAGAGCAGCATCAAGCAAGCGATAAAACTGAATGACAGTATTACTTTCTTCATTTACTTACCCCACCTCAATTAGATTTAAGTACGAGCTTATTTTCTACATGGGGGGGATGATTTATACGATGGATTCAAGTAATGAACACACTTGATATTGTAATTTCAGCTTATTAATTACCAAACTTAATTAATTTAGGCTGGCGAAGCAGACCTGATTCCGTAAACTCTAATGCAGTAACAAGGCATGGAAAATGAACACTCAGCCAGACGATATCTGACTTCTTCATCCCTTGCGAAAGTGTTTGAAATGGACAAACCCCGGGATGCTCCTGCATAAATTGCATCAGTACCTTTTTTGATGCGTTGTCCAGCCCTGATACATGACCTATGTATCGATCCTCGAACTGCAGCACAAGGCTGGAAACTTGTCCATTCCTTAATTTAATGCCGACAACGTCTGCGATAATTCGTAATTCCTTTCTCTTTTTAAACCAATCCTTATGTTTTTTTCCTTCCGTATAAGGACTGTCTAATCGCTTCGAAATGATCCCTTCCCATTCACGTTCATTAAGCCATTCCCATAAAGACTGCCCGTCGAAAAATAAATCACTAACGAATAGTCGAGGATTCTTATGCGGGAATTTAGCGGCAAGCAGATCGTATCGTTCTTGGAAAGGGAGGGAGCGCAGATCCAAGCCATTATCATTTAGAATGTCGAATGCGACGAAAAGCAAGGAGTCATCGAAAGAGCGTTTCCTTACGCCTAAGCGAGCTCGTTGGAAGTTTGGCCTTGTTCCATCGAAATATGCGATCTCACCGTCAAGTATACAAGCACCGAGCCTTAATGTCTTAAGCAGCGCTACGATTTCAGGGAAAGTATCGTTTCGAGGCTCAAGCCGTCTGGAAAATAGTTCTACGCCTCCGTTGCCATCGAGCCGCACTAAAGTGCGAACACCATCCCACTTTACTTGGTATCCCCATTCAGGTCCCGTTGGGATATCAGGAGAGGTAACGGGAGCCATAGGTATGGAGGGCAGCGGCATTAGTGTCATGATACATGATCCTCAGCCTTCTTGTTTGGGCTTTTCCGCTTTCTTTTGGGCGCATCAGTAACTGGAGGTGCTTTTGTAGCATCGAGACTGGCTTGCAGCGCGGCCATAAGGTCAATGACATTGGAGCGAGAAGCGGCTGATGGTGCAATAATATCTATGCTCTCGCCAGTAATTTTCTGTTCAATTAATTCGATTAAGGCTTTACGGTAATCGTCTGTGTATTTCTCAGGCTCAAATTTATCACTTAGTTGATTGACAAGCATAATGGCCATCGACAGCTCTTTTTCACTAACGTTCGTTTGACCTGGCAAATTAGGAACTTGTGATATCGACCGGATCTCATCAGGAAAAAACATGGTTTCCAAGCATAAGCAGTTATCAACGATGCGAATCGCGGCTAGGCTGCTTTTGCTGCGAATCGATATTTTAGCGATTCCAATTTTTCCAGTTTGCTTGATTGCCTCCAATAAGAGACTATAAGCACCGGAGCCTGCCATATCAGGCGAGAGATAGTAGGCTTTCTGAAAATAAAGCGGATCGATATCTGTAAGGTCTACAAAATCGATTATTTTAATTGTTTTCGCCGATTCCGGCTTGATAAGATCAAGCTCTTCTTCTTTGATAATAACGTACTTATCCTTCTCGTATTCAAAGCCCTTTACAATCTCATCGAGCCCAATTTCCTTATCACAATGACGGCATGTCTTTGCGTAAGATATCGGCATACCGCATTCTTTATGAAGGCTGCGGAAGTGAATATCCTTATCTTCTGTCGCTGAATGCATTTTAACTGGGATATGTACGAGTCCAAAGCTGATTGCACCTTTCCAAACAGTATGCATCTATTTCCCGCCTTATCTTTTTTCGATTAAGATGCTCAAAAAAGGTACGAGTTATACGGAAATAGATTGATTTTATTTAGCCTGCGTGCACATATCTAGCAACAATAATTAAGATTTATTTAAGTTATTGCTGCGTGTGTGTTAATAAGATGTTAAATTTTCATTTGTAGAATAGGGTTTATTGATATTGATAAAAACAAATGATTATTGTAGGGCAGAGGTGCAGATTGATGATGCGTAAATGGATGTTTGTAGTGCTGGTCGTTGTGATGATAGCTGCAGGAGGTTGTTTCTCGTCAGACTCACAAGAGGGACAGAGTGGTGCAAAGAAGCAAGAGCTTACGAAAGTGAATTCGGTGGACAAGCTTCAGGAAAGCTACGATTTAATTGTTGTCGGGACGGATCCGGAAGGGATCAGTGCGGCTGTTTCCGGTGCGCGAAATGGTTTGAAAACATTGTTGGTAGATAGTAGAGATCGTGAAATTTTGGGTGGTTTAATGACGATTGGATGGTTGAACAGTATTGATATGAACTGGGTTAAGCCGAAAAAAAGCTTCTCCACTAAGGAACAAGAGCACTTAAATCAAGGTATTTTTACTGAATGGTACAATAAAATTGAAGGACATTCCTTTGATGTTACGACAGCAGCAAATGAGTTCAATAAGCTGGTCAGCACAGAGGAAAATATCGATCTTTATATGAAATCGCAGGCCATTGAGCCAATGGTCAAGCAGGACGATAAATCGATGTTGGTGGAAGGCATTATACTTACAGATAAAGACGGGAAAAAGCAAAACATATTAGCAAAAGCAGTTATAGACGCTACTCAGGATGCTGACATTGCGGCTGCTGCCGGCGTTGCATTTACGATCGGACGCGAGGATCAGGGGGACAAGGAATCAGCGATGGCAGTGACTGCCGTCTTCCGCTTGAAAAACATCGATGACAAAGCTTGGAAGCTTATTACCAAGCGACTTAGTGATGATGGGGACGAGGGTACGGGTTCCGATAAAATGTCAGCGTGGGGATACGGCAAAGAAATGAAACAATATGTGCCGCTTAACAAGGAGCGCGCGATGATGCGGGGTCTGAATATAGGCAGACAAAATGATGGTACGATTCTAATTAATGCGCTGCATATTTTCGGAATAGATGGATTAGATCCGGACTCGCATAAGGAAGCTTTAGAGATTGCGCGTGATGAGCTGCCTAATGTCGTGAAATTTTTAAATAAACTCCCTGAATTTAAGCATGCTGAGCTGGATGGAATTGCTTCTGAGCTATACGTTCGTGAGACGCGGCACATGATCGGTCTATACCGATTGAGTATTGTTGATCTGTTGGAAAATCGTGACCAGTGGGACAGAATCGCCCTCGGTTCTTATCCAGCCGATATTCAGAAAACTTCACCAAGCGATAACGGCGCGATTCCCGTAGACCCACTAAGGTACGCGGTTCCTTTCCGAAGCATTGTGCCGCAAAATGTGGACGGTTTGCTTGTTGTGGGACGTTCTGCTAGTTACGATACACTTGCTCATGGAAGTGCCCGCGTTATTCCTACTGGAATGGCGGAGGGTCAGGCCGCTGGCGCTGCAGTCAAATTGGCTGTAGACAAGGGGATAACCTTTCGGCAATTGGCCGAAAATAAATCATTTATTACCGAACTGCAGAAGCAACTTACGGAACAGGGTATGGTCCTTGAGGAATATACGTTGAAGCCTCAGTCTTTTATGGAGCACAAGTCATATCAAGGGCTCAAGGCTGCCGTTTCTATGGGAATTGCTTATGGGTCTTACGGCAACACTGCATTTAATTTGGATGAAGCATCCAATCCACAGCGTATGGTGAATAAGGTCAGTGGGATGAGGAAGATGTATCCGACTTTTTTTGAAGACGACTTAGCCGCGTCGTTGAAAGATGTGGCAAAGCCAGCAAATGCAGAACTTACTTTGCAGCAAGCAAGCTTTACAATAGCTAAAGCATTGGATTTAGATATAACACTTGATGAATCACAGGCTGCATTGCAGAGTAAAGGTTTTTTAAGTGAAGCTACCATTGACGGCATCAAAAATAAACAAAAATTAACGGATGGCGATACCTTTATGATGCTGAAGGAAGTAGCTGAAAATGTTGTTGGAGTGAAATTCAAGTAAATAGGAATGCAGCTAATGCAAGGGCTGCGACGCTTATTTTTCCTTAGTTAAAGTATACCCGAAAAGCGGTGAGACCAATTGAACCAGCAAAAGAAGCTGTGCGACGATCGAAATCCATAGACCATAATTTCTTAGTCGTTTTTTATAGGCTTTACTCGCCATATGTCAGCACCTGATTGATTAAGGCATGGATGCCTTACCCTCTCTCATATACTCCTAGTGTTTAATGTTGGCATGAATTTGGAGGAGAAGGAGGGGATAGGTATCCAAAGTCATGAGGATCTGCTCTTTTATTTGAACTCACTTGAGAATGAGATCAATCAATTGATGATAACAGCTATTAACGCTCCGGAAGGAATAGAGCTTCTAAGTGAGAAGCTGGATCATCTTTGCCAATTTATTGTTTGCGAGGAAAATGAGAAACGATGGAAACAATGGGGAGGCCGTGAAGACATCAAGCACAGCTCGGAACGCCTAAGAGAAACATCCGCTAATGCATTATGTATGATTGAAAAAATGAGATCAATTGGAGCATACACTGAAAAAAGGAATGTGAATCAGTATATGTCGCTTCTATCTGCATCCGTTAAAGAAGAATGGAGATATGCGCATATTGACCGGACATCCAAAGTTTTATTTATCGGCGCCGGCGCTTATCCTATGTCAGCTTTTATTATTGCGAGGGAAACGTCTGCGGAGGTGATTTGCACGGATATTGACGATGAAGCCGTTCATCACGGAAGAAAATTAGCTAGCTTTCTGGGGTTGCAAGGGATCGTTCATTATTCGGACAGTCACTTGAGAAACTCCGAATTTCTGAGGGCGGCCACACATATTTTTATTGCATCTCTTGTTGCAGAGAAACTTGAGATTATAGAGGAACTAAAATCTGGAGTCCATCCTGATTGCAAAATGATCGTACGATACGGGAACGAATTGAAGTCTTTGTTCAATTATCCTCTGGATCTAAACCTGTTAAAGGAATGGAAGGTGAATTCGATATACCAGGACAAATGTATCTATAATACGCTCATCCTAGAAACACAAAAGACGGCAGCTGGGTTTGCTTGTAATCGTTGAACGTAGTACATTCCGGTGAAAGCGTCATATGGACACTTAATCAATCTGCCAGCCTGTTTGAATCTATTTGTAACATACGTTCGTTTGCTATAAAAAGTCACTTTCACAGTATGAAGACCCTCTACATTGTGGAGGGTCTTCGTGCTGTTTAGAGGAAATAACCAGTATCGTATTCGTCTAATGGAAGAGGGTTGAGTAACTATTTGCTTGGATTTCGTTCTTGACACACAGTTGTCAACAAGGGTGGCTTATGATTGCTTCAGATACGGATTCACTAGTAAACTTAAACAAAGAAGGGAACGGGATTCAAATGAAAAAAGCACAGAACAAAATAGGGGTTATCGTTGCAGGGCTTCTGCTCGCCATTCTAATGGCTTCTATGGACAACACGATTGTGGCGACAGCGATGGGAACGATTGTAGGAGAGATTGGGGGTCTCGACAAATTCGTATGGGTCACATCTGCTTATATGATTGCGGAGATGGCGGGCATGCCGATATTCGGAAAATTGTCTGATATGTATGGACGAAAAAGCTTTTTTATATTCGGAATCGTTGTGTTTATGATTGGCTCTGCATTATGCGGATTAGCTGAATCAATTGTTCAGCTCAGTGTTTACAGAGCAATTCAAGGTATTGGCGCCGGCGCTATGGTATCGATAGCATTCACGATCATGTTTGATGTCGTCGCACCTGAAAATAGAGGAAAGATGACGGGAATGTTCGGAGCCCTATTTGGTTTGTCGAGTATTGCCGCTCCGTTGCTAGGTGGCTATATAACCGACCATATTCAATGGTCTTGGATTTTCTACATCAATTTACCGCTCGGTTTAATTGCTTTCGTCTTAATTGTATTCTTTTACAAAGAATCCAAAGAGCATTCCAAGCAGAAGATTGATTTTCTTGGTGCTTTCCTATTGGTTGGGGCGATCATCTGCCTCATGTTCGCGGTTGAGCTCGGAGGTAAAGAATATTCCTGGGGATCCCCTCAAATATTGGGCTTGTTTGCGGGTTTCGTAATTCTCACAGTTCTACTTGTGTATGTGGAAAGAAAGGCTGCTGAACCGATCATTTCATTCCAGATGTTCCGAAACAGACTCTACACAACAAGCAATCTGGTTGCTATGCTTAGTGGAGCAACGTTCATGACCGCATCGATGTTTATACCGATTTACATTCAAGGCGTATTGGGCGGCTCTGCGACTAGCGCAGGACTTGTGCTCCTTCCAATGATGGTTGGTTCGGTAGTGACAGCGACTGTGGGAGGATTTTTGATGTCTAAGCTGCCGTACCGTTCGATCCTGATTCCAACGCTCATCATCCTGATCGCTGGAATTGCACTTCTGGCAGCGCTGACGTCGGAATCGCCGCGGTTCCTCATTACGGTTTATATGATCCTGATCGGACTTGGCATTGGAGCTTCCTTCTCAGTACTCAGCAGTGCTGCAATACATTCGTTTCCGGTTACGCAGCGGGGAGCGGCGACCTCTACACTGAACTTCAACCGGTCGCTCGGCATGACACTAGGGATTACGATATTTGGCATTATTCAGAGCCATTCACTGACTGACAAGCTGACGAGGGCGTTCGGTAGCAATGGAGCGGCAAAAATGCCCACGGACGTCAACTTCAGCGACCCGTACGTGCTGATGAATCCCGCAATCCGCCAATCTATGGACGGGAAAGCGCTGAGCACGATTACGGAGGGACTATCGTCTTCGATCGTCGTGACCTTTGCATGGAGCCTCATCCCTGCAGTACTAGCGCTGGCCGCCGCATTCATCATGAGCAGAGAGAAGCTGGACCCAGCCGTACAAGCGGACGGATACGCGTCTTCGCATTAATCACCAACAATTAATTATTCTGGAATGGAGGTGCGGGAATGAAACTCGAACGGCTTATGGCCATCACGATACTTTTATTGAATCGTAGGCGCGTACAAGCGCAAGAATTGGCTGATCGGATGGAGGTATCTTTGCGTACGATTTATCGTGATTTGGAGTCTTTGAGTCTCGCCGGAATTCCCATAGTATCGTATACGGGAGGGGAAGGCGGCTATGAAATTATGGATAGCTTCCGTCTGGACCGGCAAATGCTTTCATTTGATGAGCTTATTTCCTTATTTACCGCACTGCGAGGTCTCCAGTCGACTCAAGCGATGAATCATTCAAGCATGGAACGTTTACTCGATAAGGTTGGTGCACTGGTCTCACAAACGGAACAAGGACGACTGGCGGACAGCGATCAAATTCTTATCGACTTTACCCCATGGAGAAAAAGTGAGGTAGAGCGAGACAAGTATGAGTCGCTGCAAAAAGCCGTCATTAATAAAAAGCTGATCCGGTTTACCTATACGGACGGCAAAGGAGGAGAGACTGAACGGTGCATCGAGCCAATGGGGCTTGTGTTAAAAAGGTACGCGTGGTATCTGCATGGTTATTGTTTGAACCGCGAGGATTATCGGATTTTCAAACTTTCCCGTATTCGGGATCTGCAGACTCTTGCAGACTCCTTCAACCGTAAAACAATAACGCTCACTAAATTGAATGAACGATGGGGGATGCCTCGAAATCAACAGACAGTTGATCTTGTCCTTCGATTCACAGGTGAGGCTATAGTTGCGGCTACGGACCATTTTGATGAGAGTGTGATTGAAAGGCTGCCAGACAGCTCACTTCTTGTAAGAACTACATTTCCTAATGAGAAGTGGATAATCGGCTTTTTACTTCAGTTTAAGACGGGTTTACTTATTCTTGAGCCAGCCCATATTGCTGCAGAAATAAGGAAAATAGCATTAGAAATATCGACTTTGTATCTCGATTCTGGACACATTGCTGACCAAAACATAGGTTATGATTAAATATAAAGACCATTAATAGCGCACGTCTGAAAACGAATCACTAATGCTATGAATAAAAGCTTAATCAGGGAACATCATATACGTGTTAAGCAAATTATGAATAGGTTGGTGATTTTAATTCACACAAAAAAACTCAGTCATTTTTTTCTGATCTTCATTATACTGATTACTGCTACGGGCTGCCAAAAACAGGGATTAACACATAAAGAACAAGATTTAGTCCGAGTAAAATCGATAAACGGTGATCACAAAAAGAAAGTCGTTTTACTGCTTATCGATTCTTTAATGGCTCAAGCAATTGATAGAGGCATAAAGGAAGAACAACTTCCCACCTTCCAGTTTCTAATTGAACATGGCCAATATTATAAAGATATGGTCAGTTCTTTTCCTACTATGTCCGTGACGATAGATAGTTCTCTGTTTACAGGTACATATCCGGATGGTCATCGTGTGCCTGGCTTGATCTGGTATTCGACGAAAGAAAAAAAACTCGTTAATTATGGAACCGGGCCAATGGAGGTGATCAAGCAAGGCGTTGACACGGTATTGGTTGACGCGTTGATCAACTTGAATGGTAAGCATTTAAGCCGACAGCTGCCTACCATTTACGAGGACTTGGCAAAGCGCGGGTTGAAATCCGGCAGTATTAACGGTTTGATTTATCGTGGCAACGCTGATCATACTTTATCAATCCCACTCTGGATACAAGGCCCTGCTTCGTTACCAAAAACAATTCCTGTAAAAGGACCGGATTTTTTAGCGCTGGGTTCATTGTCCGATCCACTTAAAGGCACTCAAAAGCTGCCTGACGGTTTAACCAATCGCATGGGTTTAAACAATCGTTTTTCTGTTGAAACCGCTAATTATTTAATAAAGGCAAATAAATTACCTGATTTTTTATATGTTTACCTACCTGACCTCGATCAAAAAATTCATAAGAAAGGCCCTAAGGAGCTAGATGGAGTCAAAGAAGTAGATGGACAGCTTCAATCTATATTACAGAGCTTTGGTTCGAGAGAGGAAGCATTAAACAAGGCGATTTTTATTGTCGTTGGAGATAGTGGAATGACCCAAATATTTTCTGAACAAAATAATCCGAAAATCGATTTGCCTTCCTTTTTCAGCGACTATCAAATGTTGCGTCAAGGCGAAACAGTAACGGATGAAACGCAAATCGTACTCGCAGTCAATGAAACCATGGCTTATATCTATAATCTTAAAGCGGATAAACCACTATCAGACATTGCCAATATATTAAAAGCCGATCCTCGTATCGATTTCATTTCATGGAAAGAAAAGGAGTGGATTTACGCAATTCAAGGAAAAACTTCCAAGGTGCTCAGATTTAAAGCCAATGGAAAGTTTATTGATCCATATCGACAAAAATGGACGATCGAACAAAATGCAGAGGTATTGGACTTGAAAATAAATGCTGTGAAACATACATTGACTTATGGTCGGTATCCTGATGCATTGCAACGGTTGTTCGGAGCACTACATTCTCACGAAGGTGATTTTTTAGTTGTCACTGCAAAGCCGGGCTATGAATTGGCAGCCAGCAGCTCTCCGACGCATAAAGGCGGCGGAGGCCACGGATCTCTAGGTCAAGCGGAATCACTAGTTCCCCTTATTGTTAGTGGAACCGATCAGAAGCCGCAATATTTGAGGATCATAGATTTAAAATCATATATGATTAAGCTGTTAACAAAATAGCGATTGGCGAAAGGCAGCCTAATCCGGGCGGGAATTTACCGGGCAAGGCTGCCTTTTCTCGTGAAGGCATTAGGCTTACTCGTTCTACTGTCCGCCGCCGCTGTGCGCTTTGCGCCACTCGGTCGGCGTAACGCCTATGAAACGTTTAAACACAGTAGCAAAATGCTGACTCGATTGATAGCCAAGCTGATGCGTAATGTCTGTTACAGAATCTTGGGATTCCGTAAGCTGCCGGCAAGCTTCCTTTACGCGAAGCCTCTCGACGAAGGTGATTGGTGGCTCGCCGGTGTATTCCTGAAACGTTCGGTAAAAATGGGATGCGCTAACGCCGGCAAATGCGGCCAGCTCCTCAACGGTTGGCCGCCACTCCGGTTCCATGCTGATTTTGTCGATCAGCAAATCGAATTGACGCAATAAATCAACCGCTACTGTGCTGCTGCCAGTACCAGGTTGGATAAATGCAAGCAACAAGTCTAGAATGGCATGTCTAATGGCTATCCCTTGCAAAGGACTTTCTTTCATCAACGTTTTTTTTAGCTTCTTGAAAGAGTCAATAGCATTTAACCCGATATGAACCACACGCGGCAATTGAGATAGCTCGTGTTCAATTAACTTGCTTTCTTCAGGAGGGAGTTGAAGCCAGCCTTGATGATGGGGGGCGGTTATGATGATCCACCAAAATTTGCAAGGCTCTATGACGTCGAAGCCGCCACGGTGTCTCTCTCCAGGGCGTGTATAGAATAAATCGCCAGCCTGTGTTTCGTGAAGGACATTATTGAGCTCCCAGTAGGCCTTACCCCGCTCTACGAGAACGAATTCGTAGCATCCGGGGTGTTCATGCTCGAAGAGGGGCAGCGCTTTGCGTATCTCGTCGCTTCCAAACAAGACGAACTCCGGCACCGGTCTGATTGGAGGGTTGTTGTATATATCATAAGTCCAACGCGCGTTTCGGGTAGCAGCAACGGCCCCGTTTTTTTTGGGAATCAGGCTACTATCAGGAGGTTGCTGATTATCCGTCAAAATGATCCACTCTCTTTCTAGATGTTTCTATACATGTTTTTATGTTTCTCATCCTACTTCATATTAATAAGAACGTCAAACGAGGCCATCAAGAGTTAAGATGACAATTGTGAGAACAATATCAACAACATCAACAGCAACACACTTTAAGGGGGATTACAAATGACATTAAAACCAGATCGCCAGTATAAAATTACTCAGCAAGATAAGGATACATTTAATAGAGACGGGTATTGGATCAGTCCGAAGCTAATTGATGATGAGCAAATCGAACGTTTGCGTATAGCACAAGACCGTATCTACTCGGGTGATTATGATGGGAACTTTGGGCCTATGCATCCATTTAAGCTTAGCGACAATCCAGATGCTCTTCGTAAGTTTGACAATGGCTGGTGGGTCAACGATGAGGTATTCAAAACAGTTACCGATCCGCTCATCGGAGAACTATCTGCTGATTTACTTGAGGCGAATGAAATTCGACTTTGGCACGATCAGGTTCTTTCTAAGCCTGGTATCGGGAACAAAACTTCCGTAAGTGGCAATGTTGGCTGGCACCAAGACTATGGCTACTGGCAGAGTTCGGATACACCAGAAATGATCACCGTTTGGATCGCGCTTCAAGATACTGATTTAACGAACGGTGCTATGATGACCATTTTGGGGTCGCATAAATGGGGATTGATACCTGACAGTGCTGCATTCTTCGAACAGGATATGGAGTTATTGAAAAATAAATATTCAAATGGCCGCGACTGGGTCGAGGAGCCTTGCATCTTGAAGGCTGGTCAAGCGAGCTTCCATCATGGCCTTACATTCCACGGTTCTGGACCGAATCATACGAATGATCCAAGACGAGCGATAGTAGCGCATGTCATGCAGGGCGGAACGGGCTACAGTGCCAGCCCTCAGAATCATGGCAACGTTCGTCTACTAGGACCGCGTCCTGTCAAAGGTCAACTATTCGATAACGGATTTTTCCCAGTGTTGTACAAGCGATAGAGTAAGGAACTAGCGGGAATGTGCCGGGCGACAAGGAAAAAAGAGTAGTCAGGAATTCTCTTCTGGATCTCTATTGAACGATAAGATATCGCTGTGAGAGGATATATTCATCTCTGACAACTTATAGGCAATGTTAAATAAGTTCAAAATGTGAAACTAGTGAGTGATTCTGTTCGGAGATACGTTCCGGAGATAATCTGTTATTTGTGCGAAACACCTCTTCTACTTGGTAGTTGATTGCTTACAACAATCACTATATCAAGTGGGAGCGGTGTTTTTTATTTCGCAAATCTTGCCTATTAGAGTCGGCGTTTGACTGAATCCTCAAAATATTTACCAAATTTTCGCGCTGCAAAGTTTCAGTTTAGAAGGATTTTCCACCATCGCTGTCGAAATACGTAGAATATGTTTTTGAAATGGGGGAAAGTATCCTTTGAAACTACGTAATCAATTATTGGGTGGAACCGTCCTATTTGTTTTATTATCCGGAGGAGCAAATGCATCATATGCGTCCAGTCAGAGCTTATCGCCAGAAAAGTCCACTAATATGAGTGCTGAGCATGTCGAGCGGAATAAATCCATTTCAAATAAAGCAACTGTTGCAAATATTGTTGATATTACCAATCTGCGCAAAGGGCCAGGTCTTGATTATGAGATTGTCGCTAGGGTAAAGGCGGGTGATTCATTTCCAATCGTTGGCTTTAAAGGGGAATGGTATCAGTTATCGCTTAAAAGCGGTGGTACTGCTTATGTTGCTAATTGGGTCGTGGAAACTGATGTGATTGACACCAGCGAACCTACTTCAAATGGTGAACAAAAAACAGAGAGTAATGAGGGGAAAAATAGCAATCAAGCTAAGAAAACAGTTGTTAACATTGAGGACACGACTAATTTGCGAAAAGGACCAGGTCTTGATTATGAGATTGTCGCTAAGGCGAAACCGGGTGAATCGTTTCCGCTTGTTGGGTCAAAAGGGGATTGGTATCAAATATCCCTTCCAGGTGGAGCTACTGCTTATGTAGCCGATTGGGTCGTGAAAACTGGAGATATTAGCCAAAGCGATAGTAAGGTGTACATCTATCATACCCACAATCGTGAATCTTGGAAAAATGTTGCTCGTAACACAAAGGGAAGCTCCTTCGATGACCCAGAATTGAATATTACTTTGGTAGGCAAGCAGCTGGCGCAGCATTTACAGAAAAAAGGAATCCCTTCATTCGTTGAAGAAGCTGACTTTGCAAGCAAACTGAATGAACAGAAATTAGGCTACTCGCATGCTTACTCAGAGTCACGTAAAGCTGTGAACAAGGCGATCGTGTCTAATTCTTCACTGTCCTACTTCTTCGATATTCATCGAGACGCCGATATTCCGCGTAACAAAACAACGGTTACTATTAATGGGAAAACATACGCACGCATTATGTTCATCATAGGCGGCGGTAATCCAGCCTATAAGGAAAATAAGAAATTCGCCGAACAGTTGCATACACTGTTGAACAAAAAATATCCGGGAATATCGAGAGGCGTTTTGCTAAAAAGCTCCCAGCAAGGAAATGGGGAATACAACCAGTCTGTCTCTAACGGGAGTTTACTGCTGGAATTTGGGGGCATAAACAACACACTACAAGAAAACCTGCAATCAGCAGAAGCCTTCGCCGGTGTGTTCGCGGAGTATTATAAATCAATAAAATAGATGTGGAGGCAATGCAGCGGGTAAGAGCTGCGTTGCCTTTTATTTTGGAATTAGCGCTGAGCGCGGCTTTTTTTATTTTATGAGTAAGTAATCAGAGTTGCTGATTGTATATTTTACATTTACTATTGGTTACAATGGAACTAGGCAACTATTAATTCAATAGTATTTAGTGTATAAAAGCATGCTTATCACATTAACGAATAAGGCTGATGAAAAATGAACGTAATCGAAGAATTTGAATTCAAATCAACATCATATCCGATCATGAAAGATCAACAACTCCTAGAATTATATACGTCAAACTTACGGTATACGAATATTTTTTGTGATTTAAAAACTTCATAAGACAAGGCAACTCCGAAACAGAAAACTGCTTAAAGACCTTTGAACCATTCGCTCATTGCCGCTCGGGCTAGACAAGCATAACAGTTCCGAATATGAGGGAGGAAAGCTCTTATATTTTCTTCATATATCTGATGTTTTGTTTTCCCGAAGCTCCAATGCCTTTATATCCGAGGTTGTCATAGTTGAACCTCCTTTGAATTTTGTTACGTGAGACGCTCCTTATAACTGGTAATACTGATTAAAAGGGGAACAGAAAATAACAACGGTCAGCGTGAACATGGTACTGACACAACGCTAATTATGATATAATTCAAGAATAAAGGAGGGTGATGATCATGCAATTTAGTCTAAAAGGTCCTGATGGAACTGTCATTGAGTCCTATCATAAAGACCGTAAAGAATTCATTCGTATCGCAGGTATGGAATATGAAGTGTACAATCCCGTTGACGACCTGGATTCAGACCCTGAAATTAGACAGATGATCGAAGCTTCTGAGAAAGACATTAAGCAAGGGAAAGTTTATTCGACAGATGATCTGGTTGAAGCGATAAAGCGTGGTGAATTGTAATTGATTGTTCAATGGACCGAAACGGCAGTGCGCCGACTCCAGCAGATCAAGAGCGATCATTACACACAACAAGAGACGATGGAATATAAGATCAATCTAATTCGGCGGGTGGAAGAAAAAGTAGTCAGTATGGGAACGATCATGCCATCGCGTGAATATCGCAGCACCAATTATTGCATCGTCGATCGTTATGTTGTGTCCTATAAAGTGTTGGATCAGGGCGAGCGATATGTGATTACTTCTTTCAAACATGGCGCAATGAAACGCAATCTTAAATATTAATTAGAAGCCGATTCATACATGAGTCGGCTTTTTTGTGTTTGATGTTATACTCATTGCTAATTCGAAGTTTAGCCTGCGTTATTTGTTGGGTGAAATGAAAGTAAGGAGTATTTAAAAATACAGAAATTTCGAAGGTTTTTGGGCTAATCATGTCGAATATTGCAAATTATCAGCGTACGAAGAATTTCTTTGCATGGAGGCTAGTATCAATGAGTCAATTATTAGGAAGTAATTTTAAAAGCTCTATTATTGATCAAATAAAAAATTGTACCCGTTCCATCACAATTATCTCACCTTATGTTACTTTGCCAGCTGTTATGGAATTAACAAAGGCTCTTCCTGCTACAGTAAAAAAAGATGTCTTGTCACAGTGCCACCTGGTATAGAGTATGTGACAGGCAGTGTGGATATAAAGGCTTTGGAAATGCTTAGGCAGATAGGGTTTGAAATACGGTGTTTACCAAATCTGCATGCCAAGATTTATTTACTTGATGAGAAGAATGCGTATATAGGCTCTGCTAATTTCACCTCCAATGGCTGGGAATTGTCTGAGTCATCCGTAAAGGGGAATGTAGAGGATATGATCATGATCGAGACAAGTAAGAGAGATCGAGATCATATCAACTCACGTTACATAACCAATTCAGATATACTTGACTTAAATGGAGATTGGAAAATTGACGTTGAAAAGTATAAAGCAACTTATCTAAAGCAATATCAGAAACTTATGAACTCAATTGTTATCAACTATTCAACTCAGGAGTTCTCAATGTATTCAGATTATCAAAATCCGCCTAAAGGGTTTGAATATCACTTTAGGTTTACATTATCAAAAACGACTGGAAATAAAATCAAAAAGGAAAAGAAAGGCATTGTTTTAAAATTAGGCGGTGAAAAACAAACGCCTCATGCAACACTTAACATCCCTTTTAATAAATTCAGGAAATTCTTAACGAGCAAATATTCAACAGATAAACGCGAAGATTGGCAATTTCGATTATATATTGATGATGCACAAAACATTACACTGAAAATCAAAAATGAAGTAATTGTGATTGCTAATAATAAACTAAATGGAATTCTTAGTGTTAAGTTTACTAAGGTTCACAACGCAGAGTAATGTACAAATTCTTACCAGTTCCCATATATCAGGTTAGTCAAGCAATGTCTAAGATGATTGAGTTCTAGCCGGTTCTCGTGGGGGAACACGGTTTGCAAAGTTGCAAATATGTAGGTTTTTCACCCGAAACCTCCCAATAGAATGAAAAACCTGCAGTTTCAGGTTTTCCTTAGGAACAATAGTAAAAGCTCGGTGCCGGCTGTGACGGTCCTCAGCGGCCACAAAGATAGATAAGTAGATTTATATAAGCGTAAACTATAAATTCTATACAAAAAAAGACACCTGTGAGGTGTCTTTTCATATGGATCCACTTATATATTTAACTAAACAAACTTCCTGCTCGTCTTCTTCCCATCACAGCTAAACACAATTTTCTTATCCTCAACCATCGTCTCAAGATGGACGTTCTTGCCCCAAAGCTGCACGACGTAAGGAAGAGTCCGCTCCACATATTTTAAATCCAATTCCGTACCCTCGTATTGATGGATTAAGTACAACTCTCCAGCGCGGTTGAAGTCGCCGTCTTTCACCATAAGGCTTGGGAAACCGCCGTTTACCTTGGAATATACGAGCTGCTCGCGGATGTTCTCCCATGATTTATCGGTAATTTTCCACTCGGGACCTTTCTTCTCGAAAATATAGAGATCAAGATCATCAACTAGAGGCTTCGTTAAATAGTTGCGGAGAAAGGAGATATCGGAATCATTTTCCCTGACCTCGAACATTTTCTCTCTTCCTTTGCCAGGCTGACGGCCGAAACGCTCCTGCTCCTCTTTCGTTGGATTATCCCAGCGCTTCTCGATATCCTCAAATATTTTCAAACCTAAATAATACGGATTTAAGCTATGGCGCGATGGCTGCACAACCGAAGAGTTGAGACTGGCAAATTCAATCGTCTCGTCACTTGTGAGATCAAGCTCTCGAATGATGCGTTGATGCCAATAGGAAGCCCACCCCTCGTTCATGATCTTGGTTTCGATTTGCGGCCAGAAGTAGAGCATTTCGTCACGCAGCATCGTCAAAATATCTCGTTGCCAATCCTCTAATACAGACGAATATTCCTCAATAAACCAGATGAGGTCTTTCTCCGGCTTCGGAGGGAATCGTTTAAGCTCGGCAGCAAGAGCAGCCTCCTCGGCTTCAGCATCGGGGTTTGGCTCTAAGTTCCACAAATCCTCATACACCGAAGGAAGTGGTGGGGTTATTTTGGAGGAACGCTCCGTTTCTTTGCGAGCCATCTCGATATAACGCGCTTTATCAAGCTGGTAAGGTTTAATTAATGTCGGGTCCACATGCTCCTGAATGGAAAGTACAGCATCAATAAATTTCTCAACAGCTTCTGTGCCATGATCCATCTCATATTGATGGATGCGATCCGCGGTAGCGGACATGCTCTCGACCATGTTGCGGTTCGTTACACTGAAGCGGGAGTTATTTTTGAAGAAATCACAATGCGCGAGTACGTGTGCGACGATCAGCTTATTCTGGATAAGTGAATTGCCTTCAAGCAGAAAAGCGTAGCAGGGGTTCGAATTAATGACTAGCTCGTAAATTTTGCTTAAGCCAAAGTCGTATTGCATCTTCATTTTATTAAACGTTTTTCCAAAGCTCCAATGACTAAAGCGAGTGGGCATACCATAAGCACCGAAGGTGTAAATAATATCTGCAGGACAGATCTCATACCGCATTTGGTAAAAGTCGAGTCCAAAGCCTTGTGCAATTTCTGTTATTTCATCGATGGATCGCTCCAATGCGCGAATCTCATCCTGGTTCATCTGTCATCCCTCCGTATTTGCAAATACGATTCATATCATATGTATGATTGGATGGCAAAGGTTATGACAAAGCACGGAAGAGATCATGTTTCAAATCTAATCAGTTATTTATTTTTTATATCGTACATGGCATTATCCGCATCTTTGATTAGTTCTTTCAGACTTGAGCTGAATCCAGGGGTAGTACTTATTCCAATGCTCGCTTTAATAGTGATCGTTTCACCATTAATGATAAAGGGGTCAATGAAGGAATCTTTAATTTTTCCTGTAACGAACTGGATATCCTGATTGTCAACTAGATGTTGAAAGCATATGAGGAACTCATCTCCGCCGTATCGGATCAAAATATCAGATTTTCTCACGTTATGTTTAAGCCTTGCAGCAATATCATGCAATAGCAGATCACCAAAATCATGCCCAAAAGAATCATTAACATCTTTGAAGTCATCAATATCTATGAACATTACACTAAATTGCTTGTCTGATCCGCTCTGATGTAAATGCTTCAAATAATGTCGGTTATACAGTCCGGTTAAGCTATCTGTAACGCTATCATTCTCAAGCTCAATGATATATCCAAAAAATGTAGCCATGGATTTCATAAATGCAAGCTGATTCTCATCTAATTGAATGGGTTCTCGGTCCATAAGGCAAATTGTGCCGAATGATGACTTGTCCAATGTTTCGATGGCTATACCCACAAAGGAGCATGCTCCAAGCTGATCACGATTGGGTAAAGCGGTGGTCCGATTGTCCTCTAAGATGTTTGGAATAATAAGAAGGGAATTTGATTGATTATATACGAGGTTGCAGTAGTACTGAAGCTCTGGGGTGCCGATATTAATTAGATCTTCCTGGTGATTAAGTACCTTTAAGACACGATTAAAAGATCCGTCATTTACTGTTAAAAATATCGTATTCAATTTTAGGAAGTTTTTGAGTACATCAATTATATGTCCGGCTGCATCTTCCAGTGAGCGTATATGGCTGCTCATGTTACTCAACTCCTGCCGTAGTGTTGAAGCAAATAAATTATAAGCTAATAGTTCCATAGTATTCTAAAAAGAGAATGAACTCAATCATTAATTAAGATTTTTTAGGAAATTTGAACTAGTTATTATTTTAAAATGCCATTTCCGACCAAAGCAGATATAATATGACCAAAGACCACTCGGAGGAAATGCGATGCTCACAATGTTTTCTTTTCTAAAAAAATATCGATTCACAGCTAGTATTGCATTGATGCTCATGCTTATGGAGCTTATGGTAGAGCTGCTGCAGCCTTTTATAATTTCGAAAATTATAGATGATGGAATCAGTCGGAACAACGTGTCGATCGTAGCGGGCTGGGGCAGCGTACTAATTGGCTGTTCACTATTTGCATTTGTTGTAGGTATTTTAAGCTCCTTCTACTCCTCCCATGTTAGTCAAAGCTTTGGCTTTGACATAAGAGAGCGTTTGTATGAAAAGGTCCAGTCGTTCTCATTCGCAAATTATAATCGTTTTCCAGAGGCGTCGCTAATTACAAGACTTACAAATGACGTCATGCAGCTTCAAAATACAGTGTTTATGGGCTTGCGCATTATGATGCGTGCTCCATTACTTGTTATTGGCAGTATCTGTATGGCTTTTATTATCAATCCGAAGCTTGCCATCTGGCTGACTGCAGCTGTACCGTTTCTTGGTGTATTTCTGATCTGGGTGCTAAAGAAAGGCTCGAGATTGTTCCAGGCCGTACAAGAACAGCTCGATCAGGTTAACGGCGTCATGCAGCAAAATTTAATCGGGATGCGAATCGTTAGAGTTTTCGTACGAATGAAGCACGAATCCAAACGATTCTCGCAGTCTAGCGGACAATTGAAGGACCGTACCGTCGCAGCCCTGAGGCTGACGGAAGCGACGATGCCGATCATCTTGCTCGTTATGAATACGTGCGTTATGGCTGTATTATGGTTCGGGCGTTTCGAGCTTGATACGAACGGAGCCAGCGTGGGCGAGGTTGTGGCGATCGTTAACTATGCCACAAGAACAACTGCGGCATTGTCGATCATGTCAATGATCATAGTCAACTTCTCACGCGCGCGCGCGTCGGCACAGCGGATTGAAGAGGTATTGCTTACAGCTATCGATCTGGAGGACGCGAAGGAAAGTGATGAAGCGGTAGAGCTTCGTCATGGATTTGTATCCTTTGACCAGGTATCCTTCCAATATCCAGATACGCAAGAGCATGTTTTAGATGATATATCATTTCAAGCAAATTCTGGTGAGACAATCGCTATTATGGGAGCTACGGGATCAGGGAAGTCTTCGTTAATTCAGCTTATTCCGAGGTTATATGATGTCAATGGGGGAACGGTAAGTGTTGACGGTACAGATAACCGAGCATTTAAGCTTGACCAGTTACGAAGGCATATCGGTTATGTTCCTCAAGAGACAATGCTATTTACAGGTACAGTCGAGCAAAATATTAGGTGGGGCAAAGAGAATGCCACTTTTGAAGAAGTGATAGAAGCGGCAAAGCTGGCGCAAATTCATGATACGATTATGAAGCTTCCAGACCAATATGAATCCATTGTCGGACAGAAAGGTGTAAATTTGTCAGGCGGACAGAAGCAGCGTCTGACGATAGCGCGCGCACTTATACGTAAACCGGTTATTTTACTGTTAGATGATAGTACTAGTGCTCTAGATTTGCAGACTGAAGCAGCTTTAATGCTAGCGATTAGACAAATGAATTGCACAACCTTTCTAATTACCCAGAAAATAAGCACAACTATAGGAGCAGACCGGATATTGCTGTTGGATGATGGCAAGTTGATCGCACATGGCACGCATGAGCAATTGTTACGGGAATCGACTTTGTATCGGCAAATTTTTAAGTCGCAGTTTGGGAAGGAAGGTGTGTTCCATGCTTAATCAATGGAAAGATCCTTTCGTTTATCCGAGGGCTGAGCGGACAGAGACTAATATGTATGATACTAATGCTACCACATCTAAATCAAAGCGTAAGCCTAGAGCTCAAAATACATCACGTACATTGAAGCAGATGTGGGGGTATCTTACCGAGTATAAAGGCAGGCTTGCGGCGGTCATCGTGATGGTACTGCTCAGCTCAGCATTTTCGTTATTGGGCCCTTACTTAGCAGGAACGGCGATTGATCATTTTTTAATTAATCGTGATAGCGGATTTATTGTCTTTCTAGCCGGGATGGCTATTGTCTATGTTCTTCATTCGATTACGATGTGGCTGCAAAGCATATGGATGATTACGATATCACAGCAGACGGTATATCGAATGCGCCTACAACTGTTCGAGCATTTGCATCGGCTTCCTATTCCCTATTTCAGTAAGCGTCAGCACGGTGAACTTATGAGCCGTGTTACAAATGATATTGATAATGTAAGCTCCTCATTAAACAGCTCAGTGATTCAAGTGTTTTCGAGTATGCTTATGCTAGTTGGTACAGTAACCGTCATGCTGTCACTTAGTCCTCTACTTACTTTGCTAACTTTTCTAGTTGTTCCGGTTATGGTGTTTGGTATGAAATGGATTACGAAGCAAACCGGTCGATTATTCAAAGCACAACAGCACAATCTAGGCGATCTGAACGGTTATATTGAAGAGACCTTATCCGGACAGCGGATTGTTAAGGCTTTTTCACAGGAGAAAACGGTTATTGAAGAGTTTCGTTTACGCAACGAGCGCATTCGCGTATCCGGCTTTTGGGCACAGACGATATCAGGCTTTATTCCGAAGCTCATGAATGCATTAAATAATTTGAGCTTCGCAATTATAGCTGGTGTAGGAGCTATTTTCGTATTAAATGGAGCTCTGTCAGTAGGTGTTATCGTTATTTTTGCGGAGTATTCAAGGCAATTCACAAGGCCGCTTAATGATTTAGCCAATCAATGGAATACTCTGTTATCCGCGGTAGCAGGAGCTGAGCGTGTGTTCGATGTACTTGGTGAGGAAGAAGAGAGCAAGGATGAGTCAGCTGCTATCGAGCTGACTAAGGTGAGAGGCGCTGTCGTATTTGAAGACGTGACCTTCTCTTATGACGGACGTTCTTCAACGCTAAGTCATGTTAGCTTTACGGCGATGCCTGGTGAGACAGTAGCATTTGTTGGTCCAACAGGAGCGGGCAAGTCGACACTAATTCAGCTGTTATGCAGGTTTTATGATGTGGAAAGCGGTCGAATCATGATTGACGGTCATGATAGCCGTACGATAAAACGTGAGAACCTGCGATCACATATGGCCTTTGTACTGCAGGATCCTTTCTTGTTTGAAGGGACTATTCGTGAAAATATTCGTTACGGCAAATTAGACGCAACGGATGTTGAGGTGGAGCAAGCAGCAAAGCTGGCGAATGCCCATTCTTATATCGTTCGATTACGGGGCGGCTACGATTCCGTGCTTAAAGCTGATGGGAGCGGAATAAGCCAAGGGCAGAAGCAACTGCTCGCTATTGCAAGAGCTATTTTGGCTAATCCTTCTATACTTGTGCTTGATGAGGCAACCAGCAGCATCGATACAGTGACTGAAATTAAAATTCAAGAAGCATTAAATCGATTGATGGAAGGCCGTACAAGCTTTGTTATTGCTCATCGACTGAATACCATTCAGCAGGCTGACCAGATCATTGTATTGCAAAACGGCACGATTACAGAAAAAGGCTCGCATGCAGAGTTGCTTAATGAGCAAGGTTTTTATAGCAAACTGTTTAATGGGCAATTAGATCCTGTTTTGTTGAACGAGGAGTAACATGCATTTTATTAGCGAAGAAGGTTGAAACTATTCGAATGGCAATGGAGTATAAATGAATATGACGAAGGAGGTGGGAGCATGACAACCATTGTATGTACAAACTGTGGAAGTAACAATGATGTTCATGTGGACAAGCTGTTTGAAGCAAAATGCTCAGCTTGTGGAGATAAGCTTATAGAAGAAGCCGTTCCCTACGAAGTATCTGAAAACGAAATTGAAGCTTCCTTAAACTCAAACGTTCAGAGTGTTGAGCCGAAGGATTTGGATATAAATAAGTGGATTCAGAAAATCGGAGACCATGATAAGCAAACCAAATATGTGAATGAAGGTTTTTGGGCGAAGGTAAAACGGTACGCGGCGAAAGTTCCTTTTGCTAAAGAAGTTGTTACACTCTACTACTGCTCTATTGATCCGAAAACACCGATAAAGGCTAAAGTAACTGCAGTAGGAGCATTAGCTTACTGGATCATGCCATTAGATTTCCTTCCCGATTTCTTGCCAGTAGCCGGGTTCGTTGATGATGCGACCGCGGTATTCATTGCCTATAAGGCACTAAGCGGACAAATAACCGATGAACATCGAGATAAGGCTGAACAGTTTTTTGTATTGAGTAAAGATATTAAGCTAGTCGATCAAAAGCTTTAAGCTGCGCGAAGTGAAAAGAGGGGCTGCCCGGAGTCGATGACTCATGTGGACAGCCCCTTATTAATTGTAATAGTCGATATTTAAAATAAACTCCAATCAAAATCACGAGATAGCGACTCCAGAAGAGCAACGCCTGCTATGCTATTTCCTTTACGGTTAAGAGAAGGGCCGACTATGCCGATGCCGTAACGTCCAGGAACCATGGTTAAAATCCCACCGGAAACTCCGCTCTTTGCGGGCAGCCCGACTTGGATAGCAAATTCACCGGATGCGTTGTACATGCCGCAGGTTGTCATAAAGGTTTTGGCGATCTGGACATAGCGGCGCGGAATGAGAGATTGTCCCGTCGCTGGGTTGACGCCATTGTGTGCAAGTACTAAAGCCATCTGCGCAAGATCAGCACAAGTGACATTAATGGAGCAATGGCGGAAATAAACCTCAAGAACATCCTCAACCTGTCCAGCAAGAACGCCGTTATCTTTTAGAAAATAAGCCATCGATCGATTAAGATTAGCTGTCTCCGATTCTGAACGATAAACATCCAGATCATAATTCAGCATGTCATTCCCAGAAATAGAACGGAAAAAGTCTAATACTCGAACAGATTTATTGTCGGGACTGTCGCCGGTGATTAAGGAAGAAATAGCTATCGCACCTGCGTTGATAAGTGGATTAAAAGGGATTCCGGGCTGTACAAGCTCGAGCTTAAGCATCGAATTAAAGTTATCACCGGTTGGTTCCATGCCTACTTTGTCAAATACCGCTTCCTCGCCATTGTCCATTAAAGCCAATATGAGAGTAAATACTTTCGAGATGCTTTGCATCGTAAATGGCAGGCCGTAATCACCAGCAGAGATGGAATCACCATCTGCATCTAGAATATGGATGCCTAATGCCTCGATCGGCGATTTAGACAATTCGGGTATGTAAGATGCAACCATACCATGCTTACATTGTTGACGGCTCGTTTCGAGCAAGGAAGGTAGAAGTGAGCGGATACGGTTTATTTCCATTGAAGACATTACATTTCTACCTCCTTCATAAAGTGTTTTCTTAAGAATATTTGGATGTATGCTATTAGTTTATAACAATAGAAAGGTTGATTAAAAGATATTGTTTGCGATAATATACAGTTATCGTTTGAATGTTTTGCACTTATAAATATGCGTTTTTAATAATTATAAAACTTTTTTAAATAAATGCTTGACCAAATAGAAGTATACATGATATATTCTAATTCCGGCCGAGAGATAAACGCGGACGGCAAGCAAAACACGAAAGACAAGATTGCTCTTTGAAAACTGAACAACGAGTATTAAACTGCCCTAACGATCCTAACGGATCATTAGAAAAAGCGATAAAAAGTAATGAGCAAGTCAAACACCAATTTGGAG
>NZ_JBWDNM010000007.1:0-316077 GCF_056269185.1 Paenibacillus sp. J31R122
AATCCATGGTTCTTTGGATTACTTATCGCCAGTGCAATTCGAATTACAATACTATAAAGCACTAGTTTGATACCCTTAAGGAGTGTCTACTTTCTTGACAGAGGTCCAAAATGATGCTTAAAGCGTCCATTTTCTCGATTTGGTTATCGGAAAATGAGCTCTAAGCATGAAAATCGAGCTTACAGCCCGAAAACTAATCCGAAAATGATCTGTAAGCGTGAAAATCAAGCTTATAGCCACAAATTAAGCTTTAAACTAGAAGAAGCAACCATCAACGAGATTGAAATGATGGAAAAAGTGTTGAGGAAACACGTAAATGATAGAAGAATGATTTCTGTGATCGACCCGGTCTATGATTGGAAAGATGCGGCTCAGGCTCATGAGTATATTGAATCTAATGCAAACGTTGTGAAAATAGTGCTGTCAGTAACGTAGACCAAGCACAAGCAAAACAAAAATGGAGTATCGAACTGTTGTCAGTTGATACTCCATTTTTGTTTTTTTGCCTGCTTGAGTGTATGTGATGTACCCGATTTATAGGGTAATTACTTACGACCGCGTGGCTTGCCAAAAGAACTTCCGCTGCCGCCACTGCCGCGTGTGTTGCCACGTCCGCTAGTCTGCGAACCACCACGTGAATTGCCGCCGCGACCAGCACCGCGAGAGCTGCTGCGCTCGCTTCCTGGGCTAATATTCGCTTTCCCTTTTGCTGCAGTCCAAGGACTGTCAACGGAGACTCCGCTGCGACTGGCGCTGCTACGATTCTCAGAGCGTTCTCCGCCGCGACCAGCGCTGCTGCGATTACCGGAGCGTTCTCCACCGCGACCAGCGCTGCTGCGATTCTCAGAGCGTTCTCCGCCGCGACCAGCGCTGCCGCGATTACCGGAGCGTTCGCCACCGCGACCGGTGCTGTTGCGATTTTCAGAGCCTTCACCGCGACGACCAGCGCCATCGCGACTCGCACCCCAACCTGTGTTCTCGGTTAAGCTGTCGGTTGCTTGTCCGATAGTATCGGTATTTCGTTCATTTCGTCTGCCGGATGCAGGACGTACGTTTTCACGTTGGCCTCTGCGACCGCCAGGCTTAGAATTGCGATCCTGTTGTCCAGAACGGCCTCCACCGCCGCGTCGCGCGTCGGAACGCTGTCCTCCACTACCGCTTCGAGGGCGATCATTATTGCCTGAAGTGCGAGCTTTGGCTTTATAGGTTCCCAGTTGAACGCTGCCTGCGGACTCTACACCTTCACTGTCAATTGCGCGACGAAGAAGTCTAGCGTTAATACTTTCTTCAATAAGGATTATTGTGTTTTTATCGTAAGGCGTTGCAAGTGTAACCGCCATACCTTCTTGACCAGCACGGCCAGTTCTGCCGATGCGGTGAATATATAGCTCTCCATCTTGTGGCACATCATAGTTATAAACATGCGTTACACCTTCGACATCCAGGCCGCGTGCAGCAACATCCGTTGCAACAAGAACTTGAAGACGCGCGTCTCTGAACCGTTTCATAACTTGCTCACGCTTAGCCTGTGTCAAATCGCCATGGAGTTCGTCAGACTCAATGCCAAGATCTTGCAATGCTTCATTTAATTTTTTGGCGCGAACCTTTGTCCTGCAAAAAATAACCGCCAAATAAGGCTGGTGACGCTCAAGCAAGTGTACGAGCGCCTGCTGCTTGCCGCGATCTGTTGTTTCAATTACAACCTGCTTGATGCTATCAAGCGTTACGTTCGTGCTGCGAACTCGAATATCAACAGGTGATTTCATATAGTCAGCTGCTAATTTACGAATGGCATCTGGCATCGTCGCTGAGAAGAGCATCGTTTGACGCGCTTTTGGCGTTTGTGTAATAACGCTCTCGACATCAGGCAAGAAGCCCATATGAAGCATTTGATCAGCTTCATCAAGAACAAGCATTTGAAGCTTGCCGAGGCTGATTGTCTCACGTCTCATATGATCCAGAAGTCGTCCAGGTGTAGCAACTACGATATGCGGCGAACGCTTCAGCTTACGATTTTGAGCTTCGACATCTTGGCCGCCGTATGCAGCTAGAACATCTGCTCCAACAGACGGAGCCAGTTTTTTTAGCTCGCTAGTTATTTGAATGGCAAGCTCTCTTGTCGGTGTTAAAATCAGAGCTTGAACCTGTTCTTTTTCTACATTGATGCGTTGCAATATTGGCAACACAAATGCAATGGTTTTACCTGTTCCTGTTTGTGCTTGCGCAATGACATCCTGCCCGTTCATGAGCAGAGGAATGGCTTGCTTCTGAACCGGAGTAGGTTCAGTGATACCATCCTGATGAAGCAATTCACATAACTTGGGCGATATACCCAGAGCGCTGAATGCGGTAGACATTAGTACATTTCCTCATTTCGTTTACATCGTTTGACGTTAAGTATAACAGTTGTCCCCTTATTGTGCATCATAACCTTATATATGATATGCTAAAACCGACATCAGTAGCAGCAAAGGAATGATAAAATATGAACGGAACAGAACGTTCGGCGATCAAAGCAGGTCTTGCAGTGCATATCGTGTTAAAGCAAGATCAACGTACGGGAAAGCTGACACAGGGCATCGTAAAAGATATTTTGACCAACTCACCAAAGCATCCCCATGGAATTAAGGTTCGTCTAACAGATGGTCAGGTAGGCAGAGTAAAACAAATCGTTGCACAACCATAGGGGAGCGAGAAACCAAATATAGTGCTTTCGAGGTTAGTTTGCTAAGCGAAACCAAAGTTAATGCTTTCGAAGATAGTTTTGCTATGCAAAACCAAAGTTAATGCTTTCGAAGATAGTTTTGCTATGCAAAACTTTAAGGAGTGGCGGCGCAATGGCATTTGGCATTACAAGAAAGGAAATGGAGCAATGGAAGGCGAGTGTCGCAAGCCGTGAAATTGCTTTTTTAACACATTTCTGGATTGATCCTCGCTTTCCTGGAATGAGAACCGTGACGAAAGTCGGCTGTGCCGATTTGGATAAGCTGTCCCGTTGGTGTCTAGATAACGACTTAAACCCTCGATATATTCATAAGAGATCACAGTATCCGCACTTTGATTTATTCGGACCTAAGCAGCGTGAGGTATTGCTTCGAGCGAACCATCTGGAGCAACTTGAGAGATTTGGCATCAAGTGAAAACTGTCCGCCTTCGAGCTGAACGCTCAATGAGCGGTTTTTTTGCTTAAAAAGGCTTATTAAAAGGTCTGTATTATAATCCTATTTTATAATTAAGGGGATAGGCATATGGTCATAAACAGGGATGAGCTTCTGAGGGAGTTTGGTGAATGGACAGCTTTTATAGCAGATCTAGGAAAGTTCAACGAACAAGTATGGAATCAAAGTATTGCACCGGGAAAGTGGTCTGTTCGCGAGGTAACCGCACATATTTTGCAGTGGGATCGCTATTTCTATGAGACCGCTGTTTCTAAATTAGGATCAAATATGCCGTTGACGCTTAAGCATATGGATTATGATGAATTTAATGATGCTGCCAAAATATACAGTAAAAGCGTTTCAGTATCAGATCTCGTTCAACAAGCTGTTCAGATTCGCAATCAAATCATAGATGAACTATGGAAGCTGACTGATGAGCAATTCGAAGCTCTTCTTAGAGATGCGGACGGGCACACTTTTCAGGCTGCTCAATACGTCAAAGATTTTATTTGGCATGATCAGCATCATATCTGGCAAATCAAAAATCGGCTTCATTTTCGAATAGAAGAAATGAGTCTCAATGGTTGGCCAGCTTTGCAAACTATTACTTATGACGGGTGGCTGCTTCGATTTGCTGAAGGCTATACGAAGCGCTCGAATTCAATCAATCCGATCTATGGCCATCAATTGGAGCTTGATTTGAAAATAAGTGAATGTGAAAAGTTATATACAAATCAGCAATTACGTACTGTTTTTAAAATAACGCCCTTTGTATACCCATCGAATCTTGATGAAAAGCTGCATGCTCTTGCCTATGAAAAAATCGATCATACACTTGTTAAGACCATTCATCTAGAAGTTGTAAACAAACCTGTTCACTCGGACATCCAGATCGAAGAGCATTTAACCGAGTCATGGATAGATGCGGTCACTGCTTTTAACCAATTAACCGAGCAGCAAAAAATAGTTACCCGCAAAATGATGGAGCTCTCTCCGCTCCTTAAATGTTTTGCTGTGCTGCACGATAATGGAGTGCCAGTTGCTTGCGGGCTAGCCGTAATTGAACAGGGCTGGATCGGCTTATATGATATCGTGACTGATCCAGACAGTAGGGGCCGCGGCTATGGAGAGCAGCTTGTATTGAATATTTTAGATTGGGGCAAGAAACAAGGCGCAACAGAAGGCTACCTGCTAGTAGTGAAGGATAATGCTCCTGCGAACCGATTGTACGATAAAATTGGCTACACGCAGCGATACGACTATTGGTACAGAGTTAAAACTGATTGAAAAATTAATCATATTATTTTCAATAAAACACATCTTAGAATTCTAACCAGCATGAGAAAGAAGGATTTTTTTGTGAAAAAGTACAGATCAGATTTGACTTCGGCTTCATCATCAACCTCATCACCACAAGTCTTAACAAGCTCTTGGCTGTTAATGCTCGGTATTTTGCTAATTGCGGCTAATCTTAGAGCACCGATTACAGCTGTCGGACCTATTGTGTCTGATATTCAGCAATCATTAGGTATTTCAAGCACAACAACGGGCTTACTTACAACGCTGCCGCTTCTTGCTTTTGCTTTTATATCGCCTTTAGCACCGCGGATAGCACAACGTATTAGTACGGAGAACACGTTGTTTATCGCTATGATTGTACTTACAGGAGCCATCTTAATGCGATCATTGCCTTCCATTGCGGCTTTGCTAGTAGGCACGGTTTTGCTTGGCATGGCAATCGCGATAGGCAATGTGCTGCTGCCGAGCTTGATTAAGCGTGATTTTCCGATAAAAGTGGGTCTTGTGACAGGTTTATATTCTGTAGTTATGAATTTAGGAGCAGCTATTGCTTCTGGCTTTAGCATTCCGATTACTGAGCAGCTTGGCTTTGGTTGGCAGGGGATGCTTGCTTGCTGGTCGATACTTGCCCTTATTGCCACAGTCGCTTGGCTTCCCCAAGTGCGCAGGCTTGGTCGTAATCAGTCAATCCATATTATGAATTATAAAAATAAAACTAATCTGTGGACTTCAGGATTGGCCTGGTATGTGTCGTTATTTATGGGGATTCAGTCCTTTTTCTTTTATGTAAATATTTCTTGGCTGCCAGAAATACTGCATGATCGCGGCATGAGTCCTGTCGATGCAGGCTGGATGCTTTCCTTGCTGCAATTCGTAAGTTTACCGGCTACGTTTATTATTCCTGTGCTGGCTGGTCGTAAAGCGAGTCAGCGCGGGCTAGCGCTAATGACCGCATTGCTGCTCGTCATTGCGTACGTGGGTCTGCTGAGTGGCGGAAGTGCAGCTCTTATACCGGTATGGATGATACTGCTTGGTATTGCTGGAGGTTCAGGATTTAGCTTGGCGGTTATGTTTTTTGTTCTTCGGACAAGCAGCACAACACAATCTGCCGAGCTGTCGGGGATGGCACAATCGATGGGTTATTTATTAGCGGCTGCCGGACCGTTTTTATTTGGTCTATTCCATGACCTTACGAAGGAGTGGACTCTATCACTAGTCATGCTGGTTGGCTTAACGATAGTATTTGCAGTCGTAGGTTGGAACGCAGGTGCGAATAAAAGCATACAAGATCGCAACAAATAATGGGAATGATTCGTAATAGTGGATACAGCTATTATTTTTTGGAGGTGTCCGATGCTTTATAACTACCTCATGAGAAGTAAAAAGTGGCTCATATTAGCTGCTTGTTTATCGTCTATTTTAGCGGGTGTGCTATATTTATATGGAAATGGAGCTCTGTTGGGATTTCAATTTCTCGGACCTGAAGCGGGATCTGAACGAGAAGTCGTTCAATTTTGGGGAAAAATATCGATGGGACTAGGGCTCACACTGCTTGTTACTACCCTTAGCCCTGCTAGAATGAAAGAGCAAGTTAATGTTGGATTGCATATTTTAATATTGATCCTTTTATTTATCATTCAACTGCCTCCTATCGCATTATGGCTGCTTGTTGTTATTCTTGGATATTCAGACGGCATTGTTGGACTTATACTGCATAGCGTTCTGCTTCTAATTATCGTTAGAATTGTTACGTTAGGTGAGCGGCAGGACACGGGAATTGAAGGAGTACGTCCTAACCCGATCTCTTGACATGGCGCGGCTGGATCTTTATAATCGTGAATAACCATGTTTAATGTATAATAAGCGTTGAAGAGGAACAGTAGTTTCGTGAGCAAGGCCTAGAGAGCCGGTGATATTGGTGCAAGCCGGACCTGCTGCGGAATGAATCTCGCCTTGGAGCTGTGCGATAATACTGTCGAATGTTGATCATCGATAATGAAACGTACCGTTTGGCCTGCGTTAAAGGCGACAAGTGAGTGATGGGCAAAGCATGCCTATTGCTAACTAGGGTGGTACCACGGGAGAAAAGCCTCTCGTCCCTAGCGTTAATCGCTAGGGACGAGAGGCTTTATTTGTTTAAATGCGTGAAATATTTTGAGGAGGATTCACATGAGTCAGGAACAGCAAATTCAAGGCTATAACCCGCTTGCTATCGAGCCGAAGTGGCAGCAATATTGGGATCAAAACAAAACATTTGAAACAACAGAGGATGCAAGCAAACCGAAATTTTACGCGCTGGACATGTTTCCTTACCCTTCAGGAGCGGGACTGCATGTTGGTCATCCAGAAGGTTACACGGCAACAGATATCGTATCTCGTTACAAAAGAATGAAAGGCTACAACGTTCTTCATCCGATGGGCTGGGATGCATTCGGCTTGCCTGCGGAGCAGCACGCGTTAGATACAGGTCAGCATCCGCGTGATATTACGTTCAAAAATATTGACAACTTCCGCAGACAAATTAAATCACTCGGCTTCTCATACGACTGGGATCGCGAAATTAGTACAACGGACCCTGAGTACTACAAATGGACACAATGGATTTTTATACAATTGTACAATAGAGGACTTGCATACGTAGCTGAAGTGTCAGTGAACTGGTGTGAGGCGCTTGGCACAGTGCTTGCGAATGAAGAGGTCATAAACGGTTTAAGCGAGCGTGGCAATCATCCGGTAGTTCGTAAGCCGATGCGCCAGTGGATTCTTAGAATTACGGAATATGCGGATCGCTTGCTTGACGATTTGGAAGAGCTGGACTGGTCAGAGAGCATAAAAGATATGCAGCGCAACTGGATTGGTAAATCAAAGGGCGCAGAAGTAACTTTCGAGATTGATGGTCATGAAGCCTCTTTGGTTGTATTTACAACTCGTCCGGATACATTGTTCGGAGCGACATATTGCGTATTGGCCCCTGAGCATGAGCTTGTTGCCAAAATAGTAACAGATGATCAGAAAGCAGCAGTAGAAGCCTATCAGGTTGCAGCAGCACGTAAGAGTGACCTGGAGCGTACCGATCTAGCAAAAGATAAATCAGGCGTCTTTACAGGCGCGTATGCCATTAATCCTGTGAACGGCGTGAAAACACCGATTTGGATTGCGGACTACGTACTAGCGGGGTACGGAACTGGTGCCATTATGGCCGTCCCGGGCCATGATGCTCGCGACTGGGAATTCGCAAAGCAATTTGATCTTCCGATTGTCGAGGTAGTTCAAGGCGGAGACATTTCAAAAGAAGCGTATGCTGGGGATGGACCGCATGTGAATTCCGATTTCTTGAATGGACTAACAAATGTAGATGCAATTGCTGCTATGATCGAGCATTTGGATGCTTCCGGCAAAGGTAAAGGCAAAATAACCTACAGACTTCGCGACTGGCTGTTCAGCCGTCAACGCTACTGGGGCGAGCCGATTCCAATTCTTCACCTGGAAGACGGCTCCATGAAGCCTGTACCAGAGGATCAGCTTCCATTGCTGCTTCCGGATGTTGATGCGATCAAGCCTTCGGGTACGGGAGAGTCACCTCTTGCGAACGTAACGGAATGGGTAAACACGATTGATCCAGAGACCGGAATGAAAGCGCGTCGCGAAACGAACACGATGCCGCAATGGGCGGGCAGCTGCTGGTATTACTTGCGGTTTATTGATCCGAAAAACGATAAAGAAATTTGTTCCCCAGAAAAGCAAAAGGAATGGTTGCCGGTTGATTTGTACATTGGCGGTGCGGAGCATGCTGTACTTCATTTGCTGTACGCTCGTTTTTGGCATAAAGTACTTTATGATATCGGTGTTGTTCAAACGAAGGAGCCATTCCATAAGCTAGTCAACCAAGGGATGATTCTTGGTAACAATAACGAGAAAATGTCGAAGTCACGCGGCAACGTTATTAATCCAGATGATATCGTAAACGAGTTCGGCGCGGATACACTTCGCATGTACGAAATGTTTATGGGGCCCCTTGAGGCGACTAAGCCGTGGAACACGAACGGTGTTGAAGGAACATACCGTTTCCTAAGCCGTGTATGGCGTTTGTTTATTAATGAGGACGGCAGCTTGAATGCCAAAATTGGCGATAGCGAAACCAGCGAGGCTTTCAAGCGCACATGGCATCGCTCGATCAAAAAAATTACCGAGGATTATGATAACCTGCGCTTTAATACGGTTATTAGCCAGCTGATGATTTTTGTCAATGAAGCTTACAAAACGGATGTGCTTCCACAACGCGCGATGGAAGACTTTGTTCAAATGATCTCGCCAATCGCTCCTCATATTGCGGAAGAGCTTTGGGAGAAGCTGGGACGAAAAGATTCTATCTCCTATGCGGCTTGGCCAACGTATGAAGAAGCTTGGACTATCGATCAGGAAGTAGAGATCGTCGTGCAAGTAAATGGAAAAATTGTTGATCGTGTTTCGATTGCGGCTGACATGGATGTTGCGGAAATGGAAAGCATGGCGAAGGAGCTAGAGAAAGTGCAAGAGCTCATTGCTGACAAAACGATTCGTAAAGTTGTTGCGGTAAAAGGCAAGCTTGTCAATATAGTAGCGAATTAACGCAAACCGAAGAGGTGAGCGGGCTCTAGCTGAAGAACAGCTATTGTCCGTTCACCTCTTCGACGATAAAGGCAGTTGAAACCTTCGTTAAATCTTCATTAAATTTGGAATGTGTCGTCCGAATAAGCTGGTTGAATACACCGCTGGTTTCACGCTGCAACAAGGCGAGTGCTTGGGCTGTAATACCGCCTGGAACAGCGACTCTTTCTTGCACTTGTGCCGGTGTCAGTCCTCCTTGTGTGAGCAGCAAACCGGTTCCAAGCAGCATGGCGCTTGCTACCTGGAGAGCTTCTTCGCGACCAATTCCTGTTTCATCTACTGCTGCCTCTACAAATTGTTCGAGAAAGAACGAAATGAAAGCAGGTCCACAGCTTGATAAATCCGACACTATGCGAGTATAGCTCTCATCAATTCGCAGCGGCTCGCTAATGTAAGATAACAATGACTCCAGCGTAGTCATATCTTCTTCTTGCATTCTTTGTCCATAAATACAGAGTGAAGCTCCGCTCCATACATAATTTGTAATGCTTGGTATGACCTTTGCTATTTTGCAGTCTAATTCTCCTTCTAAGTGGGCAATCAGAACCGGACTTGTAATGGATACGATAATTTGGTCCGAGGTAATAACAGGCTTTAAATCGTCAACGACTTTTTTGAATTCATGCGGTTTGACGCATAGAAAGATGATATCGTTGCCGCAAGCAGCTCCGGCGTTCGTATATTCGGCTCTTATGCCGGAATAACGGTCGGCCAATGCTTGCGCTTTTGCAAAAGTGCGGTTGCTGACAGTAATTTGAGCAGGCGAAAGAGCGCCTGATGCGATTAAAGCTTCTATGAGCAGGCTTCCCATCGTGCCCGTCCCGATAAACCCGACATTCATGCTGAACCCTCCTATATGGTTTTGCACATGCAAAACCAGTGTCACCTAAAAGAGAAACGCATATGTGAAGCATGGTCATTCCCTTAAATTAGGAAGCGATTTGTATGCTCTCTTACCTTATTCAATAGGACTTGTTTCATATGTCAATAAATTGTTAATGAATATTTCGATTTGAAAGGAGCTGCTCTTTCATGAGGGAACCGGCATGGGGATTATCAGCAAAACGCATTCTGCTAGCGACAGTTTGTATTTTAGCAGCTGTCAGCTTATTGTCTCTCGCGTTGATGGAACCAAAGCGACTTCAAGGAGAACGATGGGTTCCTTTAAACGATGAGGTGGAAAGAGCCCTTGTTGCAATGGAGAATGTTGACGATAGTGGCGTTTCGAGCGAGCTGAAGATTGTCAAAGACAAAGATGCAAATGATGCAAACGATTCGGGAAAGGAAGGGAATGTAAAAGATTCAAAAGAAGCAGAGAGCGGTGGCGGGGCTGGAGATCAAGAATCTGTTGAACCAGCAAGCGAGAAGACTAAAGATTTAATTGAAGATTCTAGCTCGAAAGAAGAATTAGCGACCACCGTAAACGGGAAGCTGGACATCAATAGAGCTACGGCTGCTGAGCTGGATCTGCTAAAAGGAATTGGACCTGCAAAGGCGGAGGCTATTGTTGCCGATCGAGAGGAAAATGGTTATTTTAACTCAATTGATGAGTTGCTGCGGGTAAAAGGGATTGGTAATAAATTACTGGCAGGTATCGAAGAAAATATTGTCGTTCGTCCATAATTGTGAGAGAATGGAAGGAAGCGGACTTTTGATAGATTCCGCTTATATTACTAGTTTTGATAGGCAAAATGTATAGGAGGAGTTAAAACATGTCAGAACAACGCAAGCTCTCTCTAGAAACGCTATCCGTCCACGGAGGCCAACAAATCGATCCGACTACGATGTCGCGCGCGGTACCTATTTACCAAACGAGCTCATTCGGATTCAAAGATACAGATCATGCTGCGAATCTTTTTTCACTGTCTGAATTCGGTAATATCTATTCACGTATTATGAATCCGACATCGGATGTATTCGAGAAGCGGGTAGCAGAGCTTGAAGGTGCCCCTGCAGCCTTGGCGGTTGCGTCCGGACAAGCTGCAACTACATACGCGATTCTTAATATCGCAGGTGCCGGTGATGAAATCGTATCCTCCTCCAGCATCTATGGCGGAACGTATAATTTGTTCGCGATTACGCTTAAGAAACTAGGCATTACTGTTAAATTCGTTGATCCATCCAATCCGGAAAATTTCCGCGCAGCGATTACAGAACGCACGAAAGCGGTGTTCGCGGAAACGATCGGTAATCCAAAGGGAGACGTTATTGATTTGGAAGCGGTTGCTGCTATCGCTCATGAGAACGGAGTTCCGTTTATTGTCGATAACACATTCCCAAGCCCATACTTATGCCGTCCGATTGAACATGGCGTAGATATTGTCATTCATTCCGCTACAAAGTTTATTGGCGGTCATGGTACATCTATTGGCGGCGTGATTGTAGACGCGGGCAAGTTCGATTGGAAGGCAAGCGGTAAATTTCCTGGCTTGACTGAACCGGATCCGAGCTATAATGGTGTAGTATATACGGATGCTGTTGGTCCGATTGCGTATATTATTAAAGCGCGTGTGCAATTGCTTCGTGATATGGGCGCGGCATTGTCACCATTTAATTCATTCTTGCTGCTGCAAGGACTTGAAACTCTTCATTTGCGTATGGAGCGTCATAGCTCAAATGCTCAGAAGGTTGCTGAGTATTTGGAAGGGCATGAAGCAGTTGAGTGGGTTAATTATTCCGGATTGCCGAGTCATTCTTCCTACGAGCTCGCTAAGAAATATTTACCTAAGGGTCAAGGCGCGATTATGACTTTTGGTATTAAAGGCGGCGTGGAAGCAGGCAAGAAGGTCATCAATTCAGTGCAGCTGTTCTCGCATCTTGCGAATGTCGGCGACTCGAAGTCACTTATTATTCATCCCGCAAGCACGACGCATCAGCAGCTAACTGCTGAGCAGCAGTCAGCGGCTGGCGTTTCACCGGGAATGATTCGTATATCGATTGGAACAGAAGGAATCGATGATATTTTAGCGGATCTGGGGCAAGCATTGGCCGCAAGCCAATAATAATGGATTTGCTACCTTAAATGACAATGACAACTAGAAATACAGATGCATCACGAGAAAGGAAGTTTAAGCAATGACTACCCAAACTAAGGATACCCTTCGTAAGGATTGGGATACGTATTTTATGGATATCGCTTATATGGTATCGACTCGTTCACGCTGCCCTCGCAGACATGTCGGAGCTGTGCTCGTACAAGGGAAAAAGCTGCTTGGCACCGCTTATAACGGAGCTCCTATGGGCGTGCAGGACTGCCTTGAGGCAGGATGCATGATGACTGAGGAGGCTGAGGTGAAGGTTGTCGACGGAGTGGAGCAGGTGATTAAGAAGCAGCGATGTATTCGAACGATACATGCTGAACAAAACCTGCTGATGTTCACTGACCGAGCAGACCGCGAAGGCTCAATCGTATACGTAACCGACCAGCCCTGCTGGACATGCGCCAATATGCTTGCTAACAGCGGCGTCACTGAAATCGTGTACCATCGTACCTATCAAAAGGACAGCGACAAGGTCGAGAGGCTAATGGAGCAGAAGGGTATTGTTTTCCGTTGTTTGGTGTCTTTTGAGCCTTCCGCTGGAGATCATATGGAAATAACTTCCTAGTGTTGATTGCTCTTTAATAATGAATAAAGCTAACAGAGGAGGAACCTCTAGCTGCATCGGTTGATGCGGCTGGAGGTTCTTTTTTTGTATAGGGGTAATGTTAAAAAATTCGATTTAGTGTTTGAGTGAGCGTGAGGGCAGTCTTGAGACGCTAGAGTGAAATAAAGGAGGGCAATATATGTTAAGGATGAACCGGCGTCCTTTGATCTGGTTCGTAATTAGTTGGGTTTGCGGCAGCGCCGCGGCTGCGGGTCTGAGCAGTCGCGGCGCTGTGCTTATGACGGGTGCGCTGGCTTTGCTGGCGCTGGCCGCTGCGCTGTGCAGGCAGGCGTCCTGGCCGCTGGCGGCTGCCTGCGTGGTTGCGGCAGGGCTCGCCGCAGGGGAACGGATGTGGGCGGATGCCCGCAATGTGACCGCGCTGCAGGCTCTGCTAGCCGCCGCTGAGGCGGATGGCCCGCAAGCTGCGTACGCGGCGGAAGCGGTCGGCACTATTGTGTCCGCGGTGGAGGTCGACGGCGACCGCGTTATGTTTCGCGTGGCGGCGAATAGCGTCCACGTCAAGGGTGAAGCAGCGCCGCGAGAGCTCCGCGAGCGCTTGGTCGTGCATGTCCGGCTTGCGGAGCAGCCGGAGCAGGCTGTCGCCGCGAAGTGGCAGCGCGGCGACCTTGTGCGCGTTGCCGGCGAGCTAACGCGGCCGGCTGGTGCAACCAATAGCGGCGGCTTCGACTACCGCCGCTACCTGAGCAGCCAGCGCATACATTGGCTGCTCAAAGCTAAGGGCACCGCCGCCGTAAAATCGGCGCCGGGCCAAAAGCTCACCGCGGCCGCGCTGCTCGGCCGCGTAGATCAAGCGCGCGCTGCGCTTGGTGCGCGCTTCGACAGACTGTATCCGTCCGATCAGTCCGGATACATGAAGGGCCTCGTCCTCGGTATTCGCGAAGACCTCGACCCCGAGCAGTTCCAGCAATTTTCGCGGCTTGGCCTCACGCATATATTGGCTATATCAGGCTTGCATGTCGCCGTGTTTATTTACGTCTTAAGCGGTTTGCTTCGATTGCTGCGTATGACTCGCGAAAGAATACTGCTTATCCTCATGTTTTCTGTTCCACTCTATGTGCTGCTCTCTGGCGGATCTCCTTCCGTTGTACGGGCTGGTGTGATGGCCGTTCTCGGCTTGCTTGCTGCACGGTTCGGGAAATTGAAGGATGGCTTGCATCTGCTTGCTGCGGCGGCAGTACTTATGCTGGCAGTGGACCCTTTCTTTATCGAAAATGTTAGCTTTCAGTTATCCTTTATCGTTACGATTGGATTAATTATTGGCGTTCCACCGGTTAGGAGAGCGATGCCGCAATGGAAAAAAGGGAAGGCGCTTTTTGATCTGGCTGCTGTTACGATAGTTGCCCAGCTTGTTTCTTTTCCGGTATCGATCTATTATTTCAATCAATTTCACGCTTTATCTATGCTCGCGAATTTCGTGCTAGTTCCGTTTATAAGTTTCGTGGTTATGCCGTTTGGGGCGGTATCGTTAATGATTGCGGTCCCTTGGGAACCAGGCGGCAAATTGCTCGCTTACGCATCGCATTATGCGAATGACTGGACATTCTTATTAGTTGATAGGCTGTCACAGGTCGATTCGCTGCGTTCCATATGGCCCTCTCCGCCTTTATGGTGGGTGGCTGCATGGTTCGTACTGCTCGGAGCTGCTTTTTATACGCTTAAAAAATGGTCACAGCACTCTCTAGCTGTATATTCAGATCAATCGATAATAGCTGACGAGACCTTGCCGCTTGAGCCTGGGTTCGTCGAAGCCGCGCCAACAGCATCTATGGGGGAAGCTATCTTTTATTTAGAGGCAAATGGAAGTAAAAGGAGCTTCGCACTTGGGTTCTCAATGCTCGCTATTGGCACATTCGGGTTGCTCTTTTACGCTTATCAGCCTAACTTATGGAATAGGACGGCAATCGTCAGCTTTCTGGATGTTGGTCAAGGGGATACCATCCATATTCGGACTCCAAGAGGCAAGCATATATTAATCGATGGAGGAGGGGCGATTTCCTTTCGTAAGCCAGGCGAGGAATGGAAGGAACGCAGTGACCCTTTTGAGGTCGGTCGAAAGGTTATCGTTCCTCTGCTTATGAAAAGAGGGGTGCAGCAAATTGATCTTCTTGTCATTTCTCATTTGGATAGCGACCATATTAAAGGGCTGCAAGCGGTGCTGGATACGATTCCTGTTCGCGGCGTATGGTGGAACGGCACAATAAAGGATGCAGGTGACGCGAAGGAGCTGCTCAGGCAAGTGAATGATTTACGCATTCCGTTATATAAGGCTTACGAAGGCTTGGAATTCGAGATGGATACAGATTCGCGTATGAAAGTATTATGGCCTGAGGCTCCTCAGAACGAAGTTATCAATACAGTAGAGGATCAGAATGAAAGCAGCGTTGTCTTAAACGTTGATATATATGGAAAGCTCTTCTTATTTTCGGGTGATATAGGAAGTGAAACGGAACAAGCGTTAGTCAGGAAGCTGCAGGATAAAGACGGGAGCCAAACTGAGTCTGCCATTTCCATTATGAAAGTAGCTCATCATGGAAGCCGCTTCTCAACAAGCGAGGAATGGCTGCGATATTGGAGACCGCTTGGCGCGGTAACATCTGTGAGTGCTACGAACAGCTACGGTCATCCTCATCCAGATGTTTTAGCGCGAATCAAGGAAGCAGGCGTTCTTAATTGGCGAACGGATAAGGATGGAGAGGTGCGTTTTACAGTGACAAATAGAGGGTTGTACTTAAGAGAATAAAACGATTTCTATATACGGAATATCATTAATTTGGTATTCTTTAATGTGGAGTTCGTTTTTTATCTCCTCTAAAAAAATAGTGGATTATCCATTTATTAACTCAATGAATATATGTTATGAGAAGCATCTGCACAGAACTGAATGCACGTATTTGCAGGAAACTATTTCCGCTAAAAAAAATTAAGTGAAACTTATCTTTTATCTGCAACATTTATAGTAACCAGTTCGTCAGAATGGTTGCAAGAGAGGGGGATCCTTCGTGGTGGAGCCGGGCATTATTCGAGCCGCTCAGTCGGGAGATCGCGATGCATTAATTACTCTATTGCGAGAGATTGAAACGCATGTTTATCGGACAGCCTATTATATATTAAATAACGAACAGGATGCACTTGATGCAGCTCAGGAAGCGCTAATCCGAATTTATACTAAAATAGGCTCGTATGAAGAGAAAGCACAATTCAAAACATGGATTCAACGTATTGTAACGAATATTTGCATTGATAAATTCCGGAGAAATAAGCCGACAGTATCAATAGATGAGCATGACATGGTTTTCCATGAGAAACAGAACGTGGAGGACGAGGTGATGACCGCCTATGCCGTACAAGATATTCGGACCGCTATTGATAAGCTGCCTGAGCATCATCGCGCGGTAGTCGTACTTAGGTATTTACAAGATTTTTCATACAATGAAATTGCTGATTCACTGGATTTGCCGCTTAACACGGTAAAGTCTTATTTATTCAGAGCTAGGCAACAGCTGCATACTTTACTTCATGATTATCAGAAAGGTGGTGTCCGGGGATGAATTGTCAAGAGGTGATGGAGTATATGCAAAGACAGCTTGACGACGATCTCGATGAACACGAGAAAGAAGTCTTGATAAATCATACTAGACATTGTCCGGACTGTGCAGCCATGTTCGAACGGCTTAAGCTTCTATCCGCGGAACTGACTAGTTTACCTAAAGTTATTCCCAGCTATAGCTTGGTTGATGCCATTATGCCGCAGCTAGAGCGGTTGGAGCTGCTTAAACAGTCGCAAGCAGGAACGGATTCCCCGCAATCCGACGTTAAAGCGACGGAAGTTCTATCACGCCGCCGCAAGACTCAAAATCGCCGATGGCCTTCAATGCGAGTGATGAGCGGAGTGATAGCAGCTGGAATCGTAGCAGGACTTTTCCTTGTAACCTATGGATCGGGTAATGGACCGGACTTAGGAAGAGCGGGGTTGTTTAGTGCAAGTGGAGCAAAAAATGACGCGGATACTTCTTCATCTCCACAAGCACAGATGAAAATATCAGCTAACTTAGAATTGGAAAATGAGGTATCAACAGAAAGTCAATCAGATAATATGGATAAACGTAAAAGCGTGGCGCAAGAGCCGGAAATGACCTCAAGTCAAAATAAAAGCTCGGATGAAAAAGCTGGGATTTCAAAGTTTGATGCTCTTAGTGACCCAACAAAAGGTCTCGATACAGGGAAAAATTCAGGCGGATCTAATGATTTGCCAGCCTTAGGGAATAATGGATCAGGAACTAGCAATGGTCAGGTAGATCCACCCTTAACGGGATTTACGATTGAAAAAAATCAACTTCAAGCTGCATCCCCGGATGGGAAGTATATCGCACAAGTAGCAGACTACAAGGTTATAATATTTACAGCTGACGATCAAACCGCTGTACTCCAATCTTCTCGGAAGAATGGGACGCTGGACAATCTAGTCTGGTCAGACGATAGTAAGCAATTGTTTTATGAGGTCAAACTGGAGCAAGGCGCAATTGAGAAATATGTTCTTGATATTGCAAGCGGGAATGACGAGAACGAGAAGACTGCGCATTAATAATAAGATATTCGCACACAATTCTTATGCTTCGCGTATAGTATAAGTAGCGAGAATGTCTGCGACGAAGCCTTGACGTCGTATGACCATCAATAGGGAGGTACCATGGACCTGCTTGTTGATGTTTATATAGATGCTCGGCAAGTGGAAACGAGCAAGTCGTCCAAATGCTTTGGGCGACTTTGCTTCGTGAAGAAAAGATAAGAAACGTAACATGCGAGGCATGTGCGAGCTGATCTTTGAACAAAGGGATGATGCCTTCAAATGGCTCATCCCTTTATTGCCGTTTATTTGTACATAGTCATGATGAGGTGATGAAATGGATTCAAAGGAAGCGTTGAAGGAAATAAAAGGCGGAAGGTTTCGACCGATCTACGTATTATATGGCAAGGATCGTTATCGCTTGCAGCATTTTATAGATAGCTTAACAGACGCCATGTTTACAGCAGAGGAACGAGAGCTAGGCATTGTAAAGTTCGATACAGCAGAAACAGCTCTTGAAGAAGCTGTATTGGAAGCGGAGACGCTGCCATTTTTCGTGCCGCGCAAGCTTGTACTCATTCGAGATGCTGCTGTCCTTGCGGCAAGTATCAAAGAAAGCGGGAAGATCCAGCATCAACCGGAGAAGCTTCTCCAGTATATGGAATATCCATCAGAAACGTCAGTAATTGTGTTTGCTGTGTTTGCTGAGAAGCTTGATGAGCGGCGCAAGTTGGTGAAGGTGCTGAAGGAGCGTAATTCGCTTGTGGCCTTTCCAGAGCTGGATGCTGCCCAGCTCAAGCAGTGGATGATGAAGCGGGCGGCAGAGCAAAAGCGTACGATGAGCGCAGAAGCCGCTGATTTGCTGCTCGTTCGCGCGGGAACAAATATGCAGCAGCTTGCACAAGAAGTGGATAAGCTATGTCTTCATGCTGGTGTAGGCGGCGTCATTGATTTGGAGCAAGCTTCCTTACTTACAGCAGCAACTGTCGAGGAAGATGTGTTTGCATTAATTGATTCTATAGCAGAACTGCGTATTGATCGTGCTTTACGGTTGTATAGGGAGCTTCTCGTACGAAAAGAAGAGCCTATTAAAATAGCGGCGCTGATCGCCAGGCAGTTACGTATTATGCTTCAAATTAAAGAGCTGGAGCAGCAGCATTATTCACCCCAGCAAATGGCGGGACAACTGGGATTGCATCCCTATGCGGTTAAGCTAGCGGCAGAGAAGAGCCGCAAGTTCGCTGTACCTAGGCTGGGCAAGCTCCTTGCCTCGTTAGCCGAACTGGATTATAAAATGAAAACAGGCGCTATCGAAAAAACGCTCGGCCTAGAGCTTTATTTACTGTCTCTTGGAGTAGAGCAGCGTGCTTAGATTTTCTCCTGCATACAAAAAAACGGCTTCACTGCTCTGTTAAGAGCGGTGAAGCCGTTTTTTGAATCCATCTTAAGCTTGTGCGGAAATAGCATTCAGCCTTTTAGCAAGACGAGATTTTTTGCGGGAAGCCGCATTTTTATGAATCAGGCCCTTAGTTACTGCTTTGTCCAATTTTTTCGTTGCAGCGATTAGAGCTGCTTTAGCAGCATCAATATCAGTGCCAGCGACAGCTTGGTCTGCAATCTTTACGGCCGAACGAAGTGCGGATTTTTGTGAAGCATTCAAAGCACGACGCTTTTCGTTTGTCTTAACGCGTTTAATCGCGGATTTAATGTTTGGCATGGAATTCACCTCCTAAACTGGTTACAGCGGTACACATTCAGTTTAATGCTAGACAACACAACTTAAAATATATTATCATGCCCCTGCCCAAAAAGCAATAGTACCACCTGTTGTCTCAATTGGAATTCATCGTTTGATTTTAGGTATGAAATGGGCGCTCTTGCAAACAATAACGAAAGTACATTTGCATGAAGGGAGAATGAACAGCAGTGAACGAGCTTGACCTGCAGTTATACAATGTGAGAACCGATCTGGCACTTGAAGCGAAGGAGATAGCAGAACAGCCGCTTGGCGGAAATATACCGGGCATTCAATCCGAAACGACCGAGGATGATGGCATTACAATAACGCAGCTGCATGTGCAAAATGAACAAGGCTCCCAAGCGATCGGTAAAATGCAGGGTCGTTATGTAACGATCGAGGTGCCGGCTTTGCGCAATCAGGATACCGTATTGCAGGATCGGGTTGCCACCCAGTTCGCTAAGCATTTTGAGACGTTTTTAGAGAGTCTGTCCATAAGCAAAACGGCGCGTGTGCTGATCGTTGGACTGGGTAACTGGAACGTAACTCCGGATGCGCTAGGTCCAATCGTAGTAGAGAACATTATGGTGACGAGACATTTTTTTGAGCTGATGCCTGATCAGGTGGCGCCTGGTTATCGGCCGGTCAGCGCTGTTGCGCCAGGTGTGCTTGGTATTACGGGCATTGAATCAAGTGAAATCGTACAAGGGATTGTAGAGCGCACGAAGCCAGAGGTTGTAATTGCGATAGACGCGCTTGCCTCCAAAGCGCTTGAACGTGTGAATACAACGATTCAAATAGCAGACACGGGCATTCATCCAGGGTCGGGTATTGGCAACAAGCGAAAAGGACTAACGAAAGAAATATTAGGTGTGCCTGTTATAGCAATCGGTGTGCCGACGGTAGTATACGCTTCAACGATTGTTAATAACGCAATTGATATGATGCGAACTCATATGGAAACGCAAAAAGGCAACACTGATCAAATTTTTGGCTTAATGAATCAGATGGCCGAAAACGAACGTCTGCAGTTGGTCAAGGAGGTTCTGAACCCGCTTGGTCATGATTTGCTTGTAACACCAAAGGAAATCGATGAGTTCATTGAGGACATAGCTAATATTATCGCGAGCGGACTAAACGCGTCACTTCATGAGGCGGTTGATACCGATAATGTAGCAGCTTATACGCATTAAAGCTCAGCGCATTCCTGAATAAGAAGTCGTCTCAGTTTGAAGAGGCGGCTTCTTTTGCATATATTCATTTTCAACCATTCTCTCGATTGGTGAAATCTAGCAATTCTGAATCTTTCAGTTCAAGCAGGTTCTATGAACTCTCTTACTCTCATAAATTAATAGTAACTTAGCCGAAGGCATAGAGAATCGGGAGGTAATAAATCAATGAAACGTACTATTATGCTGTTGGATTTCGGGAGAGAAAGTAAGCGGATGAGGCAAATACTGTCTACTGGGAGAACATTTGCGCTGCTTTCTTTTAGTTCTATGATATTTTTTGTTGTTCTCGGATTGGCAGGCTTAATTCATCAGCAATCAACAACCGTTCCTGTTAATTCTATGAAAGGTTTTGCGGCTGCTGTATCGAGTGGTTTTTTTGGGGATATGCTAGAGATGGAGATGCCTTCGTTTCAGAGCAGCATTGAGACGGATTCGTTTAGCACAAAGCAAATGAGCGCTTTTCTCATGCGGGCGCTAACCGATATAAATCCAAGTGATCCGAAGAGTCTGCTGGCGGGTGAATTGCCAGGGATGAGTGTGAATGACGCTTTTCTTATTCGAAAAGGAATAGGTACAGACACGGCTGTTGGGCCTGAGGATAACGCGCCCATCCCGCATGACTCTAACGATGGGTCAGGCACAGAAGACGGAGCGGGTACTACTGATCCAGGGAATGATGGTTCGGTGAAACCGCCAACCGAAGAGGCAGCTTTGCCTGAAGATAATGGAGAAGAGGTTGTCAAGCCTGAGAGCACAGCTAAGCCAACAATTTCAAAAACGAAAATCGCTTTCATTTATCATTCACACAATCGAGAATCCTGGTATCCAGAACTGAAAGACAAATCGAAGGATCCTAATTCCGATACCAAAAATATTACGCTTGTAGGAAAGCGGCTTGCAAAGAAACTGGAGGAGCGAGGTGTAGGCTCTCTTCATTCGAACATGGATTATCCAACAACGATTGAAAAATATCGATGGGAGCTGTCTTATAAATATTCGATGAAGACAGTGAAGGAAGCTATCGCGAGCAGCAAGGACTTGAAATTCTTCTTCGACATTCATCGTGATTCTCAAAAACGGAAATATACGACTATCGATATTGGCGGTAAAAGCTATGCCCAGGTTTATTTTATTATCGGCCATAAAAATCCGAATTGGGAGAAAAATGAAGCATTCGCTACCAAGATCCATCAGGCTTTAGAAAAAGATTACCCAGGCATTTCAAGAGGAATCTGGGGCAAAACGGCCGCGACTGGCAATGGGGAATATAATCAATCGCTAGCAGAAGATAGCGTGCTTGTAGAGATCGGCGGCGTAGATAACACGTTGGTGGAATCTTACCGAACTGCTGATGCGCTTGCTAAGGTCATTGCTGAATTATACTGGGCCGATGAAAAGGCATAGGGATGGAACAGAAAGATTGCTTACAATTGCGAATCATTAGCGAGGGGGAATGATGTTATGAAACGAAATGCGCTGAAATGGACAGCGGTGGGCGGGGCGCTAGTATTTATTATTTTGTACGGAATTGAGATGTCCTCTACGGGCATTGAACGCATATATGGTCCGATCGAGGGCGGTGAAGCCTATGTGGAAATGGAGCCTCCGAGACAAACGAACGACACCTCGACAAGGCTGGCTCTCAAGCAGCAAGCGAAGATCGCAGAGCTGGAAAAGGAATTAGAAGAAATAAAGCGTCTGGCGAGGCTTGCTGAATTAGCGAAGGAGGACGAGCGTTTGAATGGTATACCGTTCGAGGGGGAGCAGCCTGCAGTCAATAAAATCGCCGATTCCACTTCTGGAATGCTGCAAAATGTTTCAAGTGAAGGGATCCGTTTTGTCGTGTCTCTGTTTGATGGATTAACGAAATAAGAATGCACATTGCTGGGCGACCCCTTAACTGGTATAATACTAGGAATGAATAGCATTATTGGAACTTGTGGGGGTTAGGCATGGCTGACGTACGTGACCGACAAAAAAGAATTCGAAATTTTTCCATTATCGCGCATATAGACCATGGAAAATCGACCTTAGCAGATAGGATATTAGAATTTACAGGAGCTTTGTCATCTCGTGAGATGCAAGAGCAGGTTCTAGACAAAATGGATCTAGAGCGCGAGCGCGGCATTACGATAAAATTGCAAGCTGTAAGACTTTCCTATGTTGCAGATGATGGTATTGAATACCTTCTTAATTTGATTGATACCCCGGGGCATGTCGATTTTACATACGAGGTTTCACGGAGCTTGGCAGCTTGTGAGGGAGCGTTACTCGTAGTAGATGCTGCGCAAGGGATTGAAGCACAAACGCTTGCTAACGTCTATTTAGCGCTAGACAACAATCTTGAAGTCATACCGGTTATTAACAAAATTGATTTGCCGAGCGCGGAGCCTGAACGGGTGAAGCAGGAAATTGAAGATGTTATCGGGATTGATTCGAGTGACGCGGTGCTTGCATCGGCCAAAGCAGGTATCGGGATTAAGGAAATTTTAGAGCAGGTTGTTGCAAAAGTACCGGCACCAGTCGGTGATCCAGACCAACCGCTTAAAGCACTTATTTTTGACTCGCATTATGATCCGTACAAAGGTGTTATCGTATATGTGCGGGTTATGGACGGCAGCATTCGCGCTGGCAAAAAAATTCGTTTCATGGCAACAGAGGCTGAATTCGAGGTTATTGAAGTCGGCGTGTTTAGACCGAGCATGACGATCGTAGATGAGCTTACTATAGGTGATGTAGGGTTTGTCGTAGCCGGAATTAAGAACGTGAAGGATACGCGTGTAGGGGATACCATTACTGAAGCGAAGAAACCTGCTTTGGAGCCATTGCCAGGTTATCGCCGGATTAATCCGATGGTATATTGCGGATTGTACCCAATTGAAACACAGGACTATAACGATCTTCGAGAAGCGCTTGGAAAGCTCGAGCTTAACGATGCGTCTCTCCGTTATGAGCCTGAATCCTCAACAGCGCTAGGGTTTGGCTTCCGTTGCGGATTCCTAGGCTTGCTGCATATGGAGATCATACAGGAGCGTATTGAACGTGAGTTTAATATACCGCTCATTACTACAGCGCCGAGCGTTATTTATAAAGTAACGCTGACAAGCGGCGAAACAATTGAAATTGATAATCCTTCGAACTATCCTGAGGCAGGCAAGCTTGATTATGTAGAAGAGCCTTATGTAAAAGCGGGTGTCATTGTACCCAATCAATATGTAGGTACTATAATGGAGCTATGCCAAGGCAAACGCGGTGAATTCGTTAATATGGAATATTTGGATACGAATCGAGTAACTCTGACTTATCAAGTGCCGTTATCTGAAATCGTTTATGATTTCTTTGATCAGCTAAAGTCGAGCACGAAGGGATATGCTTCGTTCGATTACGAAATTTCAGGCTACCGCAAATCCAGTCTTGTTAAAATGGATATTATGCTTAACGGCGAACAAGTGGATGCTCTATCTGTTATTGTCCATCGCGATCGTGCGTATCATCGCGGGAAAATTATATGCGAGAAGCTGAAAGAGCTAATTCCTCGGCAAATGTTCGAGGTGCCGATTCAAGCATCAATCGGCAATAAAATTATTGCGCGTGAAACAGTAAAAGCTATGCGTAAAAACGTGCTTGCCAAATGCTACGGCGGTGATATTAGCCGGAAGCGTAAGCTGCTTGAGAAGCAGAAGGAAGGCAAGAAGCGTATGAAGCAGGTTGGTAACGTAGAGGTGCCGCAGGAAGCGTTCATGGCGGTACTCAAAATCGACGAGGATTAAAACGGACGAGGATGAGGGAGGGCGCTGCTCTCCCTTTTTCCTATATAAAGATTTATTAGTTTTCACTATAACAGAGCGTAAAGATCGTTTGCGCTTGCTTTTCAATACGCTTAAAGGAGGAATCATTGATGATCGTAAAGCAATCACCACGCGCTTTATATATACACATCCCATTTTGCACAAATAAATGTCATTATTGTGACTTTACGTCCTACGTGCTGAAGGGACAGCCAGTTGATCAGTATTTGGATGCTCTTGAGATGGAGATGCAACGATCGGTTAGTGAACTGCCTCCAGTAGAAATCGATACTGTATTTGTCGGTGGCGGTACGCCAACGGTTCTGACACCTGTTCAAATGGAACGGTTTCTGAAGTCGGTTCGCACCTATTTTCCACTTGCGGCAGATGTGGAGTTTACTATGGAGGCAAATCCCGGAACGACGGATATCGATAAGTTGACAGCTATGCGTGAAGGCGGCGTGAATCGGATCAGCTTTGGCGTTCAGTCATTTGATAACGAATTACTTGAGCGCATCGGACGTATTCATAGTGTAGAGGATGTTTATCGCAGTCTTGAAAATGCGCGAGCGGTCGGCTTTACGAATATGTCGATCGATTTGATGTTTGGACTGCCTGGTCAAACCTTAAAGCATCTAGCTGACAGCGTTGATCGGGCTATGGAGCTCGGACTCCCGCATTATTCCATCTACAGCTTGAAGGTCGAAGAAAATACATTGTTCCATAAGCTATACGAAAAAAATGAGCTGCCATTGCCTACTGAGGACGAGGAGTTTAATATGTTCATGTTGCTTTTGGACATGCTTAAGCAAAATGGCTACACTCATTATGAAATTAGCAACTTTGCTAAGCCGGGCTTTGAAAGCCGTCATAACTCTACGTATTGGCGCAATGAGGCGTATTACGGTCTAGGTGCGGGAGCGCATGGTTATGCCAATCGTACACGTCATGTGAATTTAAAAGGCATTACACCGTATATAGAAGCAGCTGCCGGCAGATTGCCGCGTCTTGAAACGTTCGAAGTGGCTGAAAATGAAGCGATGGAAGATTTCATGATGGTAGGACTAAGATTGCTTGAGGGTGTGCCTGTATCGCGCTTTGAGGCGCAATTCGGTGGACAGACACTTGAAAGTAAATTCGGAACGGTTATTGATAAATTGCTGAAAGATGGGCTGCTCGAACGGATTCAAACAGACGAGGACACTATTTATCGACTAACCGATAAGGGTGTCTTGCTCGGCAATGAGGTATTTGGATCTTTTATAGGCTTTACTGTATAAAAAACTATTGAGAATTAATTCGTCATGTTGTATATTTATTCATATATTATGCATTGGATTTATTTACATGCACCGGGTGGAGGCGAAGGCGATCATGCAGACCGTACAGGTTGTATGCAGAAAAGCAACATCTGCGGATGTTGAAACTTTATTTCTATTGATTAAGGGTTATGCTGAGAAAGGTATCATGCTCCCTCGCACCCGGGAGGCACTCGATTATATGATCGATTCGTTTATCGTCGCAGAAGTTGGGGACGAGGTTGTTGGCTGTGGTGCTCTTACAAGATTAGGTACGGAATTAGTAGAAATTCGCTCGCTTGGGATGTCGGAGGGTTTTAAGGGACTCGGTATCGGCAGTAAAATTGTCGATGCATTGATTGACCAAGCAAGAGAACAGCAAATTCCGAAAGTAATGGCATTAACATACGAAGTGGCCTTTTTTGAAAAAAACGGCTTCACCGTAGTTGAAAAGGAAATTTTCCCTGAAAAAGTGTGGAAAGATTGCGTCAACTGCCCGAAGCAGCATGCGTGCGATGAAATTGCTGTTCTTAGAATGTTGAGCTGACCAAACAGAAATGATCCTATTAAATTGCAAATCATTGTCCCATTAGCGCAAAAACTTGACTAATGGGAGAGTGATTTTTCTATATTAGCATTAAAAATGCCTAACTGACTTGACAATCGTTAAGCTGGTTTGGTATTTTTGTATTAATGATTAGCACTCGATCCGATTGAGTGCTAACGATGGAAAGCCGAAATAGCGATGCACACATTTTTGAGGGGGAATTCGAATGCTGACAGATCGACAACGGATGATTTTAAACGCGATTGTGGATGATTATATTCGCTCAGCTGAACCGGTCGGTTCAAGAAGTATTTCGAAGCGCGGTGACGTTGCCTTTAGTCCGGCTACAATTCGCAATGAAATGGCGGATCTTGAGGAGCTAGGCTTTTTGGAGCAGCCGCATACGTCGGCAGGACGTATACCTTCAACTAAAGGCTATCGTTACTACGTTGACCATTTAGTGAAGCTTAACGAAGTGGATGAGAACGATCTGGGAATGGTTCGCTCGTTCGTAACAGATAAAATGAATCAAATGGAGCAGGTCATACAGCAAACAGCTATGATACTATCCAATTTGACGAACTACACATCCATTTTACTGGGACCAGAAATGTTTAGCACTTCATTGAAGCATTTCGGGATTGTTCCGCTTGATCAAACATCGGCAGTTGCCATTATTGTGACTAACACCGGACATGTAGAGAACCGAACCATATCTATTCCAGAAGGGCTAAAAATGGACGACATGGAAAAAGTCGTAAATATTTTGAACGCTAAACTGGCAGGTGTTCCATTAATTCGTTTGAGGGCGAAGCTTTACACCGAAATTGGGCAAGAGCTTGAAAGGCATGTGGAGCATTACGAGCAGCTATTGCAGGTGCTTGATCACGCTCTCCAGAGTGAGGATGAGCATCGCATTTTTCTGGGCGGTACGACTAACATGCTGACACAGCCTGAATTTAAGGATGTTGACAAAGTAAAAACGATATTGGATTTGCTTGATGAAACACCGACAATAATGAAAATGTTTTCCGGTCTTCCTTCGGGTATACAAGTACGCATTGGAACAGAAAATGACCATAAGGCAATTAGCGATTGCAGTTTAATTACAGCAACTTATGCGATTGACGGTCATTCGCTAGGAACGATTGGTATTTTGGGACCAACACGAATGGAATACGGCAAAGTAATCAGTCTCCTTGACCTCATATCCAAGGATATGGCGACTTTCCTGGGACGATGGTACAAATAAACTTATTTTTTGTTCAGTTTGCATTTGTAAACTTTAAGTATTGCTTAGATTGCTAAGTTTTTATTTTTAAGGAGGTGAATTCATGAGTACGAAAGAACAGCACAATGAAGCAGCTGAAGCGGTTGAAGAAGTAGTGGCGGCTGAGCAAATGGAGCAATCCGTTGAAGAAGCTGTAATAGATGAAGCAGGCGAAGATCCACGTTATGCGGAACTTGTGAAGCAAGCGGATGAGAGCCAGCAGCGTTACCTACGCGCGCAAGCGGATTTCGATAATTTCCGTCGTCGTACGATGAAGGAAAAGGAAGAACTGGGTCAATACGCTTCAATGAAGCTAATTGATCAACTGCTTCCGATTGTTGATAATTTCGATCGAGCGGTAGCTGCGGCATCGGTTAATGGTGATTTTGAATCACTAGCTAAGGGTGTTGATATGATTTTACGTCAGCTGATGCAAATTTTGGAACAGGAAGGCCTTAAAGTGATGAATGTTGTCGGTGAGCCTTTTAACCCTGAGTACCATCAAGCAATTATGCAAGTCGAATCCGATGAGCATGAGGAAGGCATTGTTGTGGAGGAAGTACAAAAGGGCTATGTCTTGAAAGATAAAGTTCTGCGTCCCGCAATGGTTAAAGTAAGCGGCTAATTTTATTATATAAGAATAAAATGATAAGAACGATATAGGAGGAACTTAAACGATGAGTAAAGTAATCGGTATTGACCTTGGTACAACAAACTCTTGCGTTGCAGTAATGGAAGGCGGCGAAGCTGTCGTTATACCAAACCCGGAAGGCAACCGCACAACGCCTTCAGTTGTCGGCTTTAAGAAAGATGGCGAGCGTGTAATTGGTGAGACAGCAAGACGTCAAGCTATTACAAACCCGGATCGTACCATCAGCTCGATTAAGCGTCATATTGGTACAAACCACAAAGAAACGATTGATGGCAAAGATTACACTGCTCAAGAAATTTCCGCAATTATTTTGCAGAAGCTGAAAGCTGATGCTGAAGCATACTTGGGACAGACTGTAACACAAGCGGTTATTACAGTTCCGGCATACTTTAACGACAGCCAGCGTCAAGCTACTAAAGATGCTGGTAAAATTGCAGGTCTTGAGGTTCTTCGTATCGTCAATGAGCCGACTGCAGCTGCACTTGCTTACGGTCTTGAGAAAACTGAAGATCAAACGATCCTCGTTTATGACCTTGGTGGCGGTACATTCGACGTATCCATCCTTGAGCTTGGCGATGGTTTCTTTGAAGTAAAAGCTACTAGCGGAGACAACAAGCTTGGTGGCGATGATTTTGACCAAGTCATTATCGATCACCTTGTTGCTGAATTTAAAAAGGATCAAGGCATTGATCTTTCCAAAGATAAAGCTGCTGTTCAACGTCTGAAGGATGCGGCAGAAAAAGCGAAGAAAGAGCTTTCTGGTACGTTAACTTCTGCTATTTCTCTTCCATTTATTACAATGGTTGACGGCGTTCCTCAGCATTTGGAGCTCAGCCTTACTCGCGCTAAGTTCGAAGAGCTTACAGCTGCTCTTGTAGAGCGTACGCTTGGACCTACTCGTCAAGCGCTTAGCGATGCTGGCATGACTTCCAGCGATATTGATAAAGTTGTATTAGTCGGCGGATCGACTCGTATTCCAGCTGTACAAGAAGCTGTAAAAAAATTGATCGGCAAAGACCCACACAAAGGCGTTAACCCAGATGAGGTAGTTGCTCTTGGTGCAGCAGTTCAAGCAGGCGTATTGACAGGCGAAGTGAAAGACGTTGTATTGCTTGACGTTACTCCATTGTCTCTTGGTATCGAAACTGCTGGTGGTGTGTTCACGAAAATGATCGAACGCAACACGACTATTCCTACAAGCAAATCACAAGTGTACTCCACTTACGCTGATAATCAGCCAGGCGTAGAAATTCACGTCTTGCAGGGTGAGCGTTCGATGGCAGCAGGCAACAAAACACTTGGCCGTTTCACTTTGAATGATATTCCTCTAGCGCCGCGCGGTGTTCCGCAAATCGAAGTAACTTTCGATATCGATGCTAACGGAATCGTGAACGTGTCGGCTCTAGATAAAGGTACAGGCAAAAGCCAAAAGATCACCATCACATCATCCAGCGGCTTAAGCCCTGAAGAAATTGAACAAATGATGAAGGATGCTGAGCTAAACGCAGAAGAAGATCGCAAGCGTCGTGATCTTGTAGAAGCGAAAAACAACGCTGACCAATTGGTTTATTCCGCTGACAAAACGATCAAAGACCTTGGTGATAAAGTAGACCCTTCTGAGGTTGAAAAAGCAAATGCAGCGAAAGAAAAAGTAGTTGCCGCACTTGCGACTGACGATCTTGAGCAAATTAATGCAGCTACAGAAGAGCTTACTCAAATCGTACAACAGCTATCTGTTAAGCTTTATGAGCAAGCTGCCCAAGCTGAGCAAGGTGCAGAAGGCGAAGGCCCGGATGCAGCTTCAGCAAAAGGTAAAGACAATGTTGTAGATGCTGAATATGAAGTGGTTGACGACAATAAATAAGAAGTAGAGGGGAGAGGTCAAAAACAGGCGCTGCCTGGGTTTTGACCTCTCTTTTGCGCGTAAATACGTATAAAATCACAAGCGTAAACGGCTGTTGCCGTCCTTGGCGGCATAAGCAAAGTTTCGCGGTGAATTATAAGCATATTATAAGTGTGAAACTTATAAATTCTTATAATTTAGAATAACAGCGGAGGTGAGAACAGGTGGCAGATAAACGTGATTATTATGATGTGCTGGGTGTTGGCAAGGATGCATCGGCTGATGAAATTAAAAAGTCTTACCGTCAGCTAGCTCGTCAGTATCATCCGGACGTTAATAAGGCGGTTGATGCAGAAACAAAGTTCAAAGAAGTCAAAGAGGCTTATGACGTACTAAGTGATGACGGTAAACGCTCAACCTATGACCGTTTCGGACATGTAGATCCGAATCAAGGCATGGGGGGAGGCGGTCAAGACTTTGGCGGTGGCTTCGGTGATATTTTTGATATGTTTTTCGGCGGCGGCGGAGGCGGACGACGTGATCCGAATGCTCCACAGCGCGGAAATGACTTACAATATACGATGACTGTAGAGTTTAAGGAAGCGGTATTTGGCAAAGAAACCGAAATCACAATTCCACGTACGGAATCCTGTGATACTTGTCATGGTAACGGTGCTAAGCCAGGAACGAAGCCTGAAGCTTGTTCGACGTGTAAAGGAAGCGGACAGCAAGAGGTAGTACAGAACACACCGTTTGGTCGTATGGTTAACCGCCGGGCATGTACAAATTGCAGCGGTACTGGACGTGTCATTAAAGAAAAATGCGGAACTTGTCACGGCGCAGGTAAAGTGAAGCGTCAACGTAAAATTAATATCAAAATCCCAGCAGGCGTAGATGATGGCGCGCAAATCCGTATGACTGGCGAAGGTGAAGGCGGTCTTCGCGGCGGGCCTGCAGGTGACCTTTATATTGTTATCCGCGTGAAGCCGCATGAGTTTTTCGAGCGGGAGAATGATGACATTTATTGTGAGGTTCCACTCACATTCGTACAAGCGGCGCTTGGAGATGAAGTTGAAATACCAACTTTAACAGAAAAAGTGAAGCTGAAAATTCCAGCGGGAACTCAAACGGGAACCTATTTCCGTCTTAAAGGCAAAGGAGTTCCTAAGCTGCGTGGATATGGTCAAGGCGATCAGCATGTGAAGGTAACGATCGTTACACCAACTAGCCTGACTGATGAACAGAAAGATCTACTAAAGCAATTCGGCGGACTAAGCAAAAATTCCAATGTCGATCAAGAGCATCATGAATCTATTTTTGATAAAATGAAAAAGGCGTTCCGCGGTGAATAACCCGGTACGTTTTTTTTTTTTCACAACTCGTATAGTTTCTGCATTGCAAAGGAATCCTATGCAGGTAGTAAAACATTCAACTACCAATAGGAGGCTATAAAAAATGACTTTCAAAAACAATAATGACAATGCCAACAACAGCATGGAGAAAGTGAATTTCGCGAATTTACCTATAGCTGAAAATGAAGATGTTGAATTTTCAGAAGAATTTGCTGATGAAGCTGACCGCGAAGCGCAAGCGCGCGCTGCTGCTGCAGATGCTAGAGCGAAGCAGCAATAAAGGCAATCCAGGCTTATTTATAGTTTGGGATTTTTGAACTTTTTAGGAGGATTTGTTTTGAGTCCTATTGAAATTCGAGCTACTTTTAGTGAAGAGAGTGCTGCCCAAGAAGCTCTTCATAAATTACAAGCGTTACGCGCGTTTGATGTGAATGGTCTATCTGAGAGTGGAATGTTGACCGCGACCGTGGATGAAGAGGTAGCTGAACGAGCCATTCATCTTATTCACCAGGTAGGCGGACATACATCAGTTACTTAAAATGAAGAGAGTCTGCTGGCATTATGCCTGCGGACTCTCATTTTTTTGTGCAAAGGTGCCACTCTGGTGTACAATAGTTGTTAGGTTTTTAACACTGGAGGGCTCTACTTATGAAATGGCATGAACTAACGATTACAACTACGGAAGAAGCGCAAGAGATGATATCGAACTTTTTGCATGAAATGGGAGCTGGCGGCGTATCCATTGAAGAATCGGGTACGATGAATAAACAGCGTGATACATCTTTTGGACAATGGTATGAAATTCCTTTTAACGATATACCTGAAGGAATGGCTATTATTAAAGGATATTTTACGGACGATACGGATAACGATGCAATGATTGCAGCTTTGAAGCCACGTGTTGAACAGCTTCGCGAATTTGACATTGATCCAGGTGACGTTGTTTATTCGGCAGTTGTTGTTGATGACGATGATTGGGCGGATGCATGGAAGCAATATTTCAAGCCATTACGCATTACCGATACGCTGACTATTAAACCAACATGGGAACAATATGAGTCTGCGCCGAACGAGCGTATAATTGAGCTTGATCCGGGTATGGCCTTTGGTACGGGAGCGCATCCTACAACTTCCTTATGCCTGCAAACTTTAGAATCTGTCGTTCGCGGCGGTGAAGAAATGATTGATGTGGGAACGGGATCTGGTATTTTGGCAATTGGTGCTTGTCTGCTAGGTGTAAAGAGTGTTCTTGCACTTGACTTAGATCCAGTAGCTGTATCCAGCGCAAAGGAAAATACGTCACTTAATCAACTATCGGAGAGAATCGAAGTGAAGCTAAGTGATTTGCTAGGAGTGCTTAAAGAAGGAGAAACGAGTAACGACACTGGAGATAGTCAGGTTCTTCGTGTAACGCTCCCTGTAGATTTGGTTGTGGCCAATATTTTGGCGGAAGTTATATTAATGTTTGTTGATGATGTGTACGCGGCATTGAAGCCGAATGGTATTTATATCGCTTCAGGCGTATACAAAAATAAAGAGGATATTGTTGAAGCGGGACTAATTGATTCTGGCTTTGAAATTGTTGAAAAACGCCGCGACGAGGATTGGATTGCATTCGTTGCTAGAAAGCCGCAGGTGAGTGAATGAGTAATTTTTTATGGTATCCTTTAGAGGACTTACCGTTTATATTTTTAGTGCTTATTATCGCATTTACTGTACATGAGTTTGCGCATGCATTCAGCGCGTATAAGTTCGGTGATGATACCGCGTATAAAGCAGGCAGGGTGACACTGAATCCTCGTGTGCACTTAGATGTATTTGGTACGATTCTGCTTCTTATTGCAGGATTTGGCTGGGCGAAGCCGGTGCCAGTAATGGCTAGCAAATTTAAGAGACCTAGGTTAATGGGGATTGTTGTATCTGCGGTAGGTCCTTTAAGCAATTTGTTGGTTGCCTTCGTAGGGATGATCGTCCTATATGTGCTTAATGAAACCGGTGTTCTCTACGCGGGTTCTGTAGGAGTCTATTCCGCTTATGTTCATTTTTTCTATTATTTAATTACGATTAATTTACTGCTCTTTGTTTTTAACTTGATTCCTTTGCCGCCATTGGATGGTTATAGAATTATTGCGGATCTATTGCCGCTCAAGATTCGTTACAAACTGGATCAAAATGTGCAATGGGGCATGTTTATTTTTTTACTGCTCGTGTTCATTCCGCCACTTCGCGAAGTGACACTGGATCCTATTTTAAATCTTTCAACAAAGACGATGTTCTCTATGATCGAGATGTGTGAAGCTGTGTTTTCGCCACTTGACTGGGAACGGTTTCTCATAGATTTTTCTTCCTAAAACATGCTATTATGAAGGATGGAATTTGTTTAAGGGTGGTTGAACATACACAATGCAACGATATTTTGTAGCTGCTGAGCAGTTTGGCAAGTCCGATGTCCGTTTAGTTGGTGAAGATGCCCATCACGCGCAGCGGGTTATGCGAATGAAACCTGGTGATAAGATTATTGTAAGTGACGGTCAGTCGCGTACAGTATTAGCTATAGTAAGGGAAGTTCTTCCTACGAAAATAACAGCAGATATTGCTGAGAGCATGAACGCGGACTGCGAGCCTAGCTGGTCGATTACAATTGCGCAAAGCTTGCCTAAGGGCGATAAGATGGAGCTGGTTATTCAGAAGGGCACGGAGATAGGCGCTTATGCGTTCGCGCCGTTTGAGTCCGAGCGAATGATCGTTCAGTATGACAGCAAGAAGGAAGCAAAACGTATAGATCGCTGGAGTAAGATTGCGAAGGAAGCAGCGGAGCAATCGCATCGCAATCGTATTCCTGGTATTGAGCCGTTGCGCAGCTGGCGTGAGCTTATGCAGACGATTGGTGCTTTCGATTTGGCGCTTTTTTGTTACGAACGCGAGGGTGACGCCGCTCATGGCAAAGGAATACGTGACGCTGTTCGAGAATGGCTTGCGAAGAGCAACATATCGGAGACTGTAAACTCTCCTCGCATATTGCTCATTGTGGGGTCTGAAGGAGGCTTTACAGAGCGTGAGGCCTCTGAGGCTGAAGCGGCTGGAGCAGTATTAGTTGGTTTAGGCAAAAGAATTTTAAGAACGGAAACCGCAGGTATCGTAGCATTAACCTGCCTATTATATGAATCCGGAGAAATGGGAGGAGAGTGACCACTATGCCAACGGTCGCATTTTATACATTAGGCTGCAAAGTAAACTTCTATGACACAGAAGCGATTTGGCAGTTGTTCAAAAACGAAGGTTATGAGCAGGTCGATTTCGAATCGAATGCGGATGTTTATTTAATAAATACTTGCACGGTTACAAATACAGGAGACAAGAAAAGCCGTCAAATTATTCGACGCGCTGTTAGGCGCAACCCGGATGCTGTAATTGCCGTAACTGGCTGCTATGCTCAAACGTCACCCGCGGAAATTATGGCGATTGAAGGTGTTGATCTTGTGATCGGTACACAGGATCGTGAGAAAATAATGACATTTGTCAATCAAATTCAAGATGACCGCCAACCGGTTAACGCGGTTCGTAATATTATGAAGACACGCGACTTTGAAGAGCTTGACGTGCCTGATTTTTCCGAACGGACCCGCGCTTTCTTGAAAATTCAAGAGGGCTGCAACAATTTTTGTACCTTCTGTATTATTCCATGGTCACGGGGTTTATCACGTAGTCGCGCGTCGGAAAGTGTTCTTGAGCAGGCAAAACAGCTTGTAGCTTCGGGCTATAAGGAAATTGTACTGACAGGAATTCATACAGGCGGATATGGCGATGATATGGAAAACTATAATCTAACCAGCTTGCTGTGGGATTTGGACAAAATCGAAGGCCTTGAGCGAATTCGAATCAGCTCTATCGAAGCAAGCCAAATTGATGATGCTATGATTGAGGTTTTGAACCGTTCCAGCAAAATGTGCCGCCACCTTCATATCCCGCTGCAAGCAGGCGAAAATTCTGTCTTGAAGCGGATGCGTCGTAAATATACAACGGAAGAATTTGCAGCTAAGATTAAACGTCTGCATGAAGCGATGCCAGGCGTAGCGATTACTACCGATGTTATCGTTGGTTTCCCGGGTGAAACCGAAGAAATGTTCGAGAGCGGCTTCCACTTCATGGAGGAGCTTAAATTTGCGGAAATGCATGTATTCCCATATTCGAAACGGACAGGTACGCCGGCAGCTCGGATGGAGGAGCAGGTGGATGAAGAAGTGAAAAACGAGCGTGTCCACAAGCTGATTGATTTATCTGAGAAGATGCAGCTGGAGTATGCAAAGCAATATGTCGGTGAAGTGCTTGATGTTATTCCCGAACGCGATTATAAGGGAGCACCGGGAACGGGATTAGTAATGGGGTATACAGATAACTACATTCAAGTAGTATTTGATGGTACCGTAGAACTGATAGGTAAACTATGCCGCGTTAAAATCACTGAAGCTGGAGTTAATGAATGCCGCGGTACGCTTGTCCGTGTACTTGATGAGTATAGCCCGCAAGCTTTAGATGAGAATACACATACGTTTGTGTTGGAGCGTCCAGAAGCGATTAGAGCCTGATAACCAAAGTTTTACGAATGCAAGGATTCCTTTAATTATCGATTCCTTTAAATTATAAGAATTTATAAGTTTCATACTTATAATAGGCTTATAATTCATCGCGAAACGAGCTTTTGCCGCAAGGACGGCGACAGCCGTTTACGCTTGAGGAAAAGATAGAGGAATCCTTTGCTGCATATACTATGTATGAAACGTTGCAAGGGGGAAACGGACATGAAGGAGATTTCTGCAGGCGGTGTTGTGTACCGTCGGACCGAGCAAGGGAAGCTGCAAATTCAACTCATCCAGGACCGTTATGGTAAAGTCTCACTGCCGAAAGGCAAGATGGAGCCAGGCGAAACGATTGAACAAACCGCTTTACGGGAAATAGTCGAAGAAACCGGTTTAGAAGGAGTCATCATTGCTCCAATTGACCAAATTAAATACCAATATAAGCACGATACGCTCGGAATAATCAACAAAGAGGTTCATTATTATTTGGTTGAAGCCGTTGGCGGCTCCTTGCAGGCTCAGGTAGAGGAGATTCGCGGTGTTGATTGGTTTGAGCCTGGGGAAGCTTGGAGACGGCAGAAGCAGTCCGGCTATGAAAATAATCATCGTATCGTTGCAGGAGCCTTTCAATTGCTTGGCTTGCAAGCGGATTAGAGTTTGAGATTGGTTGCAGGATCTAGCTTGCGAAATGTTTTTAAGTAACAAAACGGAAGTGCAAATAAGGAGCTAAATACATTGAATATGGTTTGAGCGTGAGCGATTTGTCCGGCAGGAGACGATGAAATCCAGCTGGATAAGGCGGATAGCTCTCCAGTGAAAGGCATAAACAATAATGCTCCTCCGACGTTCAAAATAATGTGAGAAATAGCGACAAGCTGTCCAGCCTTAGAACCTCCAATCGAGGCTAGCAATGCAGTGGCGCATGTACCGATATTAGATCCCAAGACGACAGCGATGCCTAGCTCTATGGGCATCGCACCAATGGAAACGAAACCCATAATAATTACAATAACGGCTGCGCTGCTGTGAACGGCTGCAGTAAGAATTGCGCCTGCGGCAAGCCCCCACCATAAGCTATCTTGAGCCTTCGTGAGAAACCAGCCGAACATATCGCTTTCTTGTACAGCGGGACCGACGCTCTGCATCATCGTCATACCGGTCAGAAGCAGACCAAAGCCAAACAAAGCGACAGCAACAGAGCGTAGAGTTTCTAACCAATGAGCTTTTTCAAGCGCGGGGATCAGCTTCAGTTCTCCAAGCAGTACAGTTACTAGCCATAACGCGAGAGACAATTGCAGCAGTGGCATAGCTAGCTTATTCAAATTGAGACCAATTAGCTCGGTTGTTATACAAGTGCCAATATTGGTGCCAAGAACAATGCCAAGCGTGCGAGGGAACGTAAGCAAACCCGCATTTACCATTCCGATTGTTATGACGGTAACGGCGGTGCTGCTTTGAAGAAATGCGGTTGTTACCGTGCCTATGGCCATACCATGCAGGGGAGTTGCGGTTGAACGCTGTAATATTCGGGTCAGGTAGGGTCCGCCTAGGCGATATAACGCAAGCTCCATCAGCTTCATACCGCACATAAAAACAGCGAATCCAAGCAGCATAGGAATGAGTATAGAATGAATCATTTGATGCTCTCCTTCTTGAATGGCAAAAGATTCGTTGCGTATGTATACATATGCTAATAGCAAGACAAGCATGCCAAGCAGTTACCTTGAGGGGATGAAACACGACATGAGCAATCCAAAAATATGGTTAATAAAAGCACGTAAGAAACGTATAGAACAAGGACATCCTTGGATATTCGCTAGTGAAATCGAACGATTGGAAGGAGAAGCGAAGCCGGGTGATTTGGTTGATGTGGTTACACATCAAGGACGTTATTTAGCAACCGGCTATTGGAATCCTAAATCACAGATTACGGTTCGAATTGTATCACATAAGCCTATAGCGGAGATGGACGTTGATTTTTTCCGTGCAAGACTGCAACAATGTTTAGATTACCGTCAGCGTTTCATAACGGACAAAGATTGTCGATTGGTATATGGAGAAGCGGATTTTATGCCAGGGCTCGTAGTTGATCGTTTCAACGATGTGCTAGTGCTTCAACTATTGACACTTGGCATGGATATTAGGCGTCAAGCCTTACTTGACGCGCTGATTGATGTATTCAAGCCTCGCGGCATCTATGAGCGGAGTGATGTTAGTGTTCGATCGCTTGAAGGCTTAGAGGAGCGTACAGGTGTTTTATACGGGGACTGTCCGTCTATTATCGATATTGAGGAGAACGGTATAAAGCTTGAGGTTGATATCGCCCAAGGACAGAAAACCGGTTATTTCTTCGACCAACGTGAGAATCGCGCTTCGATCGCTCCGCTAATGACTGGCTGGGGCGGCCGCAGCGGAATCCAATTGATGGATAGAGCCGAAGCAGAGGGCCGCTCAGCCGGTGATATCATTCAGACAGAGACAGCTGTTAAAGATCTTGTTCCAGTCAATTCAAATGGAAAAATCGTTACATTCCCTTACTGGGATGGCGCAACGGTGCTTGAATGTTTCGCACATACAGGCAGCTTTACGTTGCATGCTTGCAAGTACGGCGCCAAGAAGGTTACCTGCTTGGATGTATCGGAACATGCCATTGAAACGGCTAAGCGCAATGTAGATCGTAACGGTTTCACAGATCGAGTTGAATTTGTCGTAGCTGATGCGTTTGAGTACTTGCGCGCACAAGTGAAGGGTAACGAGGAACGGAAGCAGCGCGGTCTCGGCGGGGTTGACACATCGAAGAAGCAGGATGGATCGGCAGGCAGGACATGGGATGTCGTTATTCTTGATCCTCCTGCTTTTGCAAAAACAAAAAGCGCGGTGCCTGGTGCAAGCCGCGGCTATAAAGATATAAATTTACAAGGCTTGAAGCTAGTAAATGAGGGTGGTTATTTGGTTACAGCAAGCTGTTCCTATCACATGCGTCCTGAATTGTTTCTTGAAGCGATCCAGGAAGCGGCAACTGATGCGGGCAAGCTGCTTCGGTTAATCGAATGGCGTGCAGCGGGCAAGGATCATCCGCAATTGCTCGGCGTGAATGAAGGTCATTATTTGAAGTTTGCCATCTTTGAAGTAAGAAGCAAATAAAAGACAAGTTTATAGATTGCAGAGACGGGAGGGTTGCACATGTCGCTTCGATTTGTCATCGGCCGCTCGGGAACCGGTAAAACAGCTTTATGCTTAAAAGAAATGAGGCAGCAGCTTCAAGTCACTCCTGACGGACCACCGCTCATTATGCTCGTTCCGGAGCAAGCTACGTTTCAGACGGAGTATGCGCTGCTTCAGAATGGCAGTTTAAGCGGTACGATAAGAGCGCAAGCTCTCAGCTTCCGCAGGCTCGCTTTTCGTGTTATGCAGGAAACAGGCGGAACAGCGCTCGTACCGATAGGCGATACGGGAAAGCATATGCTGTTGTACAAAATTGTCCATCGGCTCGGTCAGCAGCTTGAGTTGTTTCAAAGCGGAGCGGAGCAGCCCGGTTTTATTGATCGTCTTGCTGAGCTGCTAACGGAGTGGAAACGATATGGCATAGATGCGGAGCTTCTGCAGCATAAACGAGATGCGGCAGAGTACGGTGTCGGCCATTCTACCTTGCTAAAGCGTAAGCTGCATGATTTGCAGCTGATCTATTCGCAAATGGAACAAGAGCTCGCAGGTTTATATATAGACGCCGAGGATTATTTGCGTTATTTGCAAAATGGGTTTGCAGGAGCAGCTTCCATGCAAGGAGCTGAGATTTGGGTAGATGGGTTTTATGGATTCACCCCGACTGAGTATGAAGCTCTAGGCGCTCTAATGGCATCTTCTGCTCAAATAACGGTTACCCTAACCTTAAATCGGACATACGAGCTAGGGGAGCAGCCGCATGAGTTAGAGCTGTTTCATCCTACGGCGGAGACTTACAGCAAGCTATTAGAGCTTGCTGCTAAGCACGATGTAACGATTCTCCCTCCAACTGTACTTGGTGACGAGCCGCCGATTCGATTTCAACACAGTCCGATGCTAGCCCATTTGGAAAAGCACTACAGCGAACGAATTCCAATGCTTATTTCTAATAAAACGATGCTGGAACCGGAGAGCTCGCAATGCGGGGTTTCCCTTCATGCAGCAGCCAATCGGCGTGCAGAGGTAGAGGCAGTTGCACGTGACATTGTTCGCAGAGCTCAATCAGAACACATTCGCTGGCGAGATATCGCGGTCATGGTTCGCAACGCTGAAGATTACTCCGATTATATCTCACTTGTATTTGCCGACTACGGCATCCCGTTTTTCGTGGATCAGAAACAAAAGGCCGTAAACCATCCGCTTGTTGAATTTATCCGATCCGCTATGGAGACGGTATTGTTCGGCTGGCGGTATGATGCGGTGTTTCGCTGCGTTAAAACGGAAATGTTATTTCCTATGGACAGCAGCTTACTGCGCGAGTGGTTCGATTTACTAGAAAACTATGTTTTGGCCGCTGGAATTGACGGCTGGAAATGGCTAGACCTCAAACGATGGTATCCATTAGTTCCTGTGTCACTTGATGATGACACTGACATAGAAACGAAAATAAGTGATAAAGCGCAGCGCGAATTCGATATTGTGATGGCTGCCAGAGAGGCTGTCGTGCCGCCGTTGCGCCGTTTCGGCGAAAAGCTGAAGAAGGCAGACAACATTCAAGGCATGTGTGAAGCGCTATATCGTTTGCTCGATCAAACAAATGCAGCAGATCGCCTAGAGTTCTGGAGCAAGCAGGACATTGATGCAGGCAAAGCGCAGCGGGCTCGCAGTCATCGACAGCTTTGGGACAGTGTCATGACGCTACTTGATCAGCTTGTTGAACTGGCAGGACAACAAACGGCGACGCCAGAATTGTTCGCAGGTATGGTGGAGGCGGGGCTGGACAGCTTAAAGCTGGCATCCGTTCCACCGGCTCTCGATCAAGTATTGATTGGCAGCATGGATCGAACAAGATCGGGACATGTGAAAGTCTGCTACGTATTAGGCGCCAATGATGGCGTTATGCCGATGCGAGTTAAGGAAGACGGGATATTAACCGAGCCGGAGCGGGAACGCTTGGCAGAGGACGGCATGGCGATGGCGCCAGGTGTTAGAAGGCGATTGCTCGACGAGAGATTTATGATATATAACGCGTTAACGACGCCGAGCGGTCATTTGTGGCTGAGCTGGGCACAGGCTGATGAGGAAGGAAAGAGCTTGCTGCCATCGGAAATCATACGTCATGTGCGCCAGCTGTTTCCGGGGATTCCTGTTCGCAGTACAGCGGCGGAACCGCTCCCGAGCTTGTCGATATCCGAGCAGAGGATGTTCGTTGCTCATCCACAGCGAACGTTGTCTTACTTGATTGCGGCATTGCGTAAATGGCGGCAAGGTTCTACTATAGCGCCTTTTTGGTGGGATTTATACAATTGGTACGTTGTAAGACCGGAATGGCAGCATAAGCTGCAGCTGCTTACAGGCTCATTGAACTATGTGAATCAAGAAAATTTTCTGACGAAGGATACGGCTAGAAAGCTATACGGAGATCGGCTGCAGGTCAGTGTGTCCCGTATGGAAAGATTCGTTTCATGTCCCTTCCAGCATTTTGCCATTCACGGCTTGAAGCTGCGGGAGCGGAAGCTTTATCGTCTTGACGCTCCTGATGTTGGGCAGCTGTTTCATGCGGCATTGAGCCGGCTTGCAAGCGGGCTTGGTCAACGATGGGGATCGATGCCGGCATCCGAACTGAAGGCAGCAGCCGCACAGACGGTTGATGAGCTTGCTCCTAAGCTTCAGTCTCAGATCCTGCTCAGCAGCAGCAGATTTCAATATATAGCCCGCAAGCTGAAGGAAATAGTTGGACAAGCTGCTGTTATGTTAGGAGAACACGCAAGAAGGGCTCAATTTCAGATGGTCGGTACGGAGGTTGATTTTGGACCGAGCGGTACTCTTCCGTCCTTAATCATCCCGCTGCAGGATGGTGGAGAAATTGAAATTATCGGTCGTATTGACCGCGTGGATGCGGCTCAATCAGAACAGGGCTTGCTGCTTCGCGTGCTCGATTACAAATCAAGCTCCACACAGCTAAGGCTGGAGGAGGTCGCGTTTGGATTGTCGTTGCAGATGCTTACGTATTTGGACGTGATAATTACACATGGCACTGAGTGGCTAGGTCAGCAAGCGTCTCCGGCTGGTGTTTTATATTTCCACGTCCACAATCCTTTGCTGGCGCTCTCCAATGGGATGAGTGCTGAAGAGGTTAGCGGTCGAGTACTAAAGCGGTTCAAAATGCGCGGTCTCGTTACAGCGAAGGCTGAGACGGTAAGACTAATGGATGACGAGCTGGACACAGGTTATTCCGACTTATTGCCGTTAGCTTTGAAGCGAGACGGTACATTTTATAGCAGCTCCTCGGTCGTCTCGAATGAACAATGGGATGTGCTTCGTTCATCTGTCAGAAGGACCATTGGACGTATCGGAAGCTCCATACAAGCGGGTGAGGTGTCTGTCGAGCCCTATCGGTTAGGCGCGAAAACACCTTGTCAGTATTGCGATTACAAAGCGGTATGCCAGTTTGATTCGCAATTTGACGGAAATGAATATAAGAAGCTGAATAAGCCGGCGAAGGAAGACATTTGGCAGCAGCTGGAGAAGGAGTAGTTAACGATGCATACTGCAAAGGATACACCAAAGCCGGAAAATAGCACATGGACCGACGATCAGTGGGATGCCATCGTTACAAGCGGATCGAACATACTTGTTGCGGCAGCAGCAGGTTCTGGTAAAACAGCGGTACTGGTTGAACGAATTATTCGTAAAATTTCAGCGAATTCCGATGTCGATCGTTTGCTCGTGGCTACTTTTACGAAAGCAGCCGCCGCGGAAATGAAGGATCGCATACGGCTGGCATTGGAGAAGGAGCTGGAGCGGCAGCCGGAATCCGAGCATTTGCGCCGACAATTAGCTCTAATGAATCGTGCGTCCATCACTACTTTGCATTCTTTCTGTCTTGATGTTATACGACGCTATTACCCGCTTATCGGACTAGATCCGGGCTTCCGGATTGCAAATGAAACCGAAAGTGAGCTGATGCGTCTTGATGTGCTGGATCAGCTCTTTGAGCAAAAGTACGAGGGTGCTGGCGATGACGGCGCTTTTCTTCGACTTGCGGATCGGTATGGCGGTGAGCGCGGTGATGAACCGCTATATCGACTTGTCCAGCAGCTCTATGATTTTGCGCAAAGCCATCCATGGCCTGATTATTGGCTGCGGCAAACAGCAGAAGCTTTTGCCGTAACTACAGTAGCTGAGCTTCAAGACAGTGAATGGGTTCAAAGCTTGCAAGGCGATATCCAGCTTGCACTCGAAGGTGCTGCGACACTTTTGCACCAAGCGCTTGATCTAACGCGGGAGCCCGCGGGTCCAGCTCCTTACGCGGCGACGTTTGAAGAGGATTTGAATCTCGTGAACCGTTTAAACGAGCTTATCCATACGACTCCGTGGGAGCAGTGGATGGAGTCATTTCAAACGATTCAATTCGGAAAACTTAAGGCGATGCGCGGAGATGAATACGATAAGTCGCTGCAGGAGCAAGCAAAGGATTTACGAGATAACGCCAAAAAGGGGATCAGCACATTAGCAGATGAGCTATTCGGACGCTCTGCGGAGCAGTTTTTGGAAGAGCTTCAGGAGCTAGGGCCTCTTATGAGTGCTTTATCAGAGCTCGTAATAGAGTTCGGACAGCTATATGAAGCAGCTAAGCGAGGAAAAGGCTTGTTGGATTTTGGCGACTTAGAGCACTATTGCTTACGCATATTGCGTGATTCGTCTTCAACACCGGCCAGCATGAAACCTTCCATAGCGGCGCTTGAATTCCAGCAGCAATTTGATGAAATTTTACTCGATGAGTATCAGGATACGAATATGGTTCAAGAGGCGATCATTTCTCTGATCGAGCGCCAAGGGAGCGGCAACCGATTTATGGTCGGAGATGTGAAGCAGAGCATCTACCGATTCCGGCTCGCCGAACCGAAGCTTTTTTTGCAAAAATATAAATCCTATTATTCTCGTAACGATGTAATCCATTCTCCGCCTTTGGATTCAAATCGAGGCTTGCGAATCGACTTAGCACGTAATTTTCGCAGTCGTTCTGAAGTCGTTGATGGCGTGAACGCTGTATTCCGAGCTATTATGCGGGAGAACGTGGCTGAGATGAACTATGATAAACGTGCTGAGCTAGTGTGTGGTGCTGCGTATCCGGAATCAGAGACAGCTGATGCCAACAAGATACAGTTTGCCGTACTAAATAAAGCGGACATGGATGATGAGACTGATGAGGGTAGCGAAAGCGCGGATGCTATAGAGCAAAGTGATGAGGCGGATCCAGCGGATGCTGCTTCAGCAGCACAATCCGATTCCGATCTGAAGGTGGCTCAGTTGGAAGCCCGCTGGATAGCCGAGCAGCTCAGAGTGCTTATTCAGGAAGGCTATCGGATATACGACGGGAAGCGTCGCGAGAGTCGGCCGATGCAATGGCGGGATGTTGTCATCTTGCTGCGAGCTACACAGCAATGGTCACCCATCATCATTGAGGAGCTTCAAGCTAGCGGTGTTCCCGCTTATGCGGAGCTGAGCAGCGGATATTTCGATGCGGTAGAGGTAGAAACGATGCTGTCACTGCTTCGAGTAATCGATAATCCTTATCAGGATATACCGCTTGCTGCCGCGCTGCGCTCACCTCTGTTTGGTCTTGATGCGGAGGAGCTGGCGCGAATTCGAATTAAATCCGCAAAGTCCACTTATTATGACGCCGTTCTGCATGCTGCCGGTGATTTGTATTTGGAGGAAGAGTCTCGTCGCAAGCTGTCTCTGTTTTTAGACAGCTTGGATCGCTGGCGCGGGGAAGCGAGACAAGGCTCTCTTGCTGATTTATTATGGGAAATTTATAGAGAAACGGGCTATTATGACTTTGTTGGCGGTCTTCCTGGCGGTTCTCAGCGACAAGCCAATTTGCGCGCGCTTCATGATCGCGCGCGTCAATACGAAGCGACTTCATTTCGCGGACTATTTCGTTTTTTGCGGTTCATTGAACGAATGCGTGATAGCGGCGGCGATCTAGGTACGGCAAGAGCATTAGGAGAACAAGAAGATGTCGTAAGAATCATGTCGATTCACAAGAGTAAAGGACTTGAGTTCCCAGTTGTGTTTGTTGCTGGACTTGGCAAGCTCTTTAATCAACAAGATATACGAAGCGCCTTCTTAAAGCATAAGCAGCTTGGCTTTGGGCCACGTTTTGTTGATCCCGTGCTCCGTATTAGCTACCCGACTTTACCCTATCTTGCGATACGCCGAGCGATGCGTATGGAAATGCTGGCGGAAGAAATGCGTATTTTATACGTTGCGCTCACAAGACCAAAGGAGAAAATGTTTCTTGTCGCTACGGTTTCGGATGCCGAGGCCAAGCTCAAAAGGTGGCTGTCATCGGTTGACGCGAACGGAATACTTCCGGATTTCCGAGTTGCTTCCGCGCGTTCGTTTATAGATTGGCTGGGCCCGATGGCAGCTCGTCAACTCTCTTTGCAGCAATCGTTTAATCTTGATGATGAGACAATGCCAGAATGGCAAGCAGGCATTGTGGCGGCGTCTTTGTTCGCAACAGAGGCTGCGGCTGCAGCGGAAACGGATGAGGCGTTCAGTGACGCCATGGCAGAGCGTCTGCAAGCCGTGACCTCCTTATCACTGCTCGATGATGTGGAAGTCGATGAGAAGCTTCGTACGCGTTTAGAATGGCAGTATCCGCATAAGGCGGCTGCGTCAATTGCCGCGAAAACATCGGTAACAGAAATGAAAAGACTTCATGCCGAGGCTATCGAGGATGCGTTTTCTATGGATGAGCCTCCTCTTGAAAATAGAGTAATTAACGCGACGGATGTTGTACTTAATACCCTTTCAGAAAACTTCACTTTCCGCTTAAGGCGGCCTGCATTCATGGAAGAGGTATCTCTCACTGCTGCTGAAAAAGGCTCGGTAAACCACTTGCTTATGCAGCATGTTCCGCTAACGCTTGATATTGATGAGGCTATGCTGAAACGAACGGTAGAGAATATGATCGGCGCGCAAATGCTGACGGTAAAGCAGTCTGAAGCTATAAATGTTCCCGCTGTCGCAGCTTTTTTCCAAAGTGAGCTTGGACAGAGACTGCTGCGTTCGAATTGGGTTCGACGTGAAGTTCCGTTCAGCTGTATGTTCAAAGCAAGCCGAGTATACCCTGATGCTGATGAGACGCTAGCGACGGAACCCATTCTTATTCAAGGTGTCATTGACTGCTTGTTTGAGGATGAGCATGGTGTCGTTTTGCTCGATTACAAGACAGATCGAATAATTATGCAGGGATGGGCGGCCGCGGCAGAGAAGCACCGTTTCCAATTAGAGCTGTACGCGGAAGCGATTGAATCGATTCTTGGGCGAAAAGTAAATGAATGTCATGTCTTCTTCTTTGATGGAGGACAGTCAGTTCCGTTGAATAAGGATCTTCCCAAGTAAAAAAATGCTAAAAAGGATGCTGTGAAAATGGATCGAATACAACCGGTTAAACGCTCGATTGCATTGCCTATTACTTTGCTGGTGCTGGTATTTAGCTTAATTGGTAATGTATTTTTATACTCGCAATACTTGCAAAATAAGCAGCAGAACAATTTTGAAGCGGGAGAACAGATTTTTAAGGCGGCAGTGGGATCTCAGCAATATTTTCAGGAAATGATTCCACAGCTGGATGCATTGCTTCAAAGTGAGCAGGCAGAGGAGCGCATAGTAGCAAAGTTTCTAATTGGCTCTATTGTTCAAAAAGGACAGGCAGTCGCTGATCTAGCAGCTTTTGCGGAGCCGTTTTCCACGAGCTCTGAAATGCAATCAGCTGACTTCGTATTGGCGTATGTCACCGATGCTCAAAATGCCTTGCAAGCGATTGGAAGCCATGCAGGTTCGTTAGAGGCCGAAGAACGCGAATATTTAACTGCTTTGAAAAGCTCCTTTGAGAAAATGGCAAAAATCATGAGCGAGTTCAGCACAAATATTAAAGACAACCGTGTCGCGATCATTCGTTTATCGAGCGGTCTGGATTGGACGAAGCTCGTTCATCAAGTACAGCAAGTTATGAGCGAGCAATCTGCAAAGCTCACTGCTTCCTGATAAAAGACGATTAAAAAAGAGTCGATCCTTCCATTCGGCGTATTTGCATTGGACGCGCGTCATAAATTTCGATATGATAAAGACAGTCGAAATAATAGGGGGTGAACCTTATGGACTGTATTTTTTGTAAAATTGTCGAAGGCGCAATTCCATCGAAGAAGGTGTTTGAGAACGATACCGTGGTAGCCTTTCACGATATACAGCCTGCCGCACCGGTACATATTCTCATTATACCTAAGAAGCATATAGCAACGATGAATGACGTCACTGACGCGGATGATGCCGTAATGGCAGATTTGTTTGCAGCTGCTCGTCAGATTGCGAAGGAGCTAGGAATTGCTGAATCCGGCTATCGTTTAATCAACAATGTAAATGCAGATGGAGGGCAGATTGTGTATCACTTGCATATCCATTTGCTAGGCGGCAAAAAACTTTCTCCTATATTGGTAGATAACCTAAGTTGACACTGCCTTTTGGTTTGACATATAATAAAATTTGATAAACCGTGATATAGCTCTGGACGGTCTGTTTCGGAGGGAGGGAAAACTGGTGTCTGAAACTAAAGTTCGCAAAAACGAAACTATTGATGCTGCTCTTCGCCGCTTTAAACGTTCCATCGCTAAAGATGGTGTTCTAGCAGAGGTGAAAAAACGCAAGCATTATGAAAAGCCAAGTGTGAAGCGCAAGATGAAGTCTGAGGCTGCGCGCAAAAGAAAGTTTTAGGAGGATCCTTCCATAATGAACCTGAGCGAACGATTAATCGACGATATGAAGCAAGCCATGAAGAGTCAGGACAAGTTCAAGCTATCCGTAATTCGTATGATGCGCGCGGCAGCGAAAAACTTGGAAATTGAACTCAAGCGTCCATTGGACGACAAGGAAGTGCTTGATATTCTAAGTCGAGAGGTCAAAATACGTAAAGATTCCCTCCAAGAATTTAATAAAGCCGGCCGTGATGATTTAGTTGCGGGTCTTGCAACGGAAATTGATATTATTAGTCAATACCTTCCCGAACAGCTGACTGAAGAAGAGATTCAAGAGATAGTAACACAGACCATCCATGAACTCGGTGCTTCTTCCAAAGCCGATATGGGAAAAGTCATGAGTGCCCTATTGCCTAAAACAAAGGGTCGTGCTGACGGTAAACTAGTAAATCAGTTTGTACAGCAACTTCTGCAATAACTAACCATTCGGACTAACAAAACACCCCGTAATAGGGGTGTTTTTTTTACATAATGCTGTACAAGCAACTAAGCTGGAGGAAGTAAAATGTGAAACATTTTATTCCATTATTCGTACTAAGGAATAATTCATGAAATAAGGAGGACACTTCTTGCTCATAAAACGATGGCGAAATAAATTTTCTGTTGCTTCGCTGCTGGTCGCAGTCGCATTAATTCTGGTTACTTTTGCAGGATTTTTCGGCACATCAACGGATCGAACAAACGCGGCTTCCGATATTGGACCGGCCGTCTACATCGTACCCGTCAAACAAACGGTGGAGTCGGGACTTCAATCATTTTTGGAAAGAGCTTTTAAAGAAGCGGGTGAAGCGAACGCAGAGCATATTATACTTGTCGTTAACACATTAGGCGGTAAAGTGATTAATGCGGCAGATATAGGTGACCTGATACGCTCGAGTGATATTCCAACAACTGCGTTTGTGGAAAACAAGGCTGTGTCGGCTGGTACTTATATCGCGCTTAACGCTGATCAGATTGTTATGCAGCCTGGGAGCACTATCGGAGCTGCTGCGGTTGTTGACAGCTTTGGCACATTAACGGACAATCCGAAGACGATTTCTTATTGGGTATCAAGAATGATGGATGCCGCTAAGGAAAACGGGCGTGATGAACGAATTGCTGCAGCCATGGTTGATCCGAGTATAACCCTAGAGCTTAAAGATAAGATTGGAAGAGATAAGCAGAAAGGTGAAATTCTAACGCTCTCTGCAAGCGAGGCTGAAAAGGTTGGTTATTCGGACCATACGGCGAAATCAGTGGACGAGGTTGTATCTTGGCTGGGCCTGGATGGTCGCACGCAAATCGAAATAAATCCCTCTATTGCGGAAAATGTGGCAAGATGGCTTGTAGATCCAATAGTAAAAACGATATTGCTCATACTTGGTATCGCTGGCATTGTAATTGAAATGCTGGTACCGGGCACTAGCTTCCCTGGTATTATAGGTTTCTTGTCATTTGGCCTTTATTTCTTCGGTCACTATGTGGCAGGATTTGCTGAAATAGAATCGGTAGTACTGTTTGTACTTGGTTTAGGTCTGTTAATTATAGAGTTGTTTGTGCCGAGCTTTGGAATATTGGGCCTCCTTGGGAGCGCATCATTGATTACAGGTGTCGTAATTGCAGCTTCCGACCCTAAGACCGCATTTATCTCCATTGTGGTTGCGCTTGTTGCAGCCGTAATTATAATAACGATCTTTGTGAGGATGAATCGAATGAGAGGTATTTGGAACAAATTTATTCTTAGAGATAAGCTGACTACAGAGGAAGGTTATTTGTCAGCGGAAGTTAAAGACTCTTTGCTTGGCTTAGAAGGAGTAACGATTACTGCGCTGCGGCCGGCTGGAACTGTTCAAATTGGCGATGAGCGCATTGATGTTGTAACATCAGGCGAGTTTGTGGATGCGAAACGTCCAGTTAAGGTGATCAAAGCAGAAGGAACTTGGGTTGTTGTGAAAGAAATAATAAAATAGAAACAACCATTATAAACTCTGGAGGGTTATATTTATGCATTTAGATCCGTTGGTTTCTGTATTAATAATAGCTGTTGTAGCAATTATTGTTCTGTCTGTATTTTTAAGCTTCTTCCCAATTATGCTATGGATATCCGCATTGGCATCAGGTGTTAGAGTAGGAATTATTACGCTGGTAGCGATGCGCTTACGTCGCGTAGTTCCTAGTCGGATCGTTAATCCATTGATTAAAGCGACAAAAGCAGGTCTCGGCGTGAATATCAATCAGCTTGAGAGTCATTTCTTGGCGGGCGGTAATGTTGACCGTGTAGTTAATGCTTTGATTGCTGCTCAACGAGCTAATATTCCCCTTATTTTCGAACGCGCGGCTGCTATTGATCTAGCAGGTCGTGATGTATTGCAAGCGGTGCAAATGAGCGTAAACCCGCGTGTAATTGAAACACCAATCGTTGCTGCAGTGGCAAAAGACGGTATTGAGGTGAAGGTTAAGGCCCGTGTAACGGTTCGAGCGAATATTGAACGTCTGGTCGGCGGTGCCGGTGAAGAAACGATTATTGCGCGTGTAGGTGAAGGTATCGTAACTACGGTAGGTTCAGCTAACTCACATAAAGATGTTCTTGAAAATCCAGATATGATCTCTCGTACAGTACTAGGCAAAGGGCTGGATGCAGGTACAGCGTTTGAAATATTATCGATCGATATCGCGGACGTTGATGTAGGTAAAAACATCGGCGCGCATTTGCAAACAGAGCAAGCCGAAGCGGACAAGAAGATCGCTCAAGCGAAAGCGGAAGAACGCCGTGCCATGGCGGTTGCTCATGAGCAGGAAATGAAAGCGAAGGTTGTTGAGATGGAAGCGCGTGTTGTAGAGTCAGAATCACAGGTGCCACTTGCGATGGCTGAAGCGCTAAAAAGCGGTAAAATCGGTGTAATGGACTACTTGAACCTTAAAAATGTTGAAGCTGATACGCAAATGCGCAGCTCCATTGGCAAGACTGATAGCTCGATCGACCATAAAGACGGTCGCTAATGAGAATGTTCAGTCAGCTGACTATGTTCAGCGTGGCTGCGCCTTGGAGGTGAAGGCAATTTGAAAATCATTGAATTTTTGATGGACAATATCTATATCGTAATCATCATAATTGGTGCGTTGGCCTCTCTGTACAGCAAAGCAAGCGCAAAGAATAAGCCGAGTCAGATGCCTGACTTTGGCGGAGGGAGTGGCCAGCCAAGGACCCCGTCTCAGAGCCCAACTAATCGGGAATACGATGAAGAGGACCGAATTCCCGAACGAGCTGAACCTCAGGTGGTTTACAAAGTACGTACAGAGCCTGAGCGGCAGATAGAGACGCCACGGGAAGTTCTGTCGGATAGACAGCCGGATAACAGCTCTAGAGCAGCAGCGCAGTCTACGGCTCGTGAGAGAGCGTTAAAGCCAGAGATGGATCGTATAGTAAATAAAGTAACAGCTGATGAAATGCGAAAAGCAATTATATGGTCTGAAATTTTAGGACCTCCTCGGTCTAAGAGACCGTATCGCAGGTGATAAATGAACAGAGCTGTCCCTAAAGGTCTACGACCTTATAGGGCGGCTCTTTTTTTGTTTTCCGAAGCTTCCACATAAACCGTCCCTCATAAAACCGCTCTGTCGCGCATACTTTGTTACAGTACGATTATTTTGAATAGCAAATATTTCGGATTACGCATTTCATGCATTAATGCTTTCGAAGTAAGTTTGCTTCGCAAACTTTTAGGTTTATGCTTTCGAAGTAAGTTTGCTTCGCAAACTTTTAGGTTTACGCTTTCGAAGTAAGTTTGCTTCGCAAACTTTTAGGGGGGACATACAAACGAGTATGCGACGTATAAAAAGAAAATTCCGCAAAGTAACCGCTGACCTTTTGGATATGCCGCATGATGTCGTGTATGATTTGCCTCGATTAACGATGATTGGCGACCGTCAGCTTTATATTGAAAACCACCGGGGAGTCGTACACTTTTCAAGCGAAAGTCTACGGCTAGCATTGAGCAAGGGTCAGTTAGAGGTAACGGGTCTTGATCTAGTTATAAGGACGATTTGGACAGAGGAAGTTTTCATAGAGGGACAAATAACAAACATTCAATTGCTGCCATAGCAAGGGATTGAGCGGGATATTAGGAAATGACATGTACAGGAGGGGAACGTTTTGAAGGTACAAGGAGCACAATGGTTAAAAGGTATTGTTACCGTGCATATACGCGGTGGACAACCTGAGCAGTTCGTCAACCGCGCGCTTGCTGGCGGTTTGCAGCTGTCTTCTATACGATGGACGAGCAATGGCTTGCTTGAGTGCGAGCTTTCTGTTAGCGACTTTTTCGAGCTTCGCGCGTATTTAAAGGAGACAGGCTGTCGTGTACATGTTGTTAAGCGGAACGGATTTCCTTTCATGCTTGTAAAGGCGGAGCGTCGGATTTTTTTTGCCGGAGGAATTGTCTTGTTTTTTGCCCTTATATTTATGTTGTCATCGCTTGTTTGGACAGTGGACGTCCAAGGCAATGTGAAGCTTACAGAGGAGCAAATTCACTTAGTCGCCAAGCAAGAGGGCTTATATCCGATGCAGTGGTCATTCCGGTTAACGGATGCAGATGTGCTCTCTAAACGGCTTGTGCAAAAGCTGCCGGGGGCTACGTGGGTAGGCGTTGAGAAAAAGGGCACTAAGGTTACGATACAAGTCGTTGAAATGAATGTTCCCGATCAGCTGCCTTTAAACACCCCACGTCATTTAGTAGCATCCACGGATGCAGTCGTAACCCATATTATTGCCGAAGCAGGCAATCCTGCAGTAAGGAAGAATATGAGGGTGAAGAAGGGTCAAGTATTAATATCGGGTATGATCGGAGCGGACGCTTATACCAAAACCGTAGTGGCTAAAGGATCCGTAAGAGGACTTGTTTGGTACGAATTCAACATAGCTTCACCGTTAACGCAAAAGATAAAAGTATATACTGGCGAGAAAAAAACGAAATGGTACGCAGTTGTAGGCTCGCGCGCGCTTCAAGTCAGCGGTTATGGTGATAACCCTTATGAAGCTTCGGAGTTAATTCAGCATGAAGAGCAAGTTGCTTGGCGCAATTGGTCACTTCCAATCGGCAGAATGAAAGAGACGATTATGGAAATGCGGCTGGAAGAGCGAGCACTGACCGAAACCGAGGCGAAGAACATAGGGATACTGCAAGCGAAAGCGGATCTATTAGTAAAAGCAGGTGTGGACTCTGTTATACGGGATGAAAAAGTTTTGCATGAAAAGACGGACAATGGTAAAGTTTATATGAAAGTTCTTTTTGAAGTCGAGCAGTCCATTACTAAGGAATTGCCACTAGTCCAGATGCAGGGAGATTGAGGTTTGTTGCAAATTGAGACGAAAGTTGTAAGGATACCGCTTGGCAACGCTGTGGAGGGACTTGCTGTTCTTGGCCCGCAGGATAAATATTTACGATTGATTCAGGAGCAGATAGAGTCATCCATTACGTCACGCGAAGCGGAAATTGTAATTACAGGCCCGACATCTGAGGTGGAATCACTTGAGCAGCTCTATAACGTGCTGCTGCAGCTCGTTCGAGGAGGATATAATCCATCGGAGCGTGATGTCGTATACGCGCTTGAATTAGCAAGGTCTATGCAGGCTGAAGAACTGCTCGATCTTTTTAGCAAGGTCATAACGACAACTTTTAGAGGTAAGCCAATCCGCGTGAAAACGATTGGACAGCGTCACTATGTGCAAACGATTCGTAAAAAAGATATAGTGTTTGGAATTGGTCCTGCAGGAACAGGGAAAACGTACTTAGCTGTTGTCTTAGCTGTTGCCGCGCTTAAGGAAGGATCAGTTAAACGTATTGTGCTGACTAGACCGGCGGTTGAAGCAGGTGAAAATCTGGGCTTTTTGCCAGGTGATTTACAGGAGAAGGTTGATCCGTATTTGCGTCCTTTATACGATGCGCTGCATGATGTGTTAGGGCCGGAGCAAACGGCTAAGGCGCTTGAACGCGGCTTGATAGAGATCGCTCCGCTTGCCTATATGCGCGGTCGAACGCTCGACGATGCGTTTATTATTTTGGATGAAGCGCAAAATACAACGCCCGAGCAAATGAAAATGTTTTTAACGAGACTTGGTTTCGGTTCGAAAATGGTTATTACGGGCGATATCACTCAAATCGATTTGCCTCGCGGCAAAAATTCTGGGCTAATTGAAGCACAGCGCATTTTGAGAAGCATAGAGGAGATAGGCATCATTTTATTTTCCGAGCAGGATGTGGTACGCCATTCATTAGTTCAAAAAATAATTGTTGCCTATAACTGGGATGCTGAAAACAAAGCCTAGAGAGGAATGTCTGCTGCATGAACCAAAATCAGACCGATAAACAGGGGAACTTGCGACCGTCTAAGGCGGGTTGGAGGCAGAGCTCAGCCGTTCGATGGGTGCTGATGTTTATGTTTGTGCTGTTATTCTATTTCAGCTTAGCTCCGCATCTTGTTCCAGAAACCTATGATATCCAGGAAGGCACGGCAAGCGAGAAGGATATCAAAGCGCCTTTTCAAATTAAAGACGAGAAAGCTACGAGACAAGCGGAGGAAGATGCTGCGAATCGGATCGATCCGATCTATTCGATCGTAGCTCTTCGCAATGAAGCTTTGATCGACCAAATATTCGTTCGGATTGAACAATTAAATCAAGATGATCAGGTGACTACTCAAAATAAAATCGATATTTACCGCAATGAAATCCCAGGGCGTTATTCGGAATATATTGATAATTTTGTTAAGGTTAACAAAGGCAAAGGAACATATAGCGATTCATTGCTTGAAGAAATGACCATTGTAGCCAAAGAGCAGCAATATACGATCCCGGAAGAAACTTTTTATAAAATTCCTAAAATTTCAGCTGAATCACTTACTGAGATGCGCATCGTAGCTCGGGATATTGTGAAAAAATTGTCTGGAGAGCAGCTTCGTGAGGCCGAGACAGCTCGGACGCAGGTAGCAGAGCTCGTGAATGCAAGCTCATTGTCTAACCGGACAAGCAGGGAAATCGTACAGGAGCTTGCGAGATTTGCTATTATGCCGAATAAGTTTATGGATAAGGAATTGACTGATGAGGCTAAAGTACAAGCTAAGCAAAATACGGCACCCGTTGTCATTAAAGAAGGCGAGCTCATTGTTAAGCGCGGTCAAATCATAACAGCCGATCTTTATCAGCTGTTGGTTGATTCTTCACTTTTGCAGGATAAGAAAAATTACTGGCCGCAAACCGGCTTGCTTATTTTGTCGATCATGTTTATTAGCGTACTGTATGCATATTTGCATCAATCGGGAAGCATTAATGGAGTGAAGCCGAAATATAACAATGCTTCATTACTGATGTTATGGCTTATATTTCTGATAAACACAATTACGATTCAAATTATTTCATTTACGCAAACGGATGCGGCTCCTTATGCTGGCTTTTTGGCTCCAGCGGCACTTGGTACAATGTTGATTACTTTGTTGCTTGATATGCATCTTGCCATTATCAGTTCATTTTTGTTTGCGATTATGGGAAGTATTATATTAAATACCGGGCAAAATCAAATATTTGATTTTCAGTATGGGTTTGTAATCATTGTCGTATCATTCGCGGCTATCTTCTCAATTCATAGAGCGAGTCAGCGATCGACGATACTTAAAGCGGGTATTATGGTAAGCTTGTTTGGGACGTTGGCGGTAATAGCGTTGTTGATGTTATCCGAACATCTTGATCGTATACCGTTTCTTTATTCCGTTGGATTTGCATTTGCCAGTGGATTGCTTACAGCGGTGCTCGTTATCGGCTTGATGCCGTTTTTCGAAGTTACATTTGGCATTTTGTCCGCATTAAAGCTCGTAGAGCTGTCAAATCCTAATCATCCATTGCTGCGCAAGCTGTTAACTGAAACGCCTGGCACTTATCACCATAGTGTCATGGTCGGCAATTTGTCTGAGGCAGCGGCAGAAGTAATCGGAGCAGACGGCTTGTTATGCCGTGTCGGTTCGTTCTATCATGATATCGGGAAGACGAAACGGCCGAATTATTTTATCGAGAATCAGACTAATATTGAAAATCCGCATGATACGATTGATCCAAAGCTAAGCACGTCTATTATCGTTGCTCATGCAAGAGACGGTGTGGATATGCTGAAAGCACATAATATACCGAAGCCAATACGTGATATTGCAGAGCAGCATCATGGTACAACTTCCCTTAAGTTCTTTTATTATAAAGCTAAGAAACAAGCAGAAGAGCAAGAATTGGAGCCTGCTTTTACTGAAGATGATTTCAGGTATCCCGGTCCAAAAGCGCAATCGAAGGAAGCTGCTGTTGTGGGCATAGCCGATTGTGTGGAAGCGGCGGTGCGCAGCTTGCACAATCCGACTGTTGAACAGGTAGAAGCGATGATACACAAAATCATTAAAGGCAGACTGGATGACAATCAGTTTAATGAATGTGATTTGACGATGAAGGAACTTGATAAAATAGCACATTCACTTAAGGAAAGTGTCATCGGAATTTTTCACTCTCGCATTGAATATCCCGATGATGTGAAAACAAAGGAGCGTTTGGCATGAGTTTACGTTTGGAATGGAGCAATGACCAGCAAAAAATAGAAATTCCGGAGGCTTGGATAACGAGAATCGAGCAGCTTCTTCAGCTGGCAGGCGAAGCAGAGGGAATTACGGAGGGGGATGTGTCGTTAACCTTTACTGATGATGAGGAAATTCATCAGTTAAATCGAGATTATCGCGGCATAGATCGACCGACAGACGTGCTGTCATTCGCGATGCAAGAGGATGGAACAGACGAGCTTGACATCTTCTTTGAGGTGGAGAGCGAGGATGAGCTGGATCCGATCTCCGGTATGCTCGGAGACATTATTATTTCAGTTGAAACGGCAGCTTCGCAAAGCGAGGAGTACGGTCATTCATTAGAACGAGAAATTGGATTTTTATTCGTTCATGGGTTTCTGCACTTGATCGGATATGATCATCAGGATGACGCGACAGAAGCTGAAATGACAACGAAGCAGGAAGCAATATTACAGAAGGCGGGATTGGCTCGCTAATGAGTAAGTTTATGCAAAGTGTTTCGGTAGCCCTATCCGGCATCGCCTTTGCTCTGCGTACTCAGGGGCATATGCGATTTCACTTTATCGCCTCCCTAGTTGTATGCGCAGTTGGACTGATCGTATCGCTTGAACTGCTGGAATGGGCGATTATTCTACTTGTAATAGGAGTAGTCATCTGTGCAGAGATGATCAATACATCACTTGAACAAGTTGTAAATCTCGCTAGTCCGGGGATTCATCCAATTGCGAAAACGGCAAAGGATGTTGCGGCTGGCGCTGTTTTAATTGCAGCTATAATGGCTGCTGTCATCGGGCTGCTCATCATTGGGCCGCCCTTATGGCATTTATTGTTCTAAGCAGGTCATATTAAGAAGCTGGAGGGATGATAAGGATGCTTCATGAAGGACTATCGTCACAATACTCAACCTTGTTAAATGCCGCAAAAGATGCGATGGCTAATGCATATGTTCCTTATTCAAATTTCCGAGTGGGAGCCGCGCTGCTTGACGATGAAGGACATGTTCATTATGGCTGCAATGTAGAAAATGCAGCTTACGGACCAACCAATTGCGCGGAACGCACCGCTTTATTCCGTGCCATAGCTGATGGTAAACGCCCTGGACAATTCCAGGCGATTGCAGTTATAGGAGATACAGAAGGTCCGATAACGCCTTGCGGTGTTTGTCGGCAGGTGTTGGTGGAGCTTTGTGCGCCGGACATGCCGGTTATTATGGGCAACTTGAGCGGTCAATGGTCAATCTCGACTGTATCAGCAATATTGCCGGGGGCTTTTACTCCGGCGTCACTAGATAATGGGGAGCGTTAAACAAACTAATGAATCAAACTAAAGCAAATGATCGTGGAAGCAAAAAATTTAAATCAGGTTTTGTGGCAATCGTCGGTAGACCAAATGTAGGGAAATCGACACTAATGAACCACCTAATCGGACAGAAAATTGCGATTATGTCGGACAAGCCGCAAACTACTCGTAACAAAATTCACGGAGTGTATACAACAGATGATACCCAAATCGTATTTCTAGATACGCCTGGTATTCATAAGCCGCAGTCTAAGCTAGGCAATTACATGATGCAAACGGCTGAGAGCGCGTTGAGAGAGGTTGAAGCTGCTCTATTTTTGATTGATGCTTCAGAGGGCCTCGGAGGTGGCGATCGCTACATCATTGAGCAGCTCAAAAAAGTTAAAACGCCAGTGTTTCTGGTTATGAACAAAATTGATAAAGTAGAGCCGGAACAGCTGCTTCCGATGATTACACAATATAACGCGTTACATGATTTTGCTGAGATTATTCCAATATCAGCGCTTAAAGGCAATAATATCGATAGACTGCTGGAGCAGCTTTCACGTTATTTGCCTGAAGGCCCGCAATATTACCCGGCTGACCAAATTACGGATCACCCGGAGCAATTTGTATGCTCAGAGCTTATTCGCGAGAAAATACTGCATCTGACTCGTGAAGAAATACCACATTCCATTGCGGTAACGATTGAAGATATGAAGGTTCAGGAAAATGGCATCGTTTATATTGGAGCAGTCATTTTTGTTGAGCGTGATTCCCAAAAAGGAATTATTATCGGTAAAAAGGGTGAGCTGCTGAAGGAAGTCGGTAAAAAAGCGAGACATGATATTGAAGCGCTGTTAGGCTCCCGCATATTTTTGGAGCTATGGGTAAAGGTGAAAAAAGATTGGCGTAATCAAGATCGCGTCCTTAAGGATCTAGGATTTAGACATGATTAACCGCAACTGACGTAAATTGTTAAGGATAGACATTCGTCTTTTATCGCATCCTATTGTTGTCTGGAGAAGCATTTCAGGGAGCGGAAAGGATGAATACGAATGCGAGATTTTTCGTGGAAGTATTTTACGTTGACCGGCGATGTTGAATCATTCATGCTTTACAAGGAAATGCATCAGCTAGGCTCGGTAAATAGTTCTGATACGTTAGCTGGAGCTGATGAAGAGAGTACGGGGATCGATTTAGACGATACGACAAGCTAGCACATCGTTCATGTAACTGATGAGTGGCTAGCACAAACGGATACGCCGACATGGACGGCGTAAAACCGTTATGGGGTGTGGGGGAGAGTTACCGGTATGCTGTATCGTGTCGAGGGAATCGTTATTCGCAGTATGGATTACGGAGAAGGCAATAAAATTGTGACATTGCTCACAAAAACAAACGGTAAAGCGGGTGTTCTCATCCGCGGCGCGAAAAAAGTGAAGAGCAAGCATGCTTCTCTCGCGCAGCCGTTTACATATGGAGAGTTCGTTTATTTTCGAAGCAGTGGACTCGGAACGCTTAACTATGGTGAGATTATCGAATCTCACCATCTTTTGCGTGAACAGCTGGATATGACGGCCTATGCTGCCTATGCGGCTGAGCTTACTGATCGGTCTTTGCAGGATGATGAAGCGACGGGCTTTCATTTTGAACAGCTGAAGGCTTGTTTTGCGGCTCTACAGGAAGGAAAGGACGCGCAGGTCGTCGTACATTTGTATGAGATGCGTATTTTAGATTTGTCTGGCTATGCTCCCGAATTAGATGAATGTGTAAGCTGCGGCAATGTTGTGGGACCCTTTAGGCTGTCACCTCATGCTGGCGGAATATTATGTTCTAGATGTACGAGCAAGGATCCAGGGGCGATCGCGCTTGGCGATGGTGCCTACCGACTGTTAAAGCTCTTTAGAAGAATGGATATGCGAAGACTTGGAACAATTCAAGTAAAGCCCGAGACAAAAGCAGAGCTTAAAATTTGTATGCGTAAGCTATTGGACACACATCTTGGCCTGCAGCTAAAATCTAGAAACTTCCTTGATCAATTGGATAAGCTTCTTTAAAAATTAAAATTGTCACTCCTCTGTGTTCTCATGATGGGTAACGCAAGCATGAAGGATATTATCGACAAAAGCAAAGAAAAGCCTGTTAACTCGCATTAAGAGATCACTCGTATTAAGAGATCATTTGACAAATGGCTTAGTATAACTTACAATAACATATTATGAATATTGGGCAGTGATGGAGAAAGTAATCGAGATATGTCGACAAATATAGCGATCTGGGAACAGTGAAAGCCTAGATGGACAAAATCGATGAATAGGCACTCCGGAGTCGTATGAAGCAAAGAGGGTTTACTGTAATGAGTGAACCAAGTAGGGTGGAACCGCGGGATAACAACTCTCGTCCCTACGTCTGGCAGCAGGCGTAGAGACGGGAGTTTTTTGTATGTATAAGGCTTTATAAGTTTTCACTTATAAATAGGCTTATAGATCTCCTGGACGGCGACAGCCGTTTATACTTGTGTCAACGCTCAGCTGAACCAGAAGAAATATTGCAGTACCGAATAGAAAAATGAGGTAGAAGGAGAGATTTTGTGATGAATTTTCAAAATATGATTTTGACGCTGCAAAAATTCTGGGCGGAACAAAATTGCATCCTGGTCCAGCCGTACGATGTAGAAAAGGGCGCAGGTACGATGAACCCGATGACTTTTTTGCGTTCAATCGGTCCGGAGCCTTGGAATGTAGCCTATGTTGAGCCTTCACGCCGTCCAGCTGACGGCCGCTATGGTGAAAATCCGAATCGGCTTTATCAGCACCATCAGTTTCAGGTTGTGCTGAAGCCTTCCCCAGACAACATTCAAGAGCTTTATTTGGAAAGCTTAAAGCAGCTCGGTATCGACGCGAATGACCATGATATTCGTTTTGTTGAGGATAACTGGGAATCACCTACTCTAGGCGCTTGGGGCTTAGGTTGGGAAGTATGGCTTGATGGTATGGAAATTACGCAATTTACCTACTTCCAGCAGGTCGGCGGTATTGATGCAAATCCAGTTGCTGTCGAAATTACTTATGGAATGGAAAGACTGGCGTCTTACATTCAACAAAAAGAAAATGTGTTCGATTTGGAATGGGTAGAAGGTGTAACATACGGAGACATCTTCAAGCAGCCAGAATTCGAGCATTCAAAATATACATTCGAGACTTCGGATTCAGCGATGCTATTCTCCTTGTTTAATATGTATGAGGAAGAAGCGAACAAAACACTGAACAACAACCTCGTATTTCCAGGTTATGATTATGTATTGAAATGCTCGCACACTTTCAATTTACTTGATGCGCGCGGTGCGATCAGTGTAACAGAAAGAACGGGCTATATAACTCGTGTAAGAAATTTAGCGCGCCAATGCGCTTCGACCTATTACGAGGAGAGAGAACGTCTCGGATTCCCAATGCTTAAGAAAGGAGTGGAGCAGCATGACTAAAGATTTCTTATTGGAAATTGGTCTGGAGGAAGTGCCAGCTCGCTTTGTGCGGGGCGCTATGAATCAGCTTAAGGACAAAACGGTGAAATTCCTCGCAGACTCTCGTATTGAGCATGGTAAAGTTGACGTTTTTGCAACTCCTAGACGTCTTGCTTTATGTATCCGCGATGTAGCAGAGAAACAGTCGGATATGAATGAAGAAGCAAAAGGTCCTTCACGTAAAATTGCGCAGGATGATCAAGGCAATTGGAGCAAGGCGGCTCTCGGATTTGCGCGCAGTCAAGGTGTTGAGCCAGAGCAGCTCTACTTCCAGGAGCTGGCGGGCGTGGAGTATGTTTATGCGAAGAAAAGCAGTATTGGTGCAAAGACTGCTTCCGTATTGCCAGAAGGTCTCGTTTCCCTTATCACTTCTATGTCTTTTCCAAAAAATATGCGCTGGGGCAGCTATGACCTGCGTTTTGTAAGACCGATTCGTTGGCTGGTAGCGCTGTTTGGCCAAGAGGTTATTCCGTTCGAAATTACTGGCGTACAAACTGGCAATGTATCACGCGGACATCGTTTTCTAGGTCAAGATGCGGTTGTGTCAGAACCATCGCAATACGTAGCGAAATTACGTGAGCAGCATGTTCTCGTGGATGTGACTGAGCGTGAGCAGCTAATCGTTGCACAGATTAATAAGCTTGCTAAGGAGAAAGATTGGGAAATTGCAATTAAGGAAGATTTGCTTGAAGAAGTTCTTTTCCTAGTCGAGTATCCCAATGTATTGTTTGGCGGATTTGATCCAGCCTTCTTGCAAATTCCTCAAGAGGTGCTTATTACTTCTATGCGTGAGCATCAGCGTTATTTCCCAGTGTTTAACAGTGACGGTCAACTACAGCCTTATTTTGTAACGGTGCGAAATGGTGATCTTAAATCGATTGAGCTCGTTGCAAAAGGGAATGAAAAGGTTTTACGCGCCAGACTTTCGGATGCTAAATTTTTCTATGAAGAGGATCACAAGCTTACGATTGACTATGCGCTGACAAAGCTTGAAAATATCGTTTACCATGAAGAGCTTGGATCGGTAGCCGACAAAGTAAGACGTATTCGTAGCACTGCGGACCTAATAAGCCAGCGTTTGAAGGCGAGCGAGCAAATGGCTCAGGATGTAAGCCGAGCAGCTGATATTTGCAAATTTGATTTGGTATCCCAAATGGTTTACGAATTCCCAGAGCTTCAAGGCATTATGGGCGAAGACTACGCTCGAAAAGCAGGAGAGCGCGATACAGTTGCCAAAGCTGTTAATGAACATTACCAGCCACGCTTCGCGGGAGATCACGCCCCTTCAGAATGGACAGGAGCAATTGTTAGCTTAGCGGACAAAATGGATACGATTGTAGGCTGCTTCTCAATCGGCATTATACCGACAGGCTCTCAGGATCCTTATGCGCTGCGGAGACAAGCGGCAGGTATTGTGCAAATTATACTGGCTCATGGACTCAAGCTTCAGTTGAACGAGCTGTATGAGCTAGCGTTATCTGTTCACGAGAAGCGTGGACTGAAGAAGGATGCCGCAGAAATTCGTAAAGATTTAGCTGATTTCTTCGCGCTTCGTGTTAAAAACGTATTGTCTGAGCAAGGTGTTCGCTACGATGTGGTAGATGCTGTAATGGCTGCAGGGTTCACTGATCTGAGCTCTACAATCGAGCGTGCGACAGTTATCCAAGCTCTTGCTGCTGGAGTTGATCGTGCTGAATTCAAATTGACGGTGGAGCAATTTAATCGTGTAAGTAATTTAGGTTCGAAAGCTGAAGGAACTGCTGTAGATTCCACCTTGTTCGCTGAAGAAGCGGAGGCAGAATTGTATAAGCAATGGCAGCTGCAGCGACCAACATTTACACAAGCAATTGAAGTTGGCAATATGGAAAAAGCATTACAAACGCTATCTGCTTTGAAGCCGTATATTCATATGTATTTTGAGAAGGTTATGGTAATGGCGCCTGATGAGGCTGTAAGAGCTAACCGCTTAGCTACGCTAGCCGGTATTGCAAATGATTTAGCGATAATCGCTGATTTCTCGAAGCTAGTATGGTAATTGGGTTAATTGGATTATAAGAGCATTCAACTGTCTTCGAACATTATGCGTCAGGAGGTTGATCGAGCATGTCAAGCGTTAATCCAGAAGTAGTGGTGTATGTTGTATCGGATGCAGCAGGAGATACTGGGGAGCTTGTTGTACGAGCTGCAATCGCACAGTTTCACCCGATAAATACTGAAATTCGCAGAGCACCATTTATTACCGAAGAAGAAGGGCTGCAGCGTATTGTAATGCAAGCGATGCAAAACGAAGCTATCGTATTATATACGCTAGTAATCCCGCATCTACGGGACAGCATGAAGAAGCTTGCTGAAGCCAGCGGAGTTGTTGCGATTGATTTGCTGGGTTCCTTTATCGAAACGCTAGAAGTGCGGACTGGACGAAAATCACGTCAAGAGCCCGGACTAAATCATGTGCTTGATGAGGATTACTTCCGTAGGGTGGAGGCAGTCGAATTTGCCGTTAAATATGATGACGCAAGAGATACATCAGGGGTGCTGAAGGCAGATATTGTTCTAGTGGGTGTATCCCGCACCTCTAAGACACCATTGTCGATGTACTTAGCTCATCAGAAATTTAAGGTAGCAAACGTTCCGCTCGTACCTGAATTGAAGCCGCCGGATGAATTGTTTAAGCTCTCTAAGAGAAAAATAATCGGGTTAACAATTGGAGTCCCCTATTTGAATATTATACGCAAGGAAAGGCTAAAGGCGCTCGGATTGCCGAATAATGCATCCTATGCGACTACAGATCGTATAGAGAAAGAGCTGCTTTATGCCGAAACGATTATGAAAAAGCTTGATTGTGTTGTCATCGACGTATCACATCGAGCTGTTGAAGAGACAGCGAGCTTAATTATGGAATATGTGCGAACGACATAGTGGCATAAGGCAGGATTTTTTATACTTTTGCCGTATATAATAATACAGTATAAGAAATTTAAATTGAGCGGTGATTTCATATTAGACCAAGCCAACCAACAATTGTTGTAGATGCTGATGCTTGTCCGGTTAAATCGGAAATTGTTGAAACGGCACGACAATTTTCGGTACCCGTACTAATGGTTGCCTCTCATGATCATCGACTGGAGCCGCAGGCGGGTATCGAAGTTGTTCAAGTAGATATCAGTGACCAATCGGTAGATCTGTATATTGTTAATCACATTAAGGCAGGTGACATTGTTGTCACCCAGGACTTTGGATTAGCGTGTATAGCCATCGGAAAACGTGCTGTCGTCATATCTCCGCGAGGAGAGCAATATACAAATGACAACATTGATTACTTGATGGAACGTCGGCACGAGCTTGCCAAGAGGCGTCGAAGCGGTGGTAAAACGAGAGGCCCAAAAGCGATGAATCATGAAGATCGCGATCGTTTTCAACAAAAGCTGACAAAAGTTTTGCGAATTGAGCAGGAGAACCATAACGTTTAGCGAATACTATTTACGTGTTACTTAGGATGAAGGTGATGAACGATGACATACGGTAATAAAATACCGGAAGAGATTATTGATGCTGTACGCAAGCATCATGACATCGTTGAGACGGTCGGGAAATATGTTCATCTCACGAAGCACGGCAAATATATGAAGGGGTTATGTCCGTTCCATTCGGAGAAGACTCCCTCGTTTACAGTTACGCCGGAGCTCCAAATTTACCATTGCTACGGGTGCGGCAAAGGCGGAAACGTCATACGGTTCGTCGAGGAGATGGAAGGTTATTCATTTCCTGAAGCCGTTCGATTACTCGCTGAGGATGCAGGGATGCCTGTAACATGGGCCTCTTCTGATGGGACTAAGTCCACTCCTCATGACGCAGATCGTTCCAAGATTATTGAAGCGCATGAATTGACAGTCAAGTTCTATCACCACGTGTTAAACAACACGAAGCAAGGTCAAGCAGCAAAGCATTATTTGAGAGAACGCGGACTTAGCGATAAGCTCATCGATCATTTTATGCTTGGCTATGTTCCTGATGATTGGGACTTGTTGGTTCGATTTTTAACAAATCGCGGATTTGATCTGGCATTAATGGAGAAAGGCGGATTATTATCGGCGAAGACGGACGGGAGCGGGTATGTGGATCGGTTTCGCAATCGCATCATGTTTCCGATTTGGGATCGAGACGGCAAAGCTACCGCGTTTGCGGGTCGCATTATAGGCGAAGGACAGCCGAAATACTTGAACACCTCGGAGACGATGTTGTTTACGAAGAGCAGAACCTTGTATAACTTGCATTTCGCACGGCCGGCAATCCGTAAGAGCAAGCAGGTCGTATTATTTGAAGGGTATATGGATGTCATAAAATCATGGAACGCAGGTGTGAAGAACGGTGTGGCCACAATGGGTACAGCGTTGACAGATGAGCATTGCGCCATGCTTAGAAGGCAGGCCGAGGAAGTTATCATTTGCTATGATGGTGATGACGCTGGACAAGCTGCAGCTTCGAAGTCAATTCCGATGCTGGAGAGTGCAGGCCTTAAGGTAATGGTAGCTATGCTTCCTAAGGGCAAGGATCCCGATGATTATATAAGCGAGTATGGGCCGGAAGCTTTCTTGCGTGAAACAATGGACCAACCGGTTTCAGTTACAAAATTTAAGCTTATATATTTAAGGAAAAACCATATACTGCTAAAAGAAGAAGGTAAAAAAAATTATTTGCTCGAGGCAGTACAAATTGTAGCAGATCTAGATTCTTCAACGGAACGCGAAGTCTACTTAAAAGAATTATCACGAGAGTTTGAAATATCACTTGATTCCTTGAAGCAGGACTGTCATGAAATACGGGTAGAGCTGCAAAAAAAGAAACCACAAGGGGATAATAACGACATTTCGTGGAATAATGGTAGGAATGAAAAGCGCCGTGCGTCCGGACCGCCAACACTTCAGCCAGCATACACCCATGCGGAACGAAGATTGCTGCATGTCATGATGCGGGACAACGGGGTTGCACAAGCGGTTCATGGGCAAATCGGCGATGCGTTTAATGTTGAGGATCACGCAGCGCTTGCTGCTTATTTATACGCTTACTATGCACAGGGCTATGATCCTGATGCCAGCCGTTTTATTGCAACACTTCATGACGATCGACTAGAGCGCGCGGCTGCATCCATCCTGATGATGGACGGTGACTTCCCGTTCGACGAGACAATAATGGACTCTTATATCCAGGATATTATAAAAGTTCCGCAATTTCGGGATATCGAGCGAAAAAAAGAAGAGATGGTACGTGCTGAGCGTATCGGCGATTTTTTGAAAGCAGCACAAATTGCAAGTGAGATTATAACCCTAGAGAGACAGCTTAAAGGTTGACGGACAATCGTTTCTAGGGAGGAGGGAGTCGGAATATGGCGAATGATCAACATACTGAACTAGATACCGAACAAAAACTGGATCATGTAAAAGATCAATTGATCGAGCAAGGCAAGAAGAGGTCTTCCTTGACGTATAAAGAAATAATGGAGAAACTGTCTCCATTTGATCAAGATCCAGAACAAATTGATGAATTTTTCGAGCAGCTCGATGATTTTGGTATTGAGGTACTGAACGAAAACGATGAACATAATCCACTCGCAGCTTCAGGTGATGATCGAGAGCAGCGGGAAACGGATGAATTCAATTTTGATGATGACTTAGCATTGCCGCCAGGCATAAAGATTAATGATCCGGTGCGGATGTACTTGAAGGAAATCGGGCGAGTTCCGCTTCTTTCTGCGGATGATGAAATTGAGCTTGCACAACGAATAGAGAATGGCGATGAAGAAGCAAAGCGGAGACTTGCAGAAGCGAACCTTCGTCTTGTTGTCAGTATCGCAAAGCGGTATGTGGGCAGAGGAATGCTGTTTCTTGACTTAATCCAAGAAGGTAACATGGGTCTCATTAAAGCGGTTGAGAAATTCGACCACCTCAAAGGCTTTAAGTTCAGTACGTATGCAACATGGTGGATTCGTCAAGCGATTACTCGTGCGATTGCTGACCAAGCACGCACGATTCGTATACCCGTTCATATGGTTGAAACTATAAACAAATTGATCCGTGTTTCTCGTCAATTGTTGCAAGAACTTGGACGCGAACCAACACCTGAAGAAATTGCCGAAGAGATGGAGCTTAGTACGGAGAAGGTTCGAGAGATTATGAAAATTGCTCAAGAGCCTGTATCACTCGAAACTCCGATTGGTGAAGAGGACGATTCACACCTTGGTGATTTCATCGAGGATCAAGAGGCGCTTGCTCCTGCAGATGCAGCCGCATATGAGCTTTTGAAAGAACAGCTTGAGGATGTACTGGACACATTAACTGAACGTGAAGAAAATGTACTACGTCTGCGTTTTGGTCTTGATGACGGCCGTACTAGAACCCTCGAAGAAGTAGGCAAGGTGTTTGGCGTTACGCGTGAGCGTATTCGTCAGATCGAGGCTAAAGCGCTTCGTAAGCTGCGTCATCCAAGCCGCAGTAAACGATTAAAGGATTTCCTAGAATAATTGATATTCGTTAAAGCTATGACCTTTCTGCTCGTGCAGCGAGGTCTTTTTTTCTCATATATAAGAAAGAATAAGAAATTATATGACTTTATACATAATAAGTTGTACGATCAAAGTCGAGACCGAAAGGACAGCGAACTTTAATGGATCAGGACCGACGGCAAATTATTGTTAGAGAAATTGATCACTGGCGAAGAAGCAGGCTGCTTCCCGATCAGTATTGCGATTTTCTGTTGAACTTATATGCGGATCAGGAAACGGTTCGAGATACTGCTGTACAGCATAACTCGGTTGGGAAAGCATTTGATGCTATACAACGCGCAACTGGCTTGCAGTGGCTCCTTACATTTGGAACTTTTACCTTAATTTCCTTTGTTGTGCTTTATTTTAACGGTTTTCATCCGTTATTGCAAATGGCTGTTGTAGCAGGCGCGGTGACTGTTTTTTTATGGATTGGCGGACGTCAGCGCAAGAGAAATGAAGCGATGGGTCTCTCCTTAATAAGTATCGGAATGCTGCTGCTGCTTGGCGGCGGATTGTATATGTTAAATTTGCACGGGCTTGACCAGTGGGGCTGGAAAGCGGCATTACTGACATTATGTTCGTTGTTCTGGGTCATTTATGGAATAGCTGCTCGTATACATGTGTTGCATCTTTGCGGATGGATTGCGGCTATTCTTGTGTATGCTTGGCTTCTTTCGCAGTACAAGCCGACTCCCAATTGGTATGAGATTCAAATCTATTGGCTACCGCTTGCCTGTTTGTTCGGCTGGAGTAGTTGGTTTGTACATCGCTGGTCTAAGCCTGTCTCTGCGGTGTTGTTTCTTATTGGTACACTCGTTTGGTTTATGCCGGAGTGTTATTCTATGATGTTCATTGATGGCGTAAATGGAGTTAATGGAGCGATAGGATTGCAGCTTCAGCTGCTCGTCAAAATCGGCATTGGTGGAGGGCTCCTCTTCACAATGCGAAAAAAATGGATGGTGTGGGTTGTATAATGGTGAAATTATCTAGACGACTGCAGCTCATTGCAGACTATGTAACAACGGGGTCGCGTATTGCTGACATAGGGTCTGATCATGCCATGCTGCCGGTATATTTATTGCAAATTGGTAAATGTCCATCAGCAATCGCTGGCGAATTAAATAAAGGTCCGTTTGAAGCGGCACGAAAACAAGCAGCGGATGCAGGACTGTCTGAGCGATTAACGGTCAGACAAGGTGACGGTTTAAATGTGCTGCAATCTGGAGAAGCAGATACGATTACCATCGCTGGCATGGGCGGCAGTCTAATGAGTGACATTCTGGAAGCTGGATACTTAAAAGGTAAGCTTGAGGGTGTTATGGAGCTTGTGCTTCAGCCCAATGTTGGTGAAGCCATTGTGCGTAGTTGGCTGTTGCAGCATGGATGGTATTTAGTGGAAGAATGTATTATTGAAGAAGATGGTAAAATATATGAAATTATGCATGCAGTAAAATCGGATCAGGCAGATTCACTTAATGAAAAGCTGTATGACACTGGTTTTCTAGGGCTGAAGCTGGATAAAGCTGTATTGTTTAGTGTGTTGAAGCAGATGGGACCTCATCTGCTCCGTGCGCCCCAGCCTGTTTTATTAAAAAAATGGCGGCATGAGCTGGATAAGCTTGCACGTATTTGCGAGCAGCTTTCTGAGTCAGAATTGCCCGAATCAGCAATGAAGCTGGTACAATTCAAAGCAGAGATGAATGTGCTGGAGGAGGTCTTGGAATGTTTGCAAACGGACAAACCGTAATACAGCTAATGGAGCAGTTAGCTCCTAAGCATTATGCGGTTGAGAATGATAAAATTGGACTACAGCTAGGCACGTTGAATAAACCGATAAAAAAACTAATGATTGCATTGGATGTAACGGATGCGGTTGTTGATGAAGCGATTGAAGCAGGTGCGGAGCTTATCATCGCGCATCATGCTATTATTTATCGGCCATTGGCGAAGCTGGACACTTCGACGCCAGCGGGACAATTGTATGAAAAGCTTATTAAGAATGATATTGCTGTATATATCTCACATACCAATTTGGATGTAGCTGATGGTGGAATCAATGACTGGCTTGCGGATATGGTTGGAATCGCGCCGAATGGTCGTCAAAGCTTGGAGGAGGTTCATACAGACAAGCTGTATAAGCTTGTAGTATTTGTTCCAGAAAGTCATCACGAGCAGGTGCTGCAGGCTATGTGGAGGGCTGGTGCTGGAGAAATCGGCAACTACAGCAACTGCAGCTTCAATAGTAAAGGAACAGGTACTTTTGTACCCGGGCCTGAAACGAATCCTTTTATAGGTATTCAAGGCAAGCTGGAGAGGACGGATGAAGTAAGAATCGAAACGATTGTTCCATCCAGTGTTCACCGAAAAGTGGTTCAAGCTATGCTGAAGGCTCATCCTTATGAAGAAGTAGCTTACGATTTGTACTCGATTGATTTGAAGGGGAGATCCTTTGGTCTTGGTCGAGCAGGCAAACTAACTGAGCCGACAAGCTTAGGTGAGCTTGCTGAACGGATGAAGACGGTATTTGATGTACCAGTTGTTAGAGTAATAGGTCCATTAGACCGTAATATACGCAAGGCAGCAGTCCTTGGCGGAGCTGGCTCCAAATATGTCCGGCACGCGATGTTTGCTGGAGCTGACGTGCTCATAACAGGTGATATCGATTACCATACTGCACATGATGCGCTGGCAGCTGGCATGACGATCATTGATCCTGGTCATAACATCGAGAAGGTTATGAAGCAACGCGTTGCAGACTGGCTAAATGAACAGCTTCTTACTAGCAAATCCGATACGAAAGCTGTTGCTTCTACTCTTAATACCGAGCCGTTTGTATTTGTCTAGGAGGATTTACATTTTTTTGAAATATAAGAATTTATAAGTTTTACACTTATAAAATGCTTATATTTTGCGAGAAACGCTTTGTCCTTATAGAAGGAGGAAGAATTTGTTTCTTCTTAAGGGTTGAGCTTTGAAGCAATTACTTGTATACTTAACGATGCTACGGAAAGTTTGACAGACAATCGCTGGCGGCCTTGTTGCCGCGAGAGGAAAGTCCGGGCTCCGCAAGGCAGGATGCTGGATAACGTCCAGTCAGCGCGAGCTGAAGGATAGTGCCACAGAAATGGACCGCCGATGGCCGGCTTTTAGCCGGCACAGGTAAGGGTGGAACCGTGGTGTAAGAGACCACGAGGAGCATAGGTGACTACGTTCCTGGTAAACCCCATCTGGAGCAAGACCGAGAGGGTGCAGCAGCCGCAAGGCTGCAGCCTTAGCCTGAGGCGCACCCGGGTTGGTTGCTTGAGCCGCTCAGTAATGTGCGGCCTAGATAGATGATTGTCGCTTCATCGTGGGAGGGTCGTTCCCGTTTGAACCACCAGAAGTACAGGACCCGGCTTACGGCAAACTTTCCGCACGACTATCTCTAAGCGATTAGGGCTGGTGCCCTACATTGATGGCAAAAGCCCGTTCGCTGTGATAAGTAGCTATATAATTGAGATATACTGTAGAGCATCTGCTCACAGTTGAAATAAGCAGAAAAAAAGCGTGATCAGTTATCTGATTCACGCTTTTTTTATTGAGATGATGGATAGAAATGTAATGTAGACTAATTATACGCAATCTGTTTATTAATACCGATTATTTTTGAAACCGCGATTGAATTCGATCCAGTCTGCGTTTTACTAGTTCGGGATAGGATTGAAGCGCACTGCTAAAAGTAGAAGCTGACTGCAGTGCCTTATCTACGTCAATTTCACCATATCCGAAATAAATATCTTTGCCTTTCTCCCCAAGATCAATAGCCGATGTTCGCATAATTTCCATCACTTCGACATTGGTCAGATCAGGATTGACTGAACGAATCAAGCCTGCAAGTGCAGCGACATGAGGACTAGCCATCGATGTTCCCGACAAGGCCGCATATTGACTGCCTGGATAGGTGCTTGCAATGCTGTCACCAGGAGCTGCTACGTCAATATAATCGCCATAATTAGAGAAGGAGGACTTCTCTTTATTACTGTTCGTTGAAGCAACTGCGAACACCTCTGGATAAGCCGCAGGGTAACCGGGACGATCTGTATTATCATTTCCGCTGGCTGCAATCAAAACAACATCTCGTTCATAAGCATATTTAATGGCATCATGTAGAAAGTCTGCTTGCGCATAGTTGCCAAGACTCATATTAATGACTTTTGCGCCGTGATCGACGGCCCATATTATACCTTTGGCAACAGAATAGGTAGACCCTGCGCCGCTGCTGTCAAGTACCTTTACTGGCATGATCTTGTTATACCAGGACACTCCAGCCACGCCTTCTCCATTATTGACGGTTGCTCCAATAATTCCTGATACATGAGTACCGTGACCGACATCATCGTCGGGTTGAGCAGCGGTGTCCACGATATTTGTTCCGGCGATCAATTTTCCTTGAAGATCGGGATGATTACTTTGTACGCCTGTATCTAAGACAGCGACAATGACCTGATCATTGCCTTTAGACAGCTTCCACCCTTTTTCTGCCTCAATGGAAGGCAAATTCCATTGATATTCCGAATATAAAGCATCATTCGGTGTGATCACGTCGGCATCAGCTGTTTCATTCGTCATATATAAATAATGAGGCTCTGCATATTCTGTGTTCCACGATTGTTTGAAATATTTGATTAGCTGCTCCGTTTCGATATTTTTGGAACGGAACACGAATGTATCGCCAATTTGTTGAGTGGCTTCTGCATGGATCTCATTTTTGATTCGATTCATTTCGGATTCAGAAATTGGTTTCGCAAAATGGACGACAACATCTTTAATGTGATAGTGACTGGCATTCCCGTTATCTTCGCCATTACGTACAGTTGTATCGATCGTGGAGTTCGGCACTACCGATTCAATTTTGTAATTACCTTCTGAAGGGTAAGGAGTAAGACGTAAATTGCGTAATTGATGCTTTTCAACTGACTTCACAATATCTTGTTTGATTACACCTACAACACCTATGCCAGCATGTTTAGAATCGGGAACGCCGAGTACGATATAACGTGACCCTTTACTATCTTCAAAAGGGGGAGATTGAAATTTGACTCCTTTTCTTACTTGCGCTTTAGCATTAGCAACAAAGTTCTTTGCTTTCTCATTCGCTTGAGGGATAGTACCTCGGTCAACACTTCGTTCACCGGATATCCAGCTGACGTAGCTCATATGCATATGTTCATGCATAAGATGTTTAATCTTTTCTTCCGCTGTGGCTTTAGAATCACCTGTTGCTGTCATCATTTTTTGGAAATCCTTTGTGCATTCCGTTGAACAAAGCATAGCAGTTGCATTCATATCGTTCTGAAGAGCGGTGAGCTTAAGGGTTTTCTCATGCTTGGCCGAAAAGGTTTGAGTTTGAGGTGCTTTTTCTGTTTTTTTTGGAGCAAACCAATTCGTTGAAGGTATAAGTAAAGCCGCAATCGCGATAATTGTTAGTGCTCCGATCCATTTTTTTTCCATACATGCAACCTCCTGTAATCATCATCTCTGAATCGATAAGTCTAAAATATAGCTTCGGGTTTTTAAGTTGAAATTATGCGAACTAAAGCATTAAACGCCAGTACCACTTCTATGCAATTTGTGGTACGATTAAGTTGACTGTATTTTTTTACGAAATAAATGATTGTTGTCGGGAATATGAAAGGGGATCTACCTATATGCCATCTGCTAACGTCAAAGCGCTCAGTGAATCAACACGCACAAAGCTCAAAGATGCGGTTAACCAATTGGAACCGTTTCTGAACAGCAACGCTTTGCTCCAATTGACCAGTGAGGACAATGGAGAAGAAGCCCAAACCTTTTATAAAGGTCTGTTATCCGATTTGAGACATTTATTGGTATTTTCTGAAGTCTCAGTTGAAAAGCTGGGAGTATTGCTCAGACGGCCCAATTTTGATACAGATTATGCGGAACGCGTGCTGTATGAAGTGTACCACCAATGCATAAACGCGTTTTATTATCCGAAAAATGAATGTTATTCCGAAGATGGGCGTTATGCTTATACTGGTCAAGATGCCATCCGTTTCCGTTACAAGCCGATTCGCCATTCGCGCGAGGTTGTGCTTGGCTTATCGAAGATTTTTGAGGAGCTGCGTGACGAATTGGCCTATTATGAAAATGACTACATGACACAGCGCCGTATGCAAGGACAAAAATAAGGCAGTATGAATCACTTCCGGTCAGGGTAACTTGATAACGGGGGTGATTTTTTTATGCCGAGTGGCGTGTCATGTAGTGTAGCCAATTGCACCTTTTGGAAGGAAGGCAATAACTGTGCGGCTGATCAAATTAAAGTTGATATCGATCAGCATGCAGTGGCTAATTTCAACCATGAATTTGCAAGTGACAATTTAGGCTTATTCCATGAGGATCATGCTAAACAGTCTGCTGCGACTTGCTGCCAAACCTTTAAACCAAAGGAGTGACGCCTTATGGACAAGTTTGAAGAGGGTTCTGATGATCAGAATTTAGATGAGCTTGATCGAACAACGCTTGCGGCAACTTCTGTTGCTGGGACAGGCAGCATGCTGAATGTGAATGAAGAGATGGGTGCAGACTTTGCTGTAGAGTCTCCAGGCTTGTATACGGAGCGGAGAGAGGATGGAGACGTAGACAGATTCGAGCGAACAGAAACCGAAAGCGCGGCGAACGCGTTAGGATGGGTATCGCTTGCATTTGCTATAGCATCATGGTTTATATGGCCGGTATTACTTGGAGCAACTGCGATAGTACTTGGCTTTATTGCCTATCGACAAGGTTCAAAAGTACTCGGTGGTTGGACTATGGCAATCGGAATTATAGCCTTAGCATTAAATTTAATTATTGTTCCTTTTTATTACGCGATAACCTAAAGGAAAAAAGCTCCTTCCTGTTTAAGCGGGAAGGAGCTTCTTTATTACATACACATTTTTATCCGTTTATGCTCGACGCTTGTTCACGATGTCTTTGAACCTCTTCATTTAGAGCAAGCATTTGCCTGTCAAGCAGGTCGATCATTGAAGCGGAGCCTTTTAGCTGCTGCTGTATATGTGGCGGAACTTGTTCATTAAATTTATAATAGATTTTATGTTCCAGGCTTGCCCAGAAATCCATCGCTATCGTTCTGATTTGAATTTCAACAAGCACATGCTCTGTTCGATTCGTTAAAAATACCGGAATTTCAATAATTAAATGGATACTCTGATAACCGTTTGGCTTAGGTTGTTTCACATAGTCTTTTACTTCAACGACTTTAACGTCACTCTGCTTGCTGATCATATCGACAATGTGATAAATATCATTCGAAAAGGAGCAAATAACTCTTACGCCTGCGATGTCTCGGATAAACGACTTGGCATTTTCTAGGTTAATATCTAAATGCTTTCGTTGAAGCTTCAGCATGACGCTCTCTGGTGTTTTAATTCTAGTTTTCATATGCTCAATCGGATTATAATCGTGAATGAACTGAAATTCCTCATTTAAGATGTTAAGTTTAGTTTCTACTTCATCTAAGGCAAATTTGTAGGTGAGGAAAAAATGAGCCCATTGCTTAAATTGGTCGGTTTTCATAAGTTAATCACTCCTGTCAGAAATATAAGTATTGTGGGAATGTTTACAAGAACGTTACTATATAGACAAGATTCGTTGTATTATTATAATGGTCGATAAAATATATGAAGTCAAATTTATCGATTTTTGGAGAACGCATAGGGCAGGAGAGATATTATGATTATTAATATAAAAAACGTTTCATGGGATCGTGAAAATAAATCGATATTGCGAAATGTAAATTGGGAAGTGCAAGAGGGAGAACATTGGTGTTTGCTCGGCCTTAACGGTTCTGGTAAAACGACACTTTTAAATATGATCAACGGATATATATGGCCAACGGAGGGCAGCATGTCCGTTCTTGGTAAGACGTTCGGTGAATTTGATTTGCGTGAGCTTCGCAAGAGCATCGGCTGGGTAAGCACATCATTGCAGCAAATGCTATATGGCAGTGAGACTGCATTGAAAATTGTATTGAGCGGCAAGTTCGCCACGATCGGATTATATGATCAAACAGATGATGAAGATCTTATAAAAGCGAAAGACTTAATGCAATCGCTCGGCTGCTCGGCATTAATTAATTCCATCTATGATACTTTATCACAAGGGGAAAGGCAGCGTGTTCTTATTGCGAGAGCGTTGATGGCTTCTCCCAAGCTGCTTATTTTGGATGAGCCTTGTACAGGTCTAGATGTATTTGCCAGAGAACAGCTGCTTCAAATGATAGCAGCAGTCGCCGTTCAGGAGAACGCTCCAACCCTTGTGTATGTTACTCACCATGTTGAGGAAATATTGCCTTGCTTCTCAAAAACACTTCTAATTAAAGAAGGACAGGTATTTGCGGCAGAAGACACAGCAAATGTTTTGACCTCGAATACTATGAGTGAGTTTTTCGGTGTTCCAGTAGCTATTGAATGGCGTGAGGGGAGAAGCTGGCTTGCTGTAAGGGGGGCTTTATGGAATTAGTATTACAGAGGCAAGAGCAACAGCCTGAGAGAAGAAGGCGAAAATTAAAAGCATGGTTATATGAACGGTATAGTGTTCGCAGCGAGCATGATCATTTTATGTGGCGAATTGCTACCGGAAGTACGGCTTTTTTTGGTTCACTCTCCATGCTCGCTGCTGTTTTTGGTATGCCAACCGGTTTAGGCACCGTTATCGATATTATTTTATTTCTTAGTGCGAATGCAGCGGCTATGGGAATTGCGGCTATTATTGTTTCCTTTTTATTCTCTATGGCATATTTGCCGATACCGCGTCGTTTTGCCGCTGTTTGGCTATACGCAGCTGTAGAAACCTATATTATTTTATTTTTTTCCGAATTCGGAATATGGATGTCAATTATAGTTTCAATAATATTCATACTCATAGGCTCAATAGCGGGCTGTTTGCTAGGCTTGCTCTTAAGAATGAAGATTAAGAGCGGAAGTAAAGCAGTTATAGCATTTGTATTAGCTTGTACCACCGCTGCTGTATTTGTAACAGTTGACTGGAATAATGTCGCCTCTGTTCCTGTCAGAGCTAGCTTACAGGATGAAGGAGCTGCTGATCGAGTAGCAGTAGATGCTATAAAAGAATTGAATCCGGCTGAACTAGGCCGTTTTGAAATTTCGTCATTTACGTACGGCAGTGGTAAAGATAAACATCGTGATTTGTTTGGTAATGAGGTTGACTTAGAGACAGATTCAGTAGATGCTTCAGCCTATATAACGAAGTGGTCAGGATTGAAAACTAGATTTTGGGGTTTCGATGAACATGAATTGCCGTTAAATGGCCGTGTGTGGATGCCGAAGGGAGATGGGGTCTATCCGCTTGCGCTTATCGTGCATGGCAATCATTTAATGGAGAGCTTTTCAGATGGCGGGTATGCTTATTTGGGTGAACTGCTCGCAAGCAAAGGGATTATTGCTGTATCGGTTGACGAGAATTTTCTGAATTATTCGGTTTGGTCTGGCATTCCCAATCACGATATGAAGATGCGGGCTTGGGTGCTGCTCAAGCACCTTCAGCAAATTCAAATGTTAAATGAACAGGCTGACAATCCTTTTACAGGTCATGTCGACTTCGAAAATGTCGCACTCGTAGGTCATTCACGTGGTGGGCAAGCTGTTGCGATGGCCGCGGATGCTGACCGATGGTTTAAAGAGGATAAGACACTCGCGAGTTTGAGTGAGGTACAGGTTAAATCGGTTGTCGCAATTGCGCCTACCGATAAGGAGGTAGATGATAAATCCGCCCGTTTGCGAGATGTCAATTATTTAACGCTGCAAGGTGCAAGAGACAGTGATGTAAACAATTTTTATGGAGATCGACAATACAGCCGTACGACCTTTACACCGGAGTCAGACAAGTTTAAAGCGGCTTTATATATAGCTGATGCCAACCATAGTCAATTTAATACGGATTGGGGCAAGATGGATGAACGACCTCCGGGCGGTCTATTTCTTAACCGTAAAGGAATGTTGGAAGGTGAGGAGCAGCGTCAGATATCCAAGGTATACATTTCGGCTTTTCTTCAAGCCACGCTGCTTGGGGAAACTGATTATATAGCCTTGTTCCGTGATTATCGCAGCGGTTTAAACTGGCTGCCTGATACGGAATATATGAATCGTTATGAAGAAGCCAGCTTTACTGAAATTGCGAGGTATGAAGAAGATAGCAGCAAAACGACATTAAAGACTGGCGGCGCTGCTTCAGCCAAAGGTATGGTGGCCTGGCAAGAAACTTACGCCAAAGATCGCGATGGCCATAATAAAGGAACGAAAGGCATCGAGCTGGAATGGAGTGAATCTGGCGCTAGCTATGAGCTGAAGCTTTCCGCTGAGAAAATGGAGCAATTAGAGTCGATTCCAGAAGCTAATCTAGTTTTCTCAATGGCGAACCTAGAGCGGGATTTGATGGCTGTAAAAGAAGAAGATGAAGAAGGCGAAACTGAGAACGAAGAAAAGGTTGCGGATAGTGATGGTGAAGGATTGCTTGAGCTTCCTCCATTACCGCAAGTAGAAATAGAATTGACAACATTCGACGGTACGAAGAGGGAAATAGAGCTTGACGATATCATGCCGGTTCAGCCATCAATCTACACGGCGTTCATGTCGTTTTCATGGCTAGAGCAGCGGATAAAGGATGAAAAGTATAAACAAGCCAATGAGCCGGTATTTCAAACCTATGTGCTTCCGATCAACAAATTTGGATCAATGGATACAACGCTTGCCGTTGAAGATATAAGCCGTATAACGTTCCAGTTCATAAATGGACCGGGTAAGGTTATGCTTGACGATATTGGTTTTATGTCTTAATGGGTATAACAAGAGCGGGAGGCCAGGCAGTTGGCAATCCCGCTCTTGTTCGTTGTTCGTGTACCTCTAGTTAACTTGATTTTCCTTGAATGTGAAGCTCCGAGCCGCATATAGAAATGGTGTAGAGCAGAGCGATACGATAAACTTAATTACGTATGTGGAGAGGAAAATCGAAAACCACAGAGCGCTGTCATACCCTTCTGCTCCAGCAAATGCTATTGTGCAGAAAATAAGGGTATCAACAAGCTGACTGACAGCTGTGCTTCCATTATTTCGAATCCAGAGCTGATTGGGAGCGGGACACAAGCGCTTCAATAACGTATAGATCTTAACGTCGAGAAACTGGCTGACCAAATAAGCGCACAAGCTTCCTAACGCTATTCTAGGCATTAAGCCAAAAAGAGTGTTTAATGCTCCTTGAACCTGCAGAGGGAATTCATCATTATGCGGATTAAACAACAAAGCCATTTGCATAATAATAGTTGTGGCGATTAAAGTGAAAAATCCGAACCAAACCGCTTTTTTCGCTGCCTTTTCACCGTATTTTTCGTTTAATAGGTCCGAAGCGAGGTATATGGTGCCGTACATTGTATTACCAAGTGTAATGGCAATCGCAATACCAAAGACATGGATATCAATCGTCTTTACAACTTGAATATTGGCTAGTACTGTCGCCATTCCAATCCAAGCATAAATGCCTAGACGACCAAAAAAACGATAGGAAAGTAGAAATAGCAAGAAATGCACGAGCATAAAAATCGCGCCAAACCACAAATTAAACATATGGATTACAGCCTCCTAGTTTTGATGACGCGGGAGTTTTCGAACCGCGGCTTGCTTGTATAAATTATGACGTAGAACTACTTTTCTGCCTTTGTCATTATAAACGGTTCTAGGAAGAGCGGCAATACTTAACCCATGTCGTTTTATTTAACGGTTAGAGATGGTAAAATAAATGTCATTGAGCACGCGATTACGAAGCAATTTGGCTTCACAAACAAGAAGGAGTGTTTTCATGGATACTCAAAATGAACAGTTGCAGCAAGAACAACTGCGAGTAGACGACGTAACGAAAATTATTCGCGCGCGTATAGAAGAATTTCGTAAAATAGTCGGCAGTATGAGGGCAGATATCGTAGATATTCGCCGCAATTTCTGGGATGATGTAACACTCAATTTTGAGGATGCTGCTGAGTCAGCTGAATCGCATGCTAGTATGAAGCAGCAAGCTGAAGTGCTTTCTGAGCGAGAACGGAGTCATAGGCATGCTGAGCAGCAGCTAGTCACGCTTACAAAGCTGGAGCAGACCCCTTATTTCGGCAGAATTGATTTAATAGAGCAAGGATTTTCAGAAGCGGATCGCATTTATTTGGGAGTAGGCTCTTTACTTGACGAGAGCGGTCAAACCTATCTAATCTATGACTGGCGTGCTCCTGTTTCAAGCTTGTACTATGATTACAGTCCCGGACCTGTCCGCTATGATACGCCAAGCGGTCATATTAGCGGAGAAATGACGTTGAAGCGTCAATTTATGATTCGCGAGGGACAAATTCGCAGTATGTTCGATACTGGTGTCACGATAGGAGACGAGCTGCTGCAGGAAGTACTTGGCAAACAATCTGACGCTCAGATGAAGAGCATCGTCGCGACCATTCAACGAGAGCAAAATCGGATTATCCGAAATGAGAAGGCAAGACTCCTCATCGTTCAAGGCGCCGCGGGAAGCGGCAAAACATCTGCGGCACTACAGCGGGTCGCTTTTTTGCTATATCGCTATCGTGGTATGTTAAACGCGGATCAAATTGTATTATTTTCGCCAAACCCGATGTTTAACAGCTATGTGGCAACGGTGTTGCCTGAGCTGGGCGAACAAAATATGCAGCAGACGACGTATCAGCAATACTTGGAGCATCGTCTCGGTCGATCCTTTGCGCTTGAGGACCCTTTCACTCAAATGGAGTATACGTTGGCAGCTGTAGATGAGCCTAACTACGATACTAGGATCGCATCGATTATATACAAATCTGGTCTATCCTTTATGCATTTGATTGAGAAATACGTCTCAGAGCTTGGGGAAGCGGGCCTAATATTTATTCCGGTTACATTTCGTGGCAGGACGTTATTATCTGAGGAAGTCATTTCGGAGCAGTTCTATAAGCTCAATCGCTCGATTTCAATTGGCAATCGGATGCGCTTAACAGCGGACTGGATGCTGAAGGAGTTGACTAGGCTAGGCCGAGAAGAACGCAGTAATGAGTGGGTGGATGAGGAAATAGAACTGCTGGACCAGGAAGCGTACGCGCATGCCTACGAAGAGCTGCAACGAAAGCAACGGTTCACTGTCGAATCGTTTGATGATTTTGATGCTGAACGGGATTTTTTGGCAGCGATGGTAGTTCAGAAGCAATTCAAAAAATTACGCAGAAGAGTTAAGCGGCTTCGGTTTTTGGATGTCCCGGCTATTTATAAGCGGTTGTTTAAGGATGATCTATCGTTGCTGAGTCACTTAACATCGGAGGAGCTTAGTCTGCCTGAGCTGTGGCCGCAAATTAGCGAGCTTACGATTTCAATGTTAGACAAATCCGACATGTATTATGAGGATGCGACGCCCTACTTATACTTAAAGGAAAAACTGGAAGGCTTCCATACCAATACGTCCGTCAAGCATTTATTCATTGATGAAGCTCAGGACTATTCACCCTTTCAATATCATTATTTGAAGCGCATATTCCCAAGCTGTAAAATGACTGTTCTTGGAGATATCAATCAGTCGATATTTTCACACTCTTTTGCGGGTGACGGCTTCGAGCCTTTGTCGCAGTTGTACAGCGAGGAGGAGACTGAGAAGATTGTTTTAACAAGAAGCTATCGTTCAACTCGTCCGATTGTTGCTTTTACTAGCAAGATGATTGAAAGCGGCCATTTGATAGAACCGTTCAATCGTGATGGAGCAGAGCCTACAGTTACGAAAGCTGAATCTGAAGCTGATTTGCTTCACCTGATAACAAAACGGATTGAAAAGTTACAGGGAGAGCGCTATCCTTCCATTGCAATAATTTGTAAAACAGCAGAAGAGAGCAAATTCATGTATATGAATCTGCTCACGCATTTTGCCAGCCTTCGATTGATTGAGAAAGAGACGGTAACCTTTGAGAAGGGCTTGGTTGTAATTCCATCCTATCTAGCCAAAGGGGTGGAGTTTGACGCTGTTGTTATTAGCAATGCATCTCATCAATACTACGGACGTGAGAGCGAGAGAAAGCTCTTCTATACTGCTTGTACGAGAGCGATGCACGAGCTTCATTTGTTTTACACGAATGACTTAACTGTTTTCATACCTTAAGTTTATTTTCTAACGCTTGTCCATATATCCTGGACATCCACTTGAAGCTCCGAGGCGATCAGCTCTGCTGTGAGCCTTTGGGGCTTTACTATTTTTCCGTTGCGGAGCTTGGAAATGGTTTGAATGGAGATGCCCGTGCTATCAGATAGCTGGCCGGCTGTTATATCTCGCTTTGCCATCCAAATTTTCAGCTTCATAGCTGCATCGATTTTATCATCTAGCGGCTTGACGTCCCAAATGACAAAGGCGAACTCCTTGCTATTTTCAAAGCCGTCGAGTATTGGAGTGAAGGTAATGGATAGTTCAAGCTTAATCCCGCTCAGCTTACTAGTCTGAATGATCAAGCTTCTTTCTTTCTTTAATTCACCAGCTTCAGCTATTGCTTCTTTAAACCTTTCATGCTCTCTACACGCTATGAAATTCAATACGGATTCATCTTCCATCTTGACATCCGGCTCGAACATGAGGGGAGCAAAGCTGTCACGCAAAAATCGAATATTTTGATGAGAGTCAACAATTCCGCTTATCAATACTTTGTTTTTCTCCGTTTGCTGCTCAATCCACTTGTAAGCAGATAAATCCTGGAAGATGATACAAGATCTATTTGATTCATCGTGCTCGTTTCCAGGTAATGGCTGTTGCGTAATTCTAACCGGAATGGGACGTTTCAATTTTGTATACAGCAGATTCTCGCTATTAATGAATTGCTGATTTTTATGAGAACTCAACTCATATATTTGCAGCAAATAATGGCTTGATTTTGACCGAACCTCATTAAGCGTATAACCCGTTAAGCTTAAAAAAGCAACATTTGCATCTTCTATTTGAGGCAGACCATTATTTATTTGAAGGATAATCATAGGCTGTTCCATAATTTTAAAGATTTGATGATAAATAGACAAACGCTAGCCTCCCCTAATTCCTAGTCGTCTATTAGACGACCTAGTAAAGTATAAAATATTGAGGAAGGGCGTTCAAGTAGTGTTGTGATGATTTCATTGCAGTTTAAAAATGGGTTTAATTAATTAAACTTAGTAGCCAAATCCACACAAAAAGTGTGCAAATGATGCTTTATATACATTAAACAAGCTGTAATCAACGCACAGTCAGCTTTCTTATGCTACCTATTATCGATAAGATGATTGTAAACAACCATATTGAAGTGGATGGGTGCTTTTGCAGTTTACATACAGGGAGAGACATACATGAATTATTGCATCATTGAAAACTGCATTAAACCGATAAAAGCAAAGGGCTTGTGCGCCATGCATCATCAACGACTTTTGCGTCATGGTGATCCGCATATTGTTCGACCGAACCGTTTGAAGAAGCAAGTAGGTTGCAAATGGGTAAAATGTACAAACATGTCGATTACAAAAGGATTTTGCGCAAAACATTACTATATTCATAGAGTTATGATGTCGAATAATAGTGCTGTCACCTAATCTGACATTTAAAGAATTGGATCTGTTATAATCTATGAAAATCAATGGTGTTTTTTTCAACAAAACATGTATAATATGGTTTAAGTGTTTAGGTTAAGCTGGTTTTGACAAAACATAATTCATCCGATGGGGGTGATAACAAGGATGGTTCAAACCAAGTATAACGAATTATCGAATAAGGATTTATATTTGTTCAATGAAGGAAGCTCGTATCACAGCTACCGTTTTATGGGCGCACACCTCATTCAAAGGGATGGAATTGATGGTGTCCGATTCACATTATGGGCCCCAAATGCGGTCGAGATTCGAGTCATTGGCAGCTTCAATAGCTGGAATGGCGAGAGACACCGGATGGAAAAGGTAGGTTCAACTGGTATATACACCTTGTTTATCGCGTATATCGGAGAAGGTGATTTGTACAAATACGAGATTGTTACGGCCGAAGGAAAGGTGATTCGGAAAGCAGACCCTTATGCTTTTTATTCCGAGAGGAGACCTGAAACAGCGTCTATTGTAGCTGATCTAAACGGCTATCAATGGGAAGATGAGAACTGGTTAAAGGAAAAGCGGGATAAACCCGCGTATACTAATTCTCTGCTCATTTATGAGGTTCACGCAGGCTCTTGGAAAATCAAAGGGAAAGAGGATTTTTACACGTATGAGGAGCTGGCCGAGGATTTGATTCCGTATGTCTCGGACATGGGCTATACGCATATTGAATTAATGCCCATATTAGAGCATCCTCTCGATCAATCCTGGGGCTATCAAATTACTGGATTTTACGGAGTAACGAGTCGTTATGGCTCGCCCAAGCAGCTGATGCGTTTTGTAGACCTCAGCCATCAGTTTGGCATTGGAGTTATTTTGGACTGGGTGCCTGGTCACTTCTGCAAAGACGATCATGGCTTGCGGCTGTTTGACGGTACGCCAATTTTCGAGGGAAATGATCCAAAGTACGCCGAGAAGCCCCTCTGGGGAACGTTAGCGTTTGATTTCAGCAGGAATGAAGTCATCAGCTTTCTTATCTCGAATGCCATCTATTGGATGGAGATGTTTCATATTGACGGCTTACGCGTTGATGCCGTTGCCAGTATGATTAATTTGCATATGGATAAACCGCCCGACATGTTTACATATAATTCAATGGGCGGATCTGATAACTTAGACGCACTCCACTTTCTTAAAAAGCTCAATGAAACAGTGTTTCATTACTACCCCGACACACTTATGCTAGCAGAAGATTCTTCCGCATGGCCTGCAGTCACATCGCCTACCTACAAAGGCGGCCTCGGATTTAATTTTAAATGGAATATGGGCTGGATGAACGATATTTTGCGCTATATGGCGCTTGATCCGCCCGAACGCTCGCACCATCACCATTTGATTACTTTCTCACTCCTGTACGCTTTTTCAGAAAACTACATTCTACCTCTCTCACATGATGAAGTTGTTCACGGCAAACGTTCCTTATTGAACAAGATGCCAGGGTCTTATGAAGAAAAATTTGCTCAGTTACGTCTGTTATATGGTTTCTGGATGACTCATCCCGGCAAGAAGCTGCTCTTTATGGGCAGTGAATGGGGGCAATTCGATGAATGGAAGGACAGCGATATGCTGGACTGGATGCTGCTGGAATATGATTTGCATCGAAGCATGCACCTTTATGTGAAAAACCTCAATTTCGTGTATAGAAATCAGCCATCACTATGGGAGCGAGATCGCGATCCAGAATGCTTTAAATGGATTGATGTTCATAATGCAGAGCAATCTGTCATATCCTTTATCCGTTGTGGAAATTCAGATTCCTCTATCATAATTGCTAATTTCTCTAGAAATGACTATTCGCAATATCGTGTTGGTGTACCAGAGCCAGGTGTTTACCGCTCTTTCATTCATAGCAATGACTCGCAATATGGAGGAACAGCTAAACAATCGCCGCTTGAATTCAGCAGCGAAAATGTAGCTTGGCACGGTCACAATCAAAGTATCTCGTTTCATCTTGCCCCCTTCACATTCCTAATGATCATCCTAGAACCGGGGGACACACATTGAGAAGGAGTTGGTGTCCATGGGCCGAAAAGAAATGATTGCAATGCTACTCGCCGGAGGTGAAGGAAAGAGACTTGGCGTGCTTACGAAAGATTTAGCTAAGCCTGCTGTCTACTTCGGAGGTAAATACCGCATTATAGATTTTACACTTAGCAATTGCGCTCATTCGGGTATTGATACTGTTGGTGTTTTGACCCAGTATCAGCCGCTCGAGTTAAATCGGTATCTTGGCATCGGTAGTCCTTGGGGACTTGACCGCCGTGACGGCGGAATGACGATTTTACCTCCTTTTGTAAAACAGAAGGGCGGTGTCTGGTATAAGGGGACAGCAAATGCAATCTATCAAAATATGTCTTTCATAGAGCCGTATAACCCGGAATATGTACTCATTATTTCAGGTGATCATATTTATAAGATGGATTATGAGCTGATGTTAAACCACCACAAGAAGAGTGGGGCTGACGTTACGGTCGCTGGCATTGAGGTGGAATGGAAAGAAGCGAGCAGATTTGGCGTTATGCATATCGACGATGAGGATCGAATTACAGCCTTCGAAGAAAAACCAAAGACGCCTACGAGCAATATTGCGTCCATGGGTGTGTATATTTTCACTTGGTCTGTCTTGCAAAAGTATTTGATATACGATGAAGCAAACAGAAACTCTAGTCATGACTTTGGCAAAGATATTATACCCGCGATGATGAGAGATGGAAAACGGCTGCATTCCTATCCATTCAAGGCTTATTGGAAGGATGTTGGGACCATTGAAAGCTTATGGGAAGCCAATATGGATTTACTTGAGGAAGAGCCGCCGCTTGATTTATCAGATCCGGATTGGCGAATTTATTCCGTTAGTCCTAATCGTCCGGCTCAGCATATTGGCGCGGATGCTGTAGTTACCTCTTCATTAGTAAATGAAGGCTGCATGCTGGAAGGCGGGGTTAATCGATCCGTATTGTTCTATGGTGTGCAGGCTGCAAGAAACAGCTACATATCGGAGTCTGTTATTATGCCGAATGTTCGTATCGGAGAGGGCGCGCGCATATATAGAGCCATTATTGGTGAAGGTGCTGTCATTCAGGCTGGAGTTACGATTGGAAATCCGGATGACGAAGCAATTACAATCGTTGCCGTGGATCAGTTTGTTACAAATGATCATTTGCTGCGGGAGGTGGAGCACTCATGAAGCATAAAGTAATGGGCGTTATTAATCTGATTCATGAGACTGACGAACTTGAGAGTCTCACACAAGGACGCTGCCTTGCAACCGTGCCGTTTGGCGCAAGATATCGATTAATTGATTTTGTATTGTCAAGTATGGTCAATTCTGGCATTTCAAAGGTTGCCGTATTTGCTCATACGAAATATCGATCATTAATGGATCATCTTGGATCCGGTAAAAATTGGGATTTGCATCATCGTCAAGGCGGATTGTTTGTCCTGCCGCCAGCATCGGATGATATTCAAGAAGTTAGCCGCGGTGATCTTTATCACTTCTATCAGCAGCGTGATTACTTTAATCGCTCTACGCTGGACTATGTAGTCATTACACGCAGTCATATGGTTTGCAATATTGACTTTGAGCCGGTTATTCAATTTCATATTGATCGCGAAGCAGATATTACGATAGTTTGCAAGCAGCAGGAAAATTTGCTGACGGGCAAAGCTCGTAAGGTGAAGATGGATGATGACGGAAGAATCACTGCCATACAGGATCATTACGGTCGTATGGCAAGCGACATCAATTCTATGGAAATGTATATTATGCGCAAGGAGCTGTTGCTTGAACTGGTAGAAACCTCGTTGGCGCAGGGTCAAGATCATCTTGTGCGGCATGCTATTTTCTCAAGGCTGGATAAGCTGAATATATATGGCTACATGTATGAAGGCTATTTAGGTGTTGTTAATACAATGAGCAGCTATTATCAAAATAATATGAATCTACTTAAGCCGGAAGTATGGAAAGAATTGTTTTATCAGCCTGGTCCAATATATACAAAGGTAAAGGATGAGCCGCCCGCTCGATATTTGATTGGCTCCAAAGCGACAAACTCACTAATTGCAAACGGCTGCCGTATCGAAGGAACTGTGGAGAACAGTATTTTGTTCCGCGGGGTGCATGTACAGAAGGGTGCGATCGTAAAAAACAGCATTATTATGCAAAATGGAATCATCGGTGAAAATAGCTTTATTCAACATAGCATTCTTGATAAAGATGTAAGAGTTGAAGAGGATCGAGATATCCGCGGTGCTACGAGCTCGCCTTTCTTGGCGGCTAAACGCAAAATCATTTAATAAAGATGGAGATAGAGAATGTAATTAGGAGAGGAAGAGCCTATGAATATTTTGTTCGCAACCTCTGAAGCGGTTCCGCTTGCTAAGACGGGCGGTCTTGCAGATGTAGCTGGGGCATTGCCGAAAGCACTGAATAAACGAGGCGTTGATACAAGAATTGTGCTGCCGAAGTATGAAGAAATTCCAGTGGAGCTTTCACAACAGTTTGAACTGATAGCGACATTTACGGTGTCATTTGGATGGCGTAATCAATATTGCGGATTATTTAAGGGTGAATTGGACGGTGTCACTTATTATTTGATCGATAACGAATTATATTTTAAGAGAAAAGGGCTCTATGGCTATGGCGATGACGCTGAGCGATTCGTATTTTTCTGCTTTGCAGTCATGGAGGCTGTTCGTTATATGGGCTTCAAACCGGATTTAGTACATTGCCATGATTGGCAAACCGGGCTTATACCGTTTCTTCTGAAGACGAGGTATGCCTTTGATCCAGCATGGTCCTATGCGAAATCCGTTTTTACAATCCATAATTTAAAATATCAAGGATTGTTCGGCATTGATTTGCTAAAAGAATTAATTGGTGCGGGCGATGAAATGTTTGCGGCGGATAGTCTTGAGTTTTATGGTGCGGCCAGCTGTATGAAAGGTGGACTCGTCTATGCAGACAAGCTGACGACAGTAAGCGGTACTTATGCGCAAGAAATTCAAAGTGAATATTTTGGAGAGCGGCTTGATTCCTTACTTCGCTACCGATCTGGCGATTTAATCGGTATTGTTAACGGTATCGACGATGAGCTCTTTGATCCAATGAATGATTTGGCGCTCTATACGCCATATCGTAATTCTCTGAGCCGTAAAAGGAAAAACAAGCTGGAGCTGCAGCGTGAGTTGGGCTTGCCGGAGTCGGAAGAGATTCCACTCATTGGAGTCGTATCACGGCTTGTAGAGCAGAAGGGCTTTGATCTTATTGCGGCTACGTTGGAAGAACTGCTTGCTGAAGATGTACAGCTCGTTATACTAGGAGCAGGCGAGCCGCAATACGAGCAATTTTTTCAGGATGCAGCGAGTAGGCATCCTGAAAAAGTGGCGATTTGGCTCGGCTATAGTGACCGAATGGCACGCCGAATTTATGCGGGTTCGGATATGTTCGCGATGCCCTCTAAGTTCGAGCCATGCGGCCTCAGTCAGCTTCTAGCGCTGCGGTATCGTTCAGTTCCGATCGTTCGTGAGACCGGAGGTCTTAAGGACACCGTGCAGTCGTACAACGAATATACAGGCGAAGGCAACGGCTTTAGCTTCACCAATTACAATGCGCATGAATATTTGTATACAGTCCAGAGAGCGTTAGCTGTATACCGGAACGAAGAAGCATGGAAACAAATTGTGATGAACGGATCCAAAGAAGATTACAGTTGGAATCGTTCCGCAAAAGCCTATCTCTCGGTGTATTCTCAACTTCTGCCGGATCGAAAGGAGAAACAGCCATGGCCCGTCATCTTGTAATCGGCAACGGCAAAATGCTTCTGAATTTAGATCAGCATTGTTATATCCGAGATATCTATTATCCCTATGTTGGTCAATTGAACCATGTAGGAGGTCATTATTGTCGTCTAGGCGTGTGGGTAGAAGGTGTCTTTTCATGGCTTGATGACCCGGCATGGAGATTTGATCTCGATTATATCGAGGATTCATTGGTAACGAATATAACGGCTACTCACGACGGTCTAGGTATTGAGCTTCACATGAATGACGGTATCCATCAGCGGGAATGCATCTATATTAAAAGCGTCGCGATTAGGAACAAAGGTTATGAGCAAAAAGAAGTAAGGCTGTTTTTCCATCAGGACCTAATGATTGACGGCTCAGAGGTTGGAGATACAGCGGTATATTATCCTGAGAATCATACGCTGTATCATTATAAACGGTCTAATTACTTTATGTTTAATGGTTTCTCTGATGAAGGCGGCATGATGCAGTATTCGACAGGGATTAAGAGATTTCAATCTGCTGAAGGGACATGGCGTGATGCAGAGGACGGGGTACTTATGGGTAATTCAATTGCTCAAGGCTCCGTGGACAGCACGATCAGCTTTCGTACGATTATCCCAGCTGGCAAGGAAAAGACTATTTACTATTGGATGTCAATCGGCAAAAACTTAGAAGAAGTGAAAGAATTGAATCAATATGTGCACGAGAATCATCCGGAGAAGCTTCTTAGTCGCGTGGTCGTTTACTGGAAGCACTGGCTGCGCAGAGCGGAGACGGACTTAGGCGATTTGCCGCATGATGTGGTGAAAATGTTCAAGCAAAGTCTTCTGCTTGTACGAACTCAAGTTGATGAGCGCGGTGCGATACTGGCAGCGAATGATACAGATATTTTGCAATATAATCGCGATCATTACAGCTATATGTGGCCGCGCGATGGTGCGCTAATTGCGGATGCCATGTCGATGGCTGGTTATCAGAGCGTAATTGCGCCTTTCTTCCAGTTCTGTGCTCAAGCCCTCTCGCCGGAAGGATATCTCTATCACAAGTACAATCCGGATGGAACAGTAGGTTCTAGCTGGCACCCATATATTGTACAAGGAAGTAGAAGACTGCCTATTCAGGAGGATGAAACGGCGCTAGTTCTGTTCGCGTTATGGAAGGATTATTCGCGCAATCAGGTAATAGAGCTTCCGCAGTCCTTGTACAGCAACTTAATTCGCAAAGCTGCAACCTTTCTCAGCTCATACATGGAGCATTCCCTTTCGCTGCCAAAACCCAGCTACGACCTCTGGGAGGAGCGTTACGGGATTTGGACGTATACGGCTGCTTCAGTCTATGGCGGTCTAATGGCAGCATCTTACTTCACTGAATTATTTGGTGATTACGAGCGAAGCGATCATTACAAAAATACAGCAGAAGCGATTAAGCACGGTATCATTACTCACTTGTGGGACGAAGACTCGGGTCGATTCGCACGAGGTCTTATCCAGAAAGACAATCGTTGGGTCAAGGATATGACGCTTGAAAGCAGCGTGTTCGGTGTTCTTGAGTTTGGCGTGCTTCCTGTCGATGACTATCGTGTTATACAGACCATGCTTTCTATTAAGGAAGGCTTGCAAATTAAAACCGATATCGGGGGCATCGCGCGTTACACGAACGATTATTACTTCCAGCAATCCGGAGACATCGATAAAATTCCCGGTAATCCATGGATCATTTGTACCCTATGGGTCGCTAATTTCGAGATCGATTCAGCGAAAACCTTGGAAGAGCTGGAAGGACCTCGTCGCACTTTGCAATGGGTTTCTGACCATGCGCTGCAAAGCGGTTTACTACCTGAGCAGCTTAATCCTTACGATGGTACGCCGATGTCAGTAGCGCCGCTTACCTGGTCGCATGCTACGGTCGTACACAGTGTAAGCAAGTATGCGGAGAAGTATAAGCAGCTTAGAGACAACTGCTAGTCGATTGGTTTTGATAGTAAGTATTCATAACAAAAGAAACAGCCTGGAAATGGTTGTTTCTTTTTTTTTGGATGTCATATTTAATTGCCGTATTTCTTCACAGCATCGGCCAAAGTAAGCATCGGCCAAATGTAGTTATTGCTTGGATAATGTACATATACACTGCCAGGCAGGCCGGCTCCTGTGGGATAAGTATAAGTCCAATCTCTCCTGTCAAGTGCTTGCAGCAGTGCGTCTACGCCTTTTTCTAGCGCAGAAATTGGCTTCGAGTGTACTGCGATCAGCGCATCAAGCGCCCATGCGGTCTGAGAGGGTGTGCTGTAGTGAAGAGGGACGTATCGTTTCACTTGATCGCTGAGACAAGATTCTCCCCAACCCCCATCCTCGTTTTGAATATCGAGCAGCCAATTGACCGCCTTCACGATCGCTGGATGGTCTTCGGCCACTCCGACAGCTATCATTCCTTGAACGGCTGCACCTGTTCCATGAATGTAAGAAATTCCCCAGCGTCCATACCAGCTCCCATCTTTAGTCTGCTGAGATAGTATCCACTGCACACATTCATCAATCCATCGGTGTGCGATGGTCATTTCGAGTTCATTTCCTAGAAAGTTTAATACTCGCCCGGTTAGATCGACTGTCGAAGGGTCTGTCGCAATATCTGCCGCTCCTTCAAATGTGAAAAAGCTTGCAGGCAGCTGCTTTCCTTTGCGTTCAAATGCAGGCCATCCTCCGTCATCATTGCGCAATGACAACACCCAGTTCAATCCTCTTTGCCAGTCCGCATAGGAGCTGTCGGAGTGTGATACGTAAGGTTTTATTGCTCGCAGAGCGGACGCGCTGCAATCGACGTCGGGATATATCGTATTCACATCGGAAAAACCCCAGCCTCCTGGAGGCGTGTTTGGATTTCGAATGGCCCAGTCTCCTGAACGATTTTGCTGCTTCGACATTAAATAGCCCCCAGCGCGTTCCAAAGCAGGACTCTGAGGAGAAACCCCTGACTCACTTAGCGCATAACTGAGCATGCCTGTATCCCAAATTTCGGATGAAGCAATCTGAATATGGAACCTATCACTGCAAAGGAGCGAGCGAACACCAAGTACTAAACGATTAATGACAGAGGAGTTGTTATCATAGTTTAATGCTAGCAGCGCTAGTATCATGAGCATTGTTGCCGTAGTATAAGTAAGTAAAGTACCGTTAGGTTCGATTCTCTCGAAAAGGAACGTTTCTGCTTGCTCTACTGCAGAGGGAGAGTTTAAAGGGAGAAGGCTGTTCAATGGCAAAGAACCAATAATTTCACTAAGAGCGGAAATCCATGTCGTGTCATTCGTGAACGTATGAGTACTGCCAAGGAACAGATCAGATAGATCGGGCATCGATTGAGTTCGAAGTTTGAATGATTTGTTTGACATGATAAGGATTGGAATAAGATGTACGCGCGCGTGACCGGAGAGAGAGAACAGATCCAGGCCAATACCTAGATTTGAAAAAAACGCTTCTAATGGTATACGCAGTAAATAGGGCCATTCTGCCTGTCCTGTTGCGGAAAACAATACTTGCGTAAATAGGTTGCGTATTTCGGATAAGCCGCCTTTGTCTTTTATAAATTGCTTAGCTAGCAGTATTCGCGGATCAGACGCCGCATAATATCCGGCATACAAGAGTGCGAAGCAAGCCTCAGAAGTAGCCTCAAGGTTTCCATCCATTTCATCAGGGTATATTTTCCAAGAACCATTTGGCTGTTGTTTAGAAGCAATGCGGGAAGCGAGCATATGAATGAACGATTCATCTGTTCGGCCAAGCAGTCTTAAAATAATGATGAAATAGCTATCGGTCATCGTCCCAGAATCCAAGCACATTCGCCATGCTCCGTCAGGTGACTGCTGCCGCTCTAAGTCAGCAGTCAAACGTTCGATTTGTTCGTGGATCCGTTTCATATCCATAAGCAGCGTCCATCCTTTGCTTCAGTAGTTGCTTCATGTATATGCTGAATAGGGGATTGAAAGTCGGAGATATAGCTTGTCCCGGTATAATGAACTCAAAAAAATGAGTTTTGTTGTTTTTTTTCTAGATGATCGTGTCAATTGTGAGGAAATATCGAGGAGGGAGGGGGACATGATAGTCCCCTAACAACCGATAGTTGGAGTTGGTTGAGGCTTCGGATATTGCCGAATATGCTTAATACGAGAATCAGCATGATAACATTTGCCGTTGCCTGCTAGAATGCTTGCTGAAGAACCAGCTGCAGTGACATGAATTGATCCGACGATAATTCTTGGATCGCATAAGGTGCGGATCATTCGAACGACCTCACCTTCTCCGACATTCATTTTTGTCAATTCGGGAAGATCAAGAGAGAACATTCGATAGGATTCAAAAAAAACTTCGCCTGCGGTTGCATGACTCTCTTGACGCTGAACGGCTAAAGCTCGCAGTTTGGCATTCGTTTCATAACGGTCACCGATCTGTAAAATTCCAGACTGAGCTAAGCTTATTACGTAAATAGAACCTATACTCGCCGTACGAACACAGATTGTCATGTTACGTTTCCTCAACTACAACACTCTCGTCCTCGGGCAGTGGAAACGGCGCTAAAGGACCGATAATGACAGATTCAGGGGGTGTATCAAACATCGAGTATAAATTAACGCAATCGGTGTCTCCAACCTGCAGCATCGAGGCGCTTGATACGCCGAGTATGTCAATCTGTCCAACAGATAATGAGTGGTTAACGACGTGGAAATGGAACATTAGCTGCACTCCTCAGAAAAAGTTGTAACTCTTCAATAGCGGGGCATTGCTTATTGCTGATTACCGTTTTGCAGCTGTCGCATATAAGCAAGTAAAGCTGAATCGGTATCTCTGGTTGTTTTGTTAAGTACAAAATCAACTAACTCTTCGCCTTCATGTGAAACTTGTTGATCATTTGGGTCATTGGTTCGCTGCATATAATATTGAATACGCGAAGGCACTTGCTTGCGGATATCCTCGATAACGATGCGGCGATGATAGGGGTCTAAAGGAATGCCAAGCTCCTTCTCATAGGTAAGCAGCTTCTGCGGAGCCCGCATATCTAAATACTGATTCATTTTGGCATGAATATCATTGTAAGGGCCGGATGCTGGTGTTATGGCCGGACTGGCGATAGGGTATGCTTGCTGCGTTGGTAAAGATAACTGCTCGATGTTATCTGGAAAAGAGTCACCCCCGCCGGCCCCAGCACCAGGTGCAGTCATTCCGATATTGAGCGTGCCGTCAAGTTTTTCTACTTTTAATTGGTCAAAACTATATTCAATTTTATCTATGTGATAAGTAGGGCGATTTTCAAATTGCTTCAGCTTATCGCACAATACAGAAACTTGATTTTGTAAATTGTCAATTTGTTCTTGCTGTGATGTCACTTTCTGCTGTATTTCAAGCGACCAGGCTTGCCACGGCGATAAGGGTGCTGGCTGCTGCATAATGGCATTCCTCCTTCTACGGTTATACGACTATTGTTCTGACTATGTCGGATTTGGAAGAGGTACGAAGGAAAGCGGATTTTCTACTCCAAGCTGTGGGGCAGGACCTTGGAACCCGCCTGTATTATAGAGCTGAGATAACGAACGGATTGAACCAGCGCTGCCGACTTGAAGGACGGAGCTATTGGCCACACTGTCTACGCGGAGCACGTGAATGGTTATTTGCTGATGAATGGTCCAACTCATAGCACACTTGCTTCATTTACCGCGTTATCTTGCAAATCCGGATCAAGCGTATTTGTAGCGCTGACAGCGCTATTAGAGTTTGTTAAGCTTCCCGTTAAGAATGAACCAGATCCCGCGTACGTCTTAGAGTTGCTGGATGGTGAGACCTCTAGAGCATCACCGAATTGGACGATTGAGCCGGAGCCAATGCTAATAATTTTGACAAAACCGACGACAGCTGGCATAAGCATCCCCCTTTATTTTGATGAGTACATGATGATTGAATGCGTAAGTATTACTTGTTACATCTTATGCGGCATTCGCCTAGAGGTTCCGCGGATAGAAGTAGCCCAAATGAATGCAGGCGCATATACTGGCAGGAGTGCTGGAAGGCGGGTGTTTACTTGTGGCATCAAAATGGGATGATCTGGAACGGTGGATGGAGAGGCAACAGCTGCCAAAGGGGTTTGAGCTGCTGCGAGAGCCGAATTGGGTGGAACAATATGTGCGCAAAATGATGACCAAGGCCTTACCGGAAGCTGCGGGTGCAATGATCGGCTCAGGTTCTGCGAGCTTTACGGAGACTCGCCATTTTGTCCATGTGAAAATAAATTTACCGGACGGCTTTGAGCGGGAGCAATTGAAATTATTTGTGCGTGAGGACCAACTACGACTAGAGGGGCTACCCGATGGGAAGACAGAAACGATCAAGCTTCCTAAGTTGGTTAAGCCGCGAGTTTGTCAAACCCTTATCAAGGATGATGTGTTAAAGGTCAAGCTGAAAAAAAGACCGCCACTTCGTTCCTATCATGAAGCGATCATTAGATGGTAGAGGCGGTTCTTGGGTTAAGAAGGGTGCGTATCTGACGATATGTACTCTCTTTTGTCACGAAATTGACTGTTCTTGCAACTGGCTAATGCGTCTATAATCCTTTATAATGTCTATTGACGTGTACATATTGCAAAAAAAGGGAGTGTATGAGGTGTCGTTAGTCGATGTAAGCAGCGTGTCTGCTTCGTTATTCATACTAGGTGCCATTTTTATTTTAGTTATTTTCGGTTTGCTCAGCTTTGGTATTTTGCGGATGTTTCAGCAACGGTTTCGCGCAGGCTGGTTTTGTTTCGGAGCTGCGGTTATTAGTTTTGTCGCTTTCATGCTTATATTAAACAAGTGGTTTTTATAGTAAATTTGTAGTCGAATAAGACCGGGGGAATTAGCTTGATCTGGACGCTCATGTGGTTTTTATTTAATATAGGATTTGTTGTTTCGATTATTATCTTCCTGTTTATACATCGTTCTTATTCGGTAGCGAAGGGCAAATTGAATAATGCAGAGCACATTTCGCGTTTAAATCGCAGGCGGAAGCTAGTTGGTTTGTTATCCATCATCATGTTCGCGGCGATGGCGGCTAGCTTTGTTATCAATATGAAAGTAAATGGCTAGTAAGCTCTCATTGACGAGAGCTTTTTTTTTCGTCATTATGGAGATAGAAACTTTTAGGCTCGGGGGTTAGACAATTGCATACGATGGAAGACATTATACGACGGTTGGCTAGTCAAGGACTAAGAATAACAGATCAACGAAAGACGCTGGCCAAGCTATTTTCGGAAACTACGGGATATTTAGCTCCAAAAGAGGTTTACGAGTATATGGGTAGATCATATACAGGACTAAGCTTTGATACGGTATATCGTAATTTGCGAGTGATGGAAGAGCTTGGTGTGCTCGAACAGGTTATCTTCGAGGAGGGCGGCAAGTTCAAGCTGCACTGCAAAGAGAATGATCATCACCATCATATGATTTGCTTGCAATGCGGTCGCACTTATCCGATTACATTTTGCCCGATGGAGCAGACCGTTGTTCCAGAGGAATTCCGTGTTGTGAAACATAAATTCGAGGTGTTCGGATACTGCAAGGAGTGCGTGCAGGATGAACCGGCTACAAGTCAGCCGTAATGGATAAAAAGCTTGTAATACGACGGGTTTTGCAGTCACCGATCCATTTTTATAGAAAAGTAATATCGCCGCTTAAACCGCCCACTTGTCGTTTTTATCCGACATGCTCGATGTACGCGCTTGAAGCAATTGAGATGCATGGGGCGGCAAGAGGTTCCTGGCTCGCGGCTAAGCGGATTGCTCGTTGCCATCCTTTTAACCCCGGGGGGTTTGATCCAGTTCCCCCGATTAAAGACAGCTAGGCGCTTATTAGCTTGACAACTAGGGCGTTGTTTCGGTATATTTTGTCATAGATACATCCATATATCTGATGAACGGATAAGTACAATGGAATGCCCTTAGCAGAGAGCCGGTAAAGTTGCTGAAATCCGGCAAGGGATACGATTGGAAAATGGTCCGGGAGGATTCACTTTCAAGCTTAGTGTTTTTACGACTGAGTAAGGGAGCGACGCAGCGCTGCGTTAACGGCGACTGCCGCCAATAAGGGCGGCACACGAAGCTTTCATGGCTCGTTCGGATAATATCTTTGCGAATGTCATGATAGAAATTTGGGTGGTACCGCGTGAGTATTAGCTCTCGTCCCATGATGGACGGGAGTTTTTTGCGTTTTTTTATATATAAGAATTTATAGGTTTTTACCTATAAATGTGCTTATATATTTCAACGAAACGAATGCTTTTCCCGTAAAAAATGGTCGGAGACAGCCGTTTACGATTGAGTTTTGCGGGTGACGACTTATACTATCGAAATGTGTTTTGCTTCACTAAACTTTGGGAGGTCTTTTGGGATGACAAAAAAAGATACGTTTTATATTACAACACCGATCTATTATCCAAGCGATAAGCTGCATATTGGTCATGCTTATACGACAGTTGCCGGCGATGCGATGGCTCGCTATAAGAGACTTCGCGGCTACGATGTATGGTACTTGACCGGTACGGATGAGCATGGACAAAAAATTGAACGTAAGGCGAAGGAGAAGGATCTAACACCGCAGCAATTCGTTGACGATATCGTCGTCGGAATTAAAGAGCTGTGGGCGAAGCTTGAAATATCTAATGATGATTTCATTCGTACGACAGAAGAGCGACACAAGCTGTCTGTTGAGCGAATTTTTGATCAGCTTTTGAAGCAGGATGACATTTATAAGGGTGAATATGAGGGCTGGTATTGTACGCCTTGTGAGTCGTTTTTCTTGGAGCGTCAGCTGGAAAACGGTAATTGTCCAGACTGCGGCCGTCCGGTTGAGCTCGTTAAAGAAGAAAGCTATTTCTTCCGCATGAGCAAGTACGCGGATCGATTGCTGAAGCATTATGAGGACAATGCGGGATTCATACAACCTGAATCACGTAAAAATGAGATGATCAATAATTTCATTAAGCCAGGTCTGGAGGATCTTGCAGTCTCACGTACGACATTCGATTGGGGAATTAAAGTGCCTGGTGATCCTAAGCATGTCATATATGTATGGATCGATGCATTGTCAAACTATATTACGGCACTCGGCTACGGCAAAGATGGTTCTGATGAGAAATACCGCAATTTCTGGCCGGCTGATGTCCATTTGGTTGGTAAAGAGATAGTACGCTTCCATACGATCTATTGGCCTATTATGCTGATGGCGTTGGACTTGCCTCTACCGAAGAAGGTGTTCGCGCACGGCTGGCTGTTAATGAAAGATGGCAAGATGTCGAAGTCTAAAGGCAATGTCGTTGATCCGGTTATGCTGATTGACCGTTACGGGCTGGATGCACTTCGTTATTACTTGTTGAGAGAAGTACCGTTTGGAGCAGATGGTACGTTCACGCCGGAAAATTTTGTAGAGCGCATTAACTTTGATTTAGCTAATGATCTTGGCAATTTGCTGAATCGTACAGTTGCGATGATCGATAAATATTTTGACGGTGTTATTCCAGCATTTGCAGGCTCGGTTACGGCATTCGATGAGTCTTTGCAGACACTTGCGGGAGAAACCATTATCCAAGTAGAAGCTTCTATGGAGCGGATGGAGTTCTCCGTAGCTTTGGCTTCATTATGGCAGCTTGTTAGCCGTACGAATAAATATATTGATGAAACTCAGCCTTGGACACTTGCTAAGGATGAATCAAAGCGCGGAGAGCTTGCGTCAGTTATGTACCATTTGGCAGAGTCACTCCGTATCATTTCTATTGCTTTGCAGCCGTTCTTGACGCACGCGCCTCGCGAAATGTGGAAGCAGCTTGGTTTAGAGCAAGGCGAACTGACAGCTTGGGAGAGTATGAAGCAGTTTGGACGGTTAGCTGAGGGTACTAAAGTGAGCAAGGGCTTGCCTTTGTTCCCGCGCCTGGAAACAGCAGACGAGGTTGCTTTTATTGCCGCTGAAATGAGCGGAGGTGCGCAGCCTCAGATAACGGAGGCTGCGAGTACAGAGAATAACTCAACCAGTGCGGCTAAACAGCCCGAGCCGGAAAGTAAAGAAGAGATTGCGATAGACGACTTTGCTAAGGTAGAGCTTAGAGTGGCGCAGGTTATAGCAGCAGAGCCGGTAAATAAGGCAGATAAACTGCTTAAGCTGCAGCTTGATCTTGGATATGAGCAGCGACAAGTTGTATCCGGTATTGCGAAGTTTTATACGCCAGAACAAATGGTTGGACGCAAGGTGATTTGCGTAACGAATCTGAAGCCTGTTAAGCTGCGCGGTGAATGGTCACAAGGAATGATTCTGGCAGCGTCGCACGGAGACCAGCTAACGCTTGCAACTGTGCCAGAAGAGATGCCGAATGGTGCTATCGTGAAATAGCAGAGTAACTACGGCAACAGTAGTAGCTGCTAGCGGGAAAGCAGTTTAAAGGTGCAAATTAACAAGAAAATGAGCTGTAAGCACTTAATGGTGCTTACAGCTTTTTTTTAATAATACTATGGCTAGCTGCAACAAATGGGATGGACTTTCAAAAGTGAATAGCAAATGACACCTCCATCATTTGTACCTTTTTTTGCTGGGATAGGTCATATTTCAAACTTCTTAGTCCATACTTATGAATACATTCAAATTAGAATAATTGTTTATATTGACAGCCCATAACTCGCATCGTATAATACAAAGCGTAATCATAACGATTACGAACAAGACTAGTAAGAAGAAATGGAGAGTATACCAAATGAGAGGTTCAAGCCAGACCTTCCGTTTTTCAGCGCTTAGTTTGCTCATAGCAGCAACTCTAATTTTCACAGCCGCATGCGGAAATAATACTACTAATAATGTTAAAGACCCAGCTGAATCTAATGTAAGCAATGATGTCGATAGTCCGGCAAAGAAGCAACAGCTAAGCGTTGTGACTAGCTTTTATCCCTTATATTATTTGGCTTCAGAAATTGGCGGGGATCATGTGAAGGTCGTTAATTTAGTAGCTTCCGGTGTTGAACCACATGATTGGACACCAAAGAGTCGTGATTTGGACACAGCTTCGAAGGCTCAATTGTTTCTCTATCATGGAGCAGGACTAGAGGGATGGGTTGATGGCTTCCTTAAAGGCTTGTCTAAGGATAGCGAGGTGGTTACGAAAGAAATTAGCGATGGCATTCCACTGATTACCGGGACAGAAGAAGAGCATGCCGAAGAAGAAAGCCATGAGCATGAACATGAAGTAGGGGTGGATCCCCACACATGGGTTAGTCCTAAATCTGCACTCATATTAGCTGAAAATGTGAAAAAAAGCTTAATAGAGGCTGATGCAGCCAACCAAGCGGTATACGAGAAAAACTATAATGCACTTAAGTTGAAGCTGGAAGCAATAGATTCTGATTACACGACTAAGCTTGCTCAGACAAAGCGTAAAGACATTGTCGTCTCTCACCATGCTTTCGGTTATTTAGCAAGAGACTACGGGTTAAACCAGATTGCAATCATGGGCCTTAATCCAGATGCGGAGCCTCGCGGTCAGGACTTATTAAAAATCACGAAGTTTGTTAAGAAGAATGATGTAAAATATATCTTCTTTGAAGAGCTCGTATCGGATCAGCTTGCAAAGACATTGGCTGACGAGGCCGATGTCGATACAATGGTTCTGAACCCGCTTGAAGGATTGACACCGGATCAGGAGAAAGCAGGAGAAACCTACCTTACACTAATGGAACGAAACTTGCAAAATCTGCTGCAAGCATTACAATAGAGACAAAAGGCGTGAATACGGAGCTGGTCTCAGCTCCGTATTGCTGTGAGGAGAAAGAATATGCAACAACCAAATAAAATACCAAGCGCCGATGTGAGTTGTCACCAAGAGGTTATTTCATTGTCGAATGTCTCATTTTCTTATCAGCAGCAGACCGTTATTTCGGATCTTAGCTTCGCGGTAAAGGAACGTGACTTTATCGGGTTAATCGGTACGAATGGCGCGGGCAAAACAACGCTGCTTCGAATGATCGTTGGATTGCTAAAGCCTACCAGCGGGACAATCCGTTTGTTTGGAGAGCCAGTTGGCAAGTTTAAGCAGTGGGATCGGATAGGCTATGTACCGCAGAAGAACTCCTTTAATCCATTATTTCCAGCTACTGTTCGCGAGGTTGTCTTATCAGGGGTTTTTGGACGGAATAAAATATTTAAAAAAGTGACCCAGGCAGATTATACGAAATGCGAAGATGCGCTTCACGCTATGGGAATTGAGGATTTAAGCGATAAACGTATTGGTCAGCTCTCAGGTGGACAACAACAGCGCGTGTTTCTCGCTAGAGCGCTTATTAATAATCCATCCTTGCTCATATTGGATGAACCAACTGTTGGCATAGATACGGAGACGCAGGATAGCTTTTTCCATATGATTGAGCATATGCATCAGCATCATAACATGACGTTTTTGATGGTTTCTCATGATTTGGATAGAATTCGTTCCTATTTGGGACAACAGCCTGCCGCCGAGAACGGGAAGCTAAAGTTTCACATTAAACATTCTCACGAAACGCAGGATTGCGTGGAAAATAACTTAGCTCACAGTTTAAAAGGGCTAAGGGAGCAAATGGAGAGCAGGAAAGAGGTTGTTTTGATTGGAGATCGTAACTAGTGAATTTTTTCAACGAGCTCTTATCGGCGGACTGCTTATTGGCATAACTGCCCCGCTGATGGGCTTATTTCTTGTGCTGCGAAGGCTGTCTATGATTGGAGACACGTTATCCCATGTATCAATTGCAGGTGTCGCGCTAGGCTTTCTAATTGGCGTATATCCGATTGCAGTAGGTTTTATATTTGCGATTGCAGCATCATTTGCGATAGAGAAGCTCCGCAAAGCGTATAAATCGTACGCGGAGTTGTCGATCGCGATAATAATGTCTGGCGGCGTCGCATTGGCTTCTATTCTTTTTACGATGGGAAAAGGCTTTAATGTCAATGTGAACAGCTATTTATTCGGAAGCATCTATACATTAAACAACACTGACTTGTATGTAATAGGCGTTGTGACCATTATCATTCTGATTGCGATACGTTCCCAGATAAAAGAACTATTCCTGTTAACATTTGATGAGGATGCAGCAGCAGTTAGCGGCTTGCCCGTCAAATTTTATAATGTTATGATTAGCGTGCTTACCGCACTTGTAATTAGCGTATCCATTAAAATTGTAGGTGCTTTGCTTGTGTCAGCATTACTTACGATTCCAGCCGCCTGCAGCTTGGTAGTGGCGCGCAGCTTTCGTCAAAGTATAATTACGGTGATCATTATTGGTGAGCTTGCTGTTGTAGCAGGATTACTCATTGCCGGTATTTGGAACCTAGCGCCTGGTGGTACAATCGTAATGCTACTTATTGCGATTCTTCTTTTGCTGCTTGGCATTCGTCGCGGGGTGGGTACAGGAAATTAATTTGATTTGGGGGGAATGAGTTTGACAGATATTAATATTTGGCTGGCGTTTGGCGCAGGCTTTGCATCATTTATTTCTCCCTGCTGCTTGCCATTATATCCATCATACCTATCGTACATAACGGGTATTTCAGTAACTGATCTAAAGCAAAATCAACCTTCAAGACAAATAAGGATGCGAACCATGTCGCACACCTTGTTTTTTATTTTGGGTTTTTGTACCGTATATTACGCGCTTGGTTACAGCACAAACGTTTTTGCAGAGTTCTTTAGTGAATACAGGGAGCTCATTCGTCAGCTTTCGGCTATTTTGATCATATTAATGGGACTCTTTCTTATTGGGCTGTTTAAACCGCAACTGCTTATGAAGGAACGACGGATGAATCTTATTCCGAAAAAAGCGAACTATATCAGCTCCTTTATTTTTGGGATTGGGTTTTCTGCTGGCTGGACGCCATGCATAGGCCCGGCATTGACCGCGATATTGGGTTTGGCCGCAACCTCACCAGGAACATGGTTTCAATTAACGACTGCGTATGCGTTAGGCTTTGCTATTCCATTTTTTGTGCTAGCCTTTTTCCTAGGAACTGCAAGATGGATTTTAAAATATTCCACGCTTGTTATGAAAATTGGCGGGGGAGTTATGATTGTGATGGGTTTACTTTTGTTTACCGATCAGATGGTCAAAATTACAATCTGGTTGAATGTCATTACGCCTGAATGGCTGAAGTTTTAAGAAAAGAGCGAAAACTTCGTCTATTTACTACGGGTTGCAGTGACCGTAACGAAAAGTGTATGATACATAGAGTAACGCCGAGGAAACTGGGTGAAGAAGTAAGGTTAGGGGGTTCTTCAATGCCGACGCCGAGCATGGAAGACTACTTGGAAAGAATTTATAAGCTCATTGATGAAAAAGGATATGCGCGTGTCTCGGATATAGCGGAAGGACTTGAGGTACATCCTTCATCGGTCACGAAGATGATTCAGAAGCTCGACAAAGATAATTATTTGATTTATGAAAAGTACCGCGGGCTTGTCCTTACAAATAAAGGCAAGAAAATGGGGAAAAGACTTGTTGATCGTCACCAATTGCTAGAGTCCTTTCTGACAACGATTGGTGTTCACGATGATAACATTTATCGCGATGTTGAGGGAATCGAGCATCATCTGAGCTGGGATTCAATTACATGCATTGAGACGCTGGTTGAATACTTCAAGCGTGACGGTCAAAGATTGGACGAGCTGCGAGCAGTGCGAGCGGATATGGAAAGTGAATAATAGATATTGAATCTATCAACAAAGAAAAGGTCTGCCGGCACATTTGCCGGCAGACCTTTTCTTTGTTAATTCATATGAATCTAAATACTAGTGGTATTTCGGTAAATCGTCGTCGTCCTTGCCACCTTCGATCACGCGAAAAGGCGATGTCTTCGAACGAGGCCTTTTTGTTTTACCTTTAGCAGCGGTAAAACGGCTTTGCTTTACCTGCGTTCGGCTTGCATTTGAACGTGCACCACCAAGAAAGGAGGGCGGATACTTGTATAAGAGATAAATCCCTCCCAGCACAATGATTGGAATAAGAAATGTAAGAGGGCTTGAAATAAAGCCGTATACAAGACCAATACACATTAATGCCAAGATCGCGATTGTAATGCCGTTCCATCTGCGTGGCATTTTGCTCATTGCAGCTTCCGCCTTTCCTAATTTCGTTAAGATTTTGACATTTGTTGATCCAGCTCATGCATCCGATTAAAGGAAGCTATCGATACAGCAACTTGATCATCAAGCGGCTCTTTCGTTGTTAGCAGCTGAAGCCATAAACCCGGGTAGCCAAGATAACTAAGCACAGGTGTGTCGCGCAATGCATTAGTCCAGCGAAGTACCTCATATGATAGGCCAAGAACAAGAGGTAACAGCAATATTCGGATGTAGATCCGTTCCCAAATGGAATCCCATGTAAAGATAGGCAATGAGTAGATTATAACTCCTACAATAACAGTAAAAATAATAAAGCTGGAACCGCAGCGGTAGTGAAGTCTGCTATATTTCTGTACATTCTTGACCGTTAATTCTGCTCCCGCTTCGTAGGCGCTAATTACTTTATGCTCTGCGCCATGATATTGAAACAGCCGTTTAATAATCGGCGTCATCGACATAAAGTACAAATAAGCAAGCAGCAATATAATTTTTATTAGTCCTTCTAAAAGATTATGACCGATCTTGTTCTCAAATACCCCTGAGAACAGTAATTCTTCCAAAGCAGCCGGAACTGCTGTAAATATAAGCTTTCCGAAAATAAATGACAATACGCCTGCAACTGCAACGCCAACGATCATACTGAGACTAAAGCCTCCGGACTTTTTCTCTTCCTTTTCCAACGCCTGGGATTCCTTTGTCGAATCCTTGTCCTCGGCTGACTCATCTTCAGCATAGGCTTCCACAGAGAAGTTTAAATGCTGAGAGCCTTTTGCGCTTGATTCAACGATACCAACAACACCGCGAATGAGCGGGATTTTTTTTAAGTGTTGAACCCAGCTCTGAGTGGTGCGGGGCACCTCATAAAATACGATTTCATCATTTTTGCGTCGGACCGCGGTTACGTTAACATGTTTGCCTGCAAACATAACGCCTTCTATAACCGCTTGTCCGCCATATATACTTCGGGAATCTTGCGGCAAGAGCTTTTCACCTTCCTTGAGTGGGGTATCGCCTGAGATAATGCGACGAATGGTCTATAAATTTGTAATTCTATTGTACTTGATCTCGGGTACAATTGCCAACGCTCGGCATCAGCCATTGTAGATAAGCTTATTATGAAGCTAGTGGTTACGGCATCGCTTTTTTTCACATACTAAGCTGGTCTTGTAAAGTTATAAAAGAGAGGGGAAGTCAGCGTTGACAAATAAAAAGAAGAGTAAAGCAGACAATAAACAGGAATATCAGGAACATATTACAAATCCATGGCTTTACTCAATTAAAATCGGTTTTTTTGCAGGGTTAATTTGGGGCTCGATTCGTTGGTTTTTTTATCAAATAAAATTCACAATAGAGCTGCCCAGCTTTGCGGCTGATCCATTTTTTCGTTCAGCCTTTCTGAATACGTGGTGGGGCATAGTTGTTGGTCTCGCAAGCTACATCATTCTATCCATTATCGCAGCTGTGCTCTATAAGGTTTTATTGGGGCGTTTGCGAGGTCCATGGCCTGGAATCGGCTACGGGCTGATATGGTGGATCATTATATTCGTAATTGCGGGTCCGCTGCTAGGGGTTACTGAAAATATTAGAAAAGCGGGCTGGAATACGTTATGGACAGAATTGTGTGTCTTTCTGTTATGGGGCGTATTTATTGGCTATTCGATTGCCTTTGAGTTCACAGATGAAACAACAAGAGAGCCAATCAAAGCAGGGTAATGACTTCTACTTCTCAAGCAGAGGACATTTGTGGTAAAATGGCTAATGATCTTTGATGTTACGAAGGATTGGTTTGTCTGATATATAACCATTTATAAATTTAAACCTTATAAATATGTTTATATATCTCCGCGAAACGAGCGCTTTTGCCGCAGAGGACGACAGCCGTTTACGCTTGGGAGGTGCGTTTATGCACAAAATTGTTATTCTGAACGGCCCGAACCTGAATATGCTCGGTATTCGCGAGCCAGGCGTATACGGGACAGAAACACTTGCATTCATCGAATCGCTCTTGAAGGATAAGGCCGAGGCACTTGGTGTTGAAGTTGAATTTTTCCAAACGAATCATGAGGGCGAAATGATTGATCGGATACATAGCGCATATGGCAAAGCAGACGGAATTGTTATCAATCCGGGTGCTTGGACGCATTACAGCTATGCGCTTCGTGATGCGCTTAGCACGATCGCACTGCCGATAATTGAGGTGCATATGTCTAATATTCATCAGCGAGAAACGTTCCGTCATGTATCAGTCATTGCGGCTATTGCGGTCGGTCAAATTGCTGGCTTCGGATCTCACAGCTACGAGCTTGGTCTTACAGCACTAGTGCGTCATTTGCAGCGTGCAAAGTAAGGAGACAATGAGAGGAGAGATCATTATGCCAAATGAAAGAGTTAGGCGGCTTCGCCAGCTGCTTGAGGAACAGAGCTTTGAAGCTATTGTAATTGGAAGCGAGTATAACCGTCGTTATATTAGCGGCTTCACTGGCTCCTCAGGTATGGTCCTCATTACAAGCAGTGACTGTTATTTATTAACCGATTTCCGCTATCGCACACAAGCTCCACAGCAAGCGGTCGGGTTTCAAATTGTTGAGCATGGACCGAACCCTATGAACGATATTCGAGAGCTCTTACAGGCGCAAAAGCTTAATAAGCTTGCGTTCGAGCAGGATCATGTCGTATATAGCGATTTTGTCGCATGGGGCAAGACGCTGCAAGGTATAACACTTACGCCTGTATCGGGACTTGTTGAAAAGCTTCGCATGACTAAAGATGCTGCAGAACTGCTAATTATGCAGGAAGCTGCAGATTTAGCTGATGACACTTTTAAACATATTTTGAAGCTAATCCGCCCAGGCGTGCGAGAAACTGACATCGCGCTTGAGATGGAAGTATACATGCGCAGCCATGGTGCAACTTCGTCTTCATTTGAGACAATTGTTGCTTCTGGCGAGAGATCTGCACTGCCTCACGGTGTAGCGAGCGAGCGTGTTATTGGCACAAACGAGTTTGTAAAGCTCGATTTTGGCGCGTATTATAATGGTTATTGTTCGGATATTACACGGACGGTAGTTGTTGGAACGCCTACTGATAAGCATCACGAGATTTACAATATCGTGCTCGAAGCACAACTACATGCGCTTGAGCATATCAAGCCAGGTATGAGTGGACGAGAAGCGGACGCGCTAGCGCGTGACGTTATTACGAAATACGGCTATGGCGATCTGTTTGGACACGGTACGGGACATGGTCTCGGAATGGAAATTCATGAAGCGCCAAGGCTTTCAAAGTTAAGTGAAACGATTTTAACGCCCGGCATGACTGTTACGGTAGAGCCTGGCATTTATGTACCCGGCTTTGGCGGGGTACGTATTGAGGACGATATTGTAATTACGGAAACCGGTATTAAAATATTAACCTCATCCCCGAAAGACTTGATCATTTTGGGTTAAGGAATTATCACTCAGGAGGGAATCAGTAATGATTTCAGTAAACGATTTTAAGACAGGCTTAACCGTACAAGTAGACTCCGATATTTTCAGCGTTCTTGATTTTCAACACGTAAAACCAGGTAAAGGTGCGGCATTCGTTCGTTCCAAACTTAAAAACTTGCGTAACGGTAACGTTGTTGAGAAAACATTCCGTGCAGGTGAAAGTATTGGACGTGCAATCATTGAAAACCGTGAAGTACAATATTTGTACAATTCCGGTTCTGAATACACGTTTATGGATAATGAAACGTTCGACCAGTTCAACTTGGATAAGAAGCAGCTCGAATGGGAGTTAAACTTCCTTAAAGAAAACATGAATGTTAATATTTCGAGCTATCAAGGCGAAATTCTTGGTATTCAAATGCAAAACAGCGTAGAGCTTAAAGTCGTTGAAACAGAGCCAGGCGTTAAAGGCAATACAGCTCAAGGAGCAACGAAAATGGCTAAAGTAGAAACTGGCCTTAACGTACAAGTGCCTTTATTCATTAATGAAGGCGACGTATTGCTTGTCGATACACGTGAAGGTAAATACATTTCACGCGCTTAATATGCAGCATTCAAGAACCGTCCGAATGAATTCGGACGGTTTTTTTGAAGTATAAGAAAGTATAAGTATTACCTTATACTCGGCTTATACTTTTACGAGAAACCGTTTGTCCTTAGACAAGGACGACGAAGTCGTTTCTTCTTAAAATATAGGAAAGTATAAGTTTCACACTTATACCAATGACTATATTTCACCGTGAAACGAGCTTATGCCGCCATAGGACGGCGACAGCCGTTTACACTTACAAAAGGATATACCCACAAACAATTCAGTTGTGGTATAATATTGACTTGTATGTATATGTCAAGGTTGGGAGTGAATCAGCTTTGTCGTTGATAGTGATGAAGTTTGGCGGCAGCTCCGTGGGAACGCCGGAGCGGATGCAGCGCGTTGCAAAACGCATAATTGAGAGGCAGAAAGAGGGCAACGATATCGTTGTTGTCGTTTCTGCTATGGGAGATACGACCGACGATTTAATCGATCAGTCGAAGCAGCTTAATCTTAACCCGCCGGCGCGGGAAATGGATATGCTGCTAAGCGTAGGTGAACAAATATCGATAGCTTTGCTTTCAATGACAATCCACCAGCTTGGTCAGGGCGCTGTTTCTTTCACCGGTTGGCAGGCAGGCATTCGGACAGAAGCGGTGCATGGTAAAGCGAAGATGACAGATATTCAGCCTGAGCGCGTGTTTAAAGCGTTAAAGGAAGGTAATGTTGCCATCGTTGCCGGCTTTCAAGGAATGAGCGAGGACGGAGAAATAACGACGCTTGGTCGAGGCGGCTCCGACACGACAGCTGTGGCTCTTGCGGCTGCAATGAACGCCGATGTATGTGAAATTTATACGGATGTGGACGGTATTTATTCGACAGATCCTCGTGTAGTGAAAAATGCGCGTAAGCTTAATGAGATTTCGTATGACGAAATGCTTGAGCTTGCTCATTTAGGTGCTGCTGTATTGCATCCACGCGCGGTGGAGTATGCAAAGCATAACAATGTAAGGCTTGTAGTTCGTTCAAGCTTTACCCAAAACGAAGGTACGAGTGTAAAGGAGGAAGCGGTCATGGAGCAAGGCGTGGTCGTTCGCGGCATCGCGTTTGACAAAAACGTAGCTAGAATTAGCATTATGGGCGTTGAAGATGTTCCAGGTGTGCTTGCTGATGTATTTGGCGCATTGGCAGACAATGGTATCGATGTTGATATTATTGTGCAAAGCGGTGTGTTGGACGGCAAAGCCGATTTCTCCTTCACCATATCGCGTGATGATAAGGACAAAGCGATTGCAGTAATTGAAGGCCTTCGCAGCAGAGTTCCTTTCCGTGAAGCAACCTCTGAGTACGATTTGGTAAAAGTGTCGATTGTTGGAGCTGGCATGGTGAGTAATCCAGGCGTCGCAGCGAAAATGTTCGCTACTATTTCTTCACTTGGTGTTAGCATTAAAATGGTTAGTACATCTGAAATTAAATGCTCCTGTGTCATTTCATCAGAGCTTTTAACAGAAGTTGTACGCGCGCTTCATACAGCTTATGATCTTGATACGGCTGAGCAAGTATTTGTAGGCGGACCGCAGGATCGTCGTTAATAGGCAATTATAACATAAGGCTCGTTCCGAATTATTGGAACGAGCCTTTTTTTGTTTTGATTTTTTAAGTAAAACAAGGTTACACGATCGCTCACGACAGGAGTATCCATTCATTTGTCGATTTTATCGCCTTGAACGGGGTTAGATGTAAACTGAGCCTATGAGGCTAGGTGTGAAATAATTTCAAATTGTGAAACTAACGAGAGTCATCAGGAAGATATAGTTGAAATAGTTTCAAAATAGTTATTTAAATATCCAAAAAGTGGGGCGCATTCATGCTAACCGGACAATTAGGTTCATCCTATGACACTAAAACTTAGATTATTCATTTGTGTAATCAATTAATTGCAAAATTTGAAATTAAATAGAACTCTAGTTCAACTTATTTATAGTTATGACCATCCCATTACCTATTATCGAAATATCCTTTTAAAATCGCGTTAACAACTCACCATTCAATCGTGGAACATCTTGGTAAATATCTAGCATAGAGCAAACCTCGATATCACGCTTTAACCCAAGCTTTATTAGTTTTTTCCCAGACAAACCACAGCTCAGCGTTTCACCCAAATGATCTGCACGATTCCGATAGAGAGCCAGCATAGCTGTGCCGAAATCATCCGATTCAATCGCTTGAGAGCTTAGAGAAAGCATTTTATCGAGTATAAGACCCGCGCAAAGCCCATCCTCAATCGCAAATTCATCATTGCTCCCCGCACATAAAATGACGACATCCCTCTTAAGCTCAATCGCTGTCTTTGCGCAAGCCGCCGCATTTAGCAAGGAGGCCGTCAGCACATAATCAGCCCGCATTGATTTATGAATGGCCCTAGTGCCATTGGTCGTAGTCAGAATGACTCTTCGTCCGCCTACTGCTTGCTCTGTATATTCCTCTGGTGAATTGCCTAAATCAAAGCCGGCAATTTTTCGGCAGAACCGTTCACCACCTAGAACGTCTCCGGGCCGTTGCAGGGCACGTGCCTCCATAACCGTTTCTGCGGGTATTACGCACAATGCCCCTGCGGCAAGTGCAGTGCTTATGGTGCTAGTCGCTCGTAATACATCAATGATTATGGCCGTTTTATGATGAAATTTGGCTGAGCTAGCTTCATTTACACTGGAAATGATTTGCACTTGAAACATTATTCTTCCGCCTTTCTCCTCATTCAATCACAAAAATAAAATTTTGCGTCTAATCAAGTTTGGCTTCATTCAATTCTTCACTATATGCGGCAATAGGTAGGCAGGTGTACGGCATGAAATGTAGACAAGCGTGCATAGAATAACAATATGATATTTTATTGAAGGGAGGTAGTTCGTCTATGTTAAACAAAATTGTTTTAAGTATGGCATCACTTCGACTCATGTCCGGCACGATCGAGATTTTAGCGGCGCTGCTTATGCTGCGTTTGAATCAGATTGATAAAGCTCTGGTCGTCAATTCATCACTTGCCCTTGTTGGGCCTCTGATTCTAATAGCAACAACAACAATAGGACTGGTAGGGCTGTCAGATAAGCTGTCGCCTACTAAATTTCTTTGGGTCGCGGGAGGCATCATATGCTTAATGATCGGAATTCTAAAAAAATAATAGATTGCAACTCTAGTATTTTGACAGCTATGGAGTCATATTTTCACGATGGACGCATACAAATGGAACTACGAAGGACAAACATCAGGGAGTGAGATTAGCATGCTGGCACGCATTATTCACTTATTGCCATTGGAGCTGAAGACGCTGCTGGAGCGCCTTCCTGATCAGATGCAGGAGCAGCTTGAGGAGATCCGAGTTCGGGAAGGACGACCTCTTGAGATTGGTTTTCGCAGTCAGTCTCGTTTTATGGCTAGCGACGGTACTTTGCGTCAATCAGCTGATGGAGCATACAAGCCCTCGTCCGATGTATGTCGCAAGCTGCTCGAGCGGATAACCAACTACTCCTTATATGCGATGGAAGAAGAGCTGCGAAGAGGCTTTATTACCGTATCGGGAGGTCATCGAATTGGTCTTGCCGGGAGAACGATATTAGACAGTGGGTCTGTACGAGGAATACGCGATATCGGCGCTTTTAATATTCGGGTTGCTAGAGAGGTGATCGGGGCTAGTGCTCTCCTACTGCCGAAGCTGGTCGATCGCGCAAGGAAAACCTTGCATTCTACCCTCATTTTAGCACCGCCCCAGCAAGGGAAAACGACATTGGTTCGCGACATCGCAAGATCCGTTAGCTATGGATTATGGCCGATGCATGAAGGGCCAGGCTGGCAAGGCAGAAAGGTAGGTATTGTTGATGAGCGATCTGAAATCGCCGCTTGTGTTCGAGGGATACCAACATTCGATGTTGGTCCGCGGACGGATGTCATGGATGCTTGCCCAAAAGCGGAAGGGATGATGATGCTGCTTCGTTCCATGTCTCCCGAGGTGTTGATCGCCGATGAAATCGGTCGGCCTGAGGATGGGGAAGCCATTCGTGAAGCTAGTCATGCTGGGATAAGTGTAGTAGCAACCGCTCACGCCTATGATTTACAAGAAGCGAGAGGCAGGCCTGTTCTGCGGAAGCTGCTCGATGATGGAGCATTCACATACGTTGTGGAGCTGAAGCGAACAGCCGAAGGTACGATGCATCGTGTTGTATCGGCTGATTCTGCTTTACGATCTGCAGCAGCGCGTGATCCCTCAATTGCCTTGCACCCAATAACTGCAGACACGGCGTCAGCATACTCTGGTCGGTTAAGAGCGGATGATCCATGATTAAGCTGCTAGGTGCGGTACTCATTTTGTTTGCGGGAACGATGATTGGCTTTCAGCAGGCGTCAAGACTTGCCCTTCGTCCCCGTCAGCTGCGTCAGCTAGCTCATGCTCTTCAGCGGCTAGAAACAGAGATAAGCTATGGACAAACTCCACTCCCAGAAGCGTTTGTGAGAACAGCGGATGCAACGCCTGAGCCGCTATCTACTTTGTTTCGCAAAGCGGCGAATGGCATATGGGAGACAGAAGGCCTTTCCTTTCGCGAGAGCTGGGAGCAGGCTGTTAAATCACACTGGGGAACAACGTCCATGCGAAGCAATGAGCAATCGGTGCTGATAAGGCTTGGTTCAACACTTGGCATTAGTGACAAGGAAGATCAAATCAAACATTTGCACCTTGCGTTAATACAGTTGAAGACAGAGGAGGACGCAGCGAGAGACGATCAAGGGCGTTACGAGAAAATGTGGAAAAGTCTCGGTATTTTGATCGCTGTGCTGATCGTCATTTTGATGGTGTAATGGGGTGCCGCACAGATGAACATGGATGTGAGCGCCATTTTCCAAATTGCTGGAATCGGAATTGTAATCGCAATGATCCATTCGGTTCTGAAGCAGATGGGAAAGGAAGATATGGCGCATTGGGTAACTGTTATCGGTTTTGTTGTCGTACTGTTTATGGTCGTTCGTCTTCTTAATGAATTGTTCCAAGAAATAAAGTCGATTTTTTTATTTCAGTAGATATTTACAGATGGATGCAAGCAAGTAGGTGAGTACACTTGGAAATGATTCAAATCGTCGGACTTGGACTGATGACTACTATACTCATACTTGTCATTAAAGAGCAGAAGCCGATGTTTGCTTTTTTGCTCGCAGCGTTTACAGGGTTGTTTATATTCCTGTACGTAATTGGCAAAATCGAAATCGTCATATCCGTGCTTGAGGATTTGGCTACTAGAGCGGGCATCCCGTCCATTTATCTAAAGACGATACTGAAAATAATTGGTATTGCCTACATCGCCGAGTTCGGGGCGCAAATCGTAAGGGATGCAGGTCAAGAGGGAATGGCTTCAAAAATTGAGTTTGCCGGCAAGGTGTTGATTCTCGTCATGGCCGTTCCAATAATTAGCGTTATCGTTGAGACGGTAATAAGCTTGCTGCCGGACGGGAGTTGACGCATATGTTAGACACTGCTCTTGCTCACAAACGGGTCAAGCTATTGTTGTTTCTTCTTGTTGCGTCATTTTTGCTCACTTATGTTCCAGTCATTGGTTACGCGGGAAGCGCGAGCGGAGAAGAGCCTAGCAAGATTGAACAACAACTAAGCCCAGAACAATTAAGAAAGCAGCTTACATCAGAGCAAGTGGGCGGATTGGATACGCAAGCGGTTGAGTCATATTGGAACATGCTTCGCAGTGAATATGGCGGTTTTTTTCCAGAACAAAAGATTCCGACTTTCATGGAAATGATTCTTCCTGGAGGTGATGGTCTAAAACTAACCGATATGCTGAAGGGTTTGCTTCGTTACATGCTGCATGAAGTGCTTTATAACGGCAAGCTGCTCGTAACAATCGTCATGCTAACCGTATTTAGTATGGTGCTTGAAACCTTGCAAAATGCCTTTGAGCGAAATGCGGTTAGCAAAGTAGCTTACTCCATTACTTACATGGTAATGATCATTATTGCGGTGAACAGCTTCCATGTGGCCATTGGCTATGCTAGAGGGGCAATTGAGAGCATGATCCAATTCATGCTGGCGATGGTGCCGCTGCTGCTCACCCTGCTTGCTTCGATGGGAAATGTAGTTACTGTATCTGTTCTCCATCCGTTAATTATTTTTATGATCAATGCCGTTGGAACGACTATTTATACCGTTGTCTTCCCGCTTTTGTTTTTCTCAGCGGTGCTCCATATAGCCAGTGCATTGACAGAAAAGTTTAAAGTGACACAGCTTGCAAACCTGCTGAGAAATATTGGCGTTGGTATATTGGGTGTGCTTCTAACCGTCTTTCTGGGGGTCATTTCCGTACAGGGGGTGACGGGAGCGGTGACAGACGGCGTAACGCTGCGAACAGCTAAATTCGTTACCGGCAATTTCGTACCTGTTGTAGGCAAAATGTTTTCGGATGCAGCAGACACTGTCATTTCAGCCTCAATGTTAGCCAAAAACGCGATTGGATTGGCTGGCGTTATCGTATTGCTCTTCATAAGCGCTTTTCCAGTAATCAAAATATTGACTTTAGCACTTATATACAACGTATCCGCCGCGGTTATGCAGCCGCTCGGAGAATCGCCTATTGTGAATTGTCTTCAGACGATCGGCAAGACGATGATTTACGTATTTGCTGCACTGGCAGCCGTCAGCCTCATGTTTTTCCTCGCAGTAACGATTATTTTGACGGCGGGAAATGCGTCATTAATGGTTAGGTGAGGTAAGGAAGGAGATGTGTAAGCTGTGGTTGCTTGGTTAAGCGACTGGCTGAGGGATATCATCGCGGTCATTCTGCTGGCGGTGCTCGTAGAACTGCTTCTGCCGAACAAAGCGATGCAGAGATATGCTCGGCTCGTTGTCGGATTATTTATTTTACTGACTATCCTTTCACCGATTCTTAGACTGATTCAAGGCGATATTAGCACCAAGCTGGATTCGGGAATGGAGCAGTGGAGTGAAATGACTACAAATAAGGGCGCGCAAATGACGAGTCTTAATCAAATACAAGACGACGCCGAACGTTTGAAAGAAAAGCAGGAGTTAGAAGCAGCTAATCTTACAGAGCGTACACTGGAGGACACCATGCGGACTGAATTGCTAGAAAGAACCAATGCTAAGGTGAAATCAGTGGACGCACAGCTTAACTGGATCGTCCAGTCAGGCAAGAAAACTCCATACATTAGTCAAGTAATCGTTACTTTAGAGTCTGTTGATAGGCAAAACAAAAGCGATTCTAAATCAGATTTGACTTCCAACGGCCAAGCAATGAAAGAGGTTATACCGGTTGCTATTGATATTGATCTGGAACTCGAGCTTGAGGAAGATAGCATGAAACAACAGCCGTCTTCCGAGCAGTTGGTGCCAAATCCGGGAGAAGAAGCAGCAACAAACAAACAACAGGCTGGTGAAGAGCGCTGGACGCAAGCGGACCCTGAGACGGCTGCCGCAATCAATCGTTTAATCGTACAAGGCTGGGGTGTCGATGTGGACAAAATTTATGTGCGTCAGCCATCGCAAAAAACAGCGACTCGATAATTGATAGTTTGGAGAGAGGGGGTACAGCGCGGTGGCCAAATGGCTGGAAGGCATAGAATCAGCTGTTGGCGGTGGCCCCGGCGGGCCGAAGAGAGTACGGACGCTGAGAATGCTGCTTATCATCGGCTTGATTGGAGCAGCGCTAATGATTTTGAATTCTTTTCTGACATTCAAGGATGTCGATCGTTCAGTGCAGGATCCTGTTCCGTTACCGAAGGACCAAGCGGCTTGGAGCAATTCATCCGGCTCATCCGGCTCTCCATTCGAATCAGTCGAGAAGCCTTTGGAATCACGATTGAAAGAAATTTTGGAGAAAATCGTGGGAGTTGGCACAGTGGATGTACTTGTCACGATTGACTCCACGGAAATAATAGAAGTAGTAAGAGATACACAGGAATCGCAATCTGATACGGACGAAACCGACCGTAATGGAGGGCGCCGACAAATAAAGACGGCAACGAAGGATGGGCAGGTTGTCATGTACGAAGTGTCAGGGGACCAGAAGCCTATTATTACTAAAACGATTAACCCGCGTGTTCGCGGTGTACTCATAGTCGCCAAAGGCGCGGAGAATGCGACAGTTAGACGTCTGATCATCCAAGCGGTCGAGAAGGGCGTTAATGTGCCGGTTAATCGTATCTCTGTTTTGCCAAGCAAGCAATAAACTAATTTGAGGAATTAGGGAGGCTGTTCTTATGAACACGAAAAGACAAACGGTTTGGCTCGTATCCATGCTTAGCTTAATGGTGGTGCTATCAGCGTATTATTTATTTACACAAGACACGGATACGCCTGATGTTTTGACTGACGGATCGCAAGTAGAGCAGGTTGGTCAGAATGCTACAGAAGCAGCGACTAATAAGGAGGGGCTTGTCGTAGAAGGAGCTGAGCTTCCGAGCGGCGATAAGGCTGTTATAAGCGATGCTGACAAAGATGTGCTCAATCAAATAGACGATCAAGGACTAGCGGCTGGCGGGTTGTTCAGTGAACTTCTAGCAAAACGTGAAATGAAAAATATTGAAGTGGATAACAGACTAATGGCAGTCGTATCTGAAACGCAATCGAAGCCAGAGGAAGCTGCAGCGGCAATGGCTGAGATGGATATGATTGAAGATAAAAATTCCAAAATTATGAATTTGGAATCAGAGTTGATGAAAAAATATGAAATCGCAGTAGTTGCTGAGGAAAGCGATCGGTACAAGGTTGTCGTGCAAAGTGAAACGTTTGAAAAGAAACAAGCGGCAGAGATTATTGCTAAAGTAATGGATACCTTTGAAGTAGGCGCAGAGCAAGTGTTTGTTCAATTCGTTCAGTAATTGACAAACGGTCTTGCCAGCGCAGTTCCAAAAAGTCCCGGTAGTCACCAGCGCTTCTGCTGGAGTCTATCGAGACTTTTTTTTGAGTCTTATTCATAATTATGCAAAAAATGATTCGTGTTCAGGCATGTTTATGATATAATACTAAACGTTATGTGGAAGAATTGGATAGAATGGCATTGAGACAGAATACTGTACTTTGCTTTTGAAGCTATTTTTGCTATCGCAAATTTAAGGAGTGAAAATATTCATGTTCAAGTTGAGCGAGATCAAAGAGTTGATCAAGTTGGTTGATCAAACTTCCGTTCATGAGCTGGAAATCGAAAACGAAGGGACGCGCCTGCTCATCCGCAAGCCTGGCAAAACAGAAGTGGTGAATGTGCAAGCAGCTCCAATGACGCATACATATTCGCAGGCCCCTTTATCTAACGTACCGCAACAGCCTGCTGTACAAGCAGCTGTGCAGCAGCCAGCAATTCAAGAAACTGCGCCGGTTCGTCCATCGACAGACCAATTGCATCAAATCGTATCGCCGATGGTAGGCACATTCTATAGCTCACCGACTCCGGATGCAGCTGAGTTTGTTAAAGCGGGAGACCGTGTTAACGAGAAAAGTGTCGTATGTATTTTGGAAGCAATGAAGCTGATGAATGAGCTCGAAGCAGAGGTTCGCGGTGAAATTGTAGAAGTTTTAGTGACGAATGGTCAGCTTGTAGAGTATGGTCAACCGTTATTTCTTGTAAAAACAGAGTAGTTTAGTGAGTTAACGTCCGAACAGGGATATAGTTGTCTGAAAGGGGTTCCTACGTGAAATTTCACAAAGTATTAATTGCAAATCGCGGCGAAATTGCGGTAAGAATAATAAGGGCTTGTCGTGAGCTTGGTATTAGCACAGTTGCTGTTTATTCCGAAGCGGATCGCGACTCTCTCCATGTTCGGTTATCCGATGAAGCTTATTGTATCGGACCGACCGCATCTAAGGATAGCTATTTAAATTTAACAAATATTATGAGTGTAGCAACGATAACAGAATGTGATGCGATTCATCCGGGATATGGTTTCCTTGCTGAAAACGCTGACTTTGCTGAAATATGCGAGTCATGCAACATTACCTTTATCGGACCGTCTCCAGAAGCGATTAGCAAAATGGGAGACAAGGCCGTAGCTAAACTCACGATGAAAACAGCTAATGTTCCTATCATACCTGGCTCTGACGGTTTGGTTGAGAATATGGATGAAGCGATTCGCGTAGCTCGTGATATCGGATATCCAGTCATAATCAAAGCGACAGCAGGCGGCGGGGGCAAAGGCATACGTATCGCCGAAGATGAAGCGACACTCGTACAACAAATTACGACTGCTCAGCAGGAAGCTCAGAAAGCTTTCGGTAATGCAGGCGTTTATTTAGAGAAATATTTGACAGGTATGAAGCATGTTGAAATTCAAATAATGGCCGATAAGCATGGCAACGCTGTTCATCTGTTCGAACGCGACTGCTCGGTGCAGCGCAGACGTCAGAAGCTTCTAGAGGAAGCGCCATGTTCTGTGTTATCGCCGGAACTGCGTGAAAGTATGGGGCAAGCGGCAGTACGAGCTGCTCTTGCCGTTAACTATTCGGGGGCAGGTACGCTCGAGTTTTTACTGGGGCCGGACGGCAAATTTTATTTCATGGAAATGAATACACGTATTCAGGTTGAGCATCCCGTAACAGAGATGATCACGAATGTGGATTTAATTAAAGAAATGATTTCAGTTGCAGAAGGCAACCCATTGTCATTCACGCAAAGTGATCTGAAAATTAACGGCTGGTCGATTGAATGTCGCATTAACGCGGAAGATTCCGAACGCAACTTTATGCCATCGCCGGGAAATATTCCATTTTACTTGCCTCCGGGCGGAGCAGGAGTGCGGGTTGATAGCGCAGTCTATCCTGGGTATACGATTTCGCCGCATTACGACTCTATGATCGCTAAGCTGATCGTATGGGGCGCAACTCGTGAGGAAGCGATAGCAAGGATGAAGAGAGCATTGTCAGAGTTTGCGATTGAAGGCATTCGTACGACAATTCCTTTCCACTTAAAGCTTCTGAATCACTCTAAATTTATCGATGGAAATTTTGATATCAAGTTCCTAGAGGATTATGATATCAATACTCCTGAATAAGAAAATGACAATACTGTGATCAACTAGTATTGTTTGTCATAATTCTTGACGAATGTTATAGTATATTAACAAGATGCGGTCTATGCTCGGCCAAGATGCTGGGTACGCGCAACTTTAGGGAGGTGTACAACCATCATGAGTATAATCGCTGCGGAATATGAGAAAACGGACATGGGTACAATTCAAATTGCACCCGAAGTCATCGAAGTAATCGCTGGGTTAGCTACGGTTGAAGTGGATGGCGTTGCTGGAATGAGCGGCGGATTTGCAGGCGGAATCGCAGAGCTTCTTGGTCGCAAAAATTTATCCAAAGGTGTCAAGGTTGAGGTTGGTCAGCGTGAAGCCGCGGTTGATGTATCCATTATAGTTGAATATGGAAATCGTATTCCGGAGATTGCTTCGGAAATTCAACGTAATGTGAAACGTTCGATCGAGATGATGACAGGACTGCATGTCGTGGAAGTGAACGTACATATTCACGATGTACATTTCAAGACGGCAGAAAAGCCGGAAGAAGATGACCAGCAATACCGAGTTAAATAAAGAATCAATCATTAATTGAATTCCGTACAACCCCCTCGTGATTGGGCATGCCGCTCGGCGCTAGGGGGTTTTCATTCGGCTTGACAGGAGGAGGCACTACGTTGATTAAAGTCGTAGACAAGCTGCTTTTGTTTCTATATAGCATCGTAATCGGATGCGTATCTATTTTCCTCATTATTTTAGGATTTGGTGGAATTTCAAAAGATCTTATGTCAGATCTTATAGGTGATTTATATCGTCTCGATTCCTTGCAATATACGATAGCTGGAGTAAGTGTTATTCTTTTTTTATTAAGCTTGCGATTTTTTATCGTTTCTCTTCAACGCGGCTCAGCTTCTGCGCCATCAATTGACCAGAGAACAGACTTTGGCGATATTCGTATATCGATGGAAACAATCGAGAACTTAGCGCTTAAAGCAGCAACTCGTCAACGTGGTGTTAAAGATTTGCGCGCGCGCATTCGTGCAACCGATGCAGGTCTAGATATCGTGCTGCGTGCTGTAGTGGATGGCGAGAGCTCCATTCCTGTGCTAACGGAAGAGGTTCAACGTTCTGTCAAAGAACATGTTGAGGAAATTACAGGGATACCTGTTATGAATGTTGCTGTATTCATCGCTAACATCATTCAAACTGGCACGTTTAAGAGTCGCGTGGAATAGAGGTGAGTTTGCTGATGTGGAGGGAATTTTGGACATCCTATGGGAAACGCGCAGCAGGTGCTGCGACGGGGTTGTTTTTCGGGCTTATTTATTTATTTGTCGGGTTTTGGGACATGGTCTTTATCGCGTTGCTTGTATCTGTCGGTTATTGGGTCGGCAAGCAGAAGGAATTAGGTAACGAACCCATTTTGCCAATACAACGGATATGGTATTCGCTGCTCGAAAGGTTTCGACCGTTTAAATGAACCTGTGGTCTCCTCCGTACTCCGGAATCCGGATAGCCGCTTATTCGGGGCAGGGAGGAGATCATAGGTTTTTTTGAAACGTCTTCCTCCAACTGGAGAAGGAAAGCTGTTACCGTATGGTAAAAATTAATTTAAATGGCATTAAATCTGCCGCGGAGGTCACATGAAACGAAGATTAGCACGAGAAATAGCAGTATCAAGTTTGTATCAAATGGAAATGAATGAAGTCTCGGCAGCTGAAGCAGTCGATATGCTTATGGAAGAGCTGCGTCAAGATAATGAAATAGGTGCTGATCCTTCAGAAATTGGAAGCACAGATGAGTTTGCTCGCGAACTTGTTTATGGTGTAATGGAGCACAGACAAGCCATTGACGGAATGCTTCAGCAATTTTTGACAGGCTGGCAGGTTGATCGTTTATCGCGTGTGGATCGTCAAGTTCTTAGGCTTGCATGTTATGAGATGGTTTTCCGTGATGACGTACCGCCGAAAGCGACAATTAATGAAGCCATAGAGCTTGCCAAACATTTCGGTACAGAAGAATCAGGTAAATTTGTAAACGGTGTGCTCGGGAAATTGCTTCTCGAAGTAGACGAGCTGAAATCATAGAAAAAGCATCGAATAGATGCAAAAGGAGACTGGAGCTATGAGCGCGCAAATCATTGAAGGTAAAAAAATATCTGACCTTATACGTGAGGAAATGATTACAGAAACTGCAGCCCTAAAAGAAAAAGGCGTAGTACCTGGATTAGCTGTAGTGTTAGTAGGCGAAGACCCTGCTTCGAAGGTATATGTAGGCTCTAAGGAAAAAGCATGTCAGCAATTAGGATTTTATTCAGAAGTCCACCGTTTAGCTGCAAATACAAGTGAAGAGGAATTGTTATCCGTTATTAATCGTCTGAACAACCAGGTGTCAATTAACGGAATTCTTGTTCAATTGCCTTTACCAAAGCATATTAATGAGAAATCTGTCATTGATGCAATTGACGTGGCCAAAGATGTAGACGGCTTCCATCCTGAAAGTGTTGGAAACTTAGTCATCGGTGATGATAGCCTGCTTCCTTGCACGCCTGCGGGCGTAATCGAGCTTATTAAGCGCAGCGGTGTTGATATTGCAGGAAAGCACGCAGTCATCATAGGTAGAAGCAACATAGTAGGCAAGCCTGTAGCCATGCTTCTTCTTCGTGAAAATGCAACAGTTACGATTTGTCATTCGCGTACTGCTAATATGGAGGAGATTGCAAAACAAGCTGATATTCTAGTCGTAGCAATCGGCAAAGCAAACGCAATCGACAAAAGATTTATTAAGCCAGGAGCTATAGTAATTGATGTAGGCATTAATCGTCTAGCTGACGGAAAATTGGCTGGTGATGTTGATTTTAATGACTGCTTAGATACGGCGGGCTTTATTACGCCAGTTCCAGGCGGAGTTGGACCAATGACGATTACAATGCTGATGAAAAACACAATAACAGCAGCAAAGCGGGCAAACGGAATCTAGGAGTGACGTTTGAATGGCAGGACAACCTCGCGTTTTTTCTATAAAAGAACTTAACCGTTACATCCGAATGAAATTCGAGTCGGATTCATTGCTTAGTGATGTGTGGCTTCGCGGGGAAATCTCGAATTTCACACATCATTCGAGCGGTCATATGTATTTCACGTTAAAGGATAGCGATAGCCGCTTGAAATGTATTATGTTCGCTTCTCATAATCAGCGTCTACCCTTTATGCCAAAAGAGGGTACGAAAGTTATTGCTAGAGGCAATATTTCGGTCTACGAGCGCGATGGTAATTATCAATTCTACGCTACCGCTATGCAACCAGATGGACTAGGCAGCTTGTACCTCGCTTTTGAGCAGTTAAAAAGCAAGCTAGAGGCTGAGGGGCTGTTCGCCGAATCACGTAAACGCTCTATTCCACGATTTCCACGTGCTATTGGTGTCATTACGTCTGCTACGGGGGCCGCGGTTCGCGACATAATTATTACGATACAACGACGCTATCCGTCTATGCCTGTGTATGTGTATCCTGTACTTGTTCAAGGGGCGCAAGCAGCACCAGCTATTGTTAAAGCAATAGAAGCAATGAATCGTTTTGGCGAAGCAGACGTATTAATAGTTGGTCGCGGCGGCGGTTCACTTGAAGAGCTTTGGGCCTTTAATGAGGAAGCGGTAGCTCGAAGTATCGCAGCGTCTGAAATACCAATCATTAGTGCGGTAGGTCATGAGACGGATTTTACAGTGGCTGATTTCGTAGCTGACCTTAGAGCAGCCACCCCAACGGCTGCGGCTGAGCTGGCTGTTCCTAATATTGTAGAACTTCAGCAGCAGCTCACTCGTCAGAAACAAAGACTTGTACAAGCTATCCGTTTCCGAGTGAGGGAGGAGAAAGAACAACTGCAGCGCATTAGACGCTCGCCTTTCTTTATGTATCCTCGTAAATATTTGCTTGAGCAAGCGCAGCGGCTTGATCGTCTTCAAGAACAGCTCGTGCAGCGTACTCAACGGATTACTGAGGGGCGCCAATCGAGATTGTCTCGTATGCAAAGGGTGCTTGCAGGACATCACCCAGGTGAGCGTGCAGCATTCGCGGCAAGGCGTTGGCAATCTACATCTCGTCAACTCGAACAAGTGATGGTTTCGATCATGAAAGAGCGTAAGCTTAAGCTATATGGAGCTATAGGGCAGCTTGATGCATTGAGTCCACTTAAGGTCATGTCTAGAGGGTACAGCTTAGTATATGACGCCAACGAGAAACGTTTAATAAAATCGGTATCTGATGTTCAACAGGGCGATATTATTCAAGTGAAAATGTCAGACGGTCAAATAGATTGTCAAGTTCGGTCATTGAGAGGAGAGCCAATCGATGGAAGCGATAAATAATAGCGAGCTAAGTTTTGAGCAAGCGATGGAGCGATTAGATTTAATTGTAGCTAAGCTTGAAAATGGTGATGTGCCTTTAGAGACAGCAATCGAATTATTTCAAGAAGGCATGAAGCTTTCTCAGCTATGCGGCGGTAAGCTCGAGCAGGTGGAGCGCAAAATTGAATTGCTCATCGAATCGGAACAGGGCTTTCAGAAAAAACCGTTTGCACCTGCAAACGATGATAAAGGGGAATAAGCTTGAACGACAGGTTGGCAATAGATGCGTATTTAAATCAATGTGTGAAATTGACGGAAGCTTCACTTAAACAATCCCTTTCAGAGAAATGGGATATTCCAGTAACACTTAGAGAAGCAATGAACTACTCGCTCGAGGCAGGCGGCAAAAGACTACGACCGGCTTTTGTCCTTACAGCGGCAGAAGCAGTCGCAGGAAATGCTGATGCTCTGAATGCGGCTATACCGATTGCTTGCGCTGTAGAGTACATTCACACTTATTCCCTCATTCATGATGATTTGCCGGCAATGGATAATGATGATTTCCGTAGAGGCAAGCCAACAAATCACAAGGTGTTTGGCGAAGCGATGGCTATATTAGCCGGGGATGCACTGCTGACGCATGCTTTTCACTTGATACCTCAAGTGTCGCGCTTATCGGGCGTAAGCGCTGAAATTGCTTTAGCCATCGTGGAAGATTTGGCAAGGTTAGCCGGAGCACCTGGCATGGTAGGTGGACAAGTCGCTGACATGTTAGGAGAGCAAGGAATTACGTCTGTTGAAGAATTGGAATATATTCATTTGCATAAAACAAGCGATTTAGTCGTATTTTCAGTGACAGCTGGCGGGCGTATTGGTGGGGCAAGCTCCAAGCAGCTTGAGCTGCTAGCACGTTATGGTCGTAATATCGGACTTGCTTTTCAAATTCAGGATGATATCTTGGATTTGATTGGTGACGAGAAGAAGCTAGGTAAGAAAACAAATAGCGATGTCGCGCAGAATAAGGTAACTTATCCTTATCTTATTGGACTGGAGCAAAGCAGAACTCAAGTTGAACTGCTAACACAGGAAGCCAAATCAGCTATATTGGAAGCGGATTTTCAAGCGCCGGAACGACTATTGGAAATTGCAGATTATTTAGTAAAACGTGATCATTGATCGAACAAACCGTTATCAAATTAGTTGGGAAATATATTTCGGTATGCTATACTAGGAAAAATGTAAATGTTCATGAGACAGCTGCAAGAGGCTGTCCGCGAAAGTGAGGAAAGTAACGTGCTGCTTAACCAGATAAACGGACCTCAAGATTTGAAAGCTTTGACAACCGCTCAGTTGGAGCAGCTGGCAGTTGATATACGTCAGTTTCTTATTGAAAAGCTTTCCGTTACGGGTGGTCATCTCGCTTCCAATTTGGGAGTCGTTGAATTGACCCTAGCCATGCATTATTTATTTAATAGTCCCGATGATAAATTTGTTTTTGACGTCGGTCATCAATCATATGTTCATAAAATTTTAACTGGTCGTAAAGACCGATTTGACACTTTGCGTGAATATAAAGGGTTATGCGGATTCGTGAAACGCTCCGAGAGCGAGCACGATGTCTGGGAGGCCGGCCATAGCAGTACTTCGCTATCTGCTGCAATGGGAATGGCGCTTGCGCGTGATTTAAAAGGGGAAAGCAACCGGGTTGTAGCTGTTATAGGTGATGGTGCTCTCACTGGAGGCATGGCTTTAGAAGCATTGAATCATATCGGTCATGAACAGAAGGATATGATTGTTATCCTTAATGATAATGAAATGTCGATTGCACCTAACGTAGGCGCACTGCATCAATACTTGGGTAAAATTCGAACAGATCGTCATTACCAGAAAGCAAAAGACGAATTGCAGCAGCTGTTGAATAAAATACCTGCTATTGGCGGGAAGCTTGCCAAAACGGCGGAGCGTTTTAAAGACAGCTTGAAATATTTACTCGTGAGTGGCATTTTGTTCGAACAATTTGGACTGACGTATTTGGGTCCAGTTGACGGTCATGATTTAGAGCAATTACTTGATATTTTGCGTCAAGCTGATTCTATGCCAGGACCTGTCCTTGTTCATGTTGTTACAGTCAAAGGTAAAGGTTATTCACCCGCAGAAGCTGATTCATTCAAATGGCATGGTATTTCGCCATACAAAATTGAATCAGGTCAAGTGGCAAAATCAGTAGGTCCTCCTATGTATACGGACGTGTTCAGCGAAATGCTGATTCAGTTAGCCGATCAGGACAAACGAATTGTAGCCGTTACACCAGCTATGCCAGGCGGCTCAGGCTTGCTTAAATTTGCCGCAAAATATCCTGATAGAATGATTGATGTTGGTATTGCCGAGCAGCATGCGGCTACGATGTCAGCGGCGCTTGCATTAGAAGGTTTAAAGCCAGTATTCGCTGTATATTCTACCTTCTTACAAAGGGCTTACGATCAAGTCGTGCATGATATATGTCGGCAAAACTTAAATGTCATTTTCGCTATAGATCGTGCCGGGTTTGTTGGACCTGACGGAGAGACACATCACGGTGTGTATGATATTGCTTTCATGCGACATATACCGAACTTGGTTATTATGATGCCTAAGAATGAGAATGAGCTGCGTCGTATGCTCAAGACAGCCGTGGATTATAATGATGGGCCAATCGCGGTTCGTTATCCGCGAATAAACGGTGTAGGTGTTGAATTAGATCCGAATCCAGAGCCGCTAGCTATTGGTAAATGGGAAACGGTTCGTGAAGGCGACTCTGCTGTTATTTTAGCAATTGGTCCGATGCTTCAAGTTGCTGAGGAAGCCGCTGAATATTTAAAGCGTGATGGCTTGAATGTTCGAATCGTAAATGCTCGATTTATTAAACCTTTAGATGAGCAAATGCTGTTGATGCTTGCCTCAGAGGGTAAGCATATGATTGTATTAGAGGAAGGCTCGGAATTAGGCGGATTAGGCAGCTCCATTCTTGAATTTTATTCGTTAAAAGGAATTTATGGGCTTTCTATTCGCGTCATTGGCGTTCCAGACTTATTTGTAGAGCATGGTTCAATAAAAGAGCAAAGGCAAGAAATTGGATTAACAGCAGATCGAGTAGCAACAGAGATGAAAGCATTGCTCCCGCGCCTTGTGACGCGTGCAACAGGACAGAAGTAAGGGTCTGAAGGAGAAAGATGACAACAACTACTAAAGAACGTATAGACGTGCTGCTGGTCGAGCTTGGTTTTTATGATAGCAGAGTCAAGGCAAAAGCTGCGTTGATGGCTGGGCTAGTGCTAGTTAATAACGAGCCCGTTGACAAGAGCGGGATGAAAGTGCCGCGAAGTGCGGATATTAAAGTTAAAGGCTCTTTACACCCTTATGTTAGTCGTGGCGGTTTGAAGCTTGAGAAGGCTATTCGTAATTTCGAGATTGATTTGAATGATCGTGTAATGCTTGATATTGGAGCGTCAACAGGCGGTTTTACCGATTGTGCACTGCAGAATGGCGCGTCTTATGTATATGCAATAGATGTGGGCTACAACCAACTTGATTGGTCTTTAAGACAAGATGAACGTGTTAACGTGATGGAACGAACGAATTTCCGGTATATGCAGCCGTCGGATTTAGCTGGCCCTTCGCCAACGTTTGCTTCGATCGATGTTTCATTCATTTCGTTACGACTGATTTTGCCTACATTATCGACATTGCTTGCTCCAGGTTCAGGTATTGTAGCGCTAATTAAGCCTCAATTTGAGGCAGGTCGTGAAAAGGTTGGGAAATCAGGCGTTGTTCGTGATTCCGCTGTACACAAGGAAGTGCTGCATAACGTACTTACTGCCGCTTCGGAGCTAGGCTATTCATTGCAAAATTTAACCTTCTCTCCTATTACCGGCGGAGAAGGAAATATAGAGTTTCTAGCTTATTGGGTATGGTCGGCTGAGACAAAAGTTGGCGTACCTGATGACACGGCGCTCGAGCAGTTGGTAAAACAGGCAAGTCAAACATTCACAACGGTAAAGTAATCATTAGCTTCCAAGAAGGGTGCCAAGCGGTTTTTAACTGCAGGGCATCTTTTTTCTTTACAGAGACCTATTAAATTTGATAAACTGTAGTTAACCAAACAAACGTTCGCTTAATGCGAAAAAGGAAAATGCCCCCATCATATCGAACGATAAAGAAGAACAATCCATTTGCAAATGGGGGCGGCTTATGGGAGAGTATGGCGATTGGTTTATTATGCTAATTGCAAGCTGTTTACTTATATTTTGGATTTATAAAGCTTTTTATCGTTGGCTGCATGAGCCTGCAAGCATGAATCGTCTTAAGCTTGGTAAGGGCGGAGAACTTAAAGATAACGATCCAAATATTTTGCTGCTAGAGCAAGCTGGTTATGAAGTCAGCTCAGGAAAGCATTTAATACCGATCCCGATCGAGCTGGATGGTACACCGCTTGGAAAGGGAAGTCGGCTATACATTGATTATATTGCTGAATTAGATAACAATATGTATATCGTAAAGACAGCGCGTGATCGAATGCCAATGGATTGGACGGCAAGTGGAGTTCGTGATCGATTGCTAGTATATTCCTTGCTTTTGCCGGAATGCGCGGGGGTATTGTTCGTTGATGCCAAGGAAAGAGTGATACGTAAAATTACATTTCATATTGCGGATTGACATGTCATGGAGGGTATATATGAAAGGGATTCGCCAGTTCAAGATTAAAGAAATCATTACGAATAATTCAATTGAAACACAGGAAGAGCTTGTTGAAGCACTTCGCCAATCGGGCATGCAAGTAACACAAGCAACGGTTTCACGTGATATGAAGGAATTGATGCTTATTAAAGTTCCTGTATCAGAAGGCAGATATATTTATTCTATGCCACAGGAACATCAGCGACAAAATCCAATTCACAAGCTGAAACGGGCGTTGCATGACAACTTCGTGCATATTGATTTTACGGAAAATCTGGTAGTAATGAAGTGCTTGCCTGGTACCGCAAACGCATTTGGTGCTTTGCTCGATAATATGGAATGGCAGGAAATTATGGGTACAATTTGTGGGGATGACACGATTTTAATTATATGCCGGACGAAGACGCAAAGCGGAGAAGTTGTCGAGCGTATTCTTGAGCTACTGAACTAAGGAGGATGCTAAGCCATGCTGCGTGAGTTATCTATAAGGAATTTAGCGGTAATTGAAGAAGTGAACGTTACTTTTCATCATGGATTTCATGTGTTAACAGGAGAAACGGGGGCGGGTAAATCAATATTAATTGATGCACTTAGTTTGGTTGTTGGCGGACGTGGCTCCGCAGACATGGTACGGTACGGTTGCGACAAGGCAGAGATGGAAGCGATGTTTGATCTTCCTGCTAGTCATCCTGTTTGGAATGTGCTAAATAAATTAGGTGTACAAGCTTCGTCAGAAGAGATGCTCGTTATTAGAAGAGAGTTATCTTCTCATGGCAAAAGCAGCAGCCGAGTAAACGGACAGCTCGTAACGATGACAATGCTTCGTGAGGTCGGCGAATATTTGGTTAATATTCATGGTCAGCACGAGCATCAATCCTTATTGCGTACAGAACAACATTTGGAATGGCTTGACATGTTTGCAGGAGACTTGCTCATTGAGCGCAAACAGAATTATCGAGTAGTGTTTAATCAATTGCAGCAAGCAAGAGCATCGTTGCGAGAATTAGAAAATTCAGCAAGACATAATGTCCAGATGCTTGATTTATATCGATTTCAAATTGAAGAAATTACAAATGCACAACTAAAGCCGCTTGAAGACGAATTACTAACGGAACAGAAGCGCAAGCTAATGTATGCAGGTAAAAGATTGGATGCTGTTTCTGAAGCTTATGCCTTGCTGTATGGTGGTAAAGGACTAGACGCGGTCAGCAAAGCAGTTGCTAAGCTTATCGACATTCAAACCTATGATACGGCCAAGCTCAGCCCTTTGCTTGAACAGCTGCAATCTGCTTTTTATCAAGCAGAGGATGCGGCCTTTCAATTACGCGATTATCGTGACGGAATTGACTCGGATCCAGACCAGCTTGCTCAGGTTGAAGATAGACTTGATTTAATTAATGGTTTAAAGAGAAAATACGGGGAAACGATACCTGATATTTTATCTTATTTGGCAAAAACCACATCAGATCGCGATAAAATTGAAAATCGTGATCAACTATTGGACAACCTTCGTGAGCAAGAAGAGAAGTTGTATAATCAAGCATTTGCTCTGGCGAAGGAATTATCACATCTTCGCGAGCATGCGGCTAAACGTCTTGCAGAGGCGATTGAGAAAGAACTTGGACAACTGCAAATGCCTTCAACTAAGTTTAGTGTGCAGTTAGCTACAAGTGCTTCGAATGCAGGAGAAGAAAAGCAAATCCGACTCCACCAGAACGGAATGGATGAAGCTGTATTTATGCTTTCCACTAATCCTGGTGAACCATTAAAGCCGTTGAATAAAATTGCTTCAGGCGGCGAGATGTCACGAATAATGCTAGCACTGAAGAGTATATTTGCAGAAATTGATCAAGTGCCAGTACTTATATTCGATGAAGTGGATACAGGTGTAAGTGGACGCGCGGCACAGGCAATAGCGGAGAAGATGTCTCAGCTGTCTTTGAAGTGTCAAGTGTTCTCAATAACTCATTTGCCGCAGGTTGCTTGTATGGCAGACCATCATTATGAAATCCGCAAGCAGGTCATTGGTTCACGCACTTCAACTTCTGTTGCGGAATTAATCGGAACGATACGTATAGAAGAACTAGCGCGTATGTTAGGCGGTGTGGAAGTTACGGAAAAAACAAGGCATCATGCACAAGAAATGCTTGATTTGGCTCATCGCCAGAAGGGGGCGTAATCGTATACAGTTAGGGAATGATTTTGTGGACATAAAACGTTCGGGGCGGGGTAACTTAAAGGTACGCTTATGGCGACAAAGTCTTCTGCGTCATGCGATGGAATTATAGGGAGCGTGAAATCATTGAACTCCAGTCAACGGAAGCGATGGTTTGGTCTTGTTCTCGTTTTCTTCGTTTGCATGATCGGGAGCTCCACCCCGTTTCAACATTTTGCCGCATTCCCGAATGAACTACGTTTATTCTCCGGGCAACTGAAACGATTACAATATGGAGTGCCCGTTCATGCTGAAGTAACGGTAGACCCACATGTGCTTCAAATTAACGGATCAAGCAGTAATTCGTTGTCTGTCAATTTAAACGAACCATTATCACTGCAACCGAGTCGCAGCGGTGAGACCCAGATGAAGCTCAAATTATTTGGGAAAATTCCAATTAAAACTGTAAAAGTGAATGTTGTTCCTGATTTACGTGTAATACCAGGTGGTCAAACCATTGGCGTAAAAGTGAAGTCAGCAGGAATTTTAATCGTAGGCCATCATCAGGTATCAGGAAAGAATGGGATGAAGCAATCACCTGGAGAAGCGGCTGGTTTAAAGCTTGGCGATCTAATTGTTAAAGTTAATGGAATTTCTATTAATCAAGTACAGAAAGTCGCCGAGCTTAGTGAAAAGGCCGGGAACGACAAGCAACCGTTAAATATTACTTATAAACGAGACGGACAACTTGGAGAAACAAAGTTGACTCCGATGTTTGATGCAGAGGATAAAGCCTGGAGACTTGGTTTGTACATCCGAGACTCAGCAGCTGGTGTTGGCACTCTAACCTTCTACGCTCCTGATCAAGGGGTGTACGGGGCACTAGGACACGTTATAACCGATATGGATACACAAACACCAATTGAAGTTGGTGAGGGTCAAATATTACAATCAAGTGTAACCTCAATTAACAAAAGCCAAAATGGTGAGCCAGGAGAAAAACGAGCACATTTTGTGAAAGAAGGCAAAATTTTAGGAAGTGTTGAACGAAACACGCCATTTGGCATTTTTGGCAAAATGAACGAGGCACCAACCCATAGCTATAATGATAATTCAGTTCCCGTATCCTTTGCCGAGGATGTCAAAGAAGGACCAGCACAAATATTGACCGTGATTGAAGCTCAGAAAGTAGAACGATTCGATATTGAAATCGTACATGTTTCTAAGCAATCAGGTCCGGCCACCAAAGGCATGGTAATAAAAGTTACAGACAAACGTTTGCTAAGCAAAACAGGCGGTATCGTACAAGGCATGTCTGGAAGCCCGATTATGCAGAACGGTAAATTAGTTGGTGCAGTTACACATGTATTCGTGAATGATCCTGCATCAGGCTATGGTTGCTTCATAGAATGGATGCTGCAGGATGCAGGTATTTTATTGAAAGCAGCGAATACGAGCATAGAAGAAAAAGCAGCATAGTCAAAAAAGCGAGAAACGTTTGCTGAGGCTTTAGATCGCCGTAGCGAACGTTTTTTCGCTTTTAATGTATGATGTATAAGAAACGCGCGTAGCTTTAATATCTAAGTGAATTTTGTCGAAGAAGAACGAATAGTAGCGGTACGTGTAATAAATTTTTAATTATAACGAAAACGATAAAAAAAATAAAGAAAAATAATTTTCGACAGAAGGAAATCACCTGCCTGTGTCGAAAACTTTAAGCAGACAACGAGTGAACGTATTCATGAATATCAATAGAGGAGGACATACCTTGCACAAGATTGAAGTATTGTTAGCAGATGACAACAGAGAATTTACTAACTTATTATCGGAATACATATCCGAACAAAGTGATATGAGTGTAAGCGGAGTCGCGTATAACGGTGAAGAGGTATTAAGACATTTGGAGGAATCGAGAAAAATTCCGGATGTACTTATACTTGATATTATTATGCCTCATTTGGATGGATTGGGCGTTCTTGAACGGTTAAAGGAAATGAATATTTCACCTATGCCTAAAATTATTATGTTAACAGCATTTGGCCAAGAGAATATTACGCAAAAAGCGGTACAGCTTGGTGCGTCTTACTATATTCTAAAACCATTTGACATGGATATTCTGGCAAATCGAATTCGTCAGCTTGTTGGGAATCCTACTTACTCTTCAACGGCAAGCTTCTCATCAAGTTCGTCGACGATCAAATCCAATGTCGTGCCTATCCCTAAAGTGAAAAACTTAGACGCGAATATTACGAGCATCATTCACGAAATTGGAGTGCCTGCTCATATTAAAGGATATCAATATTTACGTGAAGCAATAACGATGGTGTACAATAACATCGAAATTCTTGGTGCTATTACGAAGACACTTTATCCAGCAATCGCCGAAAAATTCAAAACTACACCTTCCCGCGTCGAACGTGCTATCCGCCACGCGATTGAAGTCGCTTGGACGCGAGGCAACATCGACAGCATTAGCCACCTGTTCGGATATACAATCAATATCAGCAAGTCTAAGCCTACAAATAGCGAGTTTATTGCGATGGTGGCTGATAAGCTGCGGATTGAGCATAAGGTGAGCTAAGAGGGGGATTTGTAGTGTAGAACAAAGTTTTTTGGCTATGAGAATTGGTTGCAGCCATGCCATTATATAATAACCATTAAACTTGCTGTGAAATCTATATTTTTATCTCGACCCCACCCGATAAACCCTTTTGGTTTATTGGGTTTTTATTTGTAGGAAAGTAAGGATAGACATTTACCCTTTTTTTACTGATTGTACTATACAAAGAGGGGATCTTACAGAATAGATTGTTAGTGTAGATTCTAAACCTCTGCAACCGCTGAACAAGCTAGATTATTGAAGTATAAGTTACAACATTGTAAGGTTTATACAATAAAATGTAATATAAATCGATAGATTTGGAGTCTGTTTCAAGCTAAACTATTATAAGGGAAATCAACCATTAGTTTTGGCTAATAGCTCAGATCTGTCGTTCGTAATAATTCTAAGAAAGAAGGTGGATTTTGTTTAATGTATGATATCTTTAGTGCAATTATTTTAGGAATTGTTGAAGGCTTGACGGAATTTTTGCCTGTCTCGTCTACGGGTCATTTGATCTTGGTTGGTGATCTACTTGGCTTCGAAGGAGATACGGCAACTACATTTAAAATTGTTATTCAACTGGGAGCCGTAATGGCAGTATTTGTGCTCTATTGGAAAAGATATATGGCAATTTTAAAGGATCTTCTAACCTTCAATTTCTCAGCGAAAAATAAATTGAATGCGATTCATTTGATCATTGCCATGATCCCAGCCTTGATCGCTTATTTGATTTTTAAGGACTTTATCAAAACCAATTTGTTTGGACCTGCCCCCGTCTTAATCAGTTTGATTGTTGGCGGTATTTTGATGATTATTGCGGCACAGGTTAAACGTAAGGTAACCGCAGAGAACACTGACGACATTACATATAAACAAGCGCTCGGCATTGGCTTATTCCAATGTTTAGCACTATGGCCCGGATTCTCGCGATCAGGAGCTACGATATCCGGCGGATTACTACTTGGAACTAGCCAGAAAGCAGCAGCGGATTTTACGTTTATTATCTCTGTTCCGGTTATGATGGGTGCTACAGTACTGGACATGTATGATAGCAGAGAGCATTTGACATCTGATGCGCTGGTTCTTTTCCTGATCGGTTTCATTGCTGCTTTTATCGTGGGAATGATCGCGGTAGTGACGTTCCTTAATCTGATAAAACGTCTTAGATTGGAATGGTTTGCGATATATCGCTTTGTACTTGCAGCGGTATTTTTCTTTTTCATAATGTAAGGTTAGAAGAACTGAAATATAAAAAGTATGATTAAAATGAGGTAAATAAGTAGAAAGTCTAAATCAATAATTTGAATAGAAGAGGTTGCCAAAGTGGTACAATTCATGCCGACTTAGGCAACCTTTTTTTGATGCGAGTCCTAACAGAATCTTTAAAGTAACAACTAAATTTATTTAACTGATCTAGAGTCGGAATTAAATAGTGGACGTAAAGTGGTTGGAGTGGGCGAAGCAAATTCAAGTTATTGCTCAGATAGGACTGACGTATACAAATGAACCGTTTGATGTTGAACGTTATGCCAACTCAGCTAATTAATGAGAATATGAGTGGGATAATATAAAGGTTTGTTTCTCTTTCCTTTGGTAATAATAGGAGGGGAGGAGGGGTTAAAATATGCACGCTTATCTGGAAGTTCTTATTCGAAGCATTGCCGCTATTTTGCTTCTGTTGCTAATTGCAAAAATATTAGGTAAACAGACTCTTTCTAATATGACGTTCCATGATTTTGTAACGGGTATTACAATGGGGGCTATTGCAGCTAACTTGGCGTTTAATGAAAAATTAAAATGGTCATATTTAGTTTTGTCATTAATTGTATTTACTATCACGTCTTTTATCTTATCTTTCATTGCTATGAAAAATCATAAAATGCGGGACTGGATTTCGGGTTCTCCGACTGTACTTATTGAGAATGGTAAAATTCTTGAAGATAATATGAGGAAGGTAAGATATACGCTGGATTCTTTGGATCAAGTATTGCGGGGCAAAGATATATTTAACCTTGAGGAAGTGGATTATGCCGTTCTTGAGGATAATGGTATGGTGTCTGTGTTGAAGAAACCCGAGTACCAATTCGTAACCAAAAAGGATTTGAAGCTTCCTCCAAAGCCGCAAGTCTTTCCTCTCGAGCTCATTATGGACGGGGTTCTAATGGAACATGATTTGGAGAAAAACGGATTAACCAAAGAGTGGTTGGAATTGGAGCTTAGGCGCAAGGGGAAACGGATATCTGATGTGTTTTATGCTGTAAAAGGAACACAGCAGCAGCTGGTATTTGACTTTTATGAGGATGGTATCCACAAGCCTATCGATAAAGAATAGAAAAAAAGGCTATCACGAGAATACGCGTGATTGCCTTAGTTGTATACGACTCTTCTGTTTAAATAAACTTGGTTACCATATTTCTTAATTAATTCGGATGATTCTGCTTGGATGAAGGCTTGTATATCCTTCAAGCGTTGATTTTTAGGGTGAAGTGTCTCTTTTACTTTACCGTCCACCGATACATCAAATACGATTTGCATTTTATCGCCTCATTTCTCTTTGATAACTCAATTCTATTGCATGTGTATTACGGCATGATAAAATAAGATTAAGAGAAATGTAAGCAATATATAATTTCGTCAAGGGAATGTAAAATATAAGCTCGGATATCATATATAAGTTCCCATTTACATTCGTGCAAAAGGGGTTGTCCAATAAGTAGCTTGATCTACTTGTGGGACAACCCCTTGATTGATTTTTTGATGTTTTTATTAGCTTTGCGGTTTTGGAGGGCGCGGTCTTTTCTTTTTGAATCGTGGGGCAACATAATTCCGTTTGCGGTCCCGGAAAAAAGTCCAGCCCCCGATAAAGGCAACACCAGCGGCGAACATAACAAATCCCAGCAAGAAAGGCAGCCATTGAAAGTTAGGTGTTATTGAATCATTACCGAATTCAGAAAAATATAGGAAAACGGAATCTTTCATCTTGAGGAAGCCGACGCAAGCCAGAATACCAGGAATGACTAGCAATAAAATAGCTATGAAACGGGCGGTAACTAATTTCATAAACGCAGATTCTCCTTGTAGGTTAAATACAGTTACATCTATCATACCCTTTTACGTTTGTAGTGTCTATTTCGTACTTGGACGATGTAAATATCGCGAAAAAACAGGTACAATAGGAATGAAACTCATGGTACAATGCGGATGGGCTAAAAGTATGAATGAAATCGGCATACAAACATATATGGAACGCAATATGGAGGGAATGATTCGATGGCGATACAAGTAGACGTAGCAATATTAGGAGGCGGACCGGGCGGTTATACCGCGGCGATTCGGGCGGCACAGCTGGGGAAGTCGGTGGCGATTGTTGAAATGGACAAGCTGGGCGGAACCTGCCTGCATAAAGGATGCATACCTAGCAAATCGCTGCTGCGAAGCGCTGAAGTGTACGCAACACTTCTAGATGCTCATACATACGGTATTCAAGTAGACAAGAGTGCTATTTCCCTTGACTACGATAAGGTTCAGCTTCGCAAGGAGCAAACGGTGGAGCAGCTGCATCGCGGGCTGAAAGGATTAATGAAAAAGAACGGCATTCAAATTATTAACGGCAAGGGCAGAGTCGTCGGCCCTTCAATCTTCTCACCGAGAAGTGGATCACTTGCTGTTGAGCTGTCTGACGGTGAGATGGAATCAGTTGTATCAACGAACCTAATTATTGCAACAGGCTCCAGACCACGTTTATTGCCAGGCTTGGTACCTGATGGTGAATATATTTTGACAAGTGATGAAGCGTTAGTAATGGAGAAGCTGCCAGCATCTATGCTGATAGTAGGCGGAGGAGTAATCGGTGTTGAGTGGGCTTCTCTTTTACAGGATTTTGGCGTACATGTTACGCTTGTGGAAGCTGGTTCACGTTTGCTGCCAGGTGAGGACACGGAAGTTTCTTCAGAGATGACCAGATTGCTGACGCGACGCGGCGTGCGAGTGCTAACAGGTGTAAAGCTTCAGACGGAGCAGTATAAAGGAGAAAACGGTGAAGTTTCGATTACAGCTACGACAACGGACGGCGATGTATTATTAACATCAGAAAAGATGCTTATTTCGGTTGGCAGACAAGCAAATATTGAAGGCATCGGACTTGAGAATACAGATATTCGCACAACGAATGGTATGATTGAGGTTAATGACTTTGGTCAAACAAGCGAGCCTCATATTTATGCGATCGGCGATGTGATAGGCGGTGTTCAGCTTGCGCATGCCGCTGCACATGAGGGTTTAATAGCGGCAGAGCATATAAGCGGCCAAAAGCCTGAAGCACTCCAGCATCATTTGATACCGCGCTGCATTTATTCCAGGCCTGAAATTGCTTCTTACGGTCTGACCGAAGATGGCGCGCGCGCGAAGGGGCATGATATTAAGACTGGTAAAATTCCGTTTCAGGCAATCGGCAAAGCGCTTGTCCTTGGTGAAACCGATGGCTTTGTGAAAGTTATTGCCGATCGTAAGACGAATGACATCGTAGGCGTTCATATGATCGGTCCTCATGCGACTGACCTTATTTCAGAGGCGACGCTCGCTGGTCTGCTAAACGCAACACCTTGGGAGGTCGGCCAAATGATTCATCCGCATCCGACGCTTGCTGAGGCGCTAGGTGAAGCTATGCTTGCGGTTGAAGGACGAGCTATAGCGTTCTAAAGAAGACCATTTTCTTTTTACGGCAAATGGGTTTATAATATATATGATCAAGTATTAGGACCAGGTTATAATAGCTGGTATAAAAGGAGGAACATCTTCATGACCCAATTCGCTTCTACTGGGCACAATGTTCGTCATTTGGATTTAGGCCTTACTAATGAGCAAGCAATTGATATGTATACAACAATGGTTACGGCACGCAAGTTTGATGAGCGGATGCTGTTGCTTCAGCGTGCAGGGAAAATTAACTTTCATGTATCCGGCGTCGGTCAAGAGGTGGCGCAGGTAGCAGCTGCCTTTGCGCTGGATCGTGAGAACGATTATTTTCTGCCTTATTATCGGGATTATGGATTAGTACTTTCTGTTGGCATGACGCTTCGGGATTTACTGCTGTCGGTATTCGCGAAAGCGGAAGATCCAAATAGCGGTGGGCGGCAAATGCCTGGCCATTTTGGATCGAAGAAGCTTCGTATTGTGACGGGCTCAAGCCCGGTTACAACACAAGTTCCGCATGCGGTGGGTATTGCTCTCGCTGCCAAAATGAAAAAAAAATCACTCGTCAGCTTTGTTACGTTTGGTGAAGGTTCCAGCAATCAAGGAGATTTCCATGAAGGCTGTAACTTTGCGGGCGTACATAAGCTTCCTGTTATTTTCATGTGTGAAAATAATCAGTATGCGATTTCGGTACCGCTGCATAAGCAGCTTGCCGGAAAGGTGTCTGATCGCGCACTCGGTTATGGCTTCACGGGTCTCCAAGTTGATGGCAACGATGCATTGGAAGTATTCCGAGTAGTTAAGGAAGCTCGCGAGCGCGCAATTGCAGGGGAAGGACCGACTCTTATTGAAGCGTTGATGTACCGAATTTCACCGCACTCAACGTCCGATAACGATCTTGCATATCGTTCGAAGGAAGAGGTTGATCTGAATCGTGATAAAGACGGTATTCCAAAATTCAAGCAATATTTGATTGATAGCGGTATTTGGTCAGAAGAGCTAGAAGCTGAGCTTCAAGTGACGATTCGCAAGCTGCTTGATGAAGCAACTGAATATGGCGATAAAGCGCCATTCCCAACACCTGAATCTACACTGCTCCATGTCTACGCTGATGATGCTGAGCAAGGAGGTCGTAAATAGATGGCGATTATGGACTATATCGATGCTATACGGTTAGCCATGAAGGAAGAGATGGAACGTGATGAGGACGTATTCGTGCTTGGCGAGGATGTTGGACTTAAGGGCGGCGTGTTCACGACAACGAAGGGTCTATTGGAGCAGTTCGGCGAGGAACGAGTGATGGATACACCGCTGGCAGAATCAGCAATAGCAGGTGTTGCTATTGGAGCCGCTATGTATGGTATGAAGCCAATCGCGGAAATGCAATATTCAGATTTTATGTTCCCGGCAACCAATCAAATTATTAGTGAAGCGGCGAAGATCCGATACCGTTCCAATAATGATTGGACATGTCCAATCGTTGTTAGAGCTCCAATTGGCGGCGGTGTTTTCGGAGGCTTGTATCATTCACAATGTCCAGAGTCTGTTTTCTTTGGAACACCCGGCTTGAAAATTGTAGCACCTTATACCGCATATGATGCGAAGGGCTTGTTGAAAGCAGCTGTTCGTGATCCGGATCCAGTTTTATTTTTTGAGAATAAAAGATGCTATAAGCTCGTAAACGGTGATGTGCCAGAGACGGATTATATCATTCCAATCGGCAAAGCGAATGTGCTTCGCGAGGGCGATGATATAACCGTAATCGGCTACAGCTTGCCTCTATACTTTGTGGAGCAAGCAGCAGATGAGCTCGCCGCTGATGGCATTAGCGCCCACATACTCGATTTACGAACGCTTCAACCGCTTGATAAAGAGGCTATTCTTGAAGCAGTTCGTAAGACTGGCAAAGTACTTATCATTCATGAGGATAATAAAACGGGTGGTGTAGGCGCGGAAGTGTCTGCTATAATCGCAGAAGAGCTTTTGTACGAGCTGGATGCGCCCATTATGCGTTTATGCGGACCAGATGTTCCGGCTATGCCGATCAATCCGCCTGGCGAGAAGTTTTTTATGTTGAATAAAGAAAAAGTGAAAGAAGCAATGCGAAACTTAGCGCTTTATTAAAATAGAAGAAGGTATAAGCCTCGAGCATACATGAGCTTATACCTTCAACGCGAAACGAATGCTGCGCCACCCAGAGGATGGCGATAGCCGTTTACGCCTCAGTCAGTTGGGGGATGGAATTCATGAAATCAATAACGGAAATCGTAGTACCGCAGCTTGCGGAATCACTCGTGTCGGCCACCATTGACAAATGGCTGAAGCAGCCTGGTGATTGGATCGATATTTATGAGCCGATCTGTGAAATTTTGACGGATAAAGTGAACGCGGAGCTGCCTTCGACAGTAGCGGGCACACTAGTGGAAATAGTAGTAGGCAAAGGAGAAACTGTACCGGTCGGAACAGTAATTTGTCTGATTGAAACCGAAGCCGCTGCAGGAGAATCAGCGCCAGCGCCGGACTATACAGGTTCGGTATCCGCATCGCCAGATGTTGCTGCGCTTCAGTCTGCAACTGTGGAAGCGCCTATGCGCAATCGATTCTCGCCAGCTGTGCAGCAGTTAGCTGCTGAACACTCTATTCGGTTGACAGATGTACCGGGTACTGGTCTTGGTGGACGGATTACCCGTAAGGACGTGCTTGCTTATGTTCAATCAGGAGCAAGTCAATTAGGCAACCATATTAACGCTAATGCAGCACAAGCAGCACACGCGGCCGATCCGAAAGCCCAGGTACGTTCCTCAGGGCTTCATTTGACTGAAACACCTCGTTTGCCGAAAATTGAGGTAGAGCCCTCTTCGAATCCAGGACGCGGCGATAATTATATCGACGTAACGTCAATTCGAAATACGATCGCGCGCAATATGAAGCAAAGTGTTACTGAAATTCCTCATGCATGGACCATGATAGAGGTTGATGTCACGAATCTCGTCTTACTGCGTAATAAGCTGAAGGATGAATTTATGAAACGGGAAGGTATTAATTTGACCTATTTAGCCTTTTTATTAAAGGCAGTAGTCAATGCGATTAAAGATGTTCCGATCATGAATTCCATGTGGGCGGTAGATAAAATTATTGTAAAACGTGATATCAATATCGCGCTTGCTGTTGGTACGGAGGATTCCGTTCTAACACCAGTAATCAAAAATGCCGACATGAAAAATGTAGCCGGACTGGCTAAAGAAATTGAGGAGCTTGCACGGAAAACGCGTGAAGGAAAGCTTACGCTGTCCGACATGCAGGGCGGTACGTTCACTGTTAATAATACCGGCTCGTTTGGCTCTATTTTGTCATATCCAATAATAAACTACCCACAGGCAGCAATAGTAACCTTCGAATCAATCGTGAAACGTCCTGTCGTTATTAATGATATGATTGCTGTTCGTTCAATGGCAAACCTCTGCTTATCGCTAGATCATCGGATTTTGGATGGTGTTATTTGCGGTCGCTTCTTGCAGCGGGTGAAGGACAATTTAGAGAGCTTCAATATGGAAAGCAAATTGTATTAGAAATGGAGAATACCAACATGGCTGAAGCGCAGAATGGAAATAGCTTGAGACGGTTGGATGCCCACTATATTGGTATGCTCGATTACGCTGAGGCGTGGGAGCTGCAAAAAGCATATATCAAACAAATCGACCGGGAGGAGCGTCAGCAGACGCTGCTCCTTCTTCAGCATCCACCTACTTATACGATAGGCTCCGACCGTCATCCTGAACATTTGCTGCTCGGTGAGGCTGAGCTTAAGGAGCGCGGAATCACCGTCTTCGAGATTGATCGCGGCGGTGATATTACGTACCATGGACCTGGACAGCTCGTAGGCTATCCGTTGCTTTATTTGGATTCTGTTGGTTTAGATTTGCATGCTTATTTGCGGAGCTTGGAGCAGGTCATTATTAATTGGCTTAGCGAGTATGGTATAGAAGCAGGCAGAAAGCCAAAATATACAGGAGTATGGGTGGGCGAAGAAAAAATCGCCGCCATTGGGGTGAAATTTAATAAAGCCCGCCAGCGGCGGGGCTTTATTACGAGTCATGGATTTGCATTAAATATAAAGTCAGGCATCGCGGATGATGGCTTCACCGGTATCGTGCCTTGCGGTATTTCACAGTACGGTGTTACTTCATTTTGTGATTTGACCGGACTTGAGCTATCGGTTGAGGAAGCTGCCGCGCAATTGCTCCCTCATTTTGTGAAAGAGTTTAATTGTTCCATTGTCTAATTAAGCATTAACGATCCAATTCCAGCTACCAAGGTGGATAACAGAAGCGCGGATACGAGTAGAATAGCTACAATACGAATCATTTGTTGTCTACGCATATTGAAAACTCCTTTCGTGTTTGAAAACTTAAAATGAGGATTGGCTTGTCTCTTATACTATTGTATACGAAAGTAATGGACGGAGGAAACTTTAATGGTTGCAAAAGATCGATTAGTGAACGAATTTATGGAATTGGTACAGGTAGACAGCGAGACTAAGCATGAACAGGAAATAAGCCGTGTGCTCAAACAGAAGTTTGAAGCGCTTGGTCTATCCATCAGTGAAGATGATGCGGCTGCCAAAACAGGTCACGGTGCGGGTAACTTATTCGCTATTTTAGAAGCCAGCGGTACCGATCAAACGGGGCCGACTATCTTCTTTACTTGCCACATGGACACTGTTACACCTGGTGTGGGTATTAAACCTCAGCTAGATGATGATGGTTACATACGCAGCGATGGTACGACTATTCTCGGTGCGGATGACAAAGCAGGCATTTCGGCAATATTTGAAGCAATTCGTGTGGTGAAGGAGCAGTCGATTCCGCATGGTCGCATACAGATTGTAATAACGGTAGGCGAGGAGTCGGGGTTGCTTGGAGCGAGGAATCTGGATGCTTCTAAGCTTGAAGCACAGTTTGGCTACGCCCTTGACTCAAACGGTTCAGTTGGTGACATTGCGGTTGCTGCACCGACACAGGCAAAGGTAACGATCAAAATGTACGGCCGCTCAGCGCATGCCGGTGTTAATCCGGAGGATGGCATAAGCGCGATTCAGGTTGCGGCGAAGGCGATAGCAAGAATGCCGCTTGGACGTATTGATAATGAGACGACAGCTAATATCGGCAGGTTTGAGGGCGGTGGAGCCACAAACATTGTGTGTGACTATGTAAAGCTGGATGCGGAAGCACGCAGCATTGTACAGCATAAGCTGGATAGTCAAATTGAAGCGATGCGGAAGGCAGTAGAAAGCGCTGCGGAGGAATATGGTGGCCGTGGCGAGTTGGAAAGCCAAATCATTTATCCTGCTTATCAATATGATGACGAGGCATCGGTCGTTCAGCTAGCCAAAAAAGCGATTACTGCCATTGGACTCACCCCCCGGACCTTCCATTCGGGCGGCGGCAGTGATGCCAATATTTTCAACGGCTTGGGAGTTCCAACTGTTAATTTGGCAGTTGGCTATGAGCATATCCACACGACAAAGGAACAAATCAAAGTAGAGGACTTAGTCAAGACGACTGAGCTTGTTGTAGAAATTATAAAGCAAGCTGCAGCTTTGAGGGAATAAGGGTTTAGTACATCAGCATGCCATAGGCCCTTCTCTCCACAAGCTCAGCTAAAGCTGAATGAGGAAGGAAGGGCTTCTGTTTATAGGAATAGAGCTATGAAGTGGATTTGTCAGCAGAACTACGTCGACCAGTGATAACATTCGTATATTCAGTCATGAGGGTTTTTGAAGCGGATGCCGCTGACAGCTTACGAAGCTGATGACGAATTTCCCATCCCTTGCCTACTAATCTCAATTGATTTGCAGCTACATATTGTTTCATCAAAATCGCACCCCTGTCCATTTGATATATTGATAGTTATGAACAGTTGGGACAAGTTATGCATGAGCAGACAAACATAATATGAGGAGTCGATAATAGGTGAAAGAACAACAATCAAATGAGTTATGGCGTGAGCAAACGATCAAATCAGAGCCAATATTCACTGGTAAAGTCATTTCGTTGCAAGTGGATACAGTAGCTCTAGCTGATGGCAGAACGGCGACCAGGGAAATTGTGAAGCATCCAGGTGCGGCTGCTGTTATGGCGCTTCTTGACGGGAAGCTGCTGGTCGTTGAGCAATTTCGCAAGCCACTAGAGAAGTTTCAAATCGAAATTCCTGCTGGCAAGCTAGATCCAGGTGAGGACCCGCTTACCGCGGCAGCAAGGGAGCTGGAAGAGGAGACCGGCTATCGTGCCAAAGACCTCAAGCTATTGAGCTCATTTTATACTTCACCAGGCTTTGCTGATGAGAAGTTGTATATTTATTTCACCGATCAAATAGAGCAAGGGGTGCAAAATCCCGACGAAGACGAAGATTTGAATGTCGAATCTATTACTCTCGAACAAGCGGAAGCATATATTCAAGAGGGGCGGATCAGCGACGCCAAAACCATTCTAGCCATTTACGCTTGGAAAATTTATAACTTAACGGGTCGGCTATAGTTGACTCGTCATACCACCACTTACTCCCTCATACAATACATAAGACAACCTCTCTCAGTCATCGGAGTATTTATTTCTATCACAATACCTAAGATGAGAGAGAATGCCGAAGTAAGAGTTGAGTTGTAAATTGGAGGGGCTCCTATGTTCAAAAATCAACTGTCTTTATATGTATTCGTATCGGTATTGTTCGTAGTTGGCGCCATATTCGGAGCCCTAATGGTCAACGCGCTGACGCTAGAGCAGCAGCAGGAGCTGGCGCAGGATATTGACCAATATGTGAAGCTCATGAACGAGGGGATCATCAACGGAGAAGCAGAGTCGTTTTGGGATAGGCTTATATTTCATTCGAGATGGTTGCTGTTAATTTGGCTGCTTGGAATTACGGTTGTCGGGATACCGGCGGTGCTTGCGCTTAACTTCTTAAAGGGGGCGTTAGTCGGCTTTTCCATCGGCACACTCATCAACCAATATGCTTGGAAGGGCGCGCTCTTCTCACTCGTTTCAGTCGCTCCTCAAAATATTATTGTCGTTCCGGCTATGGTTATTACGAGCGTGGCCGCGATCTCTTTCTCACTATTTGTCGTCAAAAATAGACTTATGCAGCAGAAGGGGGAGCTAGCGCCGCAGCTAGGATCATACACGTCCACTGCAATGCTGATGTTGATCATGTTCGCTGGAGCGTCGCTATTTGAAGCGTTTGTTTCTCCTGCTCTGATCGGATGGGTTTCACCACTGCTAACGGCAGTTACCGCCACAATTTGACACCGAAAAGTTTGACTTTATGACAGGCTAGCCCCTATAATGAAAGGATACGTTTCCTGAAATAGGCGCAGAGATGTGGTAGGGGGGAAATCATGGAAGCCCGGATTGAGAAGATCAAACAACAGTTGCAGTCGCAGGGCTACAAACTAACCCCGCAGCGTGAAGCAACGCTTCGTGTATTACTTGAAAATGAAGATGATCATTTAAGCGCGGAAGATGTATTTATGCTCGTGAAGGATAAAGCGCCGGAAATTGGACTTGCAACGGTTTATCGGACTTTGGAATTACTTAGTGAAATGCATGTAGTAGAAAAGCTGAATTTCGGTGACGGAGTGGCGAGATATGATCTTCGTACGGATAGCAATAAGCATCATCATCATCATTTAATTTGTGTGCAATGCGGATCAATGGATGAAATCAAAGAAGACTGGCTGCTGCCATTAGAAGAACGGCTAGAGCGGGAATATAATTTTTTTGTAATCGATCACCGGCTTGATTTTCAAGGCGTATGTCATCGCTGCAGGGAAAAAAACGATAACACAAAACAATCGTAAATGGCTTCACTGCCCAGAGTATCTGGACGGCAAAGCCATTTTTGCTTTCATTTATTAATAATCCGATCTAGCTGCAGTAAGCCTGCCCCTTGCGCTAAAGCGCTAAAGCCCTTAAGCTTTTGAGCTCGCTCGCGAAGTCTTTTTTTCACTTTAGATGGGGTTAAGTTAGGCTGAGCCGCGAGAAGAAGAGCGGCGCCTCCTGCAACGTGCGGGGATGCCATGCTGGTGCCGGATTGTACGATATAAGATTTTTTATACGAGGTAGATATTATTTTTTGGCCAGGTGCTGTAATGTCGATACCTGCTCCCCTGCTGCTGAAGTCAGCAATCAATTTGGAATGTGTTGAAGCGGCTACAGCTATCGTCTCTTTAAAGGAGGCAGGTTCATCTAGTTGATTATACAGACTGCCTGAATTGCCAGCAGAGGCAACGATTACTATTCCTTTCTTCGTAGCTCGTCGTATGGCATCGTGCAGCGTGTTGCTGCGCTCCAAGCCGATGATGCCCAAGCTCATATTGATAACTTGCATCCGGTTTTGAATACACCAGTCAATTCCTTCGATAATATCCGAAACAAATCCTTCTCCATTCTGATTAAGAGCTTTAACCGCATACAATTTGACGTCAGGTGCTGTTCCTGCTATTTTTCCAGGGCGGCCAACGGCTGCTACGATACCCGCTACATGTGTACCGTGACCATTATCATCTTTATAAGAACCTCCATTAATTGTGTTTATGCCACCGGCTATTCGTAAATCTGGATGATCGGCTATTCCGGTGTCGATTATTGCTACCTTAATTGAGCCACCTCGAGTCGTTGACCATGCTTCAGGAGCTTTGATCTGGCGAATATTCCAAGTAACTTTAGCAAGTGACGCTGCTGGTTTAAGTAAGGGTACGGAGCGTCTATGGCGTTGTATTACCTTTTTTTTGAAGTCATGGGCACGAATCCTGATGTCCCTTTCTACAAATTTGACATCAGGATGCTGGCTTAATGCTCTCCAAGCTGAATGGTTGTTGAAATGACATCCAATGATACGGCTGCTGGGTACTGTTTTGAAAGGCTTTATATCGGATGATTGTAACAATTTCAAGCAAAGCATATAGCTCTTTTTCGAACGGAGTGTAATTAGTTTGCGTATGCTATAACGAGAAGGTTTACATAAGGCGCATATTTGGAGTAAGGTTTTCAGTTCTGACAATGGTATTTGAACCTCCTCTGATCTAGTTGAAAGTTATATCAGTGTATGGGAGGGACTGTCTAATCGTATGGGTTGCAGCCGACATCGCACATAATTTTTGACTTTGCTGGAAAACGTATCGATGAGGTAGAAGAAGGAGGAGCAGAACTATGATTGTTGGAATTCCTAAAGAAATTAAATCAAGTGAATATCGCGTCGCCTTGACACCAGCAGGTGTCATTATGCTTACAGCGGCAGGTCATACCGTAATTATTGAAACAGAAGCGGGCAAAGGCAGCGGCTTTGAGGATCAAGACTATGAACGAGAAGGCGCGAGCATTGTAAAGACAGCTGCAGAGGTTTGGAAGCAGGCGGATATGATTATGAAAGTAAAAGAGCCGCTAAACGAGGAATTTGCTTATTTTCGAGAGGGTCTGTTGTTATTCACTTATTTACACTTGGCAGCGGCGCCGGAATTGACTAAGGCGCTTGTAGATAAAGGGGTAACAGCTATCGCTTATGAAACGATTCAGCTTGCAAACAACAGCTTGCCGCTCTTAACTCCAATGAGCGAGGTTGCTGGACGAATGGCAGTGCAAGTGGGTGCGCAATTTTTAGAAGCCTTTAACGGTGGGAGCGGGGTGCTTCTTGGTGGGGTGCCGGGTGTCTCATCAGCTGAAGTTGTCATTATAGGCGGGGGGATCGTCGGAACGAACGCAGCAAAAATTGCGCTTGGCATGGGAGCTAATGTTGTTATTTTGGAGCGCAGCGTGGATCGGATGCGATATTTGGATGACATTTTTGGCGGGCGAATCCATACGCTTATGTCGAGTCCATATCAAATTGCTGAAGCTGTAAGTAAAGCAGATTTACTTATAGGTGCCGTATTAATACCAGGTGCTCGCGCTCCTCATTTGGTTACGGAGCAAATGGTGCAGCGAATGAAGAAGGGGTCTGTAATCGTTGATGTGGCGGTAGACCAAGGAGGATCAATTGCAACGGTAGATCGACCAACAACTCATAAAGATCCTATTTATGTTAAGCATGGCGTCATCCATTATGCTGTGGCGAACATTCCAGGCGCAGTGCCGCGAACATCAACTTTTGCATTAACAAACGTGACCATCTCCTATGCATTAGAATTGGCTAGTCACGGACTCGAGGCTATACGAAAAAGTGTTCCTTTACAAAAAGGGGTCAACACATTTGCCGGACATGTGACTTATGAGCCGGTTGCTGTTGCAACGGGATTGCCATATACTTCACTTGAAAAATGTATGAATAACATTCCGTAAGATCACTCGCACTCGCACTCGAAATCGCAAAGACATAATCGCATCGACCTGCTCATATGGTGGTACTGATGGACATCAGAATCGTCACTAGAAAAAAGGAGGTTGATGCGATTGGTTTTCTCAATCCGAAGATGGACGAGCCGGCTTATTTTTTTTATAGTATTTACGATATTGCTCTTCGTAGTTACTGGAGGGTACCGTTTTCTTGTGGATGTCATTTCTCCTGTACACCCCTATCAAGAGCCCCGCGGTAAGTCGTTAAAAGTATTTGTTCATGATCCTGATTCACCTGACGGGGGAAATGCGGCTGACCGGCTGCGGTGGTTTTATTGGTATGGAGAGTAAAGGATATTTGTTAAAGGGTACAGAGATTCATTGGAAAGCAGGATTTAGCAAGTCGAATGTTGAATATTTTTGTAGAATAGACTTGTTAGACATGAACCGAACTGAAAGGAAGTCCAATGAAAGCTCATTTGAATCGATATCTTCACTATTTACGAGTGGAACGCAGATTGTCCTCTAATACGCTCGCTTCGTACGAACGAGATTTGGTTCTGTTTATTTCATTTTTAGAGGAGCTGGAGCTGTCGCAGCTCGAAGCTGTTCAAAGACATCATATTTCCAGGTATCTTCACTACTTAAAAGAACAGGGAAGAAAATCTGCTACCGTATCCAGGCATATCGTTTCGATACGTGCTTTTTTTCACTATTTAATTATCGAGGACGTCATTATTCATAACCCGTCTGTCTATATGGAAGCTCCAAAACAGGAAAAAAAGCTGCCTTGCATATTAAGTGAGGCCGTAACAAGCTCACTGCTTGAAGCGCCAAGCAGTACAAGTGCTTCGGGTAAACGAGATAAAGCGATGCTGGAGCTGATTTATGCTACCGGAATACGTGTAACGGAACTAGTTTCACTGGATACAGAGCATATTAATATGAAATTGAACTATATTCAATGTATAGGAGCGGGACTGAAAGAACGAATTGTTCCATTCGGCCGTCTGGCTGCAGAGGCTTTAACCAACTATATGGATGCAGGAAGAGATGAGCTGTTGACACAAAGAGATCCAGATTCCGCGCTGTTTCTTAATCATTTAGGTACGCGAATGACCAGACAAGGCTTTTGGAAGACGATTAAGAAGTACGCGAAGGAAGCGGGTATTCAAGAGGATATTACGCCACATATGCTAAGGCATTCCGTTGCGGCACATTTGCTCGAAAATGGCGCGGATATCCGTTCTGTTCAAGAGCTGCTTGGACATGCGGATATCTCGACAACACTTAAGTATACGCAGATTTCTAAAACCCGGATGAAGGATGCTTATACTAATGCGCATCCTCGCGCATAATCGCACTAGTTTCTATATGATTGTATCAAATGAAATATAACATCATCGGAGGAATAACCATGAATGGATTAACGGCAGCGCATATTAAAGAGGCTACACAATTTGTAAGGAAGCAGACGACTCAAAACCCTGAGATAGGGTTAATAATGGGTTCTGGATTAGGGGTACTGGGTGACTATCTGGAAAATACAGTGACAATTCCATATAGTGATATCCCCTATTTTCCGGTATCGACGGTTGAAGGACATGCTGGCGAGCTGCTGATTGGGACACTATCTGGCAAGTCAGTTGTGCTGATGCGCGGCCGCTTTCATATGTATGAAGGTTACGGCCCTGAATTGACGGCATTCCCTGTTCGGGTGATGAAGGCGTTGGGTGTTAAAATATTACTCGTTACAAATGCGGCAGGCGGTATTAATACCGATTTTGACTCGGGTAATTTGATGCTTATTTCTGATCATATTAATATGACTGGCAAAAACCCGCTTATTGGGCCGAATGATGATGAGCTTGGTGTACGTTTCCCTGATATGTCCGAGGCGTATAGCAAGCGTCTTCGAGCGTTAGCGCTCGAAGTTGCAGAAAGTCAAGGGTTTACTTTACGTGAAGGGGTTTATGCGGGACTGCTAGGGCCGACTTATGAAACGCCAGCAGAAATTCGAATGTTGCGAATTCTCGGAGCAGATGCTGTCGGAATGTCGACTGTTGCTGAAGTAATTGCTGCTCGACATTCCGGCTTAGAAGTGATCGGAATTTCCTGTATTAGTAATATGGCGGCGGGAATATTGGATCAACCGCTCTCTCACGCGGAAGTCATGGAAACGACGGAACGAGTCAAGTCCCAATTTTTGGGACTTGTGAACGGATTAATTGCAGCCATGTAATGTTTTTTGTAACACAATTGTAACAATTGGATCGACTCATTCTGACAGTGTTTTTTTATTAATTCGTCGTATAATGTCCATGATTAATGAATAATGGAGTGGACGAAAAAATGGACAAGCAATTACTGTTACAGATGGAGCAGTTACGTACCAAAATGGTCGAAACGGCTCATTTGAAGCAAAATCTGCTGCATCGAGATGTGCTGATCATTAGTGAAACGCTTGATGAAATCATCATTAAAGTGCAGGTGGAGCGAAAAGCGCTGTCGCGTGCCAATTAACTGCACAGCGAATGAGGAGGAAGTCATACGGTCGGTGGATCTTATTCAGAAGAAGAGAGATGGCGGTGAGCTGACCGCTTCGGAGCTGACTTTTTTAGTTGATGGTTATTGTCGTGGCGATATTCCAGATTACCAGCTGTCGGCATGGGCGATGGCTGTTTTTTTTCGCGGAATGACACCGCGGGAGACAGCCGCTTTTGGGTGCTAATATGGTTGTTCTGGGTGGTAGGACCGATTCGTACGATGCAGCGAGAGCGCTGCTGAAAGATCAATTGCTGAACGGAGCGGCTCTAGCTATTGGAGCGGGAAGAGTGAGGAAGGATGCGGTGATAGATTATGCTATAGGCATAACACTTCGCAAAAAAGTTGGCGATTCCGTGCGTGAAGGCGATACGCTGGCTGAAGGAATAAAGCGACTTATCTGAGTCAAATAAATTATTCAGTTTGAACCGTTCTGATTATCGGAACGGTTTTTTTGTATAGGCAGTTATTAATGTTATAGGTTCGATCCGTTCTTAATGGAATAAATTTCATTATATCCGTCAACAATGGAAAGGAATATATAACCATACCGTGCCATCTAAAACTTAAGCATCAGCTTATGCCAGCTATCAAAAAAATTGAGGAGTGAATATCTGTTGAAAAATCGTTCTTTCAAGCTGTTTTTACTCATTATCGCGTTTGCTCTTGCGTTGCCTTCGGTTATTTTCGCCAAAGAGCCTGCGTCCGCTCCGAACGGGCAGCCTTCATCACTGAGCCTTGCTCCTTCAGCGCGTTCGGCTATTCTGATGGATGCGGATAGTGGAACAGTCATTTTTGAGAAAAATAGTCACGACCAATTGCCGCCAGCCAGCATAACAAAAGTTATGACGATGCTGCTTATTATGGAGGCACTTGATGACGGTCAAATAAAATTGAATGATAAAGTTCGAACGAGTGAATACGCGGCTTCTATGGGCGGTTCACAAATCTTTTTAGAGGCTGGCGAAGAAATGTCAGTTGAGGAGATGCTCAAAGGCATCGCGCTTGCATCTGGAAATGACGCTTCTGTTGCAATGGCGGAAAAGCTAGCCGGGACAGAGCAGCAATTCGTCTCCAAGATGAATGAGAGAGCAAAGCAATTAGGTATGAACGATACACAATTTATGAATCCGAACGGTTTGCCTGTAGCTGGTCATTTTTCATCCGCGCATGATATTGCCATCATGTCGAAGGAGCTTCTTAAACATTCTGAAGTGACAAAATACACTGGTCTATATCAGGATTATTTACGCAAAACGTCGGAGAAGCCTTTTTGGCTAGTAAATACGAATAAGCTCGTGCGTTTCTATAGCGGTGCTGACGGATTGAAGACGGGATTCACCACCGAGGCAAAGTACTGCTTATCGGCAACAGCAAAGCGTGATAATATGCGAGTTATTGCTGTAGTAATGGGGGAACCGAATACAAAGACTAGAAATGCGGAAGTATCACAAATGTTCGATTATACGTTTGCTCAATATATGAATCACTCCATCATCAAAGAGGGTGATTCGATGGGGACGGTAACGATAGAGAAAGGAACAACTCCAAATCTGCCGCTTGTTGCGAAGCATCCATATAGCGTTCTACTGAAAAAAGGAAGTCAAACCAAAGATATTCGGTATGAACTGAAAATAAACGGTCCTATTAAGGCACCGGTTCAGATTGGACAGTCTATTGGAAAGCTAGTCGTTTATCAAGGCGATCAAGTGCTTAAGGAATTTGCTGTTGACGCTCCGATCTCCGTTGATAGAGCTGGCTGGTGGAAAATGCTCAAACGTTCATTTTCCGGCTTGTTTACTTAACTCATTATTTGAGAGATCCTCGGTTGAGGTGTACTCGCATTTTGTCAGTTGTTAGCGCTCTGCTTCTAGTTTTGTCGTCGGGCAGGAAACGGTAAGCGTAATATAGAATAGCTAATTCTAACTCGGCAAGTGTATACAGCTGAATCAGTGGAGGAGATGAACAGCTTAATGAGTCTGCAAGCAGAATTGGAGCATTACCGCAATGTGCTGATCGTGCGCCTTAGAGGGGAGCTAGATCATCATACCGCAGATGTTGTTCGCTTTAAGATGGAGGATGCTATTCTTCGAGGTAGCAGCGACCACGTCATTCTTAGCCTTAAGGAATTGCAATTCATGGATAGCTCTGGTCTAGGCGTTATTCTAGGCCGGTACAAGCAAGTGAAGAGTAAAGGCGGAAAAATGGTCGTTTGTGATGTGAATCCAAGCGTACATCGCCTGTTGGAGTTGTCGGGTTTATTCAAAATATTGACAATCCACGAAAATGAACGCAGCGCAATTTCCAGTTTGGAGGTGGTGTCATGAACGGATCGAATGAAATGACGCTTTCCTTTAGTGCCCGCTCTGAGAATGAAGCTTTCGCTCGTATAGCGGTCGCTGCATTTGTGTCCCAGCTTGATCCGACCTTGGATGAGCTTAACGATTTAAAGACGGTGATATCTGAAGCTGTTACGAATGCAATCATTCATGGCTACGAGAATGATGCTTCAAAGCAGGTCACAATTGAAGCGAAGATTGAAGGAGAGTCTGTTTCTATCGTTATATCGGACAATGGACGTGGCATCGAGGACTTGGAGCTGGCGCGTCAGCCGCTTTATACATCTAAGCCAGAGCTTGAGCGGTCTGGTATGGGATTTACGATTATGGAAAACTTTATGGACCGCTTCGAGGTTTCAAGTCAGCTGGACGGTGGAACCCGTATAGTGATGATGAAACGTATCGAATCGAAAAAAGCGCTCTACAACTAGGGCATAGGGGTTGAACCTCATGAAAGTCGATATGAAGCAAACGGCCCAGCCATACTTAGATGATGCGGAAGTAAAACGGCTGATAGCATTAAGCCAATCCGGTGATACACTTGCAAGAGACACGCTCGTTCATTGTAATATACGTCTTGTTTGGTCAGTCGTACAGCGATTCATCAATCGTGGCTACGAGCCCGAAGATTTGTTTCAAATAGGCTGTATAGGTTTGCTCAAATCGGTAGACAAGTTTGATTTGTCCTATGATGTAAAGTTTTCGACCTATGCGGTGCCAATGATCATCGGGGAAATTCAACGGTTTCTTCGTGATGACGGAACGCTCAAGGTAAGCAGATCACTTAAGGAAACGGCCAATAAGGTTCGTAAAATGAAGGATGAGCTCTCGAAAACATTAGGACGTTTGCCTACCATTAGCGAAGTTGCCGAAGGGCTTGGTATTACGCCCGAGGACGTCGTTTTTGCCCAAGAGGCAAACAAGCCTCCTACGTCTATTCATGAAACGGTATTCGAAAATGACGGCGATCCGATAACGCTAATGGATCAAATCGCTGATGAATCGCAAGATCGCTGGTTCGATAAGCTTGCGCTGGTTGAAGCGATTGAAGGACTCAGTGAACGTGAGCGTCTCATTGTATACTTACGTTATTACCGGGACAAAACGCAATCTGAAGTAGCGAGCAGGCTTGGCATCTCGCAGGTGCAAGTATCGCGGCTGGAGAAAAAAATATTGCAATCCATAAAAGATCAAATCGCCTTATAGGGCGATTTGATCTTTTTAATTATAAGACTTTATAAGTTTCACAATTAAATTAGGCTTATAATTCACCGCGAAACGAGCTTTGCCGCCAAGGACGGCGACAGCCGTTTACACTTGCCGTTTATTACCTATTTGGGAATGAGTATCCGTATCGTCCTTATCTCATACTAAAAAGGAAAACAAACACTAATGATCAGCAGAAGGGATGATGACAGATGGAAGCATCTACAAAGCTTACAGTCCTCTATCTGCGTCTCAAAAAAAGAATTTACATCAAACCGCAACATCAAGTCACATTAGGACAAGCTTCACGTTTACTTGCAGCAAATGATTCTCTTGAGAGACGCTTGAAAGGGCTGATTCTATACGAGCATAAAAAAGCGGATGGCAATCGAGTTGTTATTGATTTGTTGCAGATCGTCAAGGCAATTCGCGAGCTTGAGCCTAGCTTGACGGTGGAAGCTTATGGAGATCCTCAGGTTCTGGTCATGATAGCCGAGAAGCCAGTGAAGCCGCGTCTGCCGCTACTAATCCTATCGTGGCTACTGCTGTTTTTTGGAGCGGGGCTCGCTATCATGAACTTTCATACGGACGTCAGCATGAAGGAAGTTCATATTCGTATTGTCGAGCTCATTACAGGCAAGCGAACCGATCATCCTCTGTGGTTCCAAATTCCGTATTCACTTGGGATCGGATTGGGGATGGTCTTGTTCTTTAACCATTTATTCCGCAAACGGTTCAACGAGGAGCCGAATCCACTAGAGGTCGAGCTATATATGTATCAAGAAAATGTCAATGCTTATGTTATCGCTGATGAAATGCGTAAAAAAGCAGATTACGACCAAACCAGAGGTAACGGTCATGATTAATGGCATAGCGAATTTATTCATTGCAATGTTGGGACTGGCTGGAGGACTGGCTGTTGGCAGCGGTCTAGTCGCTTTGCTTATCATTCTAGATCTTATTCCGCGCCTGGCACAGCTAGCAGATGCATATCGGATGTCGGTATGGTTCGAGACTGCTGTAATATGCGGATCAATGTATTGGACACTTGCCGATTTTATGGATTGGAAATTGCCATTGTCTTCCGGCGTTTTCTTGATGGGGGCTGGTTTACTTGATGGAATGTTTGTCGGCATGCTGGCAGCTGCATTAACGGAAGTCATGAACGTGCTGCCAATTTTGGCGAAAAGAATGAATTTATCCAGCTATATGGTTGCTCTTGTTATGGCAATGGTGCTTGGTAAGACATTAGGTTCTTTATTTGATTGGCTTATATTTCAATGGTAGCACTTAGCGGAAGGCGGGTAATTGAATGAGAAATCGTGAGACGGGACAAGAGCATGAAAAGGTGGGGATTATAAAACCTCCATATTCAGAATTACCTGAAGAGCAGCAATGGGAAGAGTCTCTTGAAGAGATTAGGATTCAAACATCTGACAGTGATCGTAAGCCCGTGAAAGAAGGGAAGGAAAACTCGGTCACTTCGGATCAGGATAAGAACGATGGGATACCTTGGCATTTAGATGAGATTTTGACACGACTGGAAAATGAGTTGGGTTATAAAAAGAGTTTTGATGTTGTTGTAAGGGAGATGACATTCGGAGAACGACGTACGGCGATGCTCTGTATGAACGGACTTGTGAATGATGCATTGCTCACAGAAGTTCTCAAGCGTCTTACCTATCTACACCCAGACGATTTATCAAGTGATGCTCTCCATGCATTTCTCGAATTGTACGTGCCTGCAGCACAGGTCAGTAAGGTCGAAGTTTGGAATACTATGTTAACTAGTGTTTTAGCAGGCGTTACAGCTTTTTTTATCGATAAGGAAAAAAGCTTGCTGTTGATCGACGCCAAAAACTTTCCGACACGAGGTCTTCAAGAGCCGTCTTTAGAGAAGGTCGTTCGAGGCAGCAGGGATGGGTTTGTTGAAACACTGATGGTCAACATATCATTAGTTCGTAGACGGATTCGCGACCCGCAGCTGCGATATGAACTGGTACAGGTTGGTGAGCGGACGAAAACAGATGTCTGTATCGCTTATTTAGATGATGTAGTCGATAAGCATCTGCTTAAATCCATTAAGGATAAAATCTCTATGGTGAAGTTAGATGGATTGCCTTTAGCGGATAAACAGCTCGAAGAGGCTACTGTAAAACGCGGTTGGAGCCCATTTCCGCTCGTACGCTACTCAGAGAGACCTGATACGGTATCAGCTCACTTATTAGAAGGATCTATAGCTGTATTCGTTGACACGTCGCCGAGCGTCATGACACTTCCAACTACGTATGCGGATTTGACGCAGCATGCGGAGGAATACCGTCAATCTCCTGTAATCGGCACCTATTTGCGATGGGTTCGATTTATTGGCATATTTTCTTCGCTCTTTATGCTTCCGCTATGGTTGTTATTCGTCATGCATCCCGAGCTGAAGCCAGTAGCGCTTGAGTTTTTGGGGCCAGCCAAAACAGGTAAAATACCATTAGTCGCTCAGTTTTTAATTGCTGAAATAGGTGTCGATTTACTCCGTATGGCTTCTGTACATACGCCCACGTCACTGGCAACGGCCATGTCACTCGTTGCTGCGATATTAATTGGTGATATCGCGGTAAAAACAGGTCTTTTCATTAATGAGGTGATATTGTACATGGCTATTGCAGCAATCGGAATGTTTGCGACTCCAAGCTATGAGTTAGGGCTTGCTAATCGAATCGTTAGACTTGTGCTTATCGTATCGGTTGCAGCGTTTAGCGTGCCTGGCTTTGTTATCGCGACAACAGCTATTTTGTTGTTATTAGTTACAGAGCGTTCTTTCAATCGTCCGTATATGTGGCCGTTCATACCTTTTGACGCTAATGCATTGGTGAGCATCATCTTTCGCAAGCCGGTGCTTTACGATCGTAAGCGTCCGAATATATTGCGTACGCAGCAGAGCGATAGACTGCCAAACACCGAATAAATTCACAAAAATGCAAATGAAATGTGAATTTATCCATATCTCAGATAGATAGATTGCGTTATACTGATGCTATTGATGCAAATTCTATCCGTTCTATCTGTATGCAGATAGAAGAAAGCTGAGGGAAATTACATGTACTTACATGGAACTAGCAAGATTAACGCGATTGGACATTTGGAAATTGGCGGCTGCGATGTAGCCGATTTGGCTAATCAATTTGGCACGCCGCTATATATTGTAGATGAAGCGCTTATACGTCAACGCGCGAGCGAGTATGTTGAAGCGTTTAAGGCTTCTGGCCTGAGATTTCAGGTTGCCTATGCGAGCAAGGCTTTCAGCGTAATGGCTATGTGCGCAATTGCCGAGCAGGAAGGACTATCACTTGATGTCGTTTCTGACGGTGAGCTTTATACAGCTATGCAAGCGGGATTCCCAGCTGAGCGTATACATTTTCATGGCAATAACAAGACTCCTGAGGAAATAATGATGGCGCTTGACGCAGGCATAGGCTGTTTTGTAGTGGACAACTTCTTAGAGCTTCAAATTTTGAATGCGCTAGCTGGTGAGAAGGGTAAGCAAGTAAATATTTTGCTGCGCATAACACCTGGCGTTGAAGCACATACACATGATTACATCTCGACGGGCCAACAAGATTCAAAGTTTGGCTTTGATCTTGGCAATGGTTCAGCAAGACAAGCCATTCAAGAAGCAATGTCGCTTCCTAACCTCATTGTTTTGGGTGTACATTCGCATATAGGCTCACAAATTTTCGAGGTTGAGGGCTTCCGTATGGCGGTTGACAAGGTTGCGGATTTTGCAGTAGCAATCCGAAATGAGCTGGGACTGACTTTTAAAGTAATCAATCTTGGCGGCGGCTTCGGTATCCGTTATGTGGAAGGTGACACACCGCTTCCAATTAGCGAATATGTGGCAGCAATTACAGGAGCTATTATTACGAACTTTACTAATGCTGAGTTTCCGCTTCCTGAAATTTGGGTAGAGCCTGGTCGGAGCATGGTTGGCGACGCGGGAACGACTTTGTATACAGTAGGGACTAGCAAGGATATTCCAGGCGTACGGAAATATATTGCTGTTGACGGCGGAATGACGGACAACCCTCGTCCAGCGCTATATCAATCACAATATGAAGCTGTACTAGCTAATCGTGCTAATGAACCAAAGGTAGAAACGGTCTCCATAGCCGGCAAATGTTGTGAAAGCGGAGATATGCTCATCTGGGATTTAGAGCTTCCTAAAGCTGAAAATGGTGATTTACTTGCTGTTTTCTGTACAGGTGCGTATAATTATGCAATGGCAAGCAACTACAACCGGATTCGCCGTCCAGCAGTCGTATTTGTTAAGGATGGCCAAGCTGATCTTGCCGTAAAGCGTGAATCTTTAGAAAATATTGTTTGCAATGACGTCATTCCGGCTAGACTTCAAAAATCTTCGCTTGCGAAATAAGGGCGAAATTGGTAACGTAGTCTTATTCGGATAAAAGAAAGGTAGATGTAGAAATGGCAAAACAAGCAAAAATCACACTAGCAAATGGCGGAGAAGTTCTTATCGACTTGTTCGAGCAAGACGCGCCAAATACTGTAGCAAACTTCGAGAAGCTTGCTAACGATGGTTTCTACAACGGTTTATCCTTCCACCGTGTTATTCCAGGCTTTGTCGCTCAAGGCGGATGCCCGAACGGTACTGGAACAGGCGGTCCTGGCTACCAAATCAATTGTGAGATCAACCCTAATAAGCATGAGCGCGGTTCACTTGCAATGGCGCATGCTGGTCGTAATACAGGCGGAAGCCAGTTTTACATCGGTTATGCTCCACAGCCGCATTTGGATGGCGGACATACTGTTTTCGGCAAAGTGTCAAAAGGTATGGAATTTGTTGACGCACTAAAAGGCGGAGACAAAATGGAAAAGGTTGAAATCGAAACGGTTTAATGTTAAGATACTAACTATAATTATGTAAGTGCAGCTTTCCTTCGGGGTCAGGTGAAATTCCTAACCGGCGGTGATCGGGAAACGCAAGGAGGATTGGACTCCCAAACTCCTTGCGTTTTTCGTCAGTCCGTGACCCGGGCTAGTCGACATTCGCGATATTTTTGAAATTGCGTATGTTAATTGGAACGGTGGACCTGGTGTAAATCCGGGACCGACAGTACAGTCTGGATGGGAGAAGGAGCAGCATCGACAGCTATCGGAATCATGCTTATTTGTATGTGTTTTATTTCACATACTTATTAGGTTTCTTTCTGTAGCGTTTTTTTACAAACCAATAGCACAGCTATAGTATGGATTCGCGAGATGCACTTTTTTTTTGCTGCGCTTTCTATGCTCTAATTGAGTGCTGACTGGTTTTGTCGTTGTTCTCTTGTAGTTCTTTCATCACCTCTGTCGGATCGTATGCCGATAGGGGTGTTTTTTGTCTATGGACATTATAAACGATGAATATTACATGCAATTGGCTTTAGATTTGGCTTCAAGGGCATCAGGTCAAACTGGTATTAATCCTGTAGTCGGTTGTGTGGTTGTGAAGGATGGCCGAATTATCGGCGTTGGAACACATCTGAAGCGTGGAACTGGTCATGCTGAGGTGCATGCCTTGCAAATGGCTGGAGAAGAAGCAGAAGGCGCAACTGTATATGTAACGCTGGAGCCTTGCAGTCATTTCGGTAAAACGCCGCCCTGCTGCGAGCGCATTATAGCTGCAAAAGCTGCCAGAGTTGTTGTCGCTAGCGGTGATCCTAATCCCGAAGTTTCAGGTAAAGGGATTTCAAGATTGCAACAAGAGGGTATTGAAGTAACTGTTGGTATATTGGAGCAGCAATCTCGTTTAATGAACGAGAAGTTCAACAAATATATAACGAGCAAAGTTCCATTTGTAACCTTAAAAACGGCAAGCACACTTGATGGTAAAATAGCTACGAGAACAGGGGATAGCCGCTGGGTAACAGGCTCAACAGCTCGGGAACAGGTGCATACATTACGCCATCAGCATGAAGCGATAATGGTTGGTATTGGAACAGTTCTGGCTGATGACCCTTTATTGAATACTAGAGCATCTGTACCAGCAATCGACCCTGTTCGAATTATTGTGGATTCTGAACTTCGACTTCCACTTGATGCAAGAGTTGTAACGGATCGATCAGCTAGAACGATCGTTCTAACGACGGATCATGCAGACGCAGCGAAACGCACAGCTTTGGAGAATGAGGGTGTCGAAGTTATAACATGCGGTCCATCTTTAAAAGTAAATTTGATAACTGCGATGAAAAAACTCGGAGATCTCGAAATCGGCTCCATACTGCTAGAAGGCGGCGGGCAATTAAACGGAGCGATGCTCGAAGCGGGACTCATCGATAAAATAATTCTTTATTACGCCGCCAAAATAATCGGCGGTAAGGATGCGCCCGGAACCTTTACTTTCTCAGGAATAGAGAAGATGGCAGACGCCATCTCACTCGAAAATGTGAAAGTTGAAATGGCCGGCGAAGATATCTGCGTATCAGGTTATCCCGTTTACAAGAAGTAATGGAAAACAAGCTGCATATTCAGTATGTTAAGCTATAGCAAATCAAAGATATTGATTATGAAATGTTTTTTTTCGCAAAACTTAAGAAGTTGCTTACGAAGCAGGTTTTGCATTCGCAAAACCTAAGAAGATGCTTACGAAGCTGGTTTTGCATTCGCAAAACCTTTGGAAGGAGGGATAAAATGTTTACCGGATTAGTGGAAGAAGTGGGCCAGATGAAGGGGATAACAAAACAGGGAGAAGCGATGCGTCTGAAGATCGGAGCGTCACTTGTAACTGAAGGAGTTATGCTTGGTGATAGTATTTCCGTAAACGGCGTATGTTTGACCGTAACGGAATTTGACCGTTCTTCATTTGCGGCAGATGTCATGCCGGAAACGTATCGCAAATCAAGTCTTCATCAGCTTCGTCCAGGTGAACGAGTGAATTTGGAACGAGCGATGCAAGCAGGAGCTCGGTTTGGCGGACATATCGTGCAAGGCCATATCGATGGAGTAGGTCAAATAACAAGCCGTGAGACAGATGCGAATGCCGTAGTGTTTCAGGTTAGAGTAGATGACCTGCAACTACTGAGGTACGTTATTCCAAAAGGCTCCATAACGATTGATGGCATAAGCCTTACGGTTGTAGATACTTCCTCACAAACCTTATCGGTATCCATAATTCCGCACACGCTAAGCCAAACAGCCCTACAACACAAGCATGCGGGTGATACGGTAAATATAGAGACCGACGTTATCGGCAAATATGTGGATCACCTGCTTCATTACAAACAACCAGAAGCAGCACAGCCCAAATCCAAGCTGACAACATCCTTCCTTATGGAAAACGGGTTTTTATAAAAGCACCGACAAGCACTGCCAAACCTAAAGCGTGTCCCGCAGGGACGAAAGCGAGCCGCCAACCATAGTAGCTCAGAACCATCTCAGTAACTCACTCGTCATACAGGTGTTCAGGCAGCCCAAGCGCACCAAAAGTAAAGCGTGTCCCGCAGGGACGAAAGCGAGCCGCCAGCCATAGTAGCTCAGAACCATCTCTGAAACTCGCACGTTATACAGGTGTTCAGGCAGCCCGAGCGCACCAAACGTAAAGCGTGTCCCGTAGGGACGAAAGCGAGCCACCAGCCATAGTAGCTCAGAACCATCTCTGAAACTCGCACGTTACACTGGTGTTTAGGCAGCCCAAGCGCACCAAACGTTAAGCGTGTCCCGCAGGGACGAAAGCGAGCCACCAGCCATAGTAGCTCAGAACCATCGCTTAAACTTGCACGTTACACTGGTGTTCAGGCAGCCCGAGCGCACCAAACGTAAAGCGTGTCCCGCAGGGACGAAAGCGAGCTACCAGAAAAGTAACTCACACCCATCTCAGTAACTCACACGTTAGTCTAATTGCGGGTGTCCAGAGGGCAGCAGCCCCTCGGGGCCCTCCCTTGGAAGGGAGGGTTTGGGTGGGTTCGTAAAGCCTTTGAAGGTTTGGGTAGAAGCCTTTAAAGGTTGGTAGAAGCCTTTAAAGGTTTGGTTAGAAGCCTTTGAAGGTTCGGTAGAATCCTTTCAAAAGGATAGGTTGCAAAAAGGAGGAAGCACATATGGAACAAACAGAGAGAATCTCATTTGATCGCATAGAAGAAGCGCTTGAAGATCTTAAATTAGGGAAACCAGTTATCGTCGTTGATGACGAGGATCGTGAAAACGAGGGTGACCTTATCGCGCTTGCGGATAGAGCGACTCCGGAGGTTATTAACTTTATGATCACGGAAGCGCGCGGACTTGTCTGTGCTCCAATTACACAGGAGCGTGCTGAAGAGCTTGAGTTGCCGCCAATGGTTATGCAAAATACAGATTATCATGGTACAGCATTTACAGTTTCTGTAGACTATATTTCAACGACTACTGGCATTTCCGCTCATGAACGATCAGAAACTGTAAAGGCATTGATTAATCCAACAACGAAGGGCTCTGATTTCCGCAGACCCGGGCATATTTTTCCGTTAATCGCTAAGTCAGGCGGAGTTCTTCGTCGCGCTGGACATACAGAAGCTGCAATAGATCTGGCCGTTATGTGCGGAGCGCCTCCAGCAGGAGTTATATGCGAAATCATTAAAGAAGATGGAACAATGGCCAGATTGCCTGATCTGCTCGCATTCAAAGAAAAGCATAATCTTAAGCTCATTACGATCCAAGAATTGATTCAATATCGTAACGATAAAGAAAAGTTAGTTGAACGAGCTGTGGAAGTTAAGCTGCCAACTGATTTCGGTACCTTCCGGGCAATCGCATACACGAACATGGTTGATAACAAGGAGCATGTGGCGCTTGTTAAAGGGGACATCGATTCTAATCAACCGGTATTGGTTCGTGTTCACTCTGAGTGCTTGACTGGCGATGTGTTCCACTCTCATCGTTGTGATTGCGGGCCTCAGCTTGAGGCGGCTTTGAAGCAAATAGACGCAGCAGGAAGCGGCATTCTACTGTATATGCGTCAAGAAGGAAGAGGCATAGGTCTTATTAACAAGCTTAAGGCGTATGTGCTTCAAGAAGAAGGCTTAGATACAGTAGATGCAAATTTAAAGCTTGGCTTTCCGGCTGATTTGCGAGATTATGGTATAGGCGCTCAAATTTTAAAGGATCTAGGCGTTCGCAAAATGCGTTTGCTCACGAATAATCCGCGTAAGATTAAAGGACTAGAGGGTTACGGTTTAGAAGTAATCGAGCGTGTTCCGATTCAAATGGCAGCTAATGAGGATAATAACCATTACTTACGCACCAAGAAATCCAAGCTTGGACATTTGCTTCGCTTTGAAGATACAGACTATACTATATAATTAATGGAAGGATGACGCGCGATGGCACAATTTTTTGAAGGACATTTAATTTCTGAGGGTTTGAAATATGGGGTTGTAGTTGGTCGATTTAACGAGTTTATCTCAAGCAAATTGCTTGGAGGAGCACTTGATGCGTTCAAACGTCACGGAGCACAAGATACAGATGTAGATGTTGCTTGGGTACCAGGAGCATTTGAGATTCCTTTAATTGCACAAAAGATGGCTGAAAGCGGCAAATACGATGCAGTTATTACGTTAGGCGCAGTAATTCGCGGCTCTACTCCTCATTTTGATTTTGTATGTAACGAGGCTGCAAAGGGTGTAGCTGCAATTGCTTTGAAAACGGGAGTTCCGACTATTTTCGGCGTATTGACAGTTGATTCAATCGAGCAAGCTATTGAACGAGCGGGTACGAAGGCTGGAAATAAAGGCTACGAAGCAGCAACTAGCGCAATAGAAATGGCTAATTTAACTAAGCAATTACAAGGTTAAGCAGCTAAGCTAAGGTTAGGCGGGGGGAAACATTAGTGTCAGTGCTTTATAAGCTGGATTCTTTTGAAGGGCCGCTTGATCTATTGCTTCATTTGATCGATAAATCCGAGATTGACATCCATGAGGTTTCTATTAGTGAGATTACGATTCAATATATGGATTATTTGCATGCGATGAAAGAGCTTGAGCTTGAAGTTACAAGCGAATTTCTAGTGATGGCGGCTACCCTGCTGGCAATTAAGAGCAAACAGCTGCTTCCTAAGCCTCCTGTATTTGAAGAGGAATACGAGGATTGGCCGGATGAAGGGTTAGATCCGCGAGACGAGCTGATTCAGAAGCTCGTGGAATATCGTAAAATTAAACAAATTGCCGAACAGTTGCGTGAGAAGGAATTCGAGCGCAGCCTCGTCTTTTCGCGTGAGCCAGAGGATATGAGTCCTTTCATGAAGGAAGAGAAAGTTAATCCTGTAGAAGGCCTGCACGTATCTGATTTAGTAGCTGCGTTTCAGAAGGCGCTTGGAAGAGCAGCCAGACGTAATGTAGTGTCAACCATACAACGCGATGAAATATCGGTAAAGGATCGCATTAGAGATATTGTTGAAGTGCTAAAGCAATTTGAAACTGTCAGATTTTCAAAGCTTATAAGGGAAAATATGGACAGGCATGAGGTTGTTGTAACCTTCTTGGCCATACTGGAACTGATGAAAATGAAGCATATTCGATGCTTCCAGCATCAGCTGTTTGACGATATCGTCATCCATTGGAGAGGGGAATCTTCGGAAAGTGGATTATCAGAAGTTGAAGACAATTATTGAGGGTCTGCTTTTTATGGCAGGCGACGAAGGACTTACGAAGAGACAGCTCGCCGATATTTTAGAACTAGATTCGGATCTTGCTTCAGACTTGGTTTACGACCTGCAGCGTGATCTCGAACGAGAAGGTAGAGGGGTTCAAATAGCGGAGGTAGCAGCTTCCTACAGACTTACGACCCATCCGGAGCATGCGCCTTATTTTGAACGAATGGCTTATACGCCAACACGTGCACAGCTATCACAAGCTGCGCTAGAAACGTTGTCTATCGTTGCTTATCAGCAGCCGATAACAAGGGTCGCAATCGAAGAAATACGCGGTGTTAAGAGTGACAGAGCTATTGCGTCGCTTGTATCGAAAGACTTGATTGAGGAAGTAGGTCGAGCCGAAGCGATTGGTAGGCCGATTTTGTATGGAACGACGAAATCATTTTTAGATTATTTTGGATTGCCGTCTATTCGTGAACTGCCTGAGCCAGGGTATGTGGATGTGGATGAAGCATTAGCTGAGCAGACACAGCTGCTCTTTGAACGCCTCGATGGTCGACAAATGACTATTGATGAAATAAAAGAATGAGATTTGACCGCCGGGTCATACTATATACAACCCAAAACAGGGAAACGGAGGTAGCATCATGATGCTCAGTTACCCTTACGGTTGGATAACGGCGGTCGGTCTCTTTTTTTTGCTCATTTTAATTGTAATCCTGTCTTCGCCCGTAAATATTAACGGGCATTTTAGAAGAGCGGAGAACAATAATGATGATGCAGAGTTGAATGTGAAAGCACTATTCGGCCTGATCAAGTACCGAATTAAAATACCCATTATCCAATTTACAGGTAAATCGTTAGAGCTTAAGGAACAAGTGTCGCAATCAAACACTGGTCTTGATTCATGGAAGCAATACAATGAAGAGGTTAATACGGATAAAGTAGTTAGCGGAATTGAAAAGCTGAAGCATATTATGGAAATTACCTATCATTTAAAGGGGTGGGTAAAGCAAACCTTAAAGAAGGTTCGGCTTGTGGAGTGGAATTGGACAACATCAGTCGGTACGGGAGATGCAATGTGGACCGCGATGACAACTGGTTTCATATGGTCGGTTAAAACCTCTATACTCGGGTTGCTTTCACAAATGGTCAAGCTTAGGACTGAGCCGAAAATGAGTGTTTCTCCGATTTATCAGCATTCTGCATTTACGACGGAATGGTCGTGCATAGCTCAAATCCGCTTAGGTTATGCTATCCTTGCCGGACTTCAGTTTTTAGTTCGGAAGAACAAAACGAAAGGAGGCGTCAAAGCATGGCAGAACATCCTATTCAGGGCTTAATGCAGACAGCAATGGAAAATATTAAAGAGATGGTGGATGTTGACACTATCGTTGGTAGTCCTGTCCAAACGCCTGACGGCAGCATTATAATGCCTATCTCCAAGGTTGGCTTTGGGTTTGTTGCGGGGGGCAGTGACATTCGAATGGACGAATCGGGGCATAAAAATTCGTCGCACACTGATGCTCATAATGCTTCAGTTTCTCTTCCGTTTGGAGGAGGCAGCGGGGGGGGCGTATCGATTACACCAATCGCTTTCCTCGTTGTAGGCACTCATGGAGTGAAGGTCGTACCGCTCGATAATCAAACTCATCTGATTGAGAAAGTTATCGACTCTGCACCTTATGTATTTGATAAATTACAATCTTTAATTAAACAGCCTTCAAGTACATCCAATTACTCGGATCAAACCGAGGGCGTCATTACAGGGATTGTGAATACAAACGAACAACTTTTTTAACATTAACTGCCCGTAAGGGCAGTTTTTAATTTTTTTTGTTAAGCGATTTTCGTCTACACGATCATGTACAAGCATATACTGTAATACGCGAGCAGAAGCCTGATTCAACTAATGATGCGAGAGGAGTAAGTTTGTATATGATTTTGAAGAAGAGTAATAAGGTGGTTGTGCTTGGATTATTGTTGGCTCTGATGGTTGGGACAAGCTCAATCTCTCGAGCAAGCGCAGCTCCGGATTCGATTAAGACAAATGCAAAAGCAACGGCGCTAATTGACGTAGAGTCAGGTCGATTGTTATACAGCAGCAATGGCGATACTTCAATGGGAATTGCCAGTTTAACTAAAATAATGACAGCTATCGTAGCCATTGAGCATGGAGAGCTTAACGATATGGTTAAGACCAGTAAGCGCGCTGTAGGGAAGGAAGGCTCGTCCATCTATCTTCAGCTTGGGGAAGAGATGAGCTTATCTAATATGCTCTACGGCCTTATGCTTCGCTCAGGTAATGATGCTGCAACAGCAATTGCAGAGCATGTCGGAGGCTCAGAGGAAGGCTTTGTATACTTAATGAATGAGAAAGCCGCTTTCCTTGGATTGACGAAAACACAATTTAAAAATCCGCATGGACTCGATCAGGATGGTCATTATTCTTCTGCAAACGACCTGGCAAAGCTGACAGCTTATGCATTAAAAAATAAAACCTTTGCAGAAATCGTTAGTACACCAGTGAAAAAAGTTCCAAATCCACATGACAATTGGGAGTACAGCTATAAAAATAAAAATAAAATGCTCGAAATGTATGAAGGTGCGGATGGCGTTAAAACGGGCTATACCAAAAAAACACTTCGCTGTTTGGTAAGCTCGGCCACTCGTGAAGGCCAACAGCTTGCAGCCGTTACTATCAATGACAGAGATGATTGGGCTGATCATCGCAAGCTGCTTGATTGGGGCTTTAAGCATTATCCGCTTCTGCAAATTGCCGCCAAAGGACAGGCAGTTGCAGGTTCACCTTATATTTTAGGACAGTCATTCCTGTATGCTCTGGAGAAGGATGAAATGCCTTCCGTACAATCCAAGCTGGTTCTTTACGATACGGCAACTACTCGTTATGCTCTAGGTGAGCGTGGAATACTGGAATGGTATTTGGGTAACGACAAAATTGGTGCAGTTCCTGTCTATGACAGTGACCCGAAATAAACCCAAAATTTGAATGACATGAGCATTTGTTTGCCGGCGAGATAACGTTTGGGAGAGCGTCATTATCGCTGGTTTAGATTTAAACCGGAGGGGAGGCGGTTAGATGGTTAATTGGATATGGTTGTTCTTTATTGTTGCCAGCTTTGTTGTAGCTGCTATTACGGGCAAGATGGATGCGGTGACGCAAGCCGCATTTGAAGGGGCGAAATCTGGCGTCACGGTCAGCTTTGGATTAATTAGCATTATGGTTTTCTGGTTGGGCATTATGCGGATCGCCGAAGATGCAGGATTGCTGCAAAAAATGGCGCGGATGCTGGGGCCGATAGTAAGAATGCTGTTTCCGGACGTCCCGCGCAACCACCCTGCAATTGGTTATATTATGAGCAATCTTAGCGCCAATCTATTTGGCCTGGGCAATGCAGCTACCCCGATGGGGATAAAGGCGATGCAGGAGCTGCAGAAGCTTAATCCGGATCCCATTACCGCGACGCCTGCAATGTGTACATTGCTTGCTTTGAATACATCGAGCATAACAATAATCCCAACGACACTAATTGCCATTCGGATGAATTATGGCTCAGCAAATCCTGCAGAAATTGTTGGGACTACGCTCGCGGCAACATTTGTTGCGACAACCGCTGCCATTTTAGCCGATCGTTGGTATCGACGAAAATCACCACCGCCTCCAATCATTCAGCCTAAAAAAGAGTCCAAAAAAATAAACGCTCACCTGTCAGGCCGTGGAGGTGAGTCAGTTGTATGAGATTTTTACTCAACTATCAGCGTGGATGATTCCTGCTATTATCGTATTTATTCCTCTATACGCGGCCCTGCGCCGAAAAGTACCTGTGTATGAGACTTTTGTTGAGGGCGCTAAGGATGGTTTCGGCACTGCCATTAATATTATTCCTCACTTAGTAGGCATGATGGTAGCGATCAGCATGTTTCGTGCATCAGGAGCATTGGAATTGATGCTTTCAGCCGTACGCCCTTTATTTGATTGGATTGGCATACCGAGTGAAGTGCTCCCTCTTGGAATATTGCGTCCATTAACAGGAGCCGGCTCTTTAGCATTCACCACCGATTTGATACAGACGTTCGGACCAGATTCGATGATTGGTCGAATAGCATCGACTATACAAGGGAGCACTGACACAACTTTGTATGTGCTTACCGTTTATTTTGGGGCTATTAGCATACGTCGCACACGGTATGCGTTAAAAGTGGGGTTATTTTCCGATTTAGTTGGATTTTTGGCTGCAATTTTCATCTGTTTATACATATTCGGTTAGTGAAGCTTGTGCTTTGTTCTCCATATCGTTATGATGGAGGATGAGGTGAAAGAATTGGAACGTTTACAGAAGATATTAGCAGCTGCGGGTGTCGCGTCCCGTCGCAAGTGTGAAGAGATGATTTTAGCAGGTATGGTAGAATTGAATGGTGAGAAGGTTACGGAGCTTGGAGTGAAAGCCGATCCGGCAGTCGATACTATTTCGGTTAATGGAAAGCCGATTAGGAGCGAGAAGAAAATCTACCTTATGCTTAATAAATCAAAGGGAGTTATTACAAGCGCCAAGGATCCGCAAGGGCGTAAAGTAGTTTCTGACTTTCTACCAGGAATAAAAGAACGTGTATATCCAGTTGGGCGTTTGGATTATGACACAGAAGGACTGCTTCTTCTTACGAATGATGGCGAGTTTGCAAATTTATTAACACATCCTAGCCACCATGTTCCGAAAACCTATCGTGCAACTGTGAAAGGAGTCCCCCACGGCAGCGCGCTTGAATTGCTTGAAAAAGGGATTAAGCTGGAGGATGGTATGACTGCACCCGCATCAGTGGAGTATCATGATGTGGATACCGAAGGTAACGAGGCAACGATTACGATTACCATTTTCGAAGGCCGTAACCGTCAGGTTCGTCGTATGTTTGAAGCTATCGGTCACAAAGTCATTCGATTAAAACGGATCCGTTTTGGCGAGTTAGGACTTGAGAATCTAGGTCGAGGAAAGTACCGTCATCTTACCCCGCAGGAAATTAAAGAATTACTTGCAATAGCGACCAGCAAGACACATAAAGTTCATAAAAAGTAATCGGCGGCGGCAGTTATTGCCGTCGACTTTTCGTTATAATGATAGTAAACGTCATGATTAGACAGAGGCTGGTGATAGGTTCGATTATGGGGAAATCGCGTAAGACGGTTCAGATCGTTATTCTTATAGCCGTCCTAATTATAGGTGGGTATGCGATCGGCTCAACTTTATTTTCCGCAGACGAAGAGGGTCCTTTGAAGGAAGGCGGTATACCTCCGGATTTTAAGCTTGTCGATTTGGATGGAAACTTAAAGTCGCTGTCTGATTATAAGGGCAAGGCTGTTGTTGTTAATTTCTGGGGTACCTTCTGCCCGCCGTGTGTGAAGGAAATGCCAGAATTTGAGCTTCAATATGCCAAATGGAAGGATCAAGGCTTAGTTATTTTAGCGATCAATTTAAGCGAGGATACATTGACCGTGAACAATTTCGTTCGCCGATTTGATTTAAGTTATCCAATTCTGCGTGACGTTAATCGTAAAGTTGAACGGAGCTATGGGCTTAAATCATACCCAACTACTTTCTTCATAAAGCCTGATGGTACCATTATGGAAATTAAAATAGGTGGCATGACAGAGACTGAAATTGATGAACGGATTGAGCGACTGCTTCAGTTGTAGGAGGTCTACTATTGTTAGTGCTAGAAAACACAAAATGTGAATGCGGCCATCAAAACTCGGTCGGAACCGTGTTGTGCGAAAGCTGCGGAAAACCGCTCATGGAAAATGAAGTGACGGACGAGCCTCTTGAAATGCGATATGACGGGGTAGCTCGTCGTTCACAGAAAAGGAATCCGAGCATCATCGACCGTGTGTGGAATTTTTTCTCATCTGTCAAAATTGCGATTTATTTAATCGTCATCACTTTTTTGACAGCCATGCTGGGAACTATTTTCCCACAAGAAAACACGTTTATAAACAACTTTGATCCCTCAATTTATTATGAGGAACAATACGGCTTGCCGGGAAAAATTTATTACTTGCTTGGTCTGACGCATACGTACGAATCTTGGTGGTTTATCGGGCTTCTCGTTATGATCGGGACATCGTTAGTTATTTGTTCTCTTGATCGTGTTTTGCCTTTGTATCGTGCATTAAGCAAGCAGCAAATACGTAAGCATTTGCAATTTATACACCGTCAGAAAACCGTGTATAGACAAACTATCGATGGAGATGCGGATATCTGGGTTGAACAGTTTGGCGCGCAATTGAAACGTAAAGGGTATCGCATACATCGAGAAGGTACCGCGCTGCTGGCTGAGAAAAACCGCTTTAGCCGCTGGGGACCTTATATAAACCATATAGGTCTAATCTTGTTTCTACTGGCCATATTGGCTCGCAGTATTCCGGATTGGCAGATGGATAGCTACTTAACCATTCCTGACGGCGATACTGTACAAATTACTGATACCAATTATTTTGTCAAAAATGAAAAGTTTACGGTAAAGTATTATACAGACGAAGAGCTTCCCGAGAAACTAAAAGGAACAGCTCGCGCCAAAATGTATGAGACTAAAGCAGTGCTCTATACATGTACGAGCGATTGCAATGATCCTCAAAAAGAGCCTGTACTTAAGGAAGTTAAGCGTCATAACATCATTGTCAATGAGCCGCTTACTTACAAAGGACTGAAGCTTTATCAATTTGATTTTGACGTTACACCTAGATTGAATGCGGTTCATCCCGTTCTTGTCGATAAAAAAACGGGCGAGATTTACGGACCGTTTGACTTGCCGATGAAAAACGCGGCGCTTCAGCATAAGCTAGGTCCGTATACACTTGATTTATATGCGAATTATATGGAGTTCGCGCTTGATGACAATGGTAAACCAACTACCTTATCGCGTGATCCGATCGCGCCGGCTTTTATTTTCACAATAAAAGGTCCAGGACTTGATCCTGAAGGCGAGCCGTATATGTACTTCCCAATGCAGAAGGATAAAGTTAATTTCTCTCAAGATACGATCAATCGGTCAATAGCTGAGAAAATCGAAATAAGAGTAGATGGCATGGAAAACGTTGATTTCTCCGAAGCATCTACCTATTTGAATGTCAGAATGGACAAGGCATTGCCTTATGTATGGGTTGGAGCAACCATCTCGATGATTGGTTTGCTGCTAGGAACATATTGGCAGCATCGTAGAATATGGCTGCGTATCGATGACGGTGAGCTTTCGCTTGGAGCATATACGAACAAAAACTGGTACGGTATGCGTTCTGATGTCGCATGGGCACTTAGCAAAATAGGTATTTCCGTAGATTCGAAGTCGCTTGATAACGGAGGGAACAAGGCGTGAGTTTAGTTGATTTTAGCAGTGATGCGTTTATAGCTGCATTTTTTCTTTATTGTTTTGCATTCATGTTCTACGTTATAGCGGTTGCCGGAAAAAAATGGAGTAATCGTAAACCGGAGATGCATGAGAAGCGTTGGGGTAGAATAGCATTTATTACTTCAACTGTAGGGCTAGCCGCTCATTTAACCTTCTTCTTCACTCGCTGGGCAGGCAGTGGCCAGATTCCTACGAGTAATATGTATGAATTTATGACTTTTCTAGGTATGGCTATCATGATCGCCTTTACCATTGTGTTTATTCTATATCGCAATCCGCTGCTTGGCATGTTCACACTTCCGTTGACGGTTATTATTGTGGCTTATGCTTCGGTATTTCCGCAGGAGGTACAGCCATTAATTCCGGCACTTAATAACTACTGGCTTAAAGTACACGTTACAACGGCTGCATTAGGTGAAGCGTTTATGGCAGTGGGCTTTGCTGCGGGCCTTATGTATTTGCTGCGAGTGACTGACTTTAAAGGTAAAACGAAAGAGGCGCGCAGAGCACAGTTTTGGTTAGAGTTCTCGGTCTATTCCATTATTTTAATCGTTGGATTTATCGTAGCCGTATTCGCATTCCGCGGAATGGGATACGAGGCACAGTATACGCAAGAAATATCTAAAATTGATGCTAAAGGTATTGAACAAACGATAACCGATACAGTTGATTATACGCTTCCTCCTATCGTTAAACCATACAATAGCATTGAGGTAAAATATGAGTCATTCCTTGGAATAGACAATGCTCTTTTTGAAGCTCCATATTGGATGAGTGGCGTGAACGCGGGCAGAAAACTGAATACAGTCCTTTGGTCTATCATTGCTGGTTCCTTAATCTATGGACTACTTCGGTTATTGTTCCGTAAACCGCTTAGTGCGGTAATTCATCCGGCGCTTAAAGACATCGATCCGGAAGACTTAGATGAAATAAGCTATAGAGCCATTGCAATTGGATACCCTATCTTTACACTAGGTGCCCTCATTTTCGCAATGATTTGGGCGAACATCGCTTGGGGACGCTTCTGGGGATGGGATCCGAAGGAGGTTTGGGCGCTTATTACTTGGTTATATTATAGTGCATACTTGCACTTCCGGTTGTCACGTGGCTGGCAAGGACTTCGTTCTTCGTGGCTCGCGGTTATCGGATTCGTAATTATTTTGTTCACGCTTGTAGGTGTTAATTTAGTAATAGCAGGATTGCATTCATATTCTGGCACATAGTTTTTGAAGGAGAGGGGCAATGCAGTATGTCTGATTATTCGAGCCGTATATTGGTTGTTGATGATGAAGAGAGAATTCGTCGTTTGCTCAAAATGTATTTAGAAAAAGAAGGCTATACAATCGACGAGGCTGAGGATGGGGAAACTGCGCTTAGACTAGCCTCAAATACTGATTATGCGCTTATCTTATTGGATGTCATGCTTCCGGGAATAGATGGTGTAGAGGTGTGCTCACGGCTGCGTCAAGTAAAAGCAACTCCGGTCATTATGCTTACAGCCAAGGGTGAAGAGATGAACCGTGTGCAAGGCTTCGAAGTGGGTGCGGACGATTATGTCGTGAAGCCGTTTAGCCCGCGTGAGGTTATTTATCGAGTGAAGGCGATATTGCGTCGTTCATCAGCAACTGCCTTCCTTACAAAAGAGATTAATTCCAGCAATAATATCGTATTCCCGCACCTCATCATTGAGCATGACGCTCATCGGGTAACGGCTGGAGGACAAGAGGTTAGCTTGACTCCTAAGGAATACGAATTGCTTCATTATCTGGCAGTATCGCCTGATAAAGTGTTCTCCCGTGAGGAACTGCTGAAGGATGTATGGAATTATGAATTTTTCGGTGATTTGCGAACGGTAGACACGCATGTTAAGCGTTTGCGTGAGAAGCTGAACAAAGTATCTCCTGATGCTGCAGCGATGATTACAACGGTATGGGGCGTTGGCTACAAGCTTGAGGTTCCGAAATAAATGAAGATATGGAATAGAGTGGTTGGTTCATTATGGCATAGTGTAGTAGGAAAGCTATGGGCGACGATTATGTTGCTCGTAGCTGTTGTATTACTTATAGTTGGAGTCTTTCTTTTGCAATATGTAGATCATTGGGTCGACGACAATGCATACCAGGTGAAAATGCTGTTTATCATTACGGCGATAATCGGGTTTTTATTGTCGACCTTTTTTGCATTTTTCCTATCCAAAAAAATTCAGCAGCCTTTGCTTCAATTGAAAAATGCTGCAGATTCGGTATCACAGGGCAATTACAGTATAAGGGTTAATATTCGATCATCTGATGAAATTGGTGAGCTCGCGAATACTTTTAATCATATGACGGGTCAGCTTGATAAATTTATACACGATCTGAACCATGAGAAAAATCATTTGGCGAGCGTCTTACGCAGTATGGGCGATTCCGTTATTACTTTCGACGCGGAAGGCAAAGTCATATTAACAAATCCGAGCGGGGATATGCTCATTAACCAGTGGTCTGGTCTAGAGCTTGTTTGGCAGGAGGATTTTGCAAGCACAACAGCTTATGCTGATGTGCCAATGCCGATACGCGAATTGTTCCAAAAGGTAATGGAAGAGGGGACCGATGCAACTGACAAGGTTCATGTTCATAGCAGCGTATGGTCTATCGTAATGGCGCCTCTGCAATCGAAGGGTATAGTGCGGGGGGCTGTTGCCGTTATCCGCAATGTTACAGAGGAGCACAAGCTTGAAAAGATGCGGAGAGACTTCGTCGCCAATATTTCACATGAAATTAGGACACCGTTGTCGATGCTTCAAGGTTATAGCGAAGCTCTGCTGGATGATATTGTAGTGTCAGATGAAGAACGTAAGGAGCTCGTACAAGTTATTTATGATGAATCACTTCGTATGGGCAGACTGGTGAATGATTTTCTCGATATTGCCCGAATGGAAGCAGGGCATGTCGATATGAATTTTCAAGAAGTAGATTTAAGAAATGTTGTTAAACGTGTTCACCGCAAGTTTCAAGCGTACGCGAAGGAACGTGGGGTTAGATTGCTAAGTGAGCTGCCTAAACAGCCCTTGCATGTGAAGGAAGCGGACGAGGATCGACTTGAGCAGGTGCTTACAAATTTACTCGATAATGCTTTGCGGCACACAACATCAGGCCACTCCATTGTATTAGCAGGGGAGCATACGGCTAGCCATCTTGTTCCTTATGTGCAGCTCAAGGTGACTGATGAAGGGCAGGGAATTCCGTCAGAGGATCTTCCTTTTATATTTGAACGCTTCTACAAAGCGGATAAAGCGCGGAAGCGCGGTTCATCCAGCGGTACAGGACTTGGTTTAGCTATTGTTAAAAATATGATTGATCTTCATCATGGTCAAATTATCGTAGAAAGCACAGTGGGAATAGGAACTTCGTTCACCTTGCTGCTACCTGTCGAAGCACATCAATAGTTGTCAGAGCGTATCTTAAAGGTACGCTCTTTTTGTTGAAAAGAGCCGTTTATTCTTGTTGTTCGTGAAACAAAACGAGCCAGTCGGTTAATCCGACTGGCTCGTTTTTTGCATCCATTTAGATGAGAGTAATTTCTTTTGCAGTATTAAGCTCAGGCATGCTTGTTAATTGAACGAGTACATCCTTCGGAGTACCTTTGTCCACTCTAAGAACCATGATAGCCGAACCGCCGACAAGCTTACGACCTACTTGCATTGTCGCGATATTGACATCGTTATTGCCGAGCAGCGTTCCGACACGACCGATAATACCTGGTTTGTCGTTGTGTGAAATAAGGATTAGATTGCCCTCTGGTGTAAGATCCACTGTAAACTTATCGATTTGTACTATGCGGGGTCCATAGCCAGTCAATAATGTACCTGCAACTACTCGCTCTTCTTTTTTCGTACGAAGTGATACCGTTACAAGGTTTGTGAAGTCCTTCGATGTGTGCGTTTTCTGAATGACGATATTCACTTCACGGCTTTTCGCTAAATGCATGGAGTTTACGATGTTCACCTGCTCTAAGCCAAGGTGGTGTGCAAGGACACCGCGTACAATATGACGTGTCAACGGTTGAGTATCCACTTCAGCAAGCTCGCCAGCATAGCTTACGACGATCTCTTGTACAGCGCCTTCGGTCGCTTGAGCGATGAAACTGCCTAGCTTTTCTCCAAGAGTGAAATAAGGCTGCAGTATGCTCTGTAGATTTGCTGGAATCGGAGGCATGTTAACCGCATTTATAAACGGCTCATTGCGAAGGATATGAAGTACCTGCTCTGATACGTCAATAGCCACGTTCTCTTGTGCTTCTACAGTTGATGCGCCTAGATGAGGTGTTACGATTATTAATGGATGTGTCAAAAACGGGTGATCGGGAGCAGGAGGCTCGACTTCAAAAACGTCGAATGCCGCACCGGCAACTACACCATTATTTATAGCATCGACCAATGCGATTTCGTCGATGATTCCGCCGCGCGCACAGTTAACGATGCGCATGCCAGGCTTCATAACTTCAAATTGAGCTTTGCCAATCATATGACGTGTTTCTGGTGTTAGCGGAGTATGAACAGTCATAAAGTCTGCTTGACGCACAATTTCATCAACGCTAGCAAGCTTAATGCCTATTTTCTCTGCTCTTTCCTCAGTCATGAACGGATCATAACCCAAGATTTCCATGCCGAAAGCTTTCGCGCGTTTGGCAACCTCGCTGCCGATACGGCCCATACCAAGTACACCTAGCGTCTTGCCGCGAAGCTCAACACCAAGGAAGGTTTTACGATCCCAAACGCCGTTTACAGTCTTCATGTACGCTTGCGGAATGTGACGGGCTAAAGCCATCATCATGGCAAAAGTGTGCTCACATGTTGTAATTGTGTTGCCGTCTGGCGCGTTGATAACAATGATTCCTTGCTGTGTTGCAGCCTCAAGATCGATGTTGTCTACGCCAACACCTGCACGACCTACTACTTTCAGCTGTTTTCCAGCTTCCATAATTTTAGCTGTTACGCGTGTTTGGCTTCGGACAAGCAATGCATCGTATTCGCCAATAATAGCGACTAATTCGTCTTCACTTAAACCTGGCTTTTTGTCTACCGCGACATCAGCCGCGTCAACAAGCTGCTGGATACCTAGATCGCTGATTGGATCGGAAACTAACACTTTAAACATGTGAAATATGCCTCCTAAATTGGGGCGAAGCTATTGTGCTTCGCTTAATATGAATAGAAAAACCCTCGACCCGGCACCGTTGTGCAGCAGCGGGACAAGAGTTGGATCATCGTACATGATTCAGTCTAGTTTCAACAAAATCGGACATTTCTATTTTATAGCAATGGAGTGGTCAATGCAATGCTCAAACTTGCTGAAATGTGAAAATTTCGATATGATTCTAGCATAATTGATAACAAAATCCGACAATGGAGGCCCGCATAGATGACAAAATGGAAGGATATTGCACCGCAAATAATACTTGGATTAATAGACAATGGTCAAATAGATTCAAGTCAATTGATAGATGTGAGAGAGCCATTCGAGTGGGAATATTACCATATTGAAGGTTCAACGTTAATTCCAATGAATACTATTCCATCAAGGCTCAGTGAGCTCGACGAAGACAAACCAATTTATATTGTTTGCGGGCATGGTGTACGCAGCGTAGCTGTTTGCCGCTTCTTAGATGAACAAGGCTACAGCGGCCTCCACAATGTAACTGGCGGAATGGCAGCTGTAGCCTCGTTAAAAGGATTTCAATATGATTAATTGAAACTGAAAGTAACAATTAATTGGTGTCAGGGTAGAAAAACGGCAGCTGCGGAAGGGTAGCCTCCTGATATAGACGGGATTTGCTGCTTGTAAAATCTCCCGTTCTGACAGCTTCTGTGTTAATAAGCAGATCGACAACTGCTGACAGCGTATGTAGCTTCATTTTTGTAGCCTGGCCTGAAACAATTAATTCGTCCACCCGACTTGTCAAATCATGAGGGTAATATGAAACCAGCTTTTTGCGATTCATGAGCTGATCGGACATAAGCTTATTTTTGACAGCAAGCGGCAGCTTCTGCCATTGTGTGAGCTCAATGATCGATACTGCTTTGTAATCAGACGGAATGTTTGGGTCAACGGATGACGCCCACTTTAACATGGCGGAATAATAAGCCTGTTGTGCAATTAATGCTTGCTGTGAGGCGGATTGATACCACTTTTCTTGTTCTATGTATTTCTCTAAATCGTGATTGCTTAATGTTTTTGCATTAGATGCCGCTTTGTTTGATGCATCTTTAAACATTTTTAAACTACGTACATAGCTGGTCTGAGCTTGTCCCAGTAAAGGTGATTTCTGCATATCTACTGAGCTAGCTTCTTTTGCCTTGGACTCAGCTAGATTAGATAAATTTTTAAACAACGATGTTGCTTCAATCGTTTTTCCCTGCGATACTTTATTCATAGCTGCAAACCATTCATTTTGAAATTCACGATAAGGTAAAAATACAGTATGATAGAAAGAAACTAAATCTTGCTGCTGATAAGGACTGATAGAAGCAGGAGATGATTTCATTTCTTCTTTTGCTGCGTACTTAGATTCAATTTTAGCTGAACCAATTTGGATGCCGTAGAAAAAGGCTCCTACTGTACAAACGAGCAAAAATACAAATCCAACACTAAATAACATTGCGGTAGTCGTTAATCTTTTTTCCATCTCTATCTCCCTCTATGCATTAAAGTTATGTTGTCGAAATGTGTAACTAGTATAGGTGAAAAGGTCGAAAAAGAAAATACGAACATTCCAGACAGGCGGGAAGAAATGAAGAAATTTGACATTCGTAATATTCGCATTCGCAAGGTGACGGTGGATCAGTTGGATGACCGTATGCTGCTTATTAATTTATACACAACTCAGGGGCTTACTTTTATTATCGGTTTAATATGGGTTTTATTTCAGCACCAAAATCCAATTCATTTGTTCACTATTCCAAAAGAGTTGAAATTTGCAATATGGGGCATAGCGTTTGCAGGTATAGTGATAGCAGTTGATTTAATAATTTCCCGCTGGGTACCAGAAGAAGCGGCGGATGATGGTGGAGTAAATGATCGGATTTTTCGTACACGTCCCATTTGGCACATCGCTCTTTTATCATTTGTAGTAGCGATATGTGAGGAATTACTTTTTCGCGGAGCGATTCAGCATGCGATTGGCACATATTGGACGAGCATTATTTTCGCAACGATCCATGTAAGGTATTTGAAGCATTGGATCCCAACTGGTTTAGTATTTTCAATTAGTTATGGACTTGGTTGGATCTATATTCAAACCGGTTCAATATGGGCGCCTATTATCGCGCATTTCTTGATTGATTTTATTATGGGATTAATTATTAGATTCAGGAGGGAGTCATGAGCAGGAAAGAGAAGTTTGGCAGTTCCAGAGGAAAAGGACAGCTAGAAAAGGCGGCAAAGCCGTCCAGCATTGGAATGGAATCCAATGAACTCGAAGCTCTACCGCCTAGACGCAAAAAGTTTCCTTCGAGCGCTCAAAAAGTGACGAAGTGGTATTATAATTTGTTATTTGTTATGTTTGTATGTTTAGTTGGCGGATTATTCTGGTATGGCTTTAAATTTAGTCAATAACTTCGATCTCGTCAGGATCAATGAAGCTGTAGCCTTCTTTTTCAAGCTTGTTCAGTAATTCATCTAACGCGTCGGCTGTCCATTGCAGCTCATGCATCAATATATTTGCGCCGGGATGAAGCTGTTCCATTACATTTCGAATGACTTCATCCGGCTTGTTTTTGGCTGATTTATCCCAATCCAATGATCCATTAGACCACGTCATGAATAACATGCCGTGGTTTTTTGCGATTTTCTTTACCATATCTCCACCTGAGCCGTATGGAGGCCTGAAAAATTTCGGCTTCACGCCTACGAGCGACTCGACTTTGATTTGCACATCTCCGATCTGCTGTTCAATTACTTCTTCCGATTCCTCTTTTAAATTGATGTGATCCCATGAGTGGTTGCCAATGGTTTGACCGCGGTCATAAATGAGCTTCAGAAGATCAGGATTTTGCTTCACACGGTAACCGTTTACGAAAAATATAGCCTTAGCCGCATGTTTGTCGAGCGTATCAAGCATACTTTTTAGTACAGTTTCATCTTTTGGCCCGTCATCAAAGGTGAGCAAAACGGCTTTGTTTGTCGTCTTTTCATCAATTGGAACAAAGCGATAGACTTCATTCATACGGTATTGCTTGATTGGTGGGGCAGGTTCAGCTGTGATCGGTTCAGCTGCGATCGGTTCAGCTGCTGAGGTTGTCGGCTCCGCCGTTATGTTTGGTTTAGGTGTTTGTTCGATGTTCACATTATTCGATTGGGCACTGCATGCGACCAATTGTGTGCCAAGGAGAAGAATTGCAGCTAATAATTGAGCTGATCGTTTCATTTTTTTGTGACCCTCCGTACGTTTGTTTTGTTAATCACTAAATCGACAATATTGTATCATATATGCCAATTTGTTGTATAAGAGTCCGGAATGGTAGGCGGGAAGCGTTATTTCCTTAATTTATATCGAATGACACCAGGATGCGACGGTCAAACTAATGAAGGAATACCGAATAGGAAAGAGGTGTCCATACGATGAGGTTAAGCGGTTTTTTAGTTGGAGGATTGATTGGCGCGGTAGCCACCGTATATGTCTCCCGTAAACGACCAGGAGCTGTTGCTTGGGCTGCTAGCGCGATGTCTGATGTAAGCACTAAAGTGATAGGTAAATCCGTATCAAAAATGATGAATGGCAATTGGAAGCAAGAGGCTGCGGTTATGGCCCCAAAGCCTACAGACGATACCGCCGTAAAATCAGGAGCCGCTTGGGATCAAATTGAAGCAATTGTCAATAGTGACCCCGCATTGAAACAAGAAGCGGATAGCATTAGAGCGGAATCGTCAGCTGTAACACATTAATTCAGTTAACCAAAAAAAGAGTCGTAGGTACACTTTTTGCTTAAGTGCAAAGTGTTCAAACGATTCTTTTTTTTGGGCTATTATTAGTGCATTCAACGGACAGACATGATAAAGTAGTTACATAGCATGATTTGGTCGAAATGATCACATCTTACTAATAATTTCATACTTTATTACAACAGATGCTGCAGAGGAGGATCCTGTCATGAAAATCGAACGACTGAGTCAGGACAAGATAAGGATTTTCCTGACGTTCGACGACCTGCTGGAACGGGGGATCCAGAAGGAAGACATGTGGCGCGAAATTCCAAAAGTACACGAACTATTCAGTGAAATGATGGATCAAGCATATAGTGAACTTGGATTCGATGCCAGCGGCCCATTAGCGGTCGAAGTATTTGCTCTCCCCGCTCAAGGTATGGTCGTAATTGTCACCCGTGGTAAGATGCATAGTCATTCCGAGGATCGATCGCTAGAAGAGGATGACACGGAAGACGAGATATATGAGATGGAAGTAACGCTTGAGCAAAGTGATATCGTCATGTACGCATTCCGTGAATTTGAGGATGTTATTTCGGTTTGTAAGCAGCTTCAATCATCAGCCTTGACAGAAGATGGACAGTTGTATTCCTACAATGGGAAGTATATATTGGTGCTTGAGCCAGCGTTGATTGATTCAACTCGGCACAATGCGGTTATTGCGTTGCTTGCTGAATATGGCGAAGCCACATCGGTTACCTACGCGATGTTAGAGGAATACGGCAAAGTTATAATGGCTGAAGAGGCAGTACGAGAAATATGCAATCATTTTAAATATTAAAATATAAGAGGGTATAGCTACATTTATACGATACTTATATGTGAATGCATAAAAAGCACCAAGCAGATTTGACTTATCTGCACGGTGCTTTTCTTGTGTGAAATTGTTAGTTGAATTAGCGAATGATAACTGCCAATTTTTAATTATAGATAAAGGCGGTGTTTCGTATATGGCCAGAGCGTTGTATAATCAGGAGAGACGAGATATCGATTACGTGTTCGAAATCCATCGCACCAACAAAGTCGATATGCGGCTAGATGGCTGTATGGCTGGCATTAGATGAATGCTCAAGCCTCTCGATATTAGGGTTGGATGTGAGAAAGCAGGAACAAAATGCTACTACTTTCCGTTTTGACTGCCGCGGTCGCGCCAGGTGTCGCGCTGCTAACTTATTTATATTTAAGAGATAAGTACGATGTTGAGCCGATTCATATGGTCGTACGATTGTTTGTGCTAGGTATGTTAGTTGTTGTGCCAATCATGGTTATTCAACGAGGGCTAGAGCTCTGGCTAGGAGATCATACACTGCTATTCGCTTATGTAGAGTCGGCAGGAGTGGAAGAGTTTTTAAAGTGGTTTGTGCTTTATCATGTTATATTTAACCACACCGAATTTGATGAGCCTTATGATGGAATTGTATATGCAGCCTCGATATCGCTTGGCTTTGCGACGCTTGAAAATGTTTTATACGCCATTTATTCTCCGGCAACATTCGGAACGCTGCTTGCTCGTGCCCTGCTTCCCGTTTCCGGACATGCATTGTTTGGCGTTATGATGGGTTACTATTTAGGTAAAGCAAAATTTGCGCCAACGAACAAGGTACGTTATTTTTTAGCCATATCCTTATTGCTCCCTACATTTTTGCACGGAACGTACGACTGGATTATGATTACCCTTCGAACAAATTGGATGTGGTTTATCGTTCCGTTTATGATCGCGTTATGGATATGGGGCTTACGCAAGATGAACCATGCAAATTCTCGGTCACCTTTTCGATTCGTCGCTCGCGAGGATGAGATTAAACTATAAATGATCCGTCCATACTTACATTATATTGTAATGCCTCATAGGATGGCATTCGAATAATGGTAGCCTATGCTTACGAAGTAAGTTTTGCTGCTCGAAACTTTGTAGGAGGGACGTATGGAAGCTTTAAGAGTGAAGGTGACCATTAGGTGTAATGTGTGCGGTGAGAAGTTCGTACTGCGTGGACGACGAGAAAATGGCGCTGTCGATACCGGCTTCAAACAGTGTATCTGCAATAACAGAAACGACCTGGATATTGAAGAGCACGGTGTATTTTAAAGGAATGGCATATAATTGAATAAACGGATGCATAAAGCTCCCTTGGGCAAACCAAACTAACACCAAGTTTTGCACAAGAAAGGAGCTTTTGTGTTATGTACGGTCGACTCAGCTCAATTATGTTTCCGATAATGTCAATACTCTTCATTGGTGCCGCTTTTTGGGGCTATCAAGAGCATCAAGAAAAAAACACGATATTGATAAAGGCGGAGAACCAGTATCAACGTGCATTCCACGATTTAACCAATCATGTTGAGCAGCTGCATCAGCAGCTAGGTAATACGCTCGCGGTTAACTCTACCTCTCAGGCTTTCCATCGAAAAGGCTTGGTTAACGTTTGGCGGCTAACAAGCCAGGCTCAGAATGAGATTAACCAGCTGCCCGTAACGATGCTGCCATTCAACGAAACTAGCGACTTTTTATCACGTATTGCAAATTTCTCTTACAAGACAGCAGTACGGGATTTAACAAAGCAGCCATTAACGGAAGACGAGTTTAAAACGATGAAGACTTTGTATGCGAACTCCGAACAAATTTCCAAAGAGTTGATCGGCATGCAGCAAGATGTATTGAAAAACAAATTGCGATGGATGGATGTTGAACTTGCTATTGCGTCCCAACAATCAACGAACGACAATATCATTGTTGACGGCTTTAGATCTGTTGACAAGAAAGTTAGTGAATATCCAGAAATCAACTGGGGACCTTCTGTAAGCAGCATGTATGAGAAGCGGACAATAAAAACACTCAGCGGAGAACAAGTGACAGCAGAAGAAATTAAGAAAAACGCTGCCAAGTTTGCAAATGTTCCAGAATCAAGTATCCGTGTTGTTGAAAATGCACAAGGTACGGAATATGCCTCATTTTCCGCTATGGTAAATGAGTCTGACAACGGCAACAGAATACAGATGGAATTCACCCAAAAAGGCGGACAACTCATCTGGTTTATGAATTCACGTGATATTGGAGCTAAGAAGGTAGATTTGGACAAAGCGAAAGCAGCTGCTGATTCCTTCTTGGAAAAACATGAGTTAGCTGGCATGAAAGCAATCAGCTACGATGCATCCGATAATTCAGGAACATTTACTTATGTGAGCTCGCAAAGCGGCGTTCTAATCTACCCTGACAAGCTAACAGTTAAAGTAGCACTTGATAAGGGTGAGGTCGTGGGCTTGCAAGCAAGCGACTATGTATATGAGCATCATAAACGGAATCTGCCAAGTCCAATCATTACAAAGGCTGATGCGCGAAAAGCTTTGAATACCGAGATGAAAGTGACAAATGAGCAATTAGCGCTTATTAAAAACGATCTGGGCGAAGAGGTGCTCTGTTACGAGTATACCGGTAAAATTAATGGTAGTATTTACAGAGTGTATATAAATTCTGAATCGGGCCTAGAGGAATCAATCGAAGAAATGTCTCCGTATGATGTTAAGGCAGCTTCTGGCAAATAACGATATGGCTCCTCTTATTTTGACATGTTATAATGACATGTGAATGGGGGGAGCCAATTTGATGCCTAAAGTGAACCAAATGCTGTTTTATCATGTCGCTTCTTCGGACGAGCAGGAAAATATGATCGAATATAAATCTCGAATTGCCGATGAGCAAGAGGACAGTTTCCTCATTGAAATTCCGATCAATGAGAAGACTGGCCGATTCAAACGATTATTTCTAGGTGACGAGCTCTCTGTTTATTTTATTTCAGGAGACGGTGTTAAAAGCTTCTTTGATTCTCATGTACTCGGATTTAAAGAAGATGGCGTTCGATTAATTAAAATACTTAAGCCAGAACAAGATCGCATAACAAAGGTACAGCGACGAAGCTTCCTTCGTGTAGCAGCTGAGCTTGAAATAGCGATAAAAATGTCGAATTATGAACGTTTTGTTTGTAAAACTGATGATGTCGGCGGCGGCGGCATATCATTCATATGCGATGGCAAATGGCCGGTTCAATCAGAGCAGACATTGGAATGCTGGCTGCTGCTGCCCTTTAAGAACGGAAATATTGATCATGCTTCATTTACAGCAGAAATCGTTCGTGTAGTCGTGCTTGAATCAGGTCGAAAGCAAGTTATGATTAAATATACGATGATCAATGATTCGGAACGGCAAAAGGTTATACGCTATTGCTTTGAAAAGCAGCTGGAATTTCGAAATCGATGAATAAAAAGGTGTAATCAATGGAAAGATACCCTGAAATAGGAAGGGGTCAATCCATATGATTCGCAAGTTTTTAAGAAGAAAAAGAAATCGTAAGCAATTGCTGAGCTTGACGGAAGAAGTTAGTACTGTATTGCGGAAAATGATTATTACACTGCTTATTTTGTTAGTTTGTTCCCAGGTTGCACTACAAAATAATGAGATACGACAGTGGCTGACGGGTGTAGATCGGTGGGAAGGAACCCGCTTGAACTAGCACTCGGCTTTTGCATCTATGCATATAGTGTGGTATAATTTTCACGTTCGCAGGCAAAGCCTGCTTTTTTCTTGAGTGGTTAGCGTCGCATTCGTACATGCATACGGCCAGCCATCTCTACTAAAAGGGGGTTGACCGTACTTGATGCATCACGAAGGTGACAGCGATCGCATGAACATTGCTATTGACGGACCAGCTGGTGCGGGCAAGAGCACTGTTGCACGTAAAGTTGCCGAACAGCTTGGATATGTATATATCGATACAGGCGCTATGTATCGTGCAGTCACACTTTGTGCTGGACGTGCAGGAATTACGTCGGAACAGCCTATTGAACTAGGGAAGCTTGTGAAATCTCTAAAAATAGAGCTAGAGCCTGGTGAAAACGGGCAGTCCGTTTATGTTAATGGGGACAATGTAACAGATCAGATTCGTTCACGTGAAGTTACACTTCAGGTTTCACATATTGCCGCTAATGAAACCGTCCGTGAAGTTCTTAAAGACATGCAACGAAATCTTGCTTCACGCAAAGGCGTTGTCATGGATGGGCGGGATATTGGATCGCATATTTTGCCTGACGCAGAACTGAAAATATTTCTAACCGCAACGGTAAAGGAACGTGCGCTGCGTCGTTATCGAGAAATATCGAGCAGTCAATCCATAACGTTGGAGCAGCTTGAAACTGAAATTGCGGAACGTGATTCCTTAGACGAGCAACGTGACATTTCGCCGCTCATTTGCGCTTCTGATGCTGTTGTACTCGACAGCACCAATATGACAATTGATGAAGTAATAAACGCAATTGTTAAATTAAGCCGAACGAAATTGGCGGAGGCGAAGTAAACTATGTTATATCTGATATTCCGTTTTCTTTTGCGTGTCATTTACACGCTTTTATTCCGATTGGAAGCTAGAGGTGTGGAAAATATTCCAGCAACCGGCCCAGTCGTATTGGCCTCGAATCACCTGAGTCTGCTCGACCCGCCAACAGTAGGGGTCAAGGTTCGACGCAAGGTGCATTTTATGGCGAAAGAAGAATTATTCAAAATTCCTGTTTTCGGATCTCTCATAACGTCGTTCGGTGCATTTCCAGTCAAACGCGGCGGAGTGAGTAAGGATGCAATTAAATCTGCTATTAATCTTCTTAAGGAAGGTAAAGTAATGGGGATTTTCCCGGAAGGAACACGCAATAATCAAGCAGGAATGGCCAAAAAGGGCGCAGCTATGATTGCAATGCGAAGTGGTTCGGCGGTTGTGCCTGTTGCGATTATTGGAAGCTATAGACCATTCAGCAAAATGATCGTTTGTTACGGAGAGCCTATTGATTTTAAAGCAATTATTGATGAATCATCACCTGATATGCTTGAACAAGTAACAGACGCCATTATGACTCGCATTCGCGAGATTGCTGCAAACAATCATAAATAAGTGTTTTAAATGCTGCTTGCGCTCTAGGCGTATGTGGATTTAAATAAAGTTGGGGTATGAACTGAGGAGGTTATTTCAAATGTCAGAAGAAACTAATGTGCAAGAATCCGTGGCGGAAGAAGTAAGCCAAGACGCTTTGGATAATTTTGTGTCTTTGAAAAAAGGCGATTCTGTTAAAGGTACAATCGTCAAAATCGAAGATAACCAAGCTTATGTAAGCCTTGGATATAAATATGACGGTGTTATTCCGGTTCGTGAGCTTTCTGCTGTGCAAATCGAATCCGCTTCGGAAGCCGTTCAAATTGGTCAAGAGGTTGAGCTTAAAGTAGTTAGCATTGATGATGAGAAAGAAAAGCTTGTTCTTTCCAAACGTCAAGTTGACGGAGAGAAAGCATGGGATGAGCTGCAACAACGTTTTGAAAGCGGCGAAGTGTTTGAAGTTATCGTTGCTGACGTGGTAAAAGGCGGTCTTGTCGTAGATGTCGGCATCCGCGGTTTTATTCCGGCTTCAATGGTTGAGCGTCATTTCGTGGAAGATTTCAGCGATTACAAAGGCCGTACTCTTCGCGTAAAGGTTAAAGAAATCGACCGTGAGAACAACAAAGTGATCTTGTCACAAAAAGAAGTTCTAGATGCTGAGTTCGAGCAAAGCAAGCAGCAAGTTATGTCTGCTCTGCAAGTAGGCCAAGAGCTTGATGGAACTGTACAACGTTTGACACCATTCGGTGCTTTCATTGATATCGGTGGAATTGATGGGCTTGTACACGTATCTGAGCTTTCCTGGCAGCATGTAGCGCATCCAAAAGATGTTGTTGCTGAAGGTCAAGCGGTTCGCGTAAAAGTACTTAAGGTTGATGCTGCCGCTGGCAAAATCAGTCTTAGCTTGAAAGCTGCTCAACCAGGTCCTTGGGATGCTGCAGGTGGACAGTTCAATATTGGTGATATCGTAACAGGTACAGTTCGCCGCATCGTAACATTCGGAGCTTTCGTTGAAATCGCTCCTGGTGTAGAAGGACTTGTTCATATTTCCCAAATCGCACACCGTCATATTGCGACTCCTTACGATGTTCTCAAAGAGGGTCAAGAAGTACAAGCGAAAGTGCTTGACTTTAACCCTGCTGAGAAGCGCGTAAGCCTAAGCATCAAGGAGACAGAAGAAGCACCTGAGCAAGCTGCTCCTTCAGCTAGACCTGAAAGAGCTCCACGCTCACCGAAAATCGAGAAAATCGATAACCCGAACGTGAGCCTGAGCAATGAGAGCATGAGCTACTCTCTTGCAGAGCGCTTTGGAGATAAACTAAGCAAGCTGAAATAACAATTTTTGATATTGTACCCAGTGGGGCTATTTCTGTGGATATTCACAGGAATAGCTCTTTTTTTTTGGAGCATAATAGGGGGTACAAGAGGTGAAGAATTGTGAATCCAGGATATGTGTCATTATGGATTATCGTTATATTGATCATATTATTGGCTACAGGCTGGAAGCCTTATGTTGCTCCAGATTTTAGCCGGCGTTCGATCATCATATTCGGAATAGGAATAGTAGCTCTGCTTTCCTTCTCGATTTGGTGGGTACCGGTCAATGCATATGTACATGTGGAGCTGAATGCGGCTGCGCTTCTATTATTGTTTGCAGGTTTATTGGCTCTAAGTGACTCAGAGGAGTTGGGATACAAAGGATACTTATTATTATGCATTCTGATGATTATGGTCATTTGGGGCAGTCTTCGTAAAATGTACAGCTATGATCCTGTATTTTATTGGATTGGTCCCCTTTGGGATGCCCCGCTGCTTAGTGGTATTTTGTGCGGTGCTTTCACTTCAAAAGCGAAGCATCAATTCGGAATGATAGCTTGGGGAGCGGCACTCGGCGAGATGCTGAACGCATTTTTACAGGGTGTGTCATACACTGCGATGGTAGGTTCACTATCCTGGTGGGATAGCTTTTTGATTGCGATCGTAACGGCACGGATTTTCACTTTATTTCTTAAAGCGATCCGATTGGCTTTTGATAAGGTTAGTGAGATGCTATGGCATTATAAAGGGGGCCGTTCGTCGTAATGTATTCGTTTCTTGTGCAAAATAAATTGTTAATTGGTGTGCTTCTAGGGATGATATTCGGTATTGTCTCGCGACTGCTTATGCTTAGGACGGATTATCGCCAATATCCGACATATCCACATGGACGTATTATTCATATATCATTAGGAGTTATAGCCGCTGCGCTCGGGTCAGTAGCAGTGCCTGCGTTGTACAATAAGGATTATACAGCAATAACCTTTCTAACGTTGGCTGCACAGCAGTTCCGTGACGTTCGAAAAATGGAACGTGAAACTCTTACTAAAATAGACAGCTTGGAGCTTGTTGGCCGCGGTTCAACCTACATTGAAGGTATTGCTATGGTTTTTGAAGGCCGAAATTATTTAGTTATAATGACCTCCTTACTAACCAGCTTGTTTGCGATTATACTTAATGTATGGGTTGGTATCGTTGCAGGCGGGTTGTCGCTATTGCTGGTGGAAAAGCTTAAATCAGGCAAATCGATCGCGCATATTGCTTCGGTAAAGCCTGCTAAGGTTGTAGTTGACGGACCAGATTTATTCGTCGATAACATTTACATAATGAATGTTGGTTTGAAAACGAATCAACAAATTATTGCGGATAGAGGCATGGGGTTTATATTGACGCCTAATAACGCTAATGCGAAAATTACTTTAAGCAATCTTGGACAACGTCAAGCGATACTATATGATCTAGCTACAATACTGGGTGTATACCGAGATGATGGAGAACCCGCTCTTATCCCGATGGCTAAGCTTGATATGTTAGACGGCAGAATGGCGGTTTTTATATTGCCGCAGGAACAGGATTCGAGCAAAGGTCAAGCTGTTATTTTACGTGTTCCAATCTTGGAATCAGCTGTACGAATGCCAACCGAAGCATCGGTAAATAAGAAAGGAGCGGGCGAGCATGGCTAAAATCGTTGCCGTCGTTTCGATGAAGGCCGATAAAGTAGCAGGCGGTGCGCCGATTTTTTTAGTAGACAATGTTGAGAAGCTGCAGCAAACGTCTTTTCTTCTTGAGAAAATATTAGATGCCAGCGCGCATGATTTAAAGAACGGAACGATTATACTGGTCAACCACAAGTCAACCACAATAACATGAAAAGTTAGCCAAGAACGTAGTTTTTTGCTATGATGGTTAACGTGAGTATTTTTGAAGGAGTGAAAAGCTAACTATGGCAAGACCCGTAATAGCGATCGTCGGACGTCCAAATGTAGGGAAGTCCACTATTTTTAATAGGGTAATTGGAGACCGACTAGCAATTGTAGAAGATAAGCCTGGTATTACCCGTGACCGAATTTACGGTACTGGTGAATGGAATGGCAAGCCGTTCAGCATTATTGATACTGGCGGTATAGAAATTGATGGTGAAGATGAGATCATGAAGTCTGTCCGTATGCAGGCTGAACTGGCGATAGAAGAAGCGGATGTCATTATTTTTATGGTCGATGCCAAAACCGGTTTGACGCATGCTGATGACGAGGTTGCACAAATGCTGTTCCGCTCGCGTAAGCCTGTCGTTCTTGCTGTTAATAAAGTTGACAATGCTAACCGTATGGATGAAGTGTATGAATTCTACGGACTTGGCTTTGGGCAACCGATTGCTATTTCTGGCTCTCATGGACTTGGGATCGGAGATCTGTTAGATGCTGCGGCAGTACTGTTACCTGATTTAACAGAAGAAGAGTACGATGAAGATATTATTAAGGTTGCCTTGATTGGACGACCAAATGTCGGAAAGTCCTCCTTAGTAAATGCTTTACTCGGTGAAGATCGTGTAATTGTCAGTGATGTTGCGGGTACCACTCGCGACGCGATTGATACGCCTTTCGAACGTGACGGACAACGCTATGTTCTTATTGATACAGCAGGTATGCGCAAGCGCGGCAAGGTGTATGAATCGACGGAGAAGTATAGTGTAATGCGTGCTATGAAAGCGATTGAACGCGCGGATGTCGTCCTCGTGCTAATTAATGGCGAAGAAGGTATCATCGAGCAGGACAAGCATATTGCTGGATATGCGCATGAAGCGGGTAAAGCATCTATTTTTGTCGTGAACAAATGGGATATTGTTGATAAAGATGAGAAAACGATGCAAAACTTCTCGCAAAATATTCGAGACCACTTCCTATTCATGACTTATGCCCCAATCGTATATTTATCGGCGCTAACGAAACAACGTTTACAAAAACTGTTGCCCGTAGTAAACCATGTATCGGAGCAGCATGCGCTGCGTATCCAAACTCATCTACTTAATGATGTTATTTCGGATGCGGTTGCAATCAATCCACCGCCAAGTGACAAAGGGAAACGTTTGCGCATTAACTACGTGACACAAGTAGCGACTAAACCGCCTACGATCGTTGTTTTTGTTAATGATCCGTCGATTATGCATTTCTCATATGAGCGGTATCTTGAAAACAAAATTCGTGCAGCGTTCAATTTTGAAGGCACACCGATTCGTATATTCTCAAGACGGAAGTCTGAAGAAGATTAGGGGAGAAGAAGCTTGTTATACGGGGTTATCGCAGTTGCGTTAAGCTATTTGTTAGGCTCGATTTCTTTCAGTATTGTTATAGCGAAATGGGTCAAAGGGATTGATATACGCCAGCATGGCAGCGGCAATGCCGGGGCGACAAATACATTAAGAGTGCTTGGGAAAGGTCCGGGCATACTCGTGTTTCTACTCGATATCGCCAAGGGTGTAGGTGCTGTAGGCATCGGGCATTGGCTTGGTGATAATGAATGGATTCCGGCTCTATGCGGCCTAGCTGCGATTATTGGTCACAATTGGCCGATCTGGTTCGGCTTCAAAGGCGGCAAAGGAATCGCTACAACAGTAGGCGTAATAGCTACGCTTTCATTTGTGCCCGCGCTTTGCGCAGGCTTGGTAGCTATCGCAATTATTGCATTAACGAGATATGTTTCTTTAGGCTCGCTTTTATTTGCCGCTCTAACGCCATTATTCATTTATTTCTTTTATTTCTCAGTACCTTTGCTTTGTGCTAGTCTCATTATTTGTCTTTTTGCGTTCTTTCGCCATCGTACAAATATAATAAAGCTGCTGCAAGGGACGGAAAATAAGCTTGGCGCTAAGAAAGGAATGTAGCTTTACATGACAACGAATAGCTCAACATCAAGAGGACGTGCGGCAGTGTTAGTAGCAGGAAGCTGGGGAACGGCTCTTGCTTCTGTACTGGCAAACAACGGTTATCAGGTTATGTTATGGACACGGAATGAAGAGCAGGCAGACGACATCAACCAAAATCACGAAAATAGCAAGTTTCTTCCAGGCGTTAAGCTTCCAGAATTGATTCGTGCAACTACCGATATGAAAGAGGCGTTGCACTTAGCGGAGCTTGCGCTGTTTGTTGCGCCATCAGGAGCAATGCGAGAGGTTGCTAAGCAGGCGGCTCTACACTTGTTGCCAGAAACCTTATGTGTTCATGCTACGAAAGGGTTTGAGACGGAGACGCTTAAACGGATGACGACTGTTCTTTCTGAGGAGCTTGGTCGTTCCGTTGAGGAGCTTGTAGTTCTCTCTGGACCAAGCCATGCTGAGGAAGTTATCCGGAAGCAGCCAACAACGGTTGTGGTAGCTTCTGCCAATATGCAAGCAGCGGAGCAGGCGCAGGATGCATTAATGAATACACACTTCCGCGTGTACACGAATCCGGACGTGGTTGGTGTGGAGGTGTCGGGCGCAATCAAAAACATAATTGCTCTTGGTGCCGGCTTATCTGATGGGCTTAATTTTGGCGATAATGCCAAAGCGGCATTATTGACGCGTGGTCTGGCCGAAATTGGCAGGCTTGGCGCAGCTATGGGCGCGAATCCACTTACATTTGCTGGGCTTGCTGGAGTTGGCGATCTTGTCGTGACCTGTACGAGCAAGCATAGTCGTAATTGGCGTGCTGGCTACATGCTTGCTGACGGTACACCGTTAGATGAGGTGCTGAATAAGATGGGCATGGTTGTAGAAGGTGTAAGAACGACACGTGCCGCTTATGAGCTAGCAAAGCAGTACGATGTCGAGATGCCGATTACAACCCAACTCTATGAGGTATTGTTCGAGAATAAGGCGCCTAGGATAGCTGTAGAGCATTTAATGGGTCGTCTACGCACACACGAAATCGAAGAAATCAATTAGGACAGCGCCTACACCAAACCAATCTCCCAATCATATGATGCTAGGAATAAATTTTTGGGGGAGGTTGGGGGAATTGTCGAAGGATTTTTCTAAAGATATATTGAATTCGATTAACAAAAAGACCGGAAAAGGCATTTCCGAAAATTCAGTTAAGAAGCTTGCCAGCGGCGTAACAGCAGAAACGATGCAAAGCGAAGCAGAGCTAAGGAAGCTGATCAAGCAAGTATCGGAAATGGCTAAAATTAAAGTTTCAGAGTCAACAATAAATGATATCGTAAAAGCAGTTAAAGCGAGCGGTATGAACGCTAGTAATATGGAAGCATTAATGAAAATGATGATCAAGAAGTAATGGATAGCGACAAAAGCGAGGGACTGTACCGAATTTTCGTATTTGGTGCAACACTCTGTCTGCTTTTGTCCTTTTTTTTGTACGATGCTATAATGGTACAGAACTCATTATGATACAGATTAGGAGAATGAATTTTATATGGATGCTATGACTAAAATGTGGGTATCGTTAATTGGTATCGGCATGATGGCAATCGCGGCTATTTTGATTACGGTCGCTAGGACAAAAACTAAAGGAGTAGTAAAGTTTATTCTTTCATTGATCGCATTTATCATTTTAATAATAGGTTTTATTTGCGGACTGCTTTCTATAATCTAGTGTCGAGTACATATAACAATTGGATCATTCAAGCAGAGAAGGAGAAATTACACATATGATCGATTTGAAGGGGAGAACCAAAACTGCAATTGTCGAGGCGGAAGAGGGCTTGTCCATATTAGACCATGCCATTAAGCATAATGTGGATTGGAGCTTCTCGTGCACTCGCGGCACCTGTGCGCGCTGTCGCTGCCTTGTAACAGAGGGTAGAGACCAGCTGGAGGAAATAACAGACCAGGAGTGGGATCGTCTGGAGCCGGAAGAGTTCGAGGAAGGCTATCGATTAGGCTGTCAAGCTATTGTGAAAAAAGATGCAGGACCAATCGTGGCGATAAATAAAACTTATTTTTAACACATAGAGGCAAAGCAGCAGCGGTTTAATTCGTTTGCTTGTTTGTTCACTGCGAAACGTGAGCTGCAGCGCCAGAGGACGGCGCAAGTCGTTTACGCTTGGAAGGAAGTGCCGGCGATGACCGAAAATGAACGCATTCAAAAAGCGCTGGCTGCAATTATAAAAGCCACAGAATCAATGGATACAAGTTGGATAGTCGGAGGAAGCGCGGCATTAATGCTTAGGGATTTGCCGTTGCAAACTGAACCGCGTGACCTGGATATTTATTGTGATGATGAAGATGTTAACGCGATTTACCATTCATTAATCGCATATGCGATTGATGAGCCAACTATAAGCGTAACTGAAATCTATCGTTCGAAGCTATGCCATTTTAATATTCATGGAGTACAGGTTGAGCTAGTCGGGGGATTTCAGGTATCTGCTTTTGGATGCAAATATGTGACAAGCGTGAGAAAGCTGCTTCTCCCTTTTGCTGGTCAAATGGAGTTGTTGGAAGATTCACTGATAGCTAATGTAGTACCACTCGCTCATGAGCTTTGGTTTAATGCGCTGCGAGGACGTAAAGATCGGGTACAGCTTATCATTGAAGCCTTCGCTGACGCGCCCGTTATCCACGAGAATGCGCTCAAAGCTTTAGAAGCGAATAATTCGTTCACCGAGCTTGCAAAGCTCAGTATACGCCGCTGGATTCGTGAGAGAGAGGCAGGTGAGCTGTAATGGACGGTGAGGTGACCTTTTGGCCTTCTGGACGATCAGTTAAGGTAAGGCCTGGCACAACGGTATTAGACGCAGCACGAAGAGCTAATGTGACTATTAGAACGCGCTGCGGAGGGAAGGCTGCCTGCTTCATGTGCAAAGTAAACATAAGGCCGGGCAGCGAGCTGCAGCCTATCGCAGACGTGGAGAGAAGAAAGCTCTCTGGATTAGATGGCGATTCTGTAAGGCTCTCATGCCAGGCTAGAGTCGCGGGAAAGGTTGAGGTGGATGTTCCGCTCGATCCTCTTCGTGCGGCGGTAGAAAGACAGCTCGCCATGCAGGCGGAGCAAAACGACGATTTGTGGTAATTGGAGGAATATTGATGAAACGATCACGCAATCAAGCACAAAGCAGTCATTTTCGAATAATTGTTTCTAGTGTAGCTTTGTTAGTTGTGCTGTTTTCTCTATCTGGCTGTATGTATCCAAAGGATCAACTCAAACAAAATCAAATAGCTCCAAAGGAAGCGGTACGCAACGTGCAGGCAGCAGTTGATCAGTACAAAGAAGAGACAGGAATGCTGCCAATTAAGAATAGCAGCGTAGAAACACCTGTCTATGAGAAGTTCATTATAGATTTCGAGAAGCTGCAGCGAACCGGCTATTTAAGTGATATTCCATCAGCAGCATTTGAAAAAGGCGGCAATTATTATTTTCTTGTCATTGATGAGGAAACGAAGCCTCGCGTAAAATTAATGAATATTTTAGCTTACCAACAGCTAAATGATATTCAAAGCTGGGTGACTGCAAGCTTTCAAAGCAGCGGAAAGCTGCCCAAAGGCGAATTAATGTACCCTGGCTTTTATCAAATTGATTACAAAAGTTTAAACAAGAAGGCGCCAGTTGTTCTGAGCGTGTTCACCGGTCAAACCATTCAAGCGCTAGTCGATGATAACGGAATCGTCTATTCTGACTATGGCATAGATATTATGCAAGCTGTGGAAAAGAGCGGTAAGAAGTCATTCGATTCCAAGTTTGATTTACGCAAGCTGCTCGTTGACGGTTCAGATTTTGTACCAGTAAAGGCGCCGGCTTATCAATGGGTTAATAATGAGCCACAGGCTATTCAGCCTTAATACAAGCATTGTATTGCATAGCTAAACTTAAAAAAACTTTCCTTCAATCCAATTGAAGGAGAGTTTTTTTTGCTATTAATCGTCATAGTTGCACTCGATTGCTCATATAACTCAATCTTGGAAGGGAAGTTGGTTGACGGGTGAAAAAAGATTTAATAGAGGAAATCGTCATAATCGGAGTCTCGGAACATAAGATGTTACTAGTCCAAAAAGCATGTACGAGTTGCGTCGCTGGCCTGCCCTTTTGTCCGGTGGATGGCGGCGAACCGGAAAATCAATTGGGAGGGGATATTCAGTGGAGAAAGTAGACATTTTCAAGGACATAGCAGAACGAACTGGCGGGGATATTTACCTCGGTGTGGTTGGAGCAGTCCGGACGGGGAAATCAACGTTTATTAAGCGGTTTATGGAGACGGTTGTGCTTCCTAACATTGCTAACGAATCAGACCGTGTGAGAGCCGTGGATGAGCTTCCTCAAAGCGCCGCAGGTAAGACGATTATGACAACCGAGCCAAAATTTGTGCCTAACCAAGCTGTACAGCTCAAAGTTACCGATGGACTTGAGGTAAACGTGAGATTGGTCGACTGTGTAGGTTACGCGGTTGAGGGAGCGAAGGGCTATGAGGATGAAAATGGTCCTCGCATGATTACGACTCCTTGGTTCGATGAGCCGATTCCTTTCCAAGAGGCAGCAGAAATTGGAACGCGCAAAGTCATTCAAGAACACTCCACACTTGGCGTTGTAGTAACGACTGACGGTTCAATTGCTGAAATTCCGCGCAGCTCCTACGTTGTAGCTGAGGAACGCGTCATTAACGAGTTGAAGGAAGTTGGCAAACCTTTTGTGCTCATCATAAACTCAACTCGTCCTAAGGGCGAAGAGGCGCTTCAACTGCGAAATGAACTGCAGGCCAAATACGATATTCCGGTAATGACGATGAGTGTCGCTACAATGGGTGAGGATGAAGTTATTTCCGTTCTGCGGGAAGTACTCTATGAATTCCCTGTTCACGAAGTGAATGTGAATTTACCGAGCTGGGTTATGGTACTGAACGACAACCACTGGCTGCGCAGCAATTATGAGAGCTCCGTCCGTGACACGGTGAAGGACATTCGTCGTCTGCGTGATGTAGATCGAGTAGTAACGCAGTTCATGGAATACGATTTTATCGCTCGAGCAGGTTTGAGCGGAATGAATATGGGTCAAGGCGTAGCAGAAATTGATCTGTACGCTCCAGATGAGCTGTACGACCGTATTTTGATGGAGGTCGTCGGTGTAGAAATTCGCGGAAAGGATCACTTGCTGCAATTGATGCAAGAGTTCTCTCACGCGAAGCGGGAGTATGATCGTTTCGCGGAAGCGCTTGAAATGGTTAAGACGACTGGATACGGCATAGCGGCTCCTTCGCTTGCAGAGATGGCCCTTGATGAGCCAGAGCTTATTCGCCAAGGCTCACGCTTCGGTGTAAGGCTGAAAGCGACAGCACCATCTATCCATATGATTCGTGTCGACGTAGAGTCGGAGTTTGCTCCGATTATCGGTACGGAGAAGCAAAGCGAAGAGCTTGTTAGATACTTAATGCAAGACTTTGAGAACGATCCAATTAAAATTTGGGAGTCTGATATTTTTGGGCGCTCACTGCATTCGATCGTTAGAGAAGGAATTCAAGGCAAAATAGCGATGATGCCGGATAACGCGCGATACAAGCTGCAAGAAACACTTGGGCGCATCATCAACGAAGGCTCTGGTGGATTGATCGCCATCATTTTGTAAATGAAACGGTTGGATTGAACGAACAAGCTGCTTCCGAAACAGGGGCAGCTTATTTGTTTTGGCAGAAATGCACGTTAACACTTGAAATTGCTAATCGGCTGTATTACTATAGGTTTGTTCGGTCAAAAGGTATAATTTTGAATTTTTCGGTGAATAAGAGGGATAAGATAAGCTTTTTACTTCATAAATCTTAAGGTCCATGCTTACGAAGTAAGTTTTATTTCTTAAAACTTTAGGACCATGCTTACGAAGTAAGTTTTACTTTGTAAAACTTTTAAGGAGGTGAAACAATGAACAAAACAGATTTGATTGCTAAAGTCGCTGAGCTGACTGAACTTTCTAAGAAAGATGCAACAAAAGCAGTTGACGCTGTATTTGATGCGATCTCAGATTCGCTTCAAAGCGGAGATAAAGTGCAACTTGTTGGATTTGGAAACTTTGAAGTTCGCGAGCGCCAAGCCCGTAAAGGCCGCAACCCGCAAACTGGTGAAGAAATCGACATCGCAGCTAGTAAAATCCCTGCTTTTAAACCAGGAAAATCACTTAAGGACCTCGTATCCAATTAAGTATAAGCATGCAAGCAACGCTCGAGCGGTAATCGTTCGGGCGTTTTTTGTTTCATATATGCCGTAATGAGCGGATAAAGCCTTTTAGGCTTATCAATCGGCAAAGAGATTGCACAAATGATCGACTTCCACTATAATTCACATGGATAGTTTGCAATAACGGATGCGGAGGGATAACGATGGAGCCTACAAATAGCGAGTATATTATCGTAAGAGCAAAAGACCAAGGAGTTCAGGTCATCGGATTAACACGCGGTCACGATACTAAGTTTCATCATACGGAAAAGTTGGATAAAAACGAGATTTTGATTTGCCAATTTACTGATCATACTTCTGCGATTAAAATTCGCGGGAAAGCGGTCGTTATGACGAAATATGGTACGATGGAAACCGATCAGTAACTGAAAGAAATGAGCAGGCGCTGCCTGCTTTTTTTATTATCAGCCTGACGTGACTGAAGCAAGAGCGACGATTAAGCCAAGTGTTGAATATTCGACCTATCATGCTCGTACAATGATGTATGAGTCTTTTTTTGAATGACAAAGCTTGTGATACGGTCTGCGTTGGATATTTGAAACTTGGAGGTGCCTAATGCGCATCGGTAAACCGTTGCTATCGGCCTGTATGGCTGTTGTTGCTGTAACCCTAATTCTGTCTTGGCTGCCGCATGCGGCTTGGGAAAATCCGTCCACACGTCATGAAGTAGCTGTATTTCGTACAACTCCAGCCGTTCGATTAACAAACAGCAATTTAGTTGACGTGCTTGTAGGTGTCCAGTTAAAAGAACGGGTTGATAAAGTGGAATGGAATAATGCCATATTGTCGATCGATATTAAAGTAAGTACAGATGTTGGACGTCCATCAGCTTGGTTTGCTGATGTGGAGAAGCTGCTTCGCGTTGCTTTCATTCAGCTTGAAAACGTGAAAAGAGTGCTCATTCGAATGGTAGAGGATCGTTCGGAAGGCACAACGCTGCTGGCGGCAATTGATGTACGCAAAACAGATAGCTGGCTTATTAGCGATATGGACAATCTTGTAAACGCGGACCCCGTTCATGATGAGTTGTGGAGAAAAAGATTGAGAGTCAGTTTCACAAGCGCCTGGGAATACAGGTTCGGTCCTATAACGGGATTTACAGTAAAGCCGGTCTCAATAATCAATAACTGAAGCACAATATGTTGCAAAATGATAAACAAAGAGTCTGATTCATATGCTCTTTAAAAAAGTTGTGCTATAATAGTTTAGATTATTGAGCGGCGAGTTGCGCTTCTCTGTTCGGAGGCTTACCCCATGAAACCATACCGTATACCTGAAATAGCACAAAAGTACATTGAATATGACATGATTCAAGCACATACGGACTTGCCGGAGCTTCCGGATGCAAGGCTCCGTTTACTTTATGCTTTTCTTGATCAAGACCCATTGCTAGCTAAGCAAAGCGAGCTGTATACTCTCGTCATTTCACTTGTTCAGCTAGGAATGGATACCCATGATTTAATCGATACTGATTTAGAGCAGCGCCCGGAGCGTGAAATGCGTTCGAGACAGCTTAAGGTGCTTGCTGGCGATTATTTCAGCGCTAGCTTTTATCAACTGCTTGCACAGGCAGGACAGGTTGATATGATTGCGAAAATAAGCAATGCTGTCTGTGAAGTAAACAGACTTAAGGTTAATCTCTATATGCGGATGAGACAGCTCAAGCTGACCGCTGATGATTATTTAAGCTTTTCCGTACAACTTCGCAGTACGCTGTTTCAGCTGTTCTCAAGTCTGCTCGAAGGAACAATATCTCGAATATGGCCAGAGATGTTAGCTGGGGTAAGCAGATGTGAAGTTGTTCTTGAGGAATTAGAGCGCTGTGACACCCCAGTACGCTTTGATAAAAGCTGGGGTTACTGGCATGTCATGCAGGAGGGCACGGATGAGGAGCGCCTGCAGCTAGCTGGAGGCGTGAATGGGCCAGTCTTTATTAAGAGTTTAGTGGATAAATATCAAATACGCAGCTTGCTTACGGCTAAGCTGAAGCATTCAGCAGCTGCGCTGGAAGCAATTGCAGGCAAGCTGGAGTCGGACAAGCTAATCAAAGATCTGTCTGTGATTATTGATGGTCTGATATACAAGATGACAAGCATTACTCCTGCGCTAAACTAGACGAGGTGATATTAGAAAATGGATTCGAATTCTAAGAGTCATGTGCATGGCGTTTTTGAACGAATCGCGCCGCAATATGATTTTATGAACGATTTAATTAGCTTTCGCAGACATAAAGCATGGCGCAAGTTTACCATGAAGAAGATGAATGTGATGCCAGGCCAAACCGCACTGGATCTTTGCTGCGGCACCTGTGACTGGACAATCGCGCTTGCGGAAGCTAGTGAGACCGGTAAGGTGATCGGTCTTGATTTCAGTCAGAATATGCTTGATATCGGTGCTGTCAAAGTGGAGAAGCTGAGCTTGCAAAATCAGATTTCATTAGTACAAGGGAACGCGATGAGTTTGCCGTTTGAGGATAACTCGTTTGATTATGTAACAATTGGCTTCGGCTTGCGTAACGTACCCGATTACATGCAGGTGCTCAAAGAAATGAGACGTGTAGTTAAGCCAGGCGGCAAAGTTGTTTGCTTAGAGGTATCAAAGCCGACATGGCAGCCATTCAAAGGAATGTATAATTTATATTTCGAGCGTATCTTGCCGCTTATAGGTAAGCTTGTTGCCAAGCGCTTTGAGGAATATAAATGGTTGCCTGAGTCGTTAAAACTGTTTCCTGATCGCATGCAACTTGCAAAAATGTTTGAACAAGCAGGGCTGCAGCAGGTAATTGCCTTTCCTTTGACCGGCGGAGTAGCAGCGCTGCATATGGGGATAAAGGAGAAGGAATAGCAATGGTTCGCAAAATTGGCATTATTTTAGAAATGATTAAATTTGAACATACGGTGTTTGCATTGCCGTTTGCATTTATGGGAGCAATATTAGGCGCGGTAGTCATGGAGCAGCGTCTTCCTACATGGGAAGAGATTGGATGGATTACACTAGCGATGTTTGGTGCGAGAAGCGCGGCAATGTGCTTAAATCGTTTGATTGATAAAGCGATTGACTTACGAAACCCACGTACAGAGAATCGGGCTCTTCCAGCAGGCTTGCTCAAGTCAGCCGAGGTTTTAATATTTACGATTGTTTCATTTGTAATGTTATTCGTCGCGAGCGCTAATCTTGCGCCTATTGCGCTTAAGTTGATGCCTATTGCTGTTGTATTCCTAGTATTATATTCGTATACAAAACGGTTTACTTGGCTTTGCCACCTTGTACTAGGTTTTACGATTGCATTATCTCCGCTTGGCGGCTGGGTTGCAATCACAGGTGGTTTTGATGCTGCCGCATGGTTATTATACGGGACTGTGGCGCTTTGGATCGCAGGCTTTGATATCATTTATGCGACGCAAGACTTTGAATATGACCGCAATGCTGGTCTGCACTCAATACCCGCTCGTTTCGGAATTGCAGGCGCGCTTTGGATTGCTCGTTCGCTGCATATCGTTACAGCTATCGGTTTCATTACCTTGTTCTGGCTGACCGAGCTAAGCTGGATGTATCTGCTCGGCACGTTGATTTCAATCGCACTGTTGTTTTATCAGCACTGGCTTGTTCGTCCGAATGATTTGTCTCGTGTGCAAACGGCCTTTTTTGGAATGAACGGTACGCTTAGCGTCGTTTTGTTTATGTTTACGATCGTTGATTTGTTGGTGCTCCACCAATGGTAGAGACAATGGCGGCAGAATGTGAGAACCGATTGTTAAAACGATGGGTTGTAGGGATAACGGGAGCCAGCGGCTCTATTTACGGGATAAGGCTTATTGAGGAACTGCTGTGCAGAGGCTTCCAGGTTCACCTTGTCTTGACCGAAGCCGGCTGGCGTGTTCTGAAGGAAGAGCTGGGCTGGGAGACGGCACGCCGTTCTTCAGCGCTTGAACTACGCTTTGGCGAAGCACTTGCGGATGGAAGACTTGTCTTTCATCCGAATGCTGATATAGGGGCGAGCATAGCAAGCGGCTCGTTCCGTGTAGAAGGTATGGTCGTTGTGCCGTGCTCGATGGGGACGCTTGCGTCGATCGCGCACGGCATTTCCGATGATTTGATGACAAGAGCGGCGGATGTCATGCTTAAGGAGAATAGGAAGCTGCTGCTCGTTCCTAGAGAGACTCCGCTGCATGCTATCCATTTGGAAAATATGCTGACCTTGTCCCGTCTAGGTGTCAGGATGATTCCGGCGATGCCGGCTTTTTATTTTAAACCGCAATCCATGGATGAAATGATTGACTTTCTAGTAGGGAAAGTAATGGACAGCATGGGAATTGAACATGATTTGTACAGAAGATGGGGAGATGAGCAGAATGGGCTTTAGTCGCCCGATCACCATCGGTCGAATTGATTACGCGAATGCATGGCCGCTTTTTCACCAGTTTGAAAAACATGCAGACTTCAATAGCTATAAAGTTATCTCACGTGTTCCATCTGAATTAAATCGGATGCTGCAATCAAGTGAGCTTGATTTGTCTGCCATATCTTCTTTCTCATATGGTCAAAATGCAAAGGACTATGTTTTATTGCCGCATTTATCGGTTGGATCTATCGGCAATGTAAATTCGATCTTATTGTTTTTGAAAGAACCAATCGCAAACAAACGGCCGAAAAAAATTGCTGTAACCACGACTTCGGCTACATCAGTCAATTTGCTCAAAATAATAATGGAGATGCACTATGATTGTAAGCCAGAATATGTGACAGCAGAGCCTTTGCTTGACCGGATGCTGGAAACATCAGATGCAGCGCTAATTATAGGTGATCCGGCTATCCAAGCTTCGTGGGGAAATCAAGGGCTGCAGGTCATTGATTTGGGGCGTTTATGGAATGATTGGACTGGTCTTGGGATGACTTACGCGGTAGTTGCAGCCCGGAGAGAAGCAGTGGAAGCAGAGCCCGATGCTATCCAAGCGGTATATAATGCGCTTCTATCGTGCAAACAGTATAATAACACTCATCTTGATCCTCTGATTGCTAATGCTTGCGAACAGCTTGGCGGAGATACTGCTTACTGGGACATGTATTTTCATTCGCTTCAATATGATTTTGGAAGCAAGCTGCAAGAAGGGCTTGCTTTATATTTCCAATATGCGAAGCAGCTTGGTTTGCTTTCGTATGATGTTGCTTTTACTTTTTTGAAGACCAATCTGCCCAGTAGGTGAACGAATGAAACTACTTGACTTATATGCGAAGATGAAAGGTGATCTGAATCAAATCGAGCTGGAGCTTGAACGCAGCGTGTCTGATGATCATGTGCTTCTGAGTGAAGCTTCTTTGCATTTACTCAAAGCAGGCGGTAAACGCATCAGACCAATTTTTGTTTTATTAGCAGGAAAGTTCGGTGATTACCAGCTTGAAATAATGAAGCGGGTTGCTGTCCCTCTTGAATTGATTCATATGGCTTCCCTTGTTCATGATGATGTTATCGATGACGCGGAGACACGTCGCGGTCAGCTGACTGTTAAGGCGAAGTGGGACAATCGAATTGCGATGTATACAGGGGATTATATTCATGGCAAAGCTTTATCGATTGCGGCCCAGCTTCCGAATCCGCTCATACATCAAGTGCTGTCAAAGGCACTCGTACAAATGTGTGTCGGTGAGATGGAGCAAATACGTGATTTTTTCAACACAGAGCAATCTGTACGTAATTATTTGCTGCGTATACGGCGCAAAACAGCGCTTTTAATCGCGATTAGCTGTCAGCTGGGTGCAATTGCGGCGGGCACGGATCGGGAGACTGCAAACAAAATGTATCGTTTTGGATATAATGTTGGGATGGCCTATCAAATACGTGACGATTTGCTGGATCTTTATGGTACAGAAAAGCAAATTGGCAAGCCTCCAGGCTCGGATATGCGCCAGGGTAACATTACGCTTCCGGTCTTAATAGCTTTGCAGGATACACGTATTCGACAGTCTTTATTGCATGAGATAAATTCCATTCGTGAAAATAATGGACATGCGGATACAAGCCGCGCGATTGAAATGATTCGTAAAAGTGGAGGCGGAGACCTGGCTGATCAGCTAGCCAATCGTTATATTCAAAAAGCTTTGCTTGCTCTAGAAGGATTACCAAGCATTACAGCGAAAAAGAATTTAATTGATATTGCGCATTTTGTTGGGAAACGTAATTACTAATGAATTGAATATGAGAGGATGGATTAGCGATGGAAAGAACTTTTCTTATGATTAAACCAGACGGTATACAGCGTGGATTAATAGGTGAAATAGTATCGAGGCTTGAAAAGAAGGGACTGCAGCTGTCTGCAGCCAAATTCATGTTCGTTAGTAGGGAGCTTGCTGAGACTCATTACGAAGAGCATCACGGAAAAGTGTTCTATGAGCCGCTTCTTGATTTTATTACTTCCGGTCCGGTGTTTGCTATGGTATGGCAGGGAGACAATGTAATTGCTTTGACACGTGCGCTTATTGGGAAGACGGACGCTCTTGAAGCGCTGCCTGGCACGATTCGGTCCGATTTTGCGGTACATACAAACTTTAACTTGATCCATGGCTCAGACTCAGCAGAAAATGCGGAAAGAGAGCTTAGCAATTTCTTCTCGCCAAATGAGCTTCTCAACTATGAACACACAATACAGCGGTGGATTTAGCTCTAACAACCGTTAATGATGGAGGATTTAATGGTGGAGGATCGAGATTTTGCACAATTTATCGTTCGAATAAAGCAAAAGACCGACATCGATTTGTCGCAGTACAAAGAAGCTCAAATGAAACGAAGACTAACAACGCTTCGGATGAAACATGGGTACCAAACCTTTGATGAGTACTGGAAGGCTATGGAGCAGAACCGAAGCTTGTTGAATGAGTTTCTGGATCGGATGACGATTAATGTATCTGAATTTTGGAGAAACCCATCAAGGTGGGAAGTATTGCAAAATCGCTTTTTCCCTGAAATGATGAGATCCGCCTCCCCAATCAAGGTTTGGAGCGCGGCTTGCTCAACTGGAGAAGAGCCATACACTCTTGCAATGATTTTAGCAGAGCTAGGAGCGCTGCAGCGTACAACGATGCTTGCAACCGATTTGGATACGAATGTATTGCAGAAAGCAATGGAAGGCAGTTATTTGGAGCGTTCATTACGCGATGTGCCTTCTGTATGCAGACAAAAGTATTTTAAAGAAGCAGATGGCGCCTATCATATATCGGATCATTTAAAGCAATTTATCCAATTCAAGCAGCAAAATTTACTTCATGATTCATTCGATGCTTCCTTTGACTTAATTGTTTGCCGCAATGTTATGATTTATTTTACAGAAGAAGCGAAGCATTTGTTGTATCATAAATTTTCGAATGCGCTTAAACCAGGCGGATTGCTGTTTGTGGGCAGTACGGAGCAAATTTTCTCACCTGCGGTTTACGGTTTTGAGACAGCAGATACGTTCTTTTATCGGAAAGTATAATTACCATGTATATCGATTTCCATCTTCTCCTATACTAGTCATAACCGAAGGGACTTGGAGGATGAGCTTGAGATGGATAAGCGTAAAGTAATAGCCGCCTACAGGCGCGGATTTATTTCGATTCAAGAATGTGCGCAAATTATTGGCGTGGACAGCGGACAAATGATAAGGCTTGTTAATGATCCGCTGCTCGTGAACGATGGAACGGCGCTGCTCAAGAAACACTCTGTTAACAGCTAGTATTGTGAAATAGAACGAGGCTGACTTGTTTGTCTTCTTAGAAGGCGTTCAAGCAGCCTCTTTTTATTGGACATAGGCGAGCTGGAAGCGGCGTGAATTCTTGTCAAACCGCAGGCGCTGTACTATAATGAGCAAAGATGTTTAGTGCAGTAAAGCATAGCAGGCGCTTATAGGCTTGCCTTGAAGGAGGAGCTTTGGTTGAGTTTAAGGTATTTGACAGCGGGAGAAACCCACGGTCCCCAATTGACGGCTATTATTGAAGGGCTGCCAAGCAATTTAACAATTGATTTCGAGGAATTGAATTTTCAGCTGCATAGACGCCAGAAGGGGCATGGCCGCGGTCGTCGTATGCAAATCGAGAAAGATACTGCCAACATTGTAGGAGGCGTACGTCATGGTAGAACGACTGGTGCTCCTGTAGCGCTAATTGTTGCGAACAATGACTGGAAGCATTGGACCTCCGTTATGAATATTGAACCGATTGAAGGAAGCGATGAAGAGAAGCGCCGTGTTCACCGTCCGCGTCCTGGTCACGCTGATCTGAATGGCGGTTTGAAATACGATTTGAAGGATCTGCGCAATGTGCTGGAGCGCTCTAGCGCCCGTGAAACAGCTGCTCGTGTCGCTGTAGGGGCGGTAGCTCGTCAATTTCTAGCTGAATTCGGCATTAAAGTGGCAGGACAAGTTATTCGCATAGGTGAGATCGAGGCGCCGGCGAATCAGCTTTCTGTTGATGAATTGATTCGTTTAACAGAGGAGTCTTCAGTTCGTGTCGTAGACAAGGAAACTGAGCAGAAGATGACCGAATATATTGATCAAATTAAAGCGGAGGGCGACTCGATCGGAGGCGTGGTGGAATGTATCATCGAGGGCGTGCCAATTGGTCTTGGCAGCCACGTGCAGTGGGATCGGAAGCTGGATGGTCGCATCGCACAGGCCGTTGTTTCGATCAACGCGTTCAAAGGCTGTGAAATCGGTATCGGCTTTGAAGCGGCTAAGCTGCGCGGCTCGCAGGTCCATGACGAAATCATGTACGACGCTGAGCGCGGCTACCATCGCGCGAGCAACCGCCTTGGCGGCTTCGAGGGCGGCATGACTAATGGAGAACAAATCGTTGTAAGAGGTGTAATGAAGCCGATTCCGACTCTTTACAAGCCGCTTCGCAGCGTTGACATTGATACGAAAGAGCCGTTTACCGCTCAAGTTGAACGTTCAGACAGCTGTGCAGTACCTGCCGCTAGCGTCGTGATGGAGCATGTTGTCGCTTGGGAAGTTGCGAAGGCGTTCCTTGAGAAATTCGGCGGAGATTCCATCGAAGAAATTCGCGCTAATCTTAATAATTATTTAGAACAATTAGGACGGTACTAAGGATGCGCGAATTAACAGTTGAACTAGGTGATCGCTCTTATCCCATTTATATCGGGGAGGGCCTCCTGCAGGAGGCTTCTTCCTATTTCTTGAAACATAATATTAGTACGAAATCACCTCTGATGATTATTACCGACAGTCAGGTGGCTAAGCATCATCTGGAAGCGTTAGAATCGGAGCTGAAGAACGGCGGATTTAAAACGGTTAGCGCAGTTGTTCCATCAGGTGAAAGCTCGAAGTCACTGGCTATGCTTGAAGAGCTTGTTGGAAAAGCGCTCGAAGCGGGTCTTGATCGTAAATCGACTATCGTCGCATTGGGCGGCGGTGTGGTCGGCGATTTGGCTGGATTTGTTGCGGCATCCTATATGCGCGGCATTAAGTTTGTACAGGTTCCTACTACGATATTGGCACATGACAGCAGTGTAGGCGGTAAAGTAGCGGTAAATCATCCAGCTGCCAAAAATATTATCGGAGCTTTCCACCAGCCGGAATTGGTTCTATATGATCTGAATACGCTGCAAACACTCCCTCCTAGAGAAGTGATGGCCGGCTTGTCTGAAGTTGTCAAGCACGGACTTATCTGGGATGAATCGTTCGCGTTATGGTGTGAAGAAAACGCAGAAAAGCTCCTTGCTCTTGATCCGGAATCGCTTGGCTATGCTTTGTATAAGGGGTGCAGCGTGAAGGCTGAGGTCGTTTCTCGGGATGAGCGGGAAAACGATTTACGGGCAATTCTGAACCTTGGGCATACGATTGGTCACGCTCTTGAAGCAGTTGCAGGCTATGGTGTGCTGCTTCATGGTGAAGCTATTTCCATTGGCATGATTGGATCTGCGAAGCTCGGATTGCGTTACGGCGCACCGGAAGAGGTATATACCGTAACAAAGCGTGTTCTTGCAAAGTGCGGGCTGCCTGTTCGTTTGCCTGATCATTTCGATGTAGATGCCGTAATGGATGCCATGATGCATGATAAGAAATTCACGGAAGGCACGATGGTATTTATAGTGCCAACCGCTATTGGTAAAGTAGAAATTAAGCCCGATGTTCCCGTGGAATGGGTTCGAGAAATTGTAGAGCAATTGAAGCAGGAGGAGTCATAATGATGGGTGTTAGAGGTGTTCGCGGCGCGATTACCGTTGAAGTAAATGAGGAAGAAGCGATCATGAAGGCTACAATCGAGATGTTGAATGACATTGTAGCGGACAATCAAATTGCTCCTGACGACATTTGCAGCGTATTCATAACCGTTACGAATGATTTGGATGAAGCGTTTCCAGCTAGAGCTATTAGGGAGATGCAAGGCTGGGAGCTTGTACCGCTTATGTGTTCACTAGAAGTGCCCGTCAAAGGAAGTCTTAAGCGCTGCATACGTCTAATGGTGCTTATTAATACAGACAAGAGCCAAGCCGAGATCCGTCATGTGTATCTTAACGGCGCTCAGGCGCTTCGTCCTGATCTATCTAAAGCATAAGCAAATATTGACGCGCGGTCGTAAGTTGTTGTATATTGAAATACGTAAGTGAGAAGAGTAGAGCAGGTTTCTAGTTGAGTATAGATGAGCTGAGAATAGTTGAGAGAAGCAGAGTGAAGGTAATTACGATTACGGGTATAGGAAAGAGCTGAACCGTTCCTTATGTACATACACAAGGATAGGTAAAAGTGCTGTTTCACCGTTGCGTAAGCTATCTTATTTCCGCTTACATACCTCCGTCATCATCTAATCCAACGCTCCTGCCATGGCAGGAGCTTTTTTTGTTTTATTATAGGTTTACGCAGACCATAAACAAGGAGGTTGTTCGGGATGTCGAGTGAACTGCAGCAGGTTACACGTTTAGCTGGCCAATACAACTTAATACCAATCGTTCGTTATATGATGGCCGATACCGAAACGCCAATTCGGTTGTTTCAGCACTTCGCGAAGGAAAATCATGCATTTTTGCTGGAGAGCGTAGAGGGTGGCGTTAAATGGGCGAGATATTCCTTTATTGGCACAGATCCGTTTATGATGCTCTATGGTAAAAATGGTGAAATGGTGCTTGAGCGTAAAGGAGAGAAGCATACGCTTCACGATAAGCCGATAGAGCTATTGAAAGCTCATTTAAGATCATACCGCAGCCCTGCGATGCCAGAGCTGCCTCCATTTACTGGCGGAGCTATCGGATTTTTTGGCTATGACTTGCTGCAGTATTATGAGAGACTTCCCGCTCACCGAATTGATGACTTGAACATGAATGATATGCAGTTTATGTTTTGCGATCAGGTGATCGTCTTTGATCATTTCAAGCAGCAGCTTCAAATCGTAGGAAATGTTCATATAGCTGAAGGTGCGACTGATCTGAATATCGCGGCAGCTTATGAGACAGCAGTTGCTAAAATTGAAGCGACAATCGAACGATTGAAGCAGCCTGTTACTATTCCGGTTACCGGAGGTTCTTCTATTCAAGTTGATCATGAGCTAGGCGATATTCAATCGAATGTAACGAAGGAGCAATTTATTTCAAATATTGAGCAGGCAAAGCAGTATATTCGCGCAGGGGACATATTTCAAGTGGTTCTGTCACAGCGATTCAGTATCGAGACCGATATCGATCCATTGCATGTCTATAGAGTACTTCGTACAATGAATCCTTCTCCCTACATGTATTATTTGAAAATGGGCGAGGAGGTAATCGTCGGGACGTCTCCTGAGGCTCTTGTCAAGGTAGACGGAGATCGGGTGGAAACGAGACCGATTGCCGGGACTAGACCGCGTGGCAAAACAACCGAAGAAGATAAAGCTTTAGAACGCGAGCTGCTCGCTGATGAGAAGGAACGCGCGGAGCATTTGATGCTGGTCGATTTGGGTCGAAATGATATCGGACGTGTCTCTGAGTTTGGTTCTGTTACTTGTGACTCATTTATGGAAATTGAACGTTACTCGCATGTCATGCATATTGTCTCCAACGTTTCCGGTAAGCTGCGCAAGGATAAAGACTTCTTCGATGCCTTTGTTTCTTGCCTGCCGGCGGGCACGGTATCCGGTGCGCCAAAGCTAAGAGCAATGGAAATTATCGCGGAGCTGGAAAATGAAGCGCGAGGCGCTTATGCTGGAGCGATTGGATACCTAGGCTTCGGCGGTTCCATGGACACTTGTATTACGATACGGACGATTATCTTCAAGCAAGGTAAAGCGTATGTTCAAGCTGGTGCAGGGATCGTGTGGGATTCGGTTCCGGAAAGCGAGTATTTGGAGACCGTTAACAAAGCTAAAGGGATGCTGAAGGCGATTCGGGCAGCTGAAGCTATTTTTGCACAACCGAAAAACCGGGAAGTCGCATATAACGCCATCAATAGTGATTACTAAGTCAAAGCTGGGAAAGGGGCTCATTCAGTTATGCCGCAAAGTAATGAAATAACGATTCAGCAAGCGCTAAGCAAGCTTATTGGTGGCTCGAATTTAACGAGAGAGCAAGCGAAGACCGTCATGACTATTATGATGAGCGGGGATGCGACACCTGCTCAAATAGCCGGAGTTGTGACCGCAATGCGGATGAAGGGTGAAACGAAGGATGAAATAACCGGCTTTGCAGAGGTTATGCGCATGCAATCCAGTCATGTTCACACGGAGCAGGAGGGTTTGCTGGACACCTGCGGTACAGGCGGATCGGGCATTCATAAATTCAACATTTCTACAGCTTCGTCTATTATTGCCTCCGCTGCGGGCATCAGAGTCGCCAAACACGGGAACCGTGCAATGTCTGGCAAAGCAGGAAGCGCTGACGTTCTTGAAGCGCTTGGCGTTCAAATTAACATCTCTCCGGAGCAAGCAGCGGAATGTTTGAAGGATATTGGCATTTGCTTTATGTTTGCCCAGCTCTATCATCCATCGCTGCGACATGCTGCAGTTCCGCGGCGCGAGCTTGGTATTCGTACTATTTTCAATATGCTTGGTCCTTTAACAAACCCAGCCGGAGCTGACAGACAGCTGCTAGGCTTGTACGACCGTTCTCATACATCTACTATCGCAGAGGTGCTGGGTGAGCTTGGGCTGAAACGCGCGCTTGTAGTCAGCAGTCACGATGGGCTTGATGAAATCAGTATTTCTGCCTCTACGCAAATATCCGAGCTGCAAGGCGGCGAGGTTCATACGTATGACATAACACCCGAGGAGCTTGGTCTCTCACGTTGGCCGATAGAGGATGTAATAGGCGGTGAGCCTGCAGTTAATGCAGCGCTTATCCGCGCTATATTCTCGGGAGAGCAGCAAGGAGCGTACCGCGATATCGTACTTGCGAATGCAGGGGCTTGTATTTATGTCGGAGGGGCGGCTTCTTCGATTAAAGAAGGCGTAGCGGTTGCAGCTGAAGTCATTGATTCTGGCAAGGCACAGCATAAGCTAGTTAATCTTATTCAAATGACAGGAGAGTTGGCGCATGTTTCTGGATAAAATTGTAGCAACGAAACGGGCTGAAGTTGAAGCGCTCGCTGCCCATTTTAATATTGCGGAGGCTGAGAAAGAAATCGCAAAGCTAGGCGATTGCCGAGGCTTTGAGCGCGCTCTTACCACGCGGGGTCGGAATCGAAGCATGGGGCTCATTGCTGAGGTGAAGAAGGCTTCACCGTCAAAAGGACTTATACGGGCGAATTTTTATCCTACCGAGCTGGCCTCAGCTTATGAAGCTGCAGGAGCGGATTGCATTTCTGTACTTACGGATCGTGATTATTTCCAAGGCTCTAATGAATACTTAAGCGCGGTAAAGGAAACGGTAAGGCTGCCCTTGCTGCGTAAGGATTTTACGACTGATTTTCGTCAAATATATGAAGCGCGCTTAATTGGAGCTGACGCAGTGCTGCTTATTGCTGCGATTTTAACATCAGCTCAGCTTTCTGAATTCCATGATCTAGCCAAATCGATTGGTATGGATGTACTTGTCGAAGTGCATAACCAAGCAGAGCTGGAGCAGGTGTTAGAGCTTGATAAGGCGACATTGATCGGCATAAATAACCGTGATTTAAAATCGTTTGTTACTGATCTTAAGACGACCGAAGCTCTAATTGGAATGATGCCGAAGGATGTTACCGTTTTGAGTGAAAGTGGAATTGCGGGTAAAAGTGATATGGATTATTTGCAGTCAATTGGCGCGCATGGTGTGCTAATTGGTGAGTACTTTATGAGACATGAAGATGTAGGCCAAGCCGTTAATAATTTGATGGGTGCTGTGACTGTACGATGAGACAGCAGCCGCGTATCAAAATATGCGGACTAAAGGATGTCCAAACGATTGAAGAAATGGACGGACTGCCAATTCATGAAATTGGCTTCGTATTCGCTCCTAGCAAGAGACAGGTTGACGCTGCAACAGCTGCGCCATTGATCAAGGCTGTTCATCGATTGAGGGCGTATGACGATAAGCGACCACTAACGGTAGGCGTATTCGTTAATCCATCGTTTGAGGAAATTAACACTATAATTACTGCAGCACCATTAGACATCGTCCAAATGCATGGCAATGAAACACCAGAATTTTGCCGCGAGCTTAGAACGAAGCTGGGTGTGCAAGTTTGGAGAGTATTCTCGATCAAAGGGAACACCGACACCGTTAATTCAGAAACCGCGCTTGAAAGAATGACTCCATTTCTAGAGGCTGTGGATGCTATATTGATAGACGCGCCAGGAGGCGGCACCGGTCATACTTTCGATTGGAAGGCCATCGAGGAGTATAATAAGGCTGCTGAGGCGATTGGAATACCGCTTTATGTTGCGGGAGGACTGCATGAGGGCAACGTACAAGAGCTTCTACGGACCTATTCCCCGAGTGGTATTGATGTATCAAGCGGTGTCGAGACAGATGGACGGAAAGATATAGACAAAATTCGATTATTTGTTAGAAGGGTGATGGAAGCATGACACAGGTACCAGATGAATACGGACGGTTTGGCAAGTTTGGCGGACGTTATGTGCCAGAAACACTTATGAATGCTTTGCTTGAGCTGGAGGAAGCGTACAAGCATTATTCGAAGGATGCTACCTTCCAAGATGAAATACGCTATTTGCTGAACAAATATTCGGGAAGACCAACCTCGCTCTACTACGCTGAGCGTCTGACCGAGCATCTTGGAGGCGCTAAAATATATCTAAAGCGTGAAGACCTCAACCATACAGGCGCTCACAAAATTAATAATACGATTGGTCAAGGTGTTCTCGCTAAACGAATGGGCAAATCAAAAATTATTGCTGAAACTGGAGCAGGACAGCATGGGGTAGCCTCCGCTACGATAGCTGCTTTGCTTGGCTTAGAGTGCAAGGTGTTTATGGGTGAAGAAGATATGAAGCGTCAGCAGCTTAACGTGTTCCGTATGCAGTTGCTTGGCTCCGAGGTAGTTCCTGTCCTATCAGGCACGCGCACATTGAAGGATGCCTGCAATGAAACGCTTCGCTACTGGGTAAGTCATGTTGAGGACACGTATTACATTTTGGGATCTGTTACAGGACCACATCCCTACCCGATGATTGTTCGTGATTTTCAACGGATTATTGGAGACGAGGCTCGTCAACAAATTTTGACTGATGAAGGCAGATTGCCCGATTATGTCGTTGCGGCAGTTGGCGGGGGAAGTAACGCGATGGGTATTTTCTATCCGTTCGTTAATGATGATTCCGTGCGTTTGATCGGTGTTGAAGCGGCGGGGCGCGGTGTAGACACAATTGAGCACGCTGCAACAATGACCAAAGGACGTCATGGTATTTTCCAAGGCTCGCTAAGCTACGTGCTGCAGGATGAGCACGGACAAGTACAGCCCGCGCATTCGATCTCCGCTGGGCTTGATTATCCCGGCATTGGTCCTGAGCATGCCTACTTGAAGGATTCCGGCAGAGCTGATTACGTGCCTGCGACAGATGCTGAAGCGTTAGAGGCACTGCAGCTGCTTAGTCGCACGGAAGGTATCATTCCCGCACTGGAATCGGCACATGCTATCGCGCATACATTGAAGCTTGCACCGACGCTTGACAAGGATAAGGTCATTGTTGTTAGCTTGTCTGGACGCGGCGATAAAGATGTAGAAGCTATTATGGGTTATTTGGGGGTCGAAAAAAATGAATCTCATTGATGCAGCATTTGCGCGTATTAAATCTGAAGGGCGCACTGCGCTCATTCCGTTTATAACGATGGGTGATCCTGATATCGAAACATCCGTAGAAATCATCAAAACGATGGAAAAGGCCGGAGCGGATATGATTGAGCTTGGGGTTCCATATTCCGACCCGCTTGCAGACGGACCAGTCATACAGCGAGCTTCTGAGCGCGCCCTGCTTAATCACATCACTTTGCGTGATTGCATAAATGTAGCGGAGCAAGCTCGTGAAGCTGGGGTAAAGCTTCCATTTATTTTGTTTACTTATTTTAATCCTGTGTTCCAGTTCGGCTTGGATGCATTCTTCGAGCTTGTAAAAAGCAAAGGTATAAGCGGTCTTATTATTCCTGATTTGCCGATTGAAGAAGATTCAGAGGTCAGACAAATGGCAGAAGCGGCTAATGTGCATCTCATTCCGCTAGTCGCGCCAACGTCTAAAGATAGGGTTATCCGTATTTCACAAAGCGCGAGAGGCTTCGTTTATTGTGTGTCTTCATTAGGTGTGACAGGCGTAAGAGCCGACTTCCATACCGGGATTGACGAGTTTCTGGCAACTGTTCGTGAAGCAACGGAACTGCCAATTGCGGTGGGCTTCGGTATTTCAAGCCGTGAACAGGTAGAGCGGTTTGAAAAGCAGTGTGACGGCGTCATTGTCGGCAGTGCGATTGTTCGTACCATTGAAGAGGCGATTCCAATGCTTCAGGATGCAACTACGCGCGAAGCTGGGCTTAAACAAATTGGAGATTTTGTCGCGCAGCTGAAAGGATAAAGTTTATATATTCTCTAAAGTGCCTCTTGCTAGAATAGCAGGAGGCTTTCGTTTGTTTAAAAACACTTTAAAACCGTAATAAGATATGAGACAATGGATGATAAGCAATATAACCAGACCCTATTAAAAAGAGGTGAACGGCACATGCAGCCGAAAAGTAATATCGTCCACCTTCCCGTCTACCAGCCTGGTAAGCCGGTTGAAGATGTCAAGAGAGAATTAGGATTGAAGGAAGTAATAAAGCTGGCTTCCAATGAAAACCCGTTCGGCAGCTCTGAACTTGCTAAAGCAGCAATTATAGAAGAATTGAATAATTTAAATATTTATCCGGATGGTGCAAGCTTCGAGCTTACAGAAGCGCTTGCTCAAAAGCTGGGTGTAGAGTCTAACCAACTTATTTTTGGAACGGGCTCCAGTGATATTATTTTGATGATAAACAGAGCGTTTATCGCCCCTGGGGATGAAACGATTTTAGCGAATGAAACATTTTCTCAATATAAGCATAACGCGGTAATTGAGAATGCTCACATTATTGAGGTGCCATTAAAGGACGGCAAGCATGATTTACCGGCGATGCTGACGAAGATAACTGACCGCACGAAAATTATTTGGATATGCAACCCGAACAATCCTACTGGAACGATCGTAACGCTGCCGGAATTGTCTGAATTTCTGAAGCAAGTACCAGCTGATGTGCTGGTCGTTCTTGACGAAGCGTATGGCGAATTTGTTGAAAATCCGGAATTTCCAGACGGGGTTCAATTGCTTCGTGAGCACCGCAATTTAATCGTATTGCGTACTTTCTCCAAAATTTACGGCTTATCCGCGCTTCGTATCGGATATGGAATCGGACATCCTGAAGTGATTCGGTTTGTTAATCAGGTTCGCGAGCCGTTTAATACGTCGCGTGTAGCGCAAGCAGCAGCAAAAGCGGCACTATTGGACGAAGCTTTTATTTCTTATTGCCGTGAACAAAATAATCTAGGTCTGAAGTATCTAGCTGAACAGTTTGACCGTCTAGGACTTTCATATTTCCCTGCCTATGGAAATTTCATAATGGTAGACGTGAAGCGTCCTTCGCCAGAGGTATTTGACGGTTTGCTGCGCAAAGGCATCATTTCTAGATCACGTTGGACTCATTATCCAAATTATATTCGTATATCTGTAGGTACTTCCGATCAAAACGAGAAATTCATTAAAGCTTTAGAGCAAGTATTGCAAGAAGCGGCGGTGCAAGGATAATTTTATGACAACTGTAGCGATTTTTGGAGTTGGATTAATCGGAGGCTCGATAGCCCTTTGTTTAAAAGGGAAGCCGGATATTACGGTAATCGGGCATTCTAATCGTCCTTCTCAAGTAGAGAAATATATGCAGCGCGGCGTTGTTGATTATGCGACAACGTCTATGCAAGAGGCTGCTGAGCAGGCTGATTTTATTTTTGTCTGCGTTCCAGTAGGCAACATAGAAGAATATATGGTGAAGCTGAGTTCTTTTGATCTGAAACCCGGTTGCATTATATCTGATGCCGGCAGTACGAAGGCATCTGTCATGGCGTGCGCGAGAGTGCTGGATTTTGGGAAGGCAGTATTTATCGGAGGCCACCCGATGGCAGGCTCAGAGCGTTCTGGTGTCGAGGCGGCTTCCTCGCATCTGTATGAGAACGCCTATTATGTGTTAACACACGATGAAACAACGCCTATTGAAGCTGTAGAACGTTTAACGGAGCTTCTCAGCTATACGAAAGCTAATATCGTAAAAGTAGATGCCCAAGCTCATGATGAGATCGTAGGCGCAATTAGTCATTTACCACATATGATCGCGGTATCGCTAGTAAATCAGGTTCGCGGTTATAATGAGCAAAATGATCTATACGAATCACTCGCCGCGGGAGGCTTCCGTGACATTACGCGAATCGCTTCTGGTGATCCTGTCGTATGGCGTGATATTCTAATTAATAATCGGACCATATTGTTGAAGTTGCTTCGGGATTGGGGCAAAGAAACGGATAAATTTGTAGCAATGTTGGAACATTCAAATGGAGATGCGATCGTAGACGCTTTCCAAGCGGCGGGACAATTCCGCAGCAGAATGCCGGAGCGTCGCAAGGGGATGATTCTCTCTGCGTTCGATTGCTACGTAGACGTACCCGATCATCCTGGTATTATTGGTAAAATCACGAGTGAGCTAGGGAATAGCTTAATTAATTTAAGCAACATTCAGATTATTGAGAGCAGAGAAGATGTACCAGGTATTTTAAGGCTGTCCTTCCGAAGTCAAGAGTATTTGGATCAAGCTATTGTCCTTCTTTCTGCGAACGGATATGATGTACACCTGTAAGGGGTGTGCATCATTTTTTTTGAAATATAGGAAGTATATCATTTCCTCATACCTTCTCTATATTTCTTCGGAATGAAACGCGCCACCGCCATGAAGACGGCGACAGCCGTTTCACCTTGTGTGCAATTATAAGAATCTACAAGTTTCACACCTTTAATTTGCTTATAATTCACCGCGAAACGAGCTTTGCCGCCAAGGACGGCGACAGTCGTTTACGCATAATGGGTAGGATCTAATTTGTAAAAAAATAAAATGAAAGCGCTTATTGACAGATTGGAAGCGTATACATATAATAGAGGTACAGTATGGTTTCTCTCCACTCCTATCCTAAAACTATAGCTTTCATAATGAAGGCTGACCACTCCTCGGAGTGGTTTTTTTTTATGGTACAAGAGAACATAAGTCATATGACTGTTGATTATCCAATTCTTTAAAGAACGCCCTATTGGTTGAGGTGATATTGCCACCTATGTACATATATTTCTGAGGGGTTAGCGGGAAGGTTGATAAATTAGTTTCACTTTCTGAAACTACTGATCGGCATTGAGGAATTATTGACGAATTAGTTTCAGAATTTGGAGCTAAATCACACGAAAGTGGGCATAGATGAGCTAATCCAGCCAATAGATTCATATTCTGAAACTAAATTGGAGCAGTTTCTTTTGCTACTCCAATTAATTGCAATAAATGAAACTAAGAAGGACTGTTTCTTAGTATTAGAATATTCAACAAACGTGCATAAGGAAAGGCAGCCATTAGTATAATTGGCTGCCTTTCCTTATGCACGGGTAATTTAGCATTTTAAATGTTTAAATATTTGATTTGACTCTATTAATAAAATAAAGATATACATTCGCGAACAAATATACTAATATTTAGGAAATTAATTTTGGGTATAAGGTGGATATGTTAGTGATCACAAGAGTAACGACTCCATATAGTTATTCATCAGCAGTAGCTGCGGGAGATTATGTTTTTCTAGGGTCGAGTTCTATGCGAATATTTTGATGCAGATAAGTTTCCAGCAATAATAACTTCAACTACAGATTTTTTAGACTCAGGCTGTCTTATGGTGATAGATGGATAGCATACAAAAAAGGCGGGAGGGGTAATTAGAGTATGGTGGAAACAGAAAAACAACTTAGAGCGGCACACGTCATTCATTTTGCGGCAAACTCTTTATGGCGGGCTTCCAAAGGAATCACTTTGGTTCTGCTCTTATTAAGCTGTGTAGGCGGGCTGACGGCATTATTTGAATTAAGGGCGATTACAGGACTTGTCGACAAGCTTACATATCTGGGCACAATTGAAAAACAGAATTGGTTTGTCGCGTTAGAGGAATTACTGCCCTGGGCGTTAATCTTGCTAGGTGCTATTCTTTTCAGACAAGTGGTGGGCTCCGTTCGTCCACTTCTAACCGGATATCTGAATGAGAAAATAGGGGAAACGTTAAAAAGGCTCGTATATGAAAAATCACTTAAAGTGGATCTAGTAACTTTTGAATCTCCACAATACTATGACAAATTGGAAAGAGCCAACCGAGTAAGCGGGTATAGGCTAGCAGAAGCTTTGGACGAATTGGGTTCATTTGTTGGGACTATAATTGAAGTCGTCGTTATCATCATTTTTGTTAGTAACATTAGTTGGGTCCTATCTATATTTGTCCTCATTGCTATGATCTTGTTTATACCTGCGAACATAAGAACGAATCAAATTTTTGAAGAAGTAAATTATGAACAATCGCCGCTAAGAAGGAAAACAACATATTGGCGTAATGTATCGACGGCCAGAGAGACGGCTGCTGAGCTTCGGTTGTTCACGCTTGGAGAACTTTTCTTACGCCGTTGGCAGACTTTGAACGACCAAGTGAACCGTGAATTGTTCCTCGCTCGGAGACAGCTAGTTTTCAAGGTATTAATGTTCAAGCTCATGATGATCGGGCTTATTGCAACCATTGCAGTATGGTCGATTTACGCCGGAATGAATGGATTGATCTCAGTTGGAATACTTGTATCTACTTTATATATGTTAAAACGTTTGGAAGATGCGGGTAGAGCGTTAGCATGGAGTGGCGATCTACTCACTTCATTTTATGCAGATTTTCGAAATGTGCCAGAGTTTTTGCGTCTACATGAAGCGAGTGGAAGTTTGGATATACAAACGACAGCAGCGCTTAAAGAAGGAATTGTTTTCCAAAATGTCAGTTTTATGTACCCAGGGAGCTCGGAACTGGCTGTTGACCGTATTAATTTTCATATTAAACCGGGAGAACGTATTGCGCTTGTTGGAGAGAACGGTTCAGGAAAAAGCACGCTCGCGCGTTTGCTGCTTGGATTATACCGACCGACAGATGGGAAAATTTTGGTTGATGGGATAGATCTTGCAGAACTGAATCCAGCTTCCTGGCATAAAAGGTGCGGAGCAGTGTTTCAAGATTTCGTGCGATATGAATTCACAGCAAAGGAGAACATTGTACTCGGCAACGTTGACAGCATAAATGATGAAGCAGGCATGATGAGCGCCGCTGAACGAAGCGGGGCCTATGTTGCGATACAGCAGCTCCCCAATCAATATGAAACTCTTCTTGGTAAGAGGTATGAAGGTGCACAAGATTTGTCCGGAGGCCAGTGGCAGAAGCTGGCGATTGCAAGAGCATACTTTCGAGATTCATCGGTGCTGGTGCTTGATGAACCAGCTGCTGCGTTAGACGCGAAAGCTGAATATGAGGTTTACAGACAATTCAGCAGCGTATCAAAGGGCAAAACGATGCTGCTTATTTCCCATAGACTAGGTTCAGCTCGTCTCGCAGATCGTGTTGTGTTGCTCGATAAGGGGTGTATTTGTGAGTCAGGTACCCATGATGAACTCCTGGCTCAAAACGGAAACTATGCACAGTTATATAGCATGCAAGCTGAATGGTACCAGGAACAAAGTGAGGAGGGGGGAGTTATAGGTGGTTGATAACAAGCAGTCCGCCGATAAAATGGGACAATGGATTCATTTTATTCGGCTAATAAAATATCTATTAGCAGTAAGCCCTAAGGATATGAGCGTCGTACTATTCATCAATATATTTGCCGGCCTTATTCCGCTCATCTCTTTGTATGCGCTTCGGCAATTGATCGATTACGTGGTCAAAGCAACGAATGGAGAAGCCGGAATTTCTGAACTGGCAGTGTGGACCGGATTGTTTCTATGTGCAATGGTAATTCAAGAAATAATGATCACTTACGGTACAGCGCTCATCAATCACCTTCAGGAGAATGTGAAATCGAAAATACAAATGGCAATATTGGCCAAAGCCCAGTCCTTGCCGCTTGAAACATTTGAACGTCCGGAGTTTTATGATCAGTTGCAACGGGCTCAGAAAGGTTTGGATAACCGCTTGTTTTCGACGATGTCCTTTATATTTGAAGTCTTCACGGCATCGGTGACCATCGTTTCGCTCATTGTTTATTTAGGATCAATTCATTGGATGATACCTCTGATACTCTCAATTGGAACAGCGGCTTTTGCGTTAGTGAAGGTGCGTCTTTATACAGAGCAGTATCTGCTGCAGAGGAAGCAATCTGAGGAGGAGCGTCAGCTTGCGTATTTGGGTGAGTTGATGACGGGAAGGAGCGCTGCGGGAGAAGTACGATTGTTCGGATTAGGTAAGTATTTGCTTCCAAAATGGGGAAGCTTGTACCGAAAATTGCGCCAAGAACGTCTACTTCTCACAAAGCGCGAATTCAAGCTTGACTTGATCAGCACGACGGGTACTACGCTATCCTTTGGGGCAGCTTTGATTTTCTTTGTTTTTGTTGCTTCTCGCGAAGGACTGACTGCCGGGATATATGCTGCTTTCATTGGGTCAGTGCTTATGGTTCAGCAAAATATGGTAAATATGTTCTGGAATATCGCCATAATTAATCGTGATAATCTTTACATTCGGGATATGTTTGAGTATATGGATCTTACTGGAGAAGAACAAATCTTGGATCAAGTCGACACATCTATTCGATTCGAGAGCAATATTGAGTTCGAACAGGTTACTTTCTGCTATCCTGGTACCCATGATCCTGCGCTAAAAAATATCAACCTGCACATTAAACGAGGCGAGCGGTTATCATTGGTTGGTGAAAACGGATCGGGCAAAACAACCTTGATCAAACTACTTCTTGGACTCTACCGTCCGACAAAAGGACGAATATTGGTAGACGGCAAAGATCTCTTGGAAATCGATTCGATGCAATGGTTGAGTAGATCTGCTGCCATATTTCAAGACTTTCAAAAATATCACATGACAGCTAAGGATAATATCGGCATTGGTAATCTGTTGAATTTACAGGACGAAGAAAAAATCCGTGATGCATCGAAAATGTCAGGAGCCGATTACGTGATTGATAGGTTGGCTGATGGATATGATACGTTTCTCGGGAAGCAATTTGATAACGGAGTTGACCTGTCTCAAGGTCAGTGGCAGAAAATTGCTGTAGCCAGAGCCTATATGAGAGATTGCGATATTATTGTTCTTGACGAGCCGACGGCGTCCCTTGACCCGAAAGCGGAGGTTGAGGTTTATAAGCAGTTTCGTGATTCTATGCAAAATAAGACAGCTATGCTTATATCCCATCGTCTTGGCGTCGCCAAATTGGCAGATCGCATTATTGTTCTGCATAAGGGCGAGGTCGTCGAGCAGGGAAGCCATGTGGAGTTAATGAAACAGGCAGGCGCATATGCTGGCATGCTCGGCATTCAATCCCAGTGGTACACGTGATTCAAACTTGGAGCATCGAGGCCTTTGGGTAGATCATCTTTTATTTGATGAGAAAAGATTAACTGCAATTTTAGATTTTGATCGATTAAAATCGATTAGGATATGATTAGCCACAACTAGGCGTGACTTTTATTACTATTATTTTACATAAAATCCTTTTTGTCGAAACAAGCAGGAATTTGAGGACGAGACTCGAATTGTATGTATACTCGTATTTTTTGAATTTTTTATGATTATGACCGCAACTTTTCGTTCTCGGGTCGGTACAATGTAACAAGCGGCCCGGGGATAATCCACAGGTGGAGGAGGCTCGCCTGTCATGACTGATTCCCAATTAATACGTGAAATTAAGGATGGCAATGTCGAGCTGTACTCTGATCTTATGCGGCGCTATCAACGAAAAATTTTAGCTTTCATCTATCACATGCTGAAGAGTGCGAAGTTGGAACTGCTGGCTGAGGATTTATGCTCTGAAACTTTTTACAAAGCATACCGCAGTCTTCATTCGTTCCGTGAAATGGATGCTTCTTTCTCAACATGGTTATATACAATTGCGCGTAATACCGTGCTTAGCGAGCTTCGAAAGCAAAAGTCGACACATGTATCTATAGATGAGTCGGGCTTTGAGCCTATAGCAGCGTTGGATGCTGTGCCAGAGCAGCATGTACTGCGAAATGAAAGAATGGCAATGGTTCGCGAAGCTATAAATAATTTGCCTGAGAAGCAACGCTCGGCACTTATTCTTCGAGAATATGATCAGCTCGACTACCAAGAGATTGCTAGCATTTTAGGGCAAACGGTCAGTTCAGTAAAATCATTGCTATTCCGAGCGAGAGCAAGCGTCAAGACGCAGCTGGAGCCTTATTTCGGACAATCGCCGATGATTGAAGAATTCGAAGGGATGAATACAAGATGAGCTGCAACGATATGCAAGATAAATTCGCTGAATATTGGGATTTAGATGAACATGATAAAGAGCGGCAAGCGATTGATCGTCACATATTAGAATGTGAGTCCTGTGCGGAGCAATTTCGGATTTGGGAAGAGAGCGATGATTTGATTCGTTTTCTTTCAGAAGATGATGCAATCATTGGCCCGACAGAACATGTTAATCGCAACGTCATGGAGCGCATTTATGCGGAGCAATCTTGGCTTATGCCAGTGCCTCAGAAAAGCTATCATTTCTCTAAATCATTTCGTCGTAATTTTGCGCTTATTGTTGCTGCTTGTATGGCTATGTTTGTTTGTGCATTCTTTGTATTTGTGTTCGATAATCAGGAATCCGCCTCGCATGCTCAAATTGCAGAGCTTAGCGGTATAATGGATACTGCAAATGCGTCTGGAGACGGCTTGGTCGTAAAAGCAGGCTTTTATTCAGAAATTCCAGTTGCAAGTATAAGTGATCCTTTCGTCCTAAAATTAGTACCTGCTTTCCCTCAATACTATGTTGCATTATCATTACTTGGTATAATAGTAACACTGCTTATATTGAATTGGATTTCTAGAACTCGAAGCTAACGATGCTGCCTCGATTAAGCTCCCATGGGAGCTTTTTGTTTTTAGTATGAAAGGAGAAGATGCTGCTTTGTTAATTGGTTTAGTGCGTCATGGAAATACGGATTGGAATGCTAAGGGAAAAATTCAAGGACAAACGGATATACCACTGAATGCAGTTGGTGTTAGTCAAGCTACCGCATTAGCTGAACGACTGAGCAGTGAGGATAAAGTTTGGGATGCTGTAGTAGCTAGTGATCTCAAACGAGCCTACGGAACGGCCCAGCTTATAGCAGAGAGGCTTCAAATTCCTCTGTTAGAAGGCGACAAGCGACTTAGGGAGCTTTACTTCGGCGAGGTGGAGGGGACGACTGAGAAGGAACGTCGCGAACGCTGGGGTGACGACTGGCGATCAACAGCTGAAGGAATAGAGCCGCAAGCAGATGTGATTGCACGAGGCTTGAGCGCAATTAATGAGTGGAGTAGTGAGCAGCCTGATCGAAATTTGTTAGTTGTTTCACATGGCGGTTTTCTTGCTGCGCTGCTGTCAGAGCTATGTTCGGAGCTAGAGGACCAGCATCTCTCGAACGTATCTTACTCCATAGTTGAGCTTAGTGAGGGCAAGTGGCATCCGAAATTGCATAATTGTACGATTCATTTAAATAACAAAGCGTAAACAGCTGCATCTGACTTCTGCTGCTTTATATTTAAATAAATGTTTATGAGAGACCTGCTCCATTATTATGCGGAGGGTCTCTTTTTTATTTTTTTATATGATTGTTGCTGTTGGCTGTTATAAAAAAAAGAAAATTTCCCATAATGGTAGTAACTAACGCTTATTTATTGCACAGCATACTTACGTAGCTGGACCCCTGGATCTATTCTTCGGGCTATGCAGAAAGGAGAGAGTTATGAATTTATCGGATATGCTAGGTTACGCGGATATACAACAGCTTAGCAGAATTGCAGACGTTTATAGATGTGAGTGCAATGGGCATTCCAAAAACGATTTGATTCAATCCATTCTCTCAACCGTAAGTCGAAATGATGTTTTTGAAGCACAAATAAGCAGTATGCAGCTGGAGGATTTACGTTTTCTAAACTCCCTATTGTTCGAATCACGCGACTCTTTCAGTCTGGAGGATTTAATTGCAAGGGTGCAGCAAAGCAGATTTGGTAATGAGATTGTGAAAGTAGAGACGGAAACGCCTAAAAAAAAGAAGAAGTCAAAGAAACAAACAGAAGATGAAAATAAATTGCTTAGTCCGAGAGAAATGATTGTTAAGTTTAAACATCAGGGCTGGCTGTTTAACGGCTTTAGCGGTGCGAATCGGTATTTGTTCCAGGTGCCGAATGACTTGAAAGCACGTTTCCGCGATACGCTCGCAAGAAGATTTGCCGCAGAGCTCCAATATACAGATGAGCCGCCTATTTATCGTGACGAACAGCTGCTGCTTCAGGAAGATATAACGAATATGCTGCGATATGTGTATCAAAATGAAGTACAACTGACGGCAGACGGTTCTATGTATAAACGATTTATGCTGCAAATGCTGGAGCAATTCGGTGTGCAAGAGGTGCTGCCATCGAAAGGGGAATGGCGCTTTGGATATGGCCGACATTTCAATCATTACCCGAACCGCTTCTCATTCATCTACGATTATTGTTATTACGCGAAGTATATTAGCGAGAATCATGCGATGCTGACGGTTACTGCGGCAGGCGAAGAACGAATGGTTAAGCGGCCAGCCGGCGAGACGGAGGAAATTTATCGGTTTTGGTTAAGGCTGTACAAAGGACCGGTTACTCATTTGCTGTCGCTTGTGCATTGGATGAGCGCTTTATCAGAACAATGGGTTACGGTTGAGTCGCTTAGAGCCGTGCTCGTGCCGTTCATTAAGCCTTATTATTACGATGATGCCAACACGCTATTGGAGCAGAGAATTATAACTATGATGGTTCATCTAGGGTTATTGCGATTAGGAGAGCACCCGCTTTATGGCGCTGTCGTACGTATGACGAAGGCAGGCAAGGTAATCGTAGCAGGCTTAAGCTTGGAAGGTAATACCCCAATCAGCTTGCGTTGACATTCGACAATTGTATTGGTAAAATTTCTCCACTCAAGCAAGCAGTGAGAAGGACGGAGAAAGGAGTGGATGAGAGTTGTTATTACCATACAAAGGAATTATGCCGTCTGTACACTCGGAAGTATATATTGCGCAAGGCGCTAAAATAATAGGCGATGTGTCGATTGCGAGGCAAAGCACCGTTTGGTTTAATTCTGTATTGCGCGGAGACTTAGCACCTATTCAAATCGGACATAGCTGTAATATTCAGGATGGCGTCATCGGCCATTTGAATACGAATCAGCCTTTAATTTTAGAAGAAGAAGTATCCGTAGGCCATGGAGCTATCATTCATGGTTGCATGGTAGGCAGAGGCACATTAATTGGAATGGGGGCAATCGTACTTAACGGCGCAGAGGTTGGTGAATATGCTTTAATAGGAGCCGGTTCGATTGTTACTGAGAACAAAAAAATACCACCCTATACTCTATCTATCGGTTCACCCGCCAAAGTCGTAAGAGAATTAACAGATGACGATCTACAGCGAATGAGAAAGACGATGGAGAGCTATGTGACGAAAGGTATAGAATATAGGATCTCTTAACGCCGGTATGGAGGTGTATCCTATGGACAATATGAAAGTAACGTATGAAGCGATGCTCGGTTTGGCCGCAGAATTAGTGCTAGATGACGCGGTTCTCAAGTTTCAAACTAAGCAAATTTACACAGCAATAGATAAAGCGCTGGCCGCAGGTGATGAGGATACGTTTTACCGACTTGCGAAACAGTTAAATGATTTAAAAAAATAAATGGGTTGGATAGGTTTATCTGAAGCCATAAATCAAGGAGCTTCCTTAATCGGTGAGGGCAAATAGTGCCCAATCCAAGTTCGGGGAGGCTTTTTTTTGCGCGAATGTAATTGGCAATTGAACGAAATGGATGTAACATAGTGTAAAATGATATGGTTTTTCAGCTTAAGGAGTGGGATATTGGGATGAAGTTTAGCGAAATATCAGAAGAGCAATGGGAGGAGCTTAGTCCGTATTTGGATACATGCTTGCTGCCGGTAACAGGAATGACTGGGCACGAGCAACCGCATGAGGCTACAAAATGCTTAGAGCAATTAAGAGATATGATGGATTTAATAGAAATACCATTCAAGGGAAGAGTCGTTACTTATCCTGCTTGTCATTACATATCGGAGAGCATTCTCTTCGAAGAGGTATTAAACGAATGGTGCACAGCGATTAAAAAATCGGGCTTCCGCTATCTTATCGTTATTACTGCTAATAATAAGCTTCAACTAGCAAGTCCAGCCATCGATTTAACTTTTCTACCTAATGAGGAAGGTTCGCTACCTCTTCAATCAGATCTATCCAATGCGATTCGTGAAATGTGGAGTGGGCAAGTTACATGATTTTGCCCCTAATGTCGTATAATATGATTAGTTTTTGGGAAAAACAAATGCCAGACAAGGTCAAATGTGACAAAATAATAACAAATTATAGAACGGTATTTTGATATGTGAGCAAATGTACAGCCATATTCTTGACGCTCATAAGCACCTAGGCTATTATAAGTTATGTCCTAGTTCGTCATGTGTTTTTGCCGTGCGGCAAGACGCGAGATATGGTTGGCAAAGGGGGTTAGAACAGAAGATGAGTAACCATGAACAACACGAGACCGCGCATCGACCGGTTCAGCGCAAGGAAATGTCCCGGCGTCAATTTTTGTCATATACGCTTGGTGGCACGACTGCATTTATGATGGGTGGCGCGGTATTGCCTATGGTTCGCTTTGCAGTGGATCCGCTCCTCGTTAAGAAGGGCGAAGGCGTTTATGTAAAAGTTGTGGAAGAAAGCAAGATTACGAACGAACCGCAAGAATTTAAGTTTAAAATTCATCAAAAAGATGGATGGTACGTAAGTGATCCAGAGCTTGCGGCTTGGATCTCCAAGGATGCAAACGGAAATATTTTTGCGCTTTCACCGATATGTAAGCATTTGGGCTGTACGATCGGTTGGAACACGAAAGGCAAGAATGAGTATGATTGTCCTTGCCATGATGCACGCTACACGAAAGACGGGAAGAACCTTGCGGTTTCCCCGGCCCCATTGGATGAGTATGAAGTAAAGCGTGAAAACGGATTCGTATACTTGGGTCCGGTAATGCCGAATACAAGAACGAAATAAGGAGGGCGTATTGCAGATGTTTAAAAGTGTTTACAACTGGATCGACGAACGTCTTGACATTACGCCGCTGTGGAGAGATGTTGCGGATCATGAAGTACCCGAGCACGTAAACCCCGCGCATCACTTTTCCGCTTTCGTGTATTGTTTCGGCGGCTTGACGTTTTTCATAACGGTTATTCAAATTTTATCCGGTATGTTCTTAACGATGTACTATGTACCGGACATTATTAACGCTTATGCGAGCGTAGACTACTTGCAGCACGAAGTTGCTTTCGGACAAATCGTTCGAGGAATGCACCACTTTGGGGCAAGCTTAGTTATCGTTATGATGTTTTTACATACCCTACGAGTATTCTTTACCGGTTCTTACAAAGCGCCGCGTGAAATGAACTGGGTAGTCGGAATGCTGATTTTCTTCATCATGTTAGGCCTTGGTTTCACTGGCTACTTGCTCCCTTGGGATAATAAAGCTTACTACGCAACTAAAGTTGGTGTCCAAATTGCTGAATCAGTACCGGTACTCGGACCCTATATCGCTTCATTCCTATACGGTGGCGATATCGTAGGAGCGCAAACGCTCACTCGTTTCTTTGCGATCCACGTGTTCTTCTTGCCTGGCGCTTTGATCGCGATGTTGGCAGCGCACTTTATCATGATTCGGAAACAAGGTATTTCGGGACCACTTTAAGCGAAGGGAGGGCTACTTATGGCGCATGGTCATAATTCGAACGAGAAGGTTGTCTACGTTGGCGACTCTCGTGTTAAGAAAAACAACCATCCGAACATTCCGCCGGATTATACGTCATTTCCGGGTAAATCGGAAGCGTTTATTCCAAACTTCCTTCTAAAGGAATGGATGGTCGGTTGCGTTGTACTAGTTGGTTTTCTAGTTTGGGTTATTGCAGAGCCAGCACCGCTTGGTTATCCTGCTGATCCAACAAATGCGGCATTTATTCCTATGCCGGACTGGTACTTCTTGTTTTTGTATCAATTTTTGAAATATCCATACGTATCGCAAGATTACATTTTACTTGGTACACTCGGTATTCCGGGAGTTTTGTTCGGAGGACTGATGCTTGCTCCATTCCTTGATACAGGTAAGGAACGTCGTTTCTACCGTCGTCCAATTGCATCTTCATTGATGATTCTAACTTTGGTTGCTTGTGTATACTTGACAGTAGTGTCATGGGATCACTATCAGCACCAATTGGAAATCAACGGACAAATTCCAGAGCATCATGAGCGTGAAGAGAAAGCTCGTGCTGCTGCTGAAGCGGGTAAGGAACGTCCAAAACCTGAGCAACCTGGTAAAGCTGCAGCGTCACTTGTTGATCCTAATGATCCAGCAATGGATATCGCTAAGCAAGTAGGTTGCGTTAGCTGTCATGCTAATGATTTGAAAGGGCAAGCGAGCTTTCCTAGTTTAGTCGGTGTTGGTGATCGCCTTACTAAGGAAGAGATCGCAGACGTGATTACAAATGGTCGCGGGAACATGCCACCTCAGGGATCTAACCTAAAACCGGATCAAATTGATCAACTGGCAACATGGTTGTCCAAACAAAAAGCTGCGACTGAATAAGTCGTCGAAATGATAAAAAACCTGATCGTATTATGCGGTCAGGTTTTTTTTGAAAATGTAGGGGAGTATATGTTTCACGCTATACTCTAGACCCAACCTAAAAATAAGCGTTTGACAGAAAGTGTGATCAGCCTAATCTACTCTGCACAATTGTACTTTAATGTACTTACTATTCTTTTGTGTAGTCGTATTTGACTGTATTTCATACAATCAACCCCACTTCAAAAACGTTATATTGGTCTCAGATTGTATTTCATACAAGCTAATCGCCTGTTACGCAGATAAAGAGATTCAAACTACTTATTTGATTGTATCGTTTCCATTTAAACACAATGAAACATGAAAGTATAAGCTGTTTGAATGTACAATATCCATTGTAATCGCCTATCTATCCTTTTACATGCGTTGAAAAAGAATGATGGTAACAGATGCCCTGCACCGTCTGCATAGGGTTTTATGTCATCAAGCACTAATTTTGAAATTGAGCGATACTCTTTCCTCTATTTTACCGCGAGACGAGCTTATATCGCCTGAGGACAGTGCCAGCTGTTTTAGCTTGATCATTACTAAAGGAGAAGTGATTCCTAATGCTCGCCGTTTTTTGGAGCCGCGCTTTTTTATTAAACCGTTCATTTTTGTGGCTGCTTTTTCTTGTGAATTTAGCAGGTACGATTTATGGGTACATATGGTATGAGCATCAACTCATAGAGACTTTAAATACGCAACCCCTATGGCAAGTTATTTTTGTGCCGGATTCACCTACAGCAAGCTTGTTTTTTACGTTAGCGCTGCTATATTTGCTATTTCCCCCACAAAAGCCTTCACGTTTTATGTCCTTAGGTAGAAGCCTTATTGAAGCGTTAGCAGTTGTATGCTCAGTTAAATATGGAATTTGGGCTGTATCGATGATCGTTGCAGGCGGATGGCAAGGCGCTGAATGGCAATGGGAACATTATATGCTTATCGCATCGCATCTTGGCATGGCATTCGAAGCTCTTTTGTACTTCCGATTTATGAAAGCAGGTATTGCTTCGCTGGCAGTTGCGACTGGTTGGTTATTGCTAAATGATACGATTGACTATAAGTATTTGATTTTTCCGTACCTAGCAGATGAGCTGTATGATGATTTGTCTGCAGTACGCGCTTTTACGTTTGGGTTATCCATTTGCAGCTTTGCCGCAGCAATGTTAGTCTGGATGTTTAGAAAGAAGGAATAACATTGGACATCCCCTCATAGAGTGGTCTATGGGGGGATGTCCATGAAGGTACGTTTTATATTTCCATTCGTCATATGTATCGTCATGTTGATCGGTTCTGCCGGTTCAGTATGGGGAGGTTCGGCAGTTGCAGGGGGCTATAATTCCGCAATATTGGGAAGCAAGTATAAACAGCTTTTGTATCTGGATGAAACGGCAAACGCATTGTACGAATCAGCCTATACGAATAATAGGCAGGCCGGATACATCCATGTACAACAACTGCTGCGATTAGTGGAAGGTGATTTGAAATACAGGGCAGGAAAAATAGAGGGATGGAGAGCGATAGAACAGGACGCGTTGGAGATCGAGCAAGCGTTGACAAATAGGACTACAAGTTCAAGCTGGTTAATGCAAGCTGCTCGGGTACGTCTTGCTACAGACGCGCTGATTCGTTCAGAGCATGCGCTATGGCTGCAATATGAGAGTGTGATGCTTGATGACTTATCACGTGTAGAGCGGTCTTGGAAGCGTCAGGCCGGTAATGGTGCGGCAGCCGCATTGGCGACAATGAATGCGTTAAATGAGCATGCTCAGCGAATCGAGCCGGCAATAGCGCTTATCTATGGGTCTTCTCATGAAGCTGAAGTAATGGAACGGATTCGTTATACAAATCAGCTGCTCGACCCATTACAAGCAAATGGGGTAAATAGTGATTTGGTCGATAAATCTCTTATCGCTCTTAAAGCTGCGATCATTCGATTGTTTGATGAGAGCGGTCGAGCGGAAGTAATGCCGGTCATATCACCTGTAACAGCAGCTAATCCACTTAGCTGGTCATTATTTTTAGGAGCCATTATTTCGGCTGTCTTGGCTTTCTCGGGCTGGCGCAAATATAAGCGAGAGCCTTATGGAGTGAAGCCTCTTCTTTAATCTATTCCTCCTTGAAGCCTTCTCCAAGTACGTCATGCACTTCATTAATTACGATGAATGCACGGGGGTCGACATTGCGAACGATCGTTTTTAATCGGTGAATTTCTTGCCGTTGGACGACGCAATAGACGACCTCTTTTTGTTGTCCGGAGAAAGCGCCCTTGGCTGGTATAAGTGTGACTCCTCGGTCCAGCTCTAATGTAACTCTCTTAGCGATTTCACCTCCGTGCTCGGAAATAATGGAGAAGGATTTGGCCGTGTACGCGCCGTCTTGGATGAAGTCAATTAGCTTAGATGCAACGAAGACTGTAACAAGCGTATATAGGATTTTGTCTATTGGAATATAAATGAAGGATAAACCAATAATAATAACGTCGAAAGCAAGAATAATCTGTCCCATGCTCATTCCCTTCCAACGGGTTATAATGCGAGCGACAATGTCTATTCCTCCCGTTGTGCCTCCAAACCGAAAAACAAGACCAAGCCCTGTACCTAGTGAAACGCCCGCGTATAACGCGACTAACATATAATCATTAGAGCTTTGAAATGGAATTAACCACTCATGGCTTATAAGCTGCTCCAATATTGCAAGAAAACCGGATAACGATACAATTCCAATTAGTGTATACAGCATTTGTCCTCCGCCAAGAACTTTCCAGCCCAATATAAATAAGGGGATATTCAATACTAGAGTAGAAATAGACAAAGGCCATCCAGCAGCGTAATTAAGCAATACAGCTATACCAGTAACTCCGCCTTCCATTAATTGATTGGGCAGCACAAAATAATGTAGTCCAAACGCGTAGATAGCTGTTCCAATTAATATGGGAATTAGAATGCGTATTTGTTGAATAATCCTTGTCATTTGGACACCACTCCTTATCGTTTATTTACAAATCCATCATCAAATGAATATTGAGGCTGCAATGAATGCAATTGTTCAGTAGTAGTATGTCATAAATACAGCATTCGAAAAACATTGATTTTAAATGGGAGTTTACGTTAACATAGGAATGTATAGCTACCTGTCGGAAAGGATTTGTATCGATGTCGCAAAAAACGTTATCGGATATTCAACGAGAAGTGGATGATTATATTTCTCAATTTAAAGAAGGCTACTTCAGCCCGCTTGCTCTAATGGCGAGAATGTCTGAGGAAGTTGGAGAGCTGGCAAGGGAAGTCAACCATTTTTATGGTGAAAAGCCTAAGAAGGCTGACGAAGCGGAAAATTCCGTAGAGATGGAGCTTGGTGATATTTTATTTATTCTTTCTTGCTTTGCCAATTCACTTAATATTGATCTTACGGAAGCGCATAATAAGGTCATGCATAAATTTACAACTCGTGATGCCAATCGGTGGACAAAGAAAATGACCGAACTGTAAACAAGCACCCTACATATGCTGTACCATCAACCTGTGTACAAGGAGGATGGGCGGATGAACGGGGAGAGCTATATGAAGAAGGCCTACGAATTCATCTTTAACAGCGATTTTGAGCAAGCGATATACTGGTTCGAGCAAGCTATTGCTGCGGAGCCCGAAAATGCGTCTTATTATCATATATGTGCGGTGTCTTGCGCACGAAGCGGTAAGTGGACAAAAGCAAAAAGCTATGCGGATGAAGCGATGAGACTGGATCCGGAACAAATGGAATACAAGTATCATCTGCAAACCATTGATGCTTGGCTGCTGCTTGCGGAAGCTGATTTGCTGTTATCGAAATCACCGCCAAGGCTGGAGGAGGCTGCAGAACGATTGCAGCAAGCGACAGTGCTTGATCCGCTGAGCTTTCAAGCCTTTTATACGCTTGCTTTAGTGTATGCTACTCTTGATCGGTTAGATGAAGCTGTCATTAACGCGAGGGAAGCAGTCCGACTTGATCCAGCTCATTCGGCGGCTCGCACTCTCTTCGCCGATGTCAATAGAAAGCGCCGCGTGCTGAACAATCGATTAACGGAACGAAAACGAAAAAGGAATAGGTGATCAACATGACGGAACAAAAAATAAGGGTGGCAGTAACAGGCGCAGGCGGAAGAATGGGACGCGAGGTCGTGAAAATGGTGCTGGAGGATGAAGCGCTGCAGCTTGTGGCTGCGGTAGTTCCTTCAGCCGGCCCAATCGATGCCGGCCTGCTTGCCGGTAAAGCAAATACAGGTGTAATCGTGAGTGCTACGCTTGATGAAGCTCTAAGTCATTCGGCAGCGGATGTATTGGTTGATTTCACAGTTCCGCAAGCGGCTTATAGCAATACGAAAGCGTCAATTATGCATGGTGTACGCCCGGTAATCGGTACAACCGGATTTACTCCTGAACAGATTGAGGAGCTGGACGAGCTTTGCATGCAGCAAGGGATTGGAGGGCTAATCGCTCCTAACTTTTCAATTGGCGCTATTCTAATGATGAAGTTTGCTGCAGAGGCTTCCAAATATTTGCCGCATGTCGAGATTATTGAATACCATGGCGACCAGAAGCTTGATGCGCCATCAGGAACTTCAATTAAGACTGCGGAGCTTATTTCTCAGGCTCGTCAGGAGCTTCGCCAAGGCAATCCAAAAGAGGAAGAAACAATAGAAGGCGCTCGCGGAGCTTATTATAATGGATTCCGTATACATAGCGTTCGACTTCCAGGTGTTTTTGCCCAGCAAGAGGTTGTATTTGGCGGTTACGGGCAATCGCTTAAAATTCGTCATGACTCTTATGATCGCGCGGGTTATATGCCAGGCGTTAACGTTGCAGTGAAAAAGGTTATGACTTATAGCGGCTTAATTTACGGCTTCGAACATATTATGGATTAGTTTTTCTAAGCAGCTGAGGAGGATAACATAATGTTGAACATCGCATTTATAGCTCATGATCGGAAGAAAGATGAAATGGTTAATTTTGTTATAGCATACGAGAAAGTATTTACGCCTCATCATTTATTTTCCACAGGTACAACGGGCTCTCGCATAATGGAGCAGACTAGCTTGTCCATCCATCGTTACATGTCGGGTCCGCTCGGAGGCGACCAACAGATCGGTGCGATGGTAGCTCAAAATGAAATGGACCTCATTATCTTCCTGCGCGATCCATTAATGGCGCAGCCGCATGAGCCGGATATCTCTGCGTTGCTGAGACTTTGCGACGTACAAGGGATACCTGTAGCGACGAATGTAGCATCTGCCGAGCTGCTTGTAAAATCTTTGGAGCGCGGTGATTTCGCTTGGCGCGAGCTTGTTCATAAATATAAACCAGGTATAGAAGAATGAGTGAATCCCTCGATATTCTCATATTTGGTGCACATGCCGATGATGCGGAAATCGGAATGGGAGGTACGATTGCCAAACATGTACAAGCTGGATATCGTGTAGGTGTCTGTGATCTAACAGAAGCTGAAATGTCCTCGAACGGCACGGTGGAGCTGCGAAAACAGGAAGCTGAACACGCGTCGAAAATATTAGGTTTAAGTGCTCGCACCAATCTTGCGCTTCCAGATCGAGGTTTAGAACCTACAAGTAAACAAATCGAACGAATTGTAGCGGAAATTCGACGCTGCAAGCCGCGCGTTGTATTTGCTCCTTATTGGGTCGACAGGCATCCAGATCATGTTCAGTGCAGCAGGCTTATAGAAGAAGCTGTATTTAACGCGAAATTACGTCGTTACATGCCTGAGCTGCCAGCAGTTCAAGTGGAGCAGCTTATTTATTATTATATTAACGATATGGAACAAGTATCTCTCGTTGTCAATGTTAGCGATTATTATAACAGCAAGAGAGACGCTCTAATGGCATACCGTTCTCAATTCGATTCTACAGTTGCTGGAGCAGATCGCGTAGAAACACCGTTAACGAATCGTTATGTAGAGCGTGTTGAAGCGCGTGACGGTCTGCTTGGACAAGCTCACGGCTATGCGTATGCCGAAGGTTTTGCTTTGAAGCGTCCGCTCCCTGTAAATTTATTTTAACAACATACAATAGGAGGCAGTCGTTGACAACGACCGCCTTTCAATTTTTAATAGTAAGAAAGTATAAGACGCAGCTTACTCCGTTTATCGAATATTTAATATTTCAATTGTTTATTAAAAGTTTTGGCAAAATGTACAGCTCTTGTCGAATACAATAGATATACGTGGCTAACACAGGAGGTGTGTCAACAATGGCGAGAAAATTGAAGATCGGGATAACCTGTTATCCTACATTAGGTGGATCGGGCGTCGTTGCTACTGAGCTGGGAAAATTACTGGCCGAACGAGGCCATGAAATTCATTTTATTACACACAGTATTCCATTCCGATTAGGTCATTTTCACAAAAACATATTTTTTCATGAAGTGGAAGTAAATGATTATTATGTGTTCCGCTTTCCGCCGTACGATTTATCACTAGCAAGCAAAATGGCGCAGGTTGCAAAAATGCAGCAGCTTGATCTGCTCCACGTCCATTACGCGGTGCCTCATGCGGTTTGTGCTTATCTGGCTAAGCAGATGGTCGGAGACGGTCTTAAGACGATTACAACATTGCACGGAACTGATATTACTGTGCTTGCACAGGATGAATCGTTAAAGGATCTTATTCGCTTAGCTATTCATCAAAGTGACGCGGTGACTGCTGTCTCTCAAGATTTGATAAATGAAACGAGACAACTTCTCGACATTATGACTCCAATCGATTTGACCTATAATTTTGTAGACAAGCGTGTATATTACCCGCGTGAATCAGCTTCCTTAAGAGCTGATTATGCGAAGCCGGAAGAGAAGATTTTGATGCATATCTCAAATTTTCGTCCGGTTAAGCGGGTAGGTGACGTTATAGATATTTTTCACCGTGTGTCCAAAGAAGTGCCTTCCAAGCTGCTGCTCGTAGGAGAAGGGCCGGAGCTTTCCAAAATTCAATATAAAATACGCCAGCTGGGCTTAGAAGAGCGAGTACATTTTTTAGGGAAGCAAGAGGATGTCGCACAAATTATTTCACTAGCTGACTTACTTCTGCTGCCTTCTGAGAAGGAAAGCTTCGGACTCGTTGCCCTAGAAGCAATGGCATGCGGAGTGCCGACAATCGGGTCCAATGCCGGAGGTATTCCTGAGTTAATTACACATGGCGAGACGGGATACTTATCGCCTATTGGAGATGTTGAGGGCATGGCTGGCAATGCATTACGCCTTCTAAAAGATCCCCAGCTGCATGAGCAATTTATAAAAGCATGTATTTTTAGGGCCAGAAATGAATTTTGCAATGATGTGATTACAACGCAATATGAACAAATTTATTATCGCACGCTTGGCATTCAGGCAGATCTGCCGATAGCGGTATGTTCTGAATAACAGGTATCGGTGCTTCGGAGGACGGTGTACATATGCGGCTTTCGTTGCCGGAAGCGTTAGTAACTGCTTTGCCTATCGTTCAACGTTTGCGTGAACATCAATTTGAAGCGGTATTTGTTGGAGGTGCGGTGCGTGACACCGTTCTAGGCTTATCTATCAAGGATGTAGACATCGCCACCTCTGCTCGTCCAAAGCAAGTTCTGGAGCTGTTTGAACGATGTATTCCTACTGGTCTACAGCACGGGACAATTACGGTGCTTCAAAATAACATAACCTATGAGGTAACGACTTTCAGGGAAGAGTCGGATTATGAAGGTTTCCGCAAGCCAGAAAGTGTGCAGTATATAACCAATTTAGACGGTGATTTGCTGCGACGAGATTTTACTATCAATGCAATGGCGCTTTCGGATTCAGGAGAATTGCATGATCCATATAACGGTTTGCTTGATATCCAAAAACGAAAAATAAGATGTGTTGGAGATGCCGACGCGAGGTTTCAAGAGGATGCTCTACGTATGCTGCGGGCTGTGCGGTTTATTGCTGTTTATGGTTTCGAACCTGCTCATGAAACCTGGCGAGCTTTGCTTCGCCATCGATCACTTATGAAGTACATAGCATTGGAACGTGTGCATGCGGAGCTGGATAAAATGCTGACGGGAAGCTCGCCGCAGAGAGCGCTGCGTTATGTCTCTGCAAGCGGTCTGCTCTTGTGTTTGAAGGAGCCGTTGCCAACTGAAGTGGATAATTTGCTTCGTAGATTTGATTCGCATGATCCGCATGATCCACAAACTCAACATGATAATTGGAATATGCTTTTTTCCAGACTGCATCTATTAAATGACATCGACCTTCGATGGGCAGCGATTGGAATTGTTGCTAGCCTATCATTGGAAAATGCTCAACATATGCTGCGGTTATTGCGCTTTTCTAACCTTCGATTTAAATCGATAACGTCAATAATAGCAATTCAAAAGGAAATGTTAATTGCGGTCGAACAGTTGGACGAGGAGCAGCTTCGAAAAAGCTGGACAGCAATAATTATCCGTTATGGCAAACGTTCGGCAGCCGAATGGCTAGAGGTAGCAAGCGTTATTACAACATCAAATGAGAATATCCAACAATCCGTAATAATGCGACTTGAGAGCTGGATGACATCACTTTCTATTACGACACTTAAGCACCTTGATGTGAACGGTAAACAGCTTGCGCTGCATTTGGAGCGTCCAGCAGGGCCTTGGGTTAGCGAGCTGCTTAATAGACTGCTGCTTTCTGTCGCTGTAGGTGAAATACAGAACGAACAAATGAATCTGCTGAAACAAGCAGTACTATGGGATAAAGAGGTTATTTGATAATGAATTATGAACCATTGCTGCAATTGTTCAAGCTTCATCCAGGCGAATACGTTTCAGGCGAGAAGATGAGTCAAGAGCTGAATGTAAGCAGAACGGCAATTTGGAAGAAAATTCGCAAGCTCGAGGCGGAAGGATATCAATTTGAGGCATCAAGACGACTCGGTTATCGACTGCTAAGTGTTCCGGACAAGCTGAACGCAGAGCAATTAAACGGTTTACTTCAATCTAAAATTTTTGGCAAAGAGCTCGTATTATATGATTCTGTGGATACTACACAAAATATTGCTCGTAACGCGGCGGAAGCCGGAGCTGCAGAAGGGACGCTAATTATTGCGGAGCAGCAGGTGAGTGGACGAGGCCGTATGGGGCGTGGTTGGATTTCTCCGCGCGGCAAAGGCATATGGATGAGCATGGTGCTTAGACCTACAGTTCCGATACATTTTGCGCCGCAGCTTACTTTACTTACTGCTGTTGCCCTATGTCGAAGTTTGAGAAGAATGACGGGTTTGTCTGTAGGCATTAAATGGCCTAATGATTTGCTGATTGACGGGAAAAAGATTAGCGGCATTTTACTTGAGTCAGCTGCAGAGGATGAACGACTGCGTTATGTAATCGCTGGAATTGGCATAAGCGTTAATTTGGATGAGAATGATTACACGGAGGAGCTACTTCAGAAAGCAACTTCTCTTCGCATTGCTGGCGGCGGTCAAAAGCTGAATCGGCATGAAGTGATAGCTGATTTTCTTCAAGAGTGGGAGCAGCTCTATTTTTTATATGAAGAGCAGGGCTTCAGCCCGATTATTACACTATGGGAAGCCTTATCGGTATCGCTTGGCAAGCCGGCGCGCCTCAATACGCCTCAAGGAGAAATAATTGGTGTTCCGATAGGTCTGGATGAAAGTGGCGCGATACGACTAGAGCTTGCAGACGGAACGATTAAGTCGATATTTTCTGCGGAGATGGGTGAACCAATCCAAGAGTCTTGATCCGTTTACGGATCGACATAAATTTGTTAAAATAGTTGTGACAGGCGGTATTCCAATTCCAAGGAAGCTGCACTGCTGCAATACATGATTACACTAATGATTGGAAATGCACACTCTGCTCTGAGCCGTAGGGACCGAGACAGAAGGAAGCACAGCAAGCAATCGTTTCCTTTTCAGTTTGGGGACCTTCTTAGCAACGGCTAAAAGGTTTTTTTGTGTTTATCCTAATATGGAATGGAGATGAAGCTGGTGAGGAAACGACTGACGATTACGAATATGAAAAAAATGAAGCAGGAACGCAATGCGATTTCCGTATTAACAGCTTATGATTATCCATCTGCGAAGCTTGCAGAAGAGGCTGGAATTGACGTTATTCTTGTCGGAGACTCGTTAGGGAATGTCGTGCTTGGTTATGATACGACCATTCCTGTAACAATCGACGATATTATTTATCATACAAGAGCAGTGGCTAGAGGGGCTAATCAAACATTCATAGTCGCTGATATGCCGTTTATGACTTATGGTATAGGACGGGAGTCTACACTTCGCAATGCGGCCAAGATAATGCAGGAAGGCGGAGCTCATGCTGTGAAGCTTGAGGGCGGTGTTGATATAGCAGCTGACGTAGCAGCGCTCGTCAAAGCGGGAATTCCCGTGATGGGACATATCGGACTTATTCCACAATCGGTGCATCAACTCGGTGGTTATAAGGTTCAAGGCAAGCTGGACAAGGAAGCTGAGCAGCTAATCAAAGATGCGAAAGCTTTAGAAGAAGCGGGAGCGTTCAGCATAGTGCTGGAATTGGTAACCGAACCACTTGCTAGAGCAATAAGCGAAGCCATATCTGTACCGACTATTGGTATTGGGGCTGGCCGAGGTTGTGATGGGCAGGTTCTAGTTTATCACGATATTCTTCAGTATGCTTCCCCGTATTTTGAGAAAAAAATGGTGAAGACGTATGCCGACATTGGATCTACGATTAGAAATGCGATTCATTCTTATGTGGATGATGTAAAAACAGGCGCTTTTCCAGCTGAAGAGCATGTATTCGGTGCTCAATCCGAATCGGTTACTACTCTTTATGGCGGCAAAGAACAAGCTCAGCTTGAAGCTAATAAGGAGCAAGAGAATAGCAAGCATTCAGATAAGGGGGTTCAGCTAAAGTGATTATTTGCCGCACGAAAGCAGAACTGAAGTTGAATCTAACTGAGCTTCGTCGTAATGGTCAGCGAGTCGGATTTGTACCGACTATGGGATATTTGCACGAAGGGCATGCAAGCTTGCTCCGAAAATCGAAAGCGGAAGATGATGTGACTATACTTAGTATTTTTGTCAATCCGCTTCAATTTGGACCGAATGAGGATTTAGATCGTTATCCTCGCAATGAAGAACGCGATTTAGCTATTGCAGAGGAATGCAAAGTTGATCTTGTATTTATCCCTTCTGTAGAGGAAATGTATCCAGAAAAGCCTTTGACATCTGTTATCGTGAATCAAATTACAAATAAGCTGTGCGGAGCGTCTCGTCCAGGACATTTTGACGGTGTTGGTATTGTAGTTAGCAAGCTGTTCCATCTCGTTCAGCCGGATCGCGCTTATTTTGGAATGAAGGATGCTCAGCAAATTGCTGTTATCCAGCAGATGGTGAATGATCTGAATTTTCCGATCGAAATTGTTCCTTGTCCCATCATTCGCGAGCCTGATGGTCTGGCGTTAAGCTCTAGAAACGTATTTTTAAGCGCTGAGCAGCGGCAACAAGCCGTTGTACTGTCGAAGTCGCTGCATATGACGGGTGAATGGATGAACGATTCTGAGATGACTGTAGAGCTGCTGATTGCTAATGTGAAGCAGAAAATCTCAGAAGCAAGCATTGCTTTTATCGATTATGTGGAGCTCCTCCATTATCCAAGGCTGGATGCTCCAGAGCCAACAGCGTTGTTGAAATCGGTTAAGAAGCCATTGCTTCTCGCTTTGGCTGTCAAATTTGGAGCTACACGATTAATTGATAACTGTTTATTGAATTCTATGGAGGTGGAAGAGCATGTTCAGAACGATGATGAAGTCGAAGCTGCACCGGGCAACCGTAACAGAAGCGAACTTGAATTATGTAGGTAGTATTACAATAGATGAAGATTTGATGGACGCGGCTAACATATGGGAAAATGAAAAGGTGCAAATCGTTAATAATAATAATGGCGCGCGCTTTGAAACGTATGTTATTACCGGCAAACGCGGGTCAGGCGTTATCTGTCTAAATGGTGCGGCTGCAAGGCAAGTACAGCCTGGCGATCAAGTCATTATTATTTCCTACGCGATGATGACGGAGACAGAAGCAAGGGAGCATAAGCCGCTCATTACTATTTTGGATGAGAAAAATCAACCGCTGCAGATGCTGACGGAAGAACTTCACGCAACCATTTTGTAGAATAAGATATCATCATCATTCTCTGAGTTATGTAACAGCTGGAATGCTGAATGAAAAGCTGCTTTAAAACAAAAAATGAACATAACACTCCTTAATTCTTTGGCGAAGGCGGGATGCGGTATGTTCCAGCATATGTTTACGTCCATGAACGAAATGCTTGATCAAATCATCAAGCAGTATGAAGGCGCAAGCGAGCAAGAAAAACAACAATTCATCAAACAAATGAACGAGCTCAAAAAGGTAAGTGATGATTTTGTCGAGCAATGGCTGAAGTTTGAGGATAAGTTTACCGACTTCAAGGAGCAGCAGATCGATATGGAGTCCAGTATTGCTGCTTCATTAGAGACGGTGTCTGAAACAACTGAAGGTAAAGCTGACAAAGCTTTGCTGCCAGTTTCTGCTGTTGCGACTTGCAATGCAGCTGATCTTGAAATACCAAATGAAGTGGCTTCCATTATTTCCAAAGGTCAAGGCTATTATAAGTTATTTATGTTTTCAGAAGCTGCTTCACATTTTCAAGCTGCAATCGCTCAATCGCCGGAATGTAATTTAGCGAGACTTTTCTTAGGAATGACGCATATGCATTTGCAAAATTGGAATGAAGCACAGCGCCATTTTCAGCTGCTCATCGTGTTAACGGACTTTCCTAAATGGCTTGCAATGGGATATAATGCGCTAGGGTGCATTCAAGCGGTGCATATGAACTTGGCACAGGCGGAGCAATTATTCATGAAGGCTCATAACACTTGTCCAAGCTTTACCGGGCCACTTAATAATTTGAAGTCATGTCAAGAAACACCCAAGCAATTATCGTTATATTTCGGGAGCACGGAGTTGTGCTGTTTGTGAGAGGATCGGGGAACAAATGAAATTTGCAGTATTGGACTTGGAAACGACGGGACATAGCTCAGAGGATGACATTTTGCAGGTTGGGCTGGTCATCGTTTCGGATGAGCTTGAAATCATCAATACGTTTAACTCCTTTGTTCGACCTAAAATCCAAATACCGGCATTCATTACACAATTGACGGGCATAGATGAGACTCTTGTGGCAGATGCGCCTGAGCTTGATGAAGTACTCGTTAAGCTAATTCCGCTTCTGGAGGATACTGTGCTCGTCGCTCATAATGTCGGTTTCGATGCGGGTTTTCTTAATCAAGCGCTCCACCGCAGCGGTTATCATTCCTTTGTTGGCCGCAAGCTGGATACGATTGAGCTGCTTCGCATTTTATATCCAACTATTAATACGTACCAGCTTGGAGCTGTCTCCGAGCTGTTCGGCATATCGCATGATCAGCATCACCGAGCAGACAGCGATGCAATGGCAACTGCATTATTGCTTATCGAAACGGTCAAAAAGCTTCGCAATATGCCGCTGCTTACTTTGCAGCGGCTATCCGCGTTAGTTGACGATGACAGCGATTTGAGCTGGTTCATCAAGCATACGCAGCAGCAAATGGAGATTCGCAACGTCTTCGAATCGAATGAGTATGATTATTTTAACCAATTTGCATTAAAAGCATCGGAATGGACGGATGAACAGCCGCCTAGAGCAGGGAGCAACGATCCTGAGCCGCTGACTGATGTTTCATTTGACAGTTATTTGGCCGACGTTAGGAAGCGTTTTGAGGAAAAATTCGAAGATTATGAAGAACGTGAAGCACAAGCGGAGATGTTCCAAGAAGTTTATAGCGCTCTTAATAGCAATAAGCATCTCCTTATTGAAGCGGGTACCGGTACTGGTAAATCACTAGGCTACTTAATTCCTGCATTATATTACAGTGTTCAAAATGGTAAAAAGGTTGTCGTAAGCACTCACACCATCAATTTGCAGGAGCAGCTTAGGCAGCGTGATTTGCCGCTGTTAAACGATATACTTCCATTTGAATTCAAGGCATCCATATTTAAAGGGCGCGGCAATTATTTATGCTTACGTAAATTTGAAGGAAAAGTGAATACGAAGGATCTTGTATCCCCGATTGAAGATACGGTAACTGCTGCGCAAATGGTCGTGTGGCTGGGCGAGACGGAAACGGGAGATCAGGAGGAGCTTAATTTTGGAAATAAGGGCGCGGAGTTTTGGTCGACTGTTGCAAGTGATACAGATTCGTGTCTTAACCGTGCATGTCCTTGGTTCAAACGATGCTTTTATCACCGCGCAAAAAATGAAGCTAATATAGCTGATGTATGTATAACTAATCATTCGATGTTGTTCACAGATATTCAAGCCGATCATAGGCTGCTGCCATCCTATACTCATCTCGTTATTGACGAGGCTCATCATGTCGAGGAGGTTGCAGGCAAGCACCTAGGCATGCAAATCAATTACTTCTCACTGACGCAAGCTGTTCTGCGATTGTATAAGGATAGCCGTTCTGGCCTTCTGCCGGCACTCCGGCAGAAGCTTCTTAACGAAGATGACCATCACAGCACAGCATGGATAGAAACTATCGATACTGTCATTCCCATTTTCCAAGAAGCTAAGGAGCATTGGGATAAGCTGTTTGAAATGTTCTATAGCTTTACTTCGACCACCTCTGACGGCGGTTCAGATAACGGTCAATCGGTTTGTCGCTTGAAAAATAGCGAGCTGCCTCCAAGCTGGGAGGATGCTGTTTCAGTCGAAGCTAACATACATACGGAGCTAAACCGTGTCGTTCGCACCGTTGAAAAAATGATAACAGATATTAAAGAGCGCGTAGATGATATGTCTATTCAAGCTGTTATCACTGATTTAAACGGCGCAACTCGTGATTTGACTCGGGTTAAAGATGAATTGCGCATCTTTATTAAATTAGAGCAGCCTGATTCTGTATTTTGGATCGAGGCAAGTCACGCGTATCGGTTTCGTTCTGTGCAGCTGTATGGCGTTCCAGTCGATGTAAGCACACAGCTGCAAAAGTATTTTTTTGACGTAAAGGAAAGCATTGTACTAACATCAGCTACATTATCTGTGCAGAAGTCTTTTCAATATGCGGCAGAGCAGCTAGGGCTGGTCGGATATGAGGAGCAGGGCAGGTTAAAAACGGTTCAGCTGTCATCACCATTTAATTACAGAGAGCAAGCGTTAGTTGTTATTCCGCGTAATTTTCCGGTGTTGAAGGGTTCTGGAGTAGATGCCGCTTATTTAGAGATGCTTGTGAAGTCATTGGCTGATTCCGCGAAAGAAACGAGAGGCAGAATGCTAGTGCTCTTTACTTCTTACCGGATGCTTAAACAAGTTTATGATCCGCTTAAGGAGCACTTAAATGAGTCGGGAATACAGGTGCTTGGACAAGGGATTGACAGTGGCAATCGCACTAAGCTGACGAGACGATTCCGCCAACAGCCAGAGTCTGTGCTGCTTGGAACGAGCAGCTTCTGGGAAGGTGTTGACATTCCAGGCGAGGCCTTGATTTGTTTGGCAATTGTTCGATTGCCATTTCAGCCTCCAAACCATCCGCTTGCTGAGGCAAAAGCTGAAATGCTATTACGTCAAAAGCAAAACCCGTTTATGAAGCTTTCGATTCCTCAAGCGGTCATTCGTTTCAAGCAAGGCTTCGGTCGGCTCGTTCGAACTGCGCAAGACAAAGGAATTGTTATCATATACGATACAAGGGTTATTGATACGTATTATGGAAAGCACTTCTTATATTCGCTGCCAAGTCCTAAAATTGAAACGATGCATGCCGATCAAATGGTACTGAGAATGAGAGAGTGGCTGTCTGAATCAAGGGTGGAGGAGGAGAAATGATGAAGCAGACTAAAATATCGGAAGCAGTTGTAAGAAGACTTCCCATTTACCTCCAAGTATTAAATGAGATGTTTGCGCGTGAGATTCAAACGGTCTCCTCGCAGGAGTTAGGTATCAAGCTTGATTTAAACCCTGCTCAAATTCGCAAGGACTTAGCTTATTTCGGAGAGTTTGGACGAAAGGGCATCGGTTATGACGTCGTTTATTTGATTGAGAAAATTCGTCAAATATTAAAGGTCGATCAGACAATCAAAGTTGCTTTGGTCGGTGCGGGCAACTTGGGGCACGCATTGTGTAATTACAATAAATACTCCAAGGATAATATGCAAATTACTGCGGTATTTGACGATCATCCAAGTAAAATTGGTTCTAAAATTAATAATTTGAATGTACTGCCCATGAGTGAGCTTGCGAAGACGGTTGCTGAGCAAAAAATACGTATCGGTATTATTTCAGTTCCTGCATTAGAAGCGCAAAATGTTGCCAATCAGTTCGTAGAAGCAGGTGTGGAGGGAATTCTCAATTTCGCTCCAGCTATTCTTCGTGTGCCCGATGAGATACGTATTCATAATGCCGACTTCACGAAGGAATTGTTAAGCTTAGCTTATTATTTAGTTAGAAAAGGAGATAAACAAGATGAGTCAGATTTGGATTGAAAACGGATTGTTTGTAACGATGGATGATGCTCAGCCAACTATTCAGGGACATATGGTTGTAACGGATGATCGTATTACATACATCGGGGCAGAACCGCCGCAGCAGCTGGCTAGCGATGTTCAAAAGGTTGATGGCCGTCGATTAGCGTTCATGCCTGGTTTAATCAATACACACGGCCATGCGGCTATGACCTTGCTCCGTGGATATTCGGATGACCAGAACCTTCAGGTATGGTTAGAACAAAAGATGTGGCCGATGGAAGCCAAATATGTTGATCAAGATACGCGTGCCGGCAGCGCTCTCGCTATTGTCGAAATGCTGCGCAGCGGAACAACAGCATTTGTTGATATGTATGATCGAATGGAACAGGTTGCGCAAATGGTTGAGCAATCGGGAATTCGTGGCTGCTTGACTCGTGGAGTAATTGGTTTATGTCCGGAAGATGTGCAAGCTGCGAAGCTTGCAGAAGCTATTTCATTCGCACGTGAGTGGAATGGCAAGGCGGACGGCCGCATAACGACGATGATTTCTCCGCACGCGCCATACACTTGTCCGCCGGATTATATTGAGAAATTTGTACAAGCAGCACATGATTATAATTTGCCGCTTCATACACATATGTCTGAGACGATTGCCGAAGTAGAGCAAAATGTACGCGAATACGGCTTGCGTCCGGTTGAGCATTTAGATCGTCATGGGTTTTTCACTCGTCCTGCCTTGGTGGCTCATGCGGTTCATTTAAATGATGCTGAGATTGAGCTGCTGGCAGCAAAAGGGGTTTCCGTCTCGCATAATCCAGTGAGCAATCTAAAGCTTGCTAGCGGAATTGCTCGTGTTCCAGATTTGCTTCGTGCAGGAATCACCGTATCGCTTGGTACTGACAGCGCAGCGAGCAATAACAACTTAGATTTGTTTGAGGAAATTCGTTTCACTGCATTACTCCATAAAGGTGTTTCGGGTGATCCAACTGTAATTCCAGCAATGGAAGCTTTGAAGATGGGGACGACCTATGGTGCTCGCGCGATATGGCAGCAAAACGATATTGGCAGCCTGCGTGTCGGAATGAAAGCTGACTTTATTGCAATTGATATGGATCAACCACATTTTTACCCGTTAACAGATATTGTATCCCATCTTGTATACTCCGGTTCTGGCCGTGATGTAAAGCATGTATGGATTGATGGACGCCAAGTATTGCGCAATGGGGAATGTACTTGGATGGATGAGGAGAAAATTCGATTTGAAGCGCAAGCCAGCTTCGATCGTTTACTTCAAGCCTAATGCGAGCGACAGCTAGGAAACGTCCGCCATTTATGTCAACGCAGCGCTGGATATTCGTAATTGTAGCCAGTTTGCTTCTCTTGCTAACGGGATTCGGTATTTACTATCGTGACATACAGATGGAAAAATGGTCAGCAGCGAGCGAAATAAAAGCTCAAGCAATTGAGGCTGCGAATCTTGCAAGCGTAGAGAACATTTACAAGCATGTATGGAATACGGAAAGCTGGATTGTAGAAGGCGTTAATCAAGAGGAAGAAGATATTTTTGTATGGATTATTAAAGATGGGCAGCCCATAATGATTAAAGCGACGGATGCCATATCTTCGAGAGCACTAGCAGGTGCTTTCACTGCTGAACACCCTGATGCAGATGTAAAGAGGATTCAACCGGGACTGCTTAACGGCGAACCGGTATGGGAAGTTTACTATAAAGCTAATGATGCTGGTCAAGGTCATCATTACTATGCATTTTATACTTTTGACAGCGGAAATTTCATTGATGAATATAAGCTGCCAGCTAAAACGGAGCCGTGAGGCTCCGTTTCCTGTTTTTACAATGCCCGTATTGCTGCATGATATGATATACTATCGTATAGAAAAGCTGATATACGAATTATACACTTTATATAAACATAAAGCTGCGGGAGGCGAATTAATTGATGATAAAGAAACCACGTGTCATTCCTATTATAATTACTTCAGCAATTGCCGCATCGTTATTGTTCGGCGGCTGGGCTATTTATAATCAAGTTGCTGTTGCTGCTCCCTTGGAGCAAGCGGTGAAAGAAATAGATAATGTCGTAAAGGCGTCGAAACCCGTAATGAGCCGTGAACAGGTAACGATAGAGCTTGAATTAACACCTAATGCAAATGTAAGAACCATATATGAAACGATCTCCAAAAACGGTAAGGATGTATTTGGAAACCGAGAGCTTGTGCTTCAGTTTCAGACAAAACCTGATAAACAACTAGATGATCTTTGGTATGCATCATTATTTGAGATTGCAGAAGCAATGGAAACAAAGTCTTATTCGGATATACCAAATGCAATGAATGAAGCGATTAAACCATATAAAGACGTCACGGTTACGACTGAGATGGACGATAAAAATGTATATATCACATTGAAAAATGAACAATCCGTCAAATATGTTGTGCTTCCGCGCACGCCTGCTCAATTGGAGGTGTGGACGAATGCGTAAATATTGGATGGAAATCGTTATTGGTTTTGTGCCTATATTACTTGTTTTTTTAATTTTTATTGAAGTGAATGTACTGCCAGTGCTGCTTCTTGGCATTTTGGCATTTGTTGTTGCCTTCGCCACACGCGGTAGAGGGAAGCTAACTGCGCTGCCTAGCCAGAAGCGGCGTTCAGAATCGAAATCAACTCCATTGTCCTTCGATCAGATTGGAGGTCAGGAGCGGGCGAAACAGGAGCTTGTAGAAGCACTTGACTTTCTCGTGCGCCGAGAAGAAATTGCAAAGCTCGGCATACGCCCGCTAAAAGGTATTTTATTATCGGGTCCTCCAGGTACAGGTAAGACACTGCTGGCTAAAGCAGCGGCACAATATACAGATTCAATCTATTTAACTGCATCAGGCAGTGAATTTGTTGAAATGTATGTTGGTGTTGGAGCGGGACGCGTGCGTGAGCTTTTTAAGGAAGCCCGTATGAAGGCAAGCAAAGAAGGTAAAAGCAATGCCGTTATTTTTATAGATGAAATTGAAGTAATCGGCGGAAAGCGTGATGGCGGGCAGCATCGTGAATATGATCAAACGTTAAATCAGCTGCTTACTGAAATGGATGGTATCCACGCGAACGAATCTCCAAGAATCTTAATCATCGCGGCAACGAACAGGAAAGAAATGCTCGATAGTGCACTGCTTAGACCGGGACGCTTCGATCGTCATATCGGAGTTGACTTGCCGGATAAAAAGGGCAGGCTGCATATTTTAAACATTCATGCAAAAAATAAACCGATCAGCGATAACGTTGATATGAAAAAAATTGCGGAGGAATCATTTGGTTTCTCTGGGGCGCAGCTTGAGAGCGTAATGAACGAAGCAGCTATTTATGCATTGAGAGAGAATAGCGCCTTGATTATGGAAAAGCATATTTCTATGGCAATCGATAAGGTTATGATGGGTGAGAAGACGGATCGGGAAGCGACGAAGGAAGAGCGTGAACGGATTGCGCTGCATGAGCTGGGACATGCGATTACGGCGGAAATAGTTCGTCCGGGAAGCGTTTCGCAGGTGGCGTTGTCTCCGCGCGGTCAAGCGCTTGGCTATGTTCGTCATAATCCTCAGCAGGATCATTATTTATATACGACACCATTTTTACATGGACAAATTATGATCGCGCTTGGCGGGGCAGCCGCCGAAGAAATATTTTACGGAGATCGCAGTACCGGATCGCGAGGAGACTTCGATCAATCAATAGGTATCGTTAAGACACTTGTGGAGTCAGGATTAACTGAGCTTGGTATTATTGATTCCTCAATGATGACCCCAGACGCTTGGGCTAACATTAATCGTACTATTTTAGACAAACTGATGGCACAGACGAAAGCGCTGCTTGAGAAGAAACGAGAAGTGTTCACACAATCGCTACAAACCTTACTTCGAGAGGAAACGCTTAGTGGTGCTGAATTTAGAGGTTTATTAGAGCGATATAAGGCGGCATAAATCGAGCTAATTATTACAAATTGAAGGCAGACATCGAGTCTGTCTTTTTTTTTCGACTAAATCCGTTATAATGAGATAAAACTGTTTATATCGATTTCTTCCATTATGTAAAATGATTCATACACATTCGATGCTAAGGGAGCTTATCAAATTGCATATAAAAAAAGTCGGTGTTGTAGGTATAGGTACAATGGGGCAGGGCATTGCAGAAATGCTTGCTTCCAAAGGGTTAGATGTTGTGATGATCGAAATTTCGCAAGAACGCCTTGCGTATGGGTTACACATGATCGAGGTCAGTCTTGATAAACAAATCGAGAAGTGGGCGCTTACCCAAACAGAGAAAAAACTTATCCTTAATCGAATTGAAACAACTACATATTTAGAGAAGCTCGCGGAATGTGGACTTGTAATTGAAACCATATCAGAGGATTTAGATAGCAAAAAAGCGGTATTTGAACAAATCGATCAAGTTTGCGGTACTGACGTTATATTGGCAAGCAATACTTCTACACTCAGCATGACAGAACTTGCTAGTGTTACTCAGAATCCTGAAAGAGTTATTGGCATGCACTTTATTTTTCCAGTGTATAAAATTGATTTAGTTGAAATCGTACGAGGCTTGAAAACGTCTGAGGATACATTTGTGAGAACCAAGCATTTCGTAGAGAAAATTATTAATAAAAAAGGGATCATGGTTTTTGAATCACCTGGCTTTGTAACAAGTCGTCTCATTTGTTTATTTATTAATGAAGCCTTGCATGTTCTTGAAGAGGGTGTGGCAACTGCTGAGGATATAGACAGCGCTATGCGGATTGGGTACTCCTTTCAGCATGGACCTTTCGAAATGTGTGATCGCTTTGGCTTAGATTCTGTATTAGCTGCACTTGAAAGAATGTTTCGAGAATATGGCGAGCTCAAATATCGTCCCTCAATTGTATTGAAAAAAATGGTGAGAGCTGGACACCTTGGAGTGAAATCGGGTGTAGGCTTCTTTAAATATGACATGGATGGAGACAGAATCTAATGAAAGTACTCGTTATTAATTCTGGAAGTTCTTCTTTAAAATACCAATTTTATGATATGCGAGATGAATCGGTGCTTGCAAGCGGCCGTGTAGAACGAATAGGCATGGATACTTCAATTGTCACCTATAAGCCGATTGATAAGCCTGAGGTTCACACAGTTAGTGAAATATTGGATCATGTAACAGCGGTTAAGCGTGTTACTGAAATGTTAGCTCATCCCACTCATGGAGCGATCTCTCAAATGAATGAAATCGATGCCGTAGGACATCGTATTGTTCATGGCGGCGAGGCATTCAGTAATTCCGTCATTGTCACGGAAGAAGTAAAACAAGAAATAAGCAGACTTTTTGATCTAGCCCCTCTACACAATCCAGCACATATGATGGGAATTATGGCAGTAGAAGCAGCTTTGCCTGAAGTCCCTCAGGTGGTAGTGTTTGACACGGCTTTTCATCAATCGATGCCTAAGACATCATATTTATATGCGATACCAACCGTATTGTATCGCCGTCATAAAATTCGCAGATATGGTTTTCACGGTACATCCCATTTGTATGTTAGCGGACAAGCGGCTGCTTATTTAAAGCAGCCATTGGAAAAGCTTAAAATGATTTCATGCCATATAGGTAATGGGGCTAGCTGTGCCGCTATACTGGATGGTAAATCATTGGATACAAGTATGGGGATGACTCCGCTCGAAGGTTTAATGATGGGAACGAGAAGCGGTGACCTCGATCCGGCGATTGTACCTTATGTTATGAATAAAGAAGAATTGACTCTGAATGAGGCTAATTCTATGCTTAACAAGCACAGTGGTCTGTTAGCCATTTCTGGAGTAAGCAGCGATATGCGAGAAATAACGGATGCTATGCAAGAAGGCGACAAAAATGCGACTTTAGCTTTTGAGATGTACACCTATCGGTTAAAAAAATATATTGGCGCCTATGCGGCAGCAATGAATGGCCTTGACACATTAGTATTCACTGCAGGTGTTGGAGAAAACTCAGTCATTTTGCGAAAAGCAGTATGCGAGGGCATCTCGTTTCTTGGTATTGAACTTGATGAAGAGCGGAATGCTGTACGCAGCAACGATGTTCGAATCATATCTACAGACAGCTCACGGGTAAAGGTACTCGTCGTTCCAACGAATGAGGAGCTATTGATCGCGAGAGATACGTATAAAATAGTTCTAGAATCCAAAGCTTCAACAACATAATAAGCGATGTTAAATAGGGAGGCGGCAGGCAGTGAACAACGAGATTTGGAAGGCGTATTCGCATGGCATGGCCGCTGCGTTGCAGGATGGCGGTGTTCATATATCCGCCATGCTGCTTCGCACTTACCGAAAGCTTGATCTATCGGACACGGAAGCAATGCTCCTTCTTCAAATAATGGTTTACATGGAAGCGGATTTAAATGACTTCCCAGTACCAGAGGAGCTTGCTGAGCGAATGGGAATGACCGTTCGAGAAGTGGGACAAATGCTGGGAAGACTAATTAAGGACGGCTTTCTAACGATTGATGAGTATGTCGACAGCGGGACAGGGATGCAATCTGAACGCTACAACTGGAGTGGCTGGCTGCTTAAGGCAGCTCAGATAACCGCGGAGCAAAAGCGGGAATCGAAGAAAGCGGAGCGGCAGCCTGAGAAGCAGCTTGCTGCATCAGCATCCGATTTGTTCAGCGTGTTCGAGCAGGAGCTGGGGCGCTTATTGTCACCGATGGAGTGCGAGACCATCAGCGGCTGGCTGGATGAAGACCGTTATACGGATGAAATCATACGCTTTGCGCTGAAGGAAGCGGTGTTCGCAGGCAAGCTAAGCTTGCGCTACATCGATCGCATACTAATCGAATGGAGCCGCAATCGGGTAACTAATGCGGAAGAAGCGCGCGCCCATTCACAAAAGTTTAGAGGCGGCGGCAGAGGCTAATCTGTGGTAAATAAGAGTGCTATGAGCTCAGTTTCTGATGTAATTGCTTGGTTCATGTAAATCTTATTGCACCATTTGTGTATAGAAGATTGCAACTGATCACGCATGATGAGTGCAATAAAGAAAGCTGTAAGCACATTTTAGGAGCTTAAAGTCACCTTTTGTGGTTAAGTAGAGGGACTTAAGCATGATTTTTGAGTTTACAGCTTGAATATCGCTGATTTTTTGACGGAAAGGGAGGCTGTAAGCTCGGTTTTGGAGCTTATAGTCTCTTTTTTGGTTAGTCTGAGCTCTGTAAGCTTGATTTTCGAGCTTGCAGTTTTTTTTTCGAGTATTCATTTACTAGGCGAGCTACTGCTGGGATGAGAGCACGAGAGTAACCTAATTATTCTAAGCCACCCTCGAATGAAGTATCCACTAGTGAATGGAGTACCATTTTGAACAATGGTAAAAAGTGTAAATAGAAAATAAAGTCTTAGACTGATTCAGCTTCATTTTAATAAGGGCTTTTATAAACCTTCTGTTGTCCACAGCAATCCTCCATGTTCCTTTAGTGCAGGTCATTAGATTGCTCACTAGATAGAGAGTTTGGTGGAAGAGGTCTCTCCGGAGGAGAGTGGCAAAGATTAGCACTAGCCAGAGCATTTGCCAATGATCACGGCGTCATCGTTCTGGATGAGCCTACTGCAGCATTTGATCCGATTGCGGAAATAGAAGTTTACAAGAAAGTAATTGACCAGCTTGAGAAGAAAACGGTCATCCTTGTATCCCATCGTTTAACAGCATCGGTGTTAGCTGATTTAATCCTTGTCGTGCAGAACGGTCAGATTGTAGAGTCTGGTAGTCATGACGAATTGATTAGACTGGGCGGGGCCTATTATGAAATGTTTAACGAGCAAGCAAAACCGTATTTGAAACATTATAGTTTGTGAGGTGAGGGGGAATGTATATAAGAGCCGGACTTCTTACCAAGTCCGTTTTGGGAAAAGCCGGTAGAACGATTCAAATGTGCATATGTTGCTGAGTTGGATGAAGTGGAACAGAGAGCAAATGATAGCTAAATAAAAACAGCGGCAGTCTAAGGCTTTATCTTCAAGTCCTAGTCCGCCGCTGTTTCCATCCCATATCTACTTCCAGAAAAATAAATCAGCTTTACCACCGCCGAGCGTAAGAACTGCAACGTACATATTTTCCTGTCCTGCAATTGGAGTCAACTTCACCATTTCAATATCACCCGTCATACTGTTCACTCGATACAGCAATTCTTTCTTGTCTTTCAGGTCAAGGGTCAATGTGATCTGTTGTTGCGTATTTTTCGATGTTCCGCTATCTCCACTTGCTGTCAAACCATTCAGAATCATAAAGTAGTTCGTAGCGTTCGCTGGTAGGGCTTTCATATCCTTCTTCGTTAGCCCTTTTAGAGGCTCGAAATACCCGATGAGAACGTCGCCTCGTTGACCTTTGTTCGTTTCACCGATATTCTGAACATCAACAGTTTGAATGTACGGATCTGCAGACGGTTCCCATAGTGCAATAGAACCCGGTTTTTGATTCTTGACCATTTTATCGCTCCCATTAACGGGATGTTCCCCTGGTAAAAAACGGACATCCGTGCTGTTCAAACGGACTAGATAATTACCAATATTGTTACCCTGTTTGCCCAATTCAGCGAATTGATAGTAAGCTGGTGCCAGGTTGCCATTGCTGTCGTGGAAAATGAATACGTTTCCATTATCCTCTTCCCATCGGAACATGCTCAACCATTTTCCACCCATGGTCCAGGTAGCAGATGACACAATACTGAGCTCGGATTCTGATGGAATATAATCAGGCCCGTTTTCAAAACCTTGTGTGTATTGTCCAAAAGCAATTGGCGAGCGTCCTGTTCCATCATAACCTTCTAAAGCGATCGTGCGATATATGTTGATATCATTATACAAACCTATGACACTTCCACCTGGATACTGTCCTTCAGAACTAAAGTAATACCAATCATATGTCAAGATGTCTGGTTTTGCGGCTCTAGTATAGGATCTAATTTGGTCGGTGTTCCATTGCCCGATATATTGATTGTTATGTACGATTGCATCAGGATACAATTTGCGACTTATATCATACCAGCCTGTTAATGACTGGACGACTGAAGCGCCAAATTCTTCTTCATCTCCAAATTGCATGCTAACAAGATTGGATAGATTCGCCCGTTGTTGTTCATTTAGAAAATGTTCTTGCGACGTCGGACCTGAAACAGCAGATGGCACTTGCGCTAAAGACCACTGTGATTCTGGAAGCGCATCATGAAACGCTTTGTTGTACATAGGAGCCTCATAGTAAGCTGGACTTGTAAAATGTATATCCTTCCATTCTTGTGCAGAAGGGAAGGCACGACCAGTCTGATCGGTGGTAACCCATGACTGCTGCTGCAGCCCTTTGTCAATTAACACCCGTTGTCCGCGCGACAGTCCCGGATCGGCAGTCGTGTTATAGACCTCAAGCTCTGAAATGCTTAGACCGGAAATTCCAGGACTTAAATCTAGTTTCAATCTTAATTTACTACCGGTTACGGGCTTGAACACTAAACTTTCTTTGTTCGCATAAAATTGGCCTTGAAGCGCATCGATCCACACCGAGCCATCCCAGTATTGAACGGTATAATTGCCGTATTTTAAAATGGGCTGTAAGAACTCTATTTGATTGAATGGGATCGTTTTCCCGAATTCCACATCGATTGTCGCAGACTGGACTGTATCTTCCGTTTTCCAATAGCTGCCGGGGTCAGCATCTACTAATTTGGAGCCATCATACATCGGATTCGGTACCAGTGCACCTTGGCTGTCTGCTGAGTTATATACTCCAATTTCCCAGAAACTCAGTCCATTTGAAATCGAATCGATGACGAATCGAACTTTGCTGCCTGTTACCGGAGGGAAGTCGACGATTTCTGGTGTGAAATTATAGCTTTCGCTTGCATTGGTATAGCCACCTTTGATATTTTCGCCTGAATAGGCATCATGCCAGGAATTATCTTTCCAGTATTGAATGGTATAACTTCCAACCTTTTCGTGAAATTGTGTAAACTCAACACGATCAAATGTGATATCGCTTTCAAAATCAAACTCTAAAGTGTTACCTGTGCTAGCATCACCTGTTGCCCAACGCGTGCTGAGCTCACCATCTGCTGCCATTTCGCCGCGATAGGGTTTACCTTGAGTACCGCTTGCCACTACAGGTTTATTAAGAACTAGATTTTTCTTTGGGACCATTAAGCTTGTGCTACTTACAACAATAGGCTTATTATAGGCCAGGTTTCCAAGGGTATCCGCAATCTCGGCATACGACTTAGCTCTGTCTTGAGCCATCATCACACCATAAACAGCAGCCACTGTGATAATGATAATGGCGGGGAAAACGACAATCTTCTTCAAATAAAATCCTCCTCATATCATCTGACATCTGACTGATTGGTGAAAATGTTCAACCTATTATGATTGTATCATTTAAGCAGATTTCCACCAATACCTTCCAGAAATCAATCAAATGCATAATGAAAAGATTTTATTGGAAATGAATACTAAATTAATGATCGGTAGGAAAGAAATCTGCGGAGGACAGAAATGAAGTGAATAGAAGTGGGACCCCTGCTCAATTGTAGGTCGTTGCAAACAAATAGACCGGGGTGGTTTTCCCCGGTTTTTCTTGAAATATAGGAAAGTATATCATTTTTCCATACTTTCTCTATATTTCTGCAGAATGAAACGCGCCACCGCCATAAGGACGGCGACAGCCGTTTCACCTTGAATGATAAGAATTTATATGTTTCACACTTATAATTCACCGCGAAAAGAGCTTTTGCCGCAAGGACGGCGACAGCTGTTTTCACTTATTAGAACTTATCGATTGCCGCGATTCAACAGTTCCCACCGATACACATATTCGAAAATAAACTCAAACGCCTCGAGATGGCGCTTAGCTTCGAAAGCATTAGCACCCCAAGCGTAAATGCCGTGCTTCCGCAGCAATATACCGGGAATGTTCGGAACGATTCGATCTGTTATTTCTGGGACGATTGATGGGATGTGAGCGAAGTTGGACACAATCGGAATATCGATATGCGCTTCTTCATCCCAAATGTTAAAGCCTTTAATCAGCTCGACGCCGTCAACGGGTACGGATTTGCGATCCCAGAAGTACTCAGAGATCACGCTGTTGAATACCGTATGTACGTGGAAAATAGCACCGGCACCAGTCAGCTTGTAAATCTCACAATGAATAAGCGTTTCTGCGGAAGGCTTTAGTCTCGTTGTCTCGCAAGGCTTACCTTCTTGATCAACGAACAAATAGTCTTCTGGCGTGTGGATCGTTTTGTCTTTGCCGCTAGCTGTAATAGCGAATTGAAAGTCGTCTGGTTTAAAGTCGCCAACGCGGATCGAGAGATTGCCGCTCGTTCCAGGGAACCATCCGCGAGTGGCGAACAGCTCCTTAACTTCTTTTAGCTCAGACAAAGCCCGCTGCTTATCTTCTAATGCGATTTGTTGAAAGCTCATTTTGTAGTTGTCCTTTCCGCATTCATATAATTAATGATGTCGTGGAACGTTTTATATTCATGATGCTTCAAGCCTAGCTCCTTGCATTTTACAGTAAGGTGGGAGCGAGAGAATACCACATCTGCCAGCTTCGCCCCTTCAAAATCAGTTACGCTATCCCCGATAATAATTCGTTCGTACTCATCAGCAGGAAAGTTGCGCATGATCGTTGTCTTACACATACCGCAATCGCTGCTGCAATGTTCATCACAAGGGTTTGGCCAAGTTATTTCAATGGTTTTACCGCTAAAGTCACTGCCATTGCAATAGATATGGTCAAAGGGAATCCCAAATGGCTCGAGAATCGGATAGATGAAAAAATTGATACCGCCGCTCGTTACGTAAAATTCAATTTGCTGTTCCTTGCAGTATTGTAGAAACTCAGCAAAACCGTCTCGAATCTTTGCATTGGATATGCTGAAATCTATAACTTCATGCTGCATAGAAGTAGGAAGGAGGTGGAACAGTTGTCCCACACCGTCTTTGATTGTTAGCTCTTGAGCTATAGTCTGCTCGGCGATTTTCTCCCAGCCCGGTGGATTGAAGTGTTTAATAATTGCGATAATATTGTCATTAATCGTAATAGTACCGTCAAAATCACAAAATACGATGCGTTTCTTAGATGTATGGTTAACTGTCATTATTCTTTAATCCCCCAAACATTTATTGCTGCTTGCAGTGGCTCATTACCTTGCAGATCAGCAGCTTCACGTAGCGAGACGCCATTCATCGTAGCTGTAATAGCTTGGCGGAACGCTTGGCCGCCAGCAGCAGTGCCCATCGGATGCCCATGTATGCCACCGCCGGCATTTACTACAACGTCCGTACCGAAGTCTTTCAAAATAAGCGGCACCAAGCCGGGGTGAATACCAGCCGATGGCACAGGGAAGCTCGTCCGCAAACCATGCATCGGTGCAAGCAAAGCGTCTTTAACAGCTAGATTTTCTTCCTTAGGCATAACGACTGAGCCGTATGGAGAAGGGAAAAGTACAAGATCAGCGCCAGCAAGACGCATCAGCTTGCCAAGCAGCAGTGATGCTCCGATTCCGTAATGCGGAGATGGATACATAGCACCAGCCATAGCAGGATGAGCGGCAATCGGCACATTTATGGTTGAATCGCTGCTTAATTCATGCAATACGTCATAGCCATATGCCAGAACGTTAAATAAAAGCGCGTTGGCGCCAGCTGCGATTGCTTTACGCGCATTGGCGGCCAGCTGAGAGGTTGGGCCGGTCAGATTGACTGCATATAGTAGCTTTTGTCCTGTTTCTTCCTGAGCGCGCCGAGCTGCTTCCATACAGGCTTCCACACGCTTCTCAAGTGGAGTAAGCGGGTTTTCAAATAGAATCTCATCGTCTTTAATGAGATCGACACCGCCTAATGCTTGCTTATAAAATTGATCCTGCAAATTAGCGAGATCATAACCAACTACTGACTTGAAAATACTCATAAGCAATGGTCGGTCATGAACGCCAAGAAGTTCACGAATGCCATTCAGACCGAATTTAGGACCAGGAAAAGCGGAGGCGAACGTCTCCGATACATCAAGATCTGTAAGCTTGATCCGGCCATCCATCGATAGCTTGCCAAACACGGTAACAAGCAGCGCAGGTAGATCACGACTGAAATTAATATCGGGATACGCGATTTGAATGTCAGCAAAGCGTTCACCTGGTGCAGCTGTTGCTGGCTCATGCACTTTTACGGATATCACTTTACCTAAATGTTTTTCCATACTAGCCTTTTGAGCTTCTGGAAGTTCGGTCCAGCTGCCAACAGTCAAGCCGACAGCAATGGAAAGTGCCTTTTTATGAAAATCTGCTTTGTCGTCATAAGATCTATAGGTTGCGATACATACTCCACTCATTCGGTTATGCTCCTTTCAATGTCAGCGCCAAGCTCTCCAGCACGCTCCGCGGAGCGGGATACCGCTTTTTTAATAGACTCGGTAAAATGATGCTCATCCATCTTTTCAATCGCCGCTTGCGTTGTTCCATTAGGGGAAGTTACTTTACGTCTTAAGTCAGCTGGCTCTTCTCCGGTTGATTGAACCATTTGAGCCGCGCCAAGCACCGTCTGTACGACGAGCTCTTTCGCTGCTTCAGCAGTCAAGCCAAGCTCAACACCAGCATTGATCATAGCTTCCATGAAATAATACACATATGCGGGTCCGCTACCGGATACACCGGTTACCGCTTGTTGTAATGACTCATCAACAACCGCGTTAATGCCTACGGATTGGAAAATAGCTTCAGTCAATTGACGCTGCTGTGAAGTGACCGCTTCGGAATAGCTGATTCCTGTCGCTCCGAGACCAATTGTGCTGGATGTATTAGGCATTGATCTTACGATCGCGAGAGGCTGACCAAGCAGTTGCTCTATTGATGAGATTGACAGTCCAGCGATTACGGAAATAATAAGCTGCTTTGAAGATAGAAGGGGCTTTATCGCTGTTAAAGCCGCTGCTGCATCCTTCGGCTTCATTGCCAGGAAGATAATATCCGCTTCGCGTAAATAGGCTTCATTGCTTGAGCCTTGAACGATTGTACGTATGCCGTAGCGCTCGTGAAGCTCTGTCAAACGCTGTTCATTTTGACGGTTCAGCATGGATATGCGATTAGGTTCGAGCAATTTTTCATTGATAAGGCCTCTAACAATCGCTTCAGCCATCGAGCCAGCGCCATAAAAGCATATTTGAAGAGAGGCAATGCCGGTATGTGTTAATAAGGACATCGTGTATCTACCTCCAAAATAGTAGTCAGATTGTTTTTTTTACGGGCATATTATCCGCGTATTTGACCCGTTCCATAAATCCGGTATTTAGTTGAGGTAAGGGCAGGCAGTCCCATTGGACCACGGGCATGCAGCTTTTGTGTACTGATGCCAATCTCTGCACCAAAGCCGAATTCAAAACCATCGGTGAAGCGAGTGGATGCGTTATGATAAACCGCAGCCGCATCAATTTCTTGAATGAAGCGTTCAGCATTTTTCGTATTTTCAGTTACAATGCATTCAGAATGCTTAGTGCCGAAACGGCTAATATGCTCAAGAGCAGAATCAAGATCCGATACGATCCGAATATTCATAATATAGTCATTGTATTCTGTGCTGTAATCCTCATCCGACGCCATTTTGGCATCAGACAAAATGGCAAGAGTCTTCTCACAGCCGCGGAGCTCAACTCCAGCTTCTGTAAATCGTTTTGCAAGAGCGGCAAGATGCTGAGCCGCGAACGATTCATGAACGAGCAGCGTCTCCATAGAATTGCAAACGGAAGGACGCTGTACCTTTGCGTTAAATGCAATGTCTTCCGCCATTTGGTAGTTTGCACTTTCGTCTACAAAAGTATGGCAAATGCCTGCTCCAGTTTCAATAACAGGGACGGTGGCATTTTCAACTACGTTGCGAATAAGAGAAGCTCCACCGCGTGGAATGACAACGTCAAGCAAGCCGTTCAATTTGAGCATCTCATTGACAGAAGCGCGATCAGAATCTTCGATTAGCTGAATAGCATCGGAAGGCATTTCAGTTGCTTCAAGTGCATTCTTCAGCACTTCAACAATTTTGCGATTGGATTCAATAGCAGCAGATCCACCTCGCAACACAACGCAATTTCCCGTTTTGAGACAAAGGCCGGCCGCATCTACAGTTACATTGGGACGTGCTTCGTAGATCATACCAATAACTCCAAGCGGCACTCTAATCTTTTCAACAAGCAGCCCATTTGGACGGTTGAATTTTTCGAGCAGCTCACCGACTGGATCAGGTAGAGAAACAATTTGTCTAAGTCCTTCCGCTATTGCGGCAACACGTTCTTTGTTTAGTGCAAGACGATCCAGAAGAGAAGGACTCGTACCTTGCTCGCGTCCGCGCTGCAGGTCGAGCTCATTAGACGCTATTATGGAAGCTGTCTCAGAGAGCAGCGCATCGGCCATTTGTTCAAGTGCCGTATTTTTTTGCTCTGTTGTCAAACGGTTCATAACGGTTGCGGCTTTATTGGCAAGTATTGCTTTTTGTCTCACTTCACTTATTTGCATGAAAAACCCTCCTAGCGTAAAATGTAACTCGTTTTATTTTAAAGTAATCCATTCATCACGATGAATAACTTCAATGCGCGCCACGTCAACTCTGCGGCGTACTTCTTCGGTTGTAAGCCCAGCTACGGCTTGGATCTGCCAAGCGTCGTAATTGACGACACCTCTGCCTATTGTTTCTCCATGTGAACTCTTTACTTCTACGACATCACCTGAATGAAATTCACCATGAATTTCAGTAATCCCAGCAGGGAGGAGACTTTTTCCGCCATCGAGCAGAGCATTTACCGCGCCATCATCAACAGTTATTCGACCTTGAGGTACTGAATGGAAGCCTAGCCATTGCTTCTTCATAGACAAGCTATGCAGCTTCGTATCAAAATAGGTGCCTCGGCCGATACCCTGCACAGCTAGCGATAGCTCGCCGCCTTGCTGCACTTTGCCAATAAACGCGTGAACACCGCTTCTCATAGCGATACGAGCCGCTTCAATTTTTGAGCGCATACCGCCAGTTCCTACAGATGAACCGGCGCCTCCAGCTAGCTTTAAAATATCTTCGGAAATTTGCTCGACACGTTCAATTTTGACAGCTTGCGGGTTTTTGCGCGGATCCTCTGTATATAAACCATCCATATCTGTAATGATTACAAGCTTTGCCGCCTTGGTCATCACCGCAACGAGTGCAGACAAGTTATCATTATCACCGAACATTGGTACTAGCTCATCTGTGGCAACTGTATCATTTTCATTAATAATAGGGATAATTCCTTGTTTGAGCAGTTCTTCAATAGTCATTAGCGCATTTTGAATGCGACGACGATTGGAGAAGTCTGCTCTTGTAAGCAAGATTTGTGCGGCTACAATACCAAACCGGCTAAATGCATCTTGATAGGCTTGCATGAGGAGTGCTTGACCAACCGCTGCCGCAGCTTGCTTCTCATGAACGAGCTTCGGCTTAGAAGGATAGCCAATTTGACGAAAACCTGCAGCTACAGCGCCTGAAGTTACAAGAATCACGCTATCACCATTCTTATGCAAAGAAGCTAATTCCTCAGCAAAATACTGAATACGTTCGCGATTTAAGCCGCCTTCTTCCGATGTTAGCGAACTGCTACCAATTTTCACGACAATACGTTCCGACATCATTTATCCCATCCTATGCTCGTTTCATGACAACAAAAAAGACTCTCGTCCAATAAAGGACGAAAGTCTTAGCTTCCGCGGTACCACCTTTGTTGATGTCCTCGGCAAAAAGGACATCCAGCTTAAGCCTAATAACAGAAGGCGCTGTCCGGTTCAAAGCCGGCCGTTCGGAGGTAGGTTCGGCAAGCGGTCGGGGTAAATTCTTTCAGCCGATGGAATTTACTCTCTGAGCGCGACCCATTCATGCTTACTAGTCCCGTCATCACGTTTCATGTTCAATTCCTATAATCATATCACGATCCAATGCCGCTGTAAAGCAAGACAGGCGCTAGTGGATGATAAGTATACGTCCATTAAACTTGAAATAATTTGAGTTTACCGATCCGCTCTATTGCCTCTTCCAGACGCGCTTCACTTGTTAACAGCCCAAGACGTACGAAGCCTTCTCCGTGGGTTCCGAAGCCTACTCCAGGAGCTACAACAACATCTGCTTCTTGCAAAAGTAAATCAGCGAATGTTTCCGACGTATATCCCTTAGGTACCGGAAGCCAGCAGAAGAACGATCCGCCTGGGCGGGCAGCCTTCCAACCAATCTTCTCAAGCGCGGAGAACAGAGCTTCGCGTCTGCTCTCGTACATCAATCTCAGATCCGCGACACAGTCCTGCGGACCAGATAAAGCCAATGCGGCAGCTTCTTGAATACCGCCAAATAAGCTGCAGTAGTAATGATCTTGAATCAGGTTAATCAGCTTTATGATTTGAGCATTACCAATTGCGAACCCGACGCGCCATCCAGCCATATTGTATGTTTTGGACAAGGTGTAGAACTCTACGCCGACTTCCTTGGCGCCTGATGTTTGCAAAAAGCTAATTGGCTGATTGCCGTCGAAGCCAATAGCACCGTATGCAAAATCGCTTGAGATCACGATACCATGCTCACGAGCAAACTCCACCGTTTGTTCATAAAATGCTGCATTGGCTACAGCACCAGTAGGGTTATTCGGATAGTTCATAAACATAAGCTTAGCTCGCTTAGCTATCTCAGGACTAATCGCACTGTAATCAGGCAAATAGCTGTTCTGCTCGGTAAGCGGCATAAAGGACATTTCCGCACCGGCAAGCGCTACACCTGACCAATAATCTGGGTAGCCTGGATCAGGGACGAGGCATACGTCACCCGGATTGAGCAAGCACTGGCTAATTTCAACGAGGCCAGTCTTTCCTCCAAATAAAATAGCTACTTCCGTTGTTGGATCAATATCCACGTTGTAATCCTCTTTGTATCGTTTAGCGACAGCTTCCTTTAAGAAAGAATAGCCGCTGAAAGGCGGATACTTGTGATACAACGGATTATCTGCAGCTTCCTGCAGCTTTGCAACAATATGGGGAGGAGTCGGCTGGTCTGGATTGCCTTGTCCCAAATTGATAACGTCGCGTCCTTTGGCCGCTTGCGCATTAGCTTTGGCGACCAGCTTGGCAAAAAATTGCGTCGGAAGTCCGTTCATCCGATCCGCGGGTTGAATTAGGTGTTGACCGATTTTCGTTTCCAATGTTTCACACTCCACATGATAAAATCGCTATTGCCGTAGAAGACGGCGAAAGTCGTTTACGTTTGAACAATAGCTTTAATTTAGCATGAATGAGTGAATTAGAGAAGGGTGTTTCTAGGTCGCTGGCAGACCAACCTTTTGGATGAATGGTTTAATATCTGCTTTAAATAAAAATAAGTACGGTCTCCTTTTCTCATCGAATACGAGCAGAAGCGGCGGCTTATCTTTGCAGTAAAACAAAAATAAATCGTCAGAAGTAACCGAAATATCTTTGTTTTTAATCGTAACAGCTTTCATAAGCGGCACTCTGTATACGTAGCTGCAGCTCTCGTCATTTGTTAGCTGCGGGGCTAGTCCCTTTATTGAGCCAACCCATGAGGCGGCGAAGGCTTGGAACTGTTTATCGTTCGGTATCGTTTTTACAATTTTTCCGACAGAGACATCAAATACCTGTACAGGCTTTAGCTCTGTTTCAGGGACGGGGTTGTTGACGCTAGTATCCGCACTGCGGGCATTCGTTACATGTGCAAACATAAAAAGCGAGCAGCACACGATAAGCAGTGTGAGATATCTTTTTGGCAGCATAATGGACATTCTCCTTTTCTAAGCTCAAAATGGTAAAGGCTTCGTTGTTACGTTTCCCATCTTGACACCGTTCCATGAGAGGTTATCATTAGGGAAATAAAGCAATATCGGGAGGAATGGCAGATGAATAACAAATTGCGGCTTGCTCTGCTGCAAATGGATATAGAAGCAGGATATCCAGAAGTGAATTTTGCAAAGCTGGCTATAATGCTGGAGGAAGCGGTAGCTCATGAACAAAAACCTGATGTGATTATGTTTCCTGAGATGTGGAATACAGGCTACGCTTTAACGGAAATTCAAACGCTTGCGGATCAAGAGGGAGAAAGGACGAAGAAGTTCTTATCTGATTTCAGTAAAAAACATGGTGTATATATAATCGGTGGATCAATTGCTGAGCTGAGGTCAGAGCAGGTTTTGAATACGATTTATGCTTATGATCGACAAGGAGAGGTCATTGCTGATTATTCCAAAATCCATTTGTTCCGTCTAATGGAGGAAGAGAAGTATTTGACTGCTGGGGATAAGCTCGGCAAGCTTGAAATAGAAGGAACGCAAGCGGGCATGATGATTTGCTATGACATTCGTTTCCCAGAGCTGGCGAGGAAGCTTGCGCTCGATGGTACAAAGCTGCTTTTTGTTCCGGCTGAATGGCCGCATCCTCGCTTGCATCATTGGAAAACGTTATTAACGGCGAGAGCTATTGAAAATCAAATGTTCGTCATCGCCTGCAATCGGATGGGAACGAGCGGCAACTCGCAATTCTTCGGTCATTCGATCGTTTTAGATCCATGGGGAGAAACAATTGCCGAAGCGGGAGAAGAGGAAACCATTCTCTATGCAGATATTGATCTATCCCTTGTCGATGCTGTTCGATCGAAAATACCCGTATTTGAAGATCGTAGACCTTCCATCTATGAAGCTTGATCAATGGTAGGGAGTAATCGTTTTTTTAAGTGTTCGTATAAAGGCCTCCGCAGCTTTGGACAAGTACCGGCCTTTTCGGCTGGCAATGACTAATGTTCTTGTCGGTTGAGGATTCAATGTCAAGTAAGTTGGAGCAAAATCCGCGTTTTTGACACGAGTAAGCATTTTAGGGACGAAGGCGATTCCCATACCGCCAGCAACGAGTGATTGAATCGTCTCTATATTGCTGCTCTCAAACACAATTCTCGGAGTGAAGCCTGCTTGCTCACATAGATCAACTGTTATTTGACGAAATCCTTGTCCGCGCTTTAGGCCAATGAACGGCTCATCCTGAAGCTCATGAATGGCAACTGAATCTTCACGCTGAGCAAGCGGGTGCTGCGACGAGACGGCTAAACAAATCTCCTCTTCCATAAATGGTTCCCAGGAGAGAGAACTATCAATTAACGGCAATGAAAGCAAACTTAGGTCTGTTCCGCCGCTAGCTGTTAATTGCTCAAGCTTAGCTGTTGTATCTTCAACAAGTACAACATCAATTTGCGGATATTGAGCACCGAACACAGGCAGGACAATGGGTAAAATATGTGATCCCGTTATCGGCAATGTCCCGACGACTAACCGGCCGCGGCGCATTTGAGCCATATCATCCATTTCCTGCTTAAGCTGCTCTACCGCATCTAAAATGGTTTGTGCTTTATCAACAAATACTTGTCCGGCTTGTGTTAGTTCAACCGAATTGGTTGTACGTCGGAATAGAAGAACGCCTAGCTCCTGCTCCAGCTTAGATAATTGCTGACTTAGAGAAGGCTGGGCGATATGCAGCTTTTCCGCTGCTCGTGAAAAATTTTTCTCGGATGCTATTTGTATCACATAATTGAGTTGGCGCAGTTCCATAAGTTTACACTCCGTTCCTAATTTAATATAATCCGTTTCTATTTACTATAAAATTGATATTTTTCATTATAGCTATTACCTATAAACGTTATAGATATTATATCTTGGTTCAATGAAGAAAGAAATGCTATGATAGATCCAGTTAAGAAGAGCAGAAAGATTTAATGAAACGATGGGGTGAATATAATGACGAAAAAGACTATGTTTGAGAAGATCTGGGAAAATCACGTCATTCATCAAGAAGAAGGAAAGCCGAGCGTTATTTATATCGACTTGCAGCTTGTTCATGAAGTGACATCACCACAAGCATTTGAAGGCTTACGCCTTTCGGGCCGCAAAGTGCGTCGTCCGGATTTGACGTTTGCAACAATGGATCACAACGTACCGACGAAGGACCGTTTTAACATTACAGATCCAATTTCGAAGCAGCAAATCGATACACTTACGCAAAACTGTAAAGATTTTGGCGTAACATTATTCGATCTTGATAGTGTTGATCAAGGCGTAGTACACGTTATGGGACCTGAGCTTGGCCTTACGCATCCTGGTAAAACGATCGTTTGCGGCGACAGTCATACTTCAACGCATGGCGCATTTGGCGCTCTTGCATTCGGTATCGGTACAAGTGAAGTTGAACATGTAATGGCTACACAATGCTTGCAGCAATCCAAAGCCAAAACATTGGAAATCCGTTTTAACGGTAAACGTAAGCCAGGCGTAACTGCGAAGGATTTGATTCTTGGCGTTATCGCGCAATATGGTACAGACTTTGCAACCGGCTATGTTATCGAATTCACAGGTGAAGCTATTACTAGCCTCACTATGGAAGAGCGTATGACGGTTTGTAATATGTCGATCGAAGCAGGTGCCCGCGCAGGCATGATCGCTCCGGACGAAACAACCTTCAACTACCTTCGCGGCCGTCAATATTCACCGGCAAACTTCGAAGAAGCGATTGAAGCATGGAAACAGCTTACTACTGACGAAGGCGCACAATTCGATAAAGTTCTTCCTTTCGACGTAGATGCTTTGATCCCGCAAGTAACTTGGGGAACTAGCCCGGGTATGGGTACTAACATTACAGCATCTGTTCCTTTCCCAGCTGATCTTCCGACAGAAAACGAACGCAAAGCTGCAGAAGCGGCACTAGAATATATGGACTTGAAACCAGGTACTCCGATGAGTGAGATCGCTATCGATTATGTATTTATCGGATCTTGTACAAACGGTCGTATTGAAGATCTGCGTGCAGCCGCTGAAATTGCTAGAGGCTACACGGTTAGCGATAGAGTAACAGCAATTGTCGTTCCAGGCTCTGGTCGTGTAAAAATTCAAGCTGAAGAAGAGGGATTGGATAAAATCTTCTCAGAAGCAGGCTTTGAATGGCGTGATGCAGGCTGCTCGATGTGTCTAGCAATGAACCCTGACGTATTGAAGCCAGGCGAGCGCTGCGCGTCGACATCCAACCGTAACTTCGAGGGTCGTCAAGGCCGCGGCGGACGGACTCATCTTGTTTCTCCGGCAATGGCTGCAGCAGCAGCTATTATGGGTCGCTTCACAGATGTACGTGATTGGGAAGTTAAATCAGAAGTGTTGAACTAATTGCACGTGAGAGAGGGGTATAACTGATATGGAACCGTTTAAACAACTGACAGGCATCGTCGCCCCGGTCGACCGGGTCAACGTCGACACAGACGCTATTATTCCTAAACAATTTTTGAAACGCATTGAGCGCAGCGGCTTCGGTCAATTTCTTTTCTTCGAATGGCGTTTTCATGAAAATGGTGATGTGAACGCGGAATTCGAGCCGAACAAACCACGCTATGAGGGAGCTTCTGTACTAGTTTCACGCGCTAACTTCGGTTGCGGATCTTCACGTGAGCATGCTCCATGGGCAATTCTTGACTATGGGTACAAAGTTATTATTGCTCCTTCTTATGCGGATATTTTCTACAATAACTGTTTCAAAAACGGAATTTTGCCTATCAAGCTGAGTGAAGAACTAGTTGAAGAGATCTTCCAGCGTACAGCAAAGCATGATGGCTACAAGCTGAATGTTGATCTGGAAAATAAACTGCTTACCGATGAGCATGGTCTCAGCATTAATTTCGAGCTTGACGAGCATCGCCGTCAGTTTTTGCTGCAAGGGCTTGATGATATCGGCTTAACCTTGCAACATGAGGATAAAATTACAGCTTATGAGCAAAAGCACGCTGCTCGACTTGGCTAATCATACACTAGTAAGAGGATTGTTCCGCCGATACCGGTGAAACAGTCCTCTTTTTTCCTAAAAACGCAACTTTTTCTGACAAGCTGCGTCTATATTTGCAGTCTGTAAAGTCGAATGTGCTCATTCGATGCGGGCAATATCTGTCATCGAGGTGGGAAATGAAGAAATTTGTATCCATTATGTTGTTAATGTCGTTTTTTTTCACGATATTTGCATCAGTAGGACAAGCTGCAGAAGCAGTCGTCCCTAAGCTTTATTTGAATGGTCAATTGTTAAGTTCGAGTGTTAATCCGCAAATCACCAATAAGCGAGTTATTGTTCCAGTGCGGGTTATTACGGAAAGCTTAGGCTTTGATATCAAATGGGACAATGTGAACAGAACAGTCACAGTCAATAATGGCTATGATGTAATCAAACTGAAAATTAATGACAGCGTTGCTATTGTTAATGGGCAGCCCGTTAAGATGGATGCGCCAGCTACGATTCTAAAGGGAACGGGTACTACACTTGTTCCGATTCGCTTTGTCGGCGAACAATTCGGTTTGAAGTTCGAGTGGAAAGATGTTGAAAAGGAAGTACATATGTATCAAGAATCAGAGCCAGGAATACCAACGGACCCAGAAGAGCCTGTACCGCCAATTAAACCAGCAGGTGTGATTACTGCAGTAGAGTTTGACGGAATAAACACGATAACCATCAATTATGAGGGTATCGTTAAGGCTAACAAACCGTTCTACCTGGACAATCGCATTGTATTCGACTTTTCGGAAACAAATTTTTCGACTAGCCTGTCAGAGCTGTTCGTAGATGGGCAGGTAACTACTACGGTAACAGAGAATACATATTTAAAGAGCTATCGATACTCTTTATTTAAGAACGCTCCTCCAACAGCACGGCTCGTCTTAGATGCAGCTAAGGATACCGGTTATGTCATTACAGAGAGTGAGGGTCAATTTCAGATCAAATTGATGCCTGTAAATGAGGTTCCTGTTGATCCTAATTTGCCAGTAGATCCCACTATACCGCCTGTTGGCGAAAAAGTATTTCATATCGTGATCGATGCAGGACACGGAGGTTCAGATCCCGGCGCCAAAAGTGTATTGAATAAGTGGGAGAAAGAATTTAATTTGAGCATTGCTTTGAAGATGAAGGCTTTGCTTGATAAAGAGCCAAAAATCAAAGCTCATTTTACGAGAACAGGCGATACCTATCCTTCCTTAGGTGATCGTGTTGCCTTTGCGGAAAAAATGAAAGCAGATCTATTTATGTCTATTCATGCTAATAGCGCAGGCAGTTCTGTAACGGGTTCTGAAACCTATTATTATCGAGAAAACAGCAAAGAGTTTGCAAAGGTTGTGCATAAACATTTGATAGCTGCAACTGGAATTAAAGACCGTGGCGTAAAAACGGCAGCGTATAAAGTGATTAAAGAAACGACAATGCCCGCTATTCTTATCGAGGCAGGATTTCTCACCAACACATCTGACGCAAAAGTGCTTTTTAATGATGCCTCTCAAAATCGTATTGCCGCAGAGCTTGTTGCAGGAATTAAAGAATATTTAAAAGTGAAATAGAAAGCAGGTGTTCAGTGTAATGAAAAAATTCAACGCACGAGGGCTGCTTGCTGTCATCATTTTATCAGCAGTGCTTGCGGGGTGCGGCGCTCAGGATAAGCCGCGTGAACAAACAGGTAATGGAATTGAACAGCCCACCCCAACTCCTACTAATGAGGAGAAAGAAATTAAAGTTGAGCGTGAAGTCATTATTTATGCAGCGGATAGTGAAATGACCAAATCCGTTGAGCGAAAAGTGAATCTGATGTTTTTAGAAAATGAGCCAGAATTGGAAATTGTTAAAGCCACTTTGAATGAACTGCAAAAGGATGGAACGGAAGACGAAGTATCTGTATGGAAAGCCATACCAATCAATTCAGTTAAGCTGGATAACGGTCTCGTTACGATCGATATTCAATTGCCGGACGAAGCTCGCTTGGGAGCACCTGGTGAGGAGCTTGTTATTGAAACGATGAAGCAAACATTATTTCAATTTGAATTCGTTCAATCAATAGAGTTATTAGTAGATGGCGCTGCCGTTGAAACTTTAATGGGACATTTGGAGCTTGAGCATCCTTATACGAAGGAATAATCGTAAATGCTAGTTTAATAGTTTGCGAGATGAAACATTAGGAGGATTATGACTCATGCCATTTTATTTAACAAAAAATAAATTGATAGTAGGCGCCTTGGCGTTATCGCTAGTAACAGGAAGCGGAATGGTAGCGCCATCCGTTTCCAACGCCGTTTCAGCAGCACTGACAACTCCTTTTACAGATATAAACAAAGGTCATTGGGCGGAGAAGCATGTCGCAAAGCTGGCCCTTCAAGGGATCATTACAGGCTATGCGAAAGGGGATTCATTTGTATTTCTTCCTACGCAAAGCGTATCACAGGAAGAGGCGGTACTAATGGCGCTTCGATTCGCTGGGTTAGAGAAAAAAGCAGATCTAGATGCAATTATCGGGTTTCCAGACTCTTTTGTAGTTAATAATTTTTTCAAGCCTTATATTACTCTTGCTTTCTCAGAGGGATTACTGGATCAAACCGAGGAGTATGCGCTGGCAGCCAAAGATCCAAGCCAAGCATGGGGCAAACGTCCAGCTACTCGTGAATGGGTAACGAAGCTGATGATTCTTGCGATTGACAGAGAAGCGGATGCGGAACGGCTGCAAAATTCCGTCTCTTCTTTTGAGGACGCGAATGAAGTTGATGCTTTGTATAACGGCTATGTAAATGCGGCATCGGAATTGGGGCTAGTCAAAGGTGTGACGGACGTCAAGTTTGCTCCGAAAGCTAACGTGAACCGAGCGCAGCTTGCTACATTGTTCAGTCGTGCTGAGAAGCTGTTTCCAGTTGATTATGAAGGACAGTCAAAAGGCATCATTTCGAAAATTACGGATACATCCGTTACGGTATATAGCGAGAGCGACAAGAAGGAAACGACGTATTCAATCGATTCGTCAACGTTGTTTTATCATTACAACACAGAAGTGCCGATTACATTGGATCAGCTGTATAAATACGGCGATGTAACGGTTATTTCGAAAGAAGGCAAAGCGCTTTATGTGGAGCTAATGAGTGAGAATCGCGAGAGTGAGTATACGAAGACGATAACTGGCAAGCTGGGTCGTGTTATACCTGAAGAAAAGAAACTGTATGTATGGATTGGGAATGATCCTGTCGCTGTTTACTATGATGACTCCGTTGTAATCGTTGATGAGTCAGGAAATCCGCTTCTTCTAAGTGCTCTTAAAGCGGACAGTCAAGTTAGCATCGTGCAGGATACGTTTAGAGAATCACCATATGCGATTAAAATTGTGGGTACGGTTGAAGCGCCTGTAACCTCGGTGAAAGGAAGCTTCATAAGTGCTGATAAAAAGCTTGTTACGATTAAGGACGGCACTTCATTAATATCGAAGTTTTTTGCAAATGATGTAATAGTTGAGATTGAAGGCATGAAGGTTGCAACGATTTCGGATCTTCTTAATGACGATCAGGTAGAATTAACGCTGAATGCTACGGATCAAGTTACGAAAGTTAAAGTGACGAACCGTAATGTGAAGCAAATAGCGGGAGCACAAATTGCTAGTTACGTTAAGGACAAAAAACTGCTCACTATACTTGATGAAACTGGCGGGGCACCTCAAGCTTTGTTTTTTAACGACAGAACAAAAATCGAATATGGGGGAAGCATAATTCCGCTTTCTTCTGCAGAAAACTTGCTGGTAATGCCAAATCGTAAAGTTATTATTTCCTATACGGGAAATACGATAGTTTCTCTTGAGTTTTTAACAAAATATACGGGTACTCTAGTGTCGCTCAATTCGTATGGCAATTTAATTGGGCTGCAGCTGAATGGCGGTACTGTTATTTATTTGCCTTATAATACCGCTTTTGTTGATATTGCTGGGGCCACCACTACTCCAACTTTCAGTGATTTGAAAATAGGAAGTACGTTGACGTTGCAATTGAATGAGAAGCAAGAGCAAGTGGCGACAATACGCGTCCATTCAAGCGCCCAGTACGAGGTAGTATCGTTTGATACTTCTAAAAGCAAGCTTCTTCTAAAGGATACTGCAGCTAAGACTGTTGAGCTTTCGGTATCAGGAGCGGAGCTATTGAGCCAAGCTGGCACAAAGCTAACACTTAATCAATTTGTGCCGGGAACAATTGTTAATGTGTCTTACGTTGGTAAGCAACCTGCAGCCATTCAAGTTGTAGACGTTACTTACGGCAAGGTTCAAACGATTACCGAAAGCAGTGTTACTGTCAACGATTTGTCAGGTAAAGCAGTAACTTATACATCTGGCGAAGGTTTTGATATTTTTAAAGGAACAAACCAAGGTACAGCAACAAGCTTGCTGTCAGTTGGCGATTATGTAGAAGTTGCACAGTCAGGTACTAGCAAGACACGTATAACAGCAGCACTTCCGGAAAGTCGAGTATTTACGAGCTACAATACGAAAGAGGGTCAAGTAAGGACGGAACAGTTGTCAGGCACGGATAGCGGTTATTATCTCAAAGTAACTGCAGACACTAAAATTACGCATAATGGAAAAATGATCGTACCTACCCAACTAAAAACAGGCGATAATCTTATCGTCTATCGCTTTAAAAACAAAGTGATTGAAATCGTAAAGCTGTAAAGTAGGAGCAAGATATCTATATTTTGTGAAAAAACTGCCCTTTTGGGCAGTTTTTTTTTAGAATGTGCTAGATTACGGTTGCGAAGCGTGACAAATTTCGCTACACTTTGAACGATAGTGTTTGTTTAGGGGAGAGGACGATGATTGCGAAACAGAAAATGCGTCATGTACTGGACATTATGGCTGACATGTTTCCAGACGCGCACTGCGAGCTAAACCACAGTAATCCGTTCGAGCTTACGATAGCGGTTTTGCTGTCTGCGCAATGTACGGATGAAACGGTTAATAAGGTGACGGCTACGTTATTTGAAAAATATAAACGGCCTGAGCATTATTTAGAGGTTCCGCTCGAAGAGCTTGAACAGGATATTCGCCGCATTGGATTGTTTCGTAGTAAAGCGTCTAATATTCAAAAGCTATGCCGCATAGTAATTGATAAATATGACGGGGAAGTGCCTGCGAGTCACGAGGGGCTAACTGAGCTGCCTGGCGTAGGCCGAAAAACAGCGAATGTGGTGATGTCAAATGCATTCGGCGTTCCGGCAATCGCGGTTGATACTCATGTTGATCGTGTATCTAAGCGGTTAGGCTTCGCGAAGCCTGACGATAATGTACTTGAGGTTGAAAAGAAGCTTATGAAGCTAGTTCCGCGTGAGGAATGGACATTAACACACCATAGACTCATATTTTTCGGTCGCTACCATTGCAAGGCACAAAACCCGCAGTGTCCGATATGTCCGCTGCTTGATTTGTGCAAAGAAGGAAAACAACGTATGAAGTCAGGCAGTACAACAAAAAATAAGAGTACAAAAAAGAAAATAGCCAATGAAGGATGATGAACATGAACTGTATTTCCGTGTACACTAACAATTTTGAACTTTTTTCCGATATTTACGAGCAGGTGCTTGAGTCACCACCACAAGAGAATGAGGATATAGTAGTAGAGGGCATTACTGTTAGCGGCTCCGGCGACGTGCCTGAGCAATACATCGAGCGTATGCGTGTTAAACCAGAAGTTGTCGTGATGAGAGACAAAGAACGGAAAATTATGATTTTGCAACACGGCAATGTTTTTGAAATTTGCTTGCCGTCTGATGAAGAGGAAGCCGTTTAAGGAGTGCAAGATGACAGAACTAACAGTGCAAAGCATAGCAGGGGCTATATTCGATGCAGCTGGCGCAATGTCGGCTGCCGGAGATCATAAACATGCAAAGCAAGCACAGGAGCTGGACAGTAAGCTGACCGAAGGTCGGCTTACTGTTGCTTTTTGTGGACATTTTTCTGCTGGGAAATCAACTTTGATCAATCGGCTTTGCGGAGCGAAGCTGCTCCCATCAAGTCCGATTCCAACAAGCGCCAACGTTGTTTCAATTAGAGGCGGTGAACGGGCCTATGCGGCTGTTGAGACTGTGAAGGATGGAACATTCTCTAAAGCCGAAGTGCCTATTGACGAGCTTGATCGCTATTGTGTAGATGGAGAACAATTCACCTCGGTGTCTATCGTCTATCCGAGTGAGGTATTAGGAAATCATACCGTATTATTAGACACGCCTGGTATTGATTCAACCGACGATGCGCATCGTATGGCGACGGAATCCGCGCTTCATCTTGCCGATGTCGTGTTTTATGTGATGGATTATAATCATGTGCAATCTGAAATCAACTTCTCATTTGCGAAGCAGCTGAAAGATTGGGGCAAGCCCTTATACTTTATCGTTAATCAAATTGATAAGCATCGTGACCGCGAGTTATCCTTCGCAAGCTATCGTCAAAGCGTGGAAGATGCGTTTCATGCGTGGCACTTGGAGCCTGCCGGGATCGTATATTTGTCGATGCGTGAGCCGGAGCATCCTCATCAGGAATGGGAGCAGCTGCTCGAGCTGCTGGATAAGCTGCAGCAGCTTCGCAAGCCTCTTTGCGCGTACAGCGTGGATGCTTCTCTGCGCCATTTGGTCACGGGTCATTTGAAGTGGGTCGAGCAGCAGGATGAGCCAGAGCGTGAACGATTACTGGCGGAAGCCGGCGGCGAAGAAGCGGCGGCACTAGTAACGCAGGAAATGAGCCGTTTAACATCACATATTAGAAAACTGGAAGAAGATACTGAGGTTTATCGAGGGGAGCTGCGCAAGGAGCTTCAATCTTTACTCGATAATGCGAATATAACGCCAGCCGCATTACGCGACTTGGCGCAATCCTTTCTTGAAAGTCGCAAGGCTGGTTTTAAATCTGGTCTGCTTTTTGCAGGTGCGAAGACAGCTGCTGAGCAGGAGCGTCGCTTGAACGCGTTCCGCGAGGAGCTGAACAGCTTAATTAGCGCTTCCATTGATTGGCATGTGAAGCATTTGCTGCGTGAAGCGGCAGAGCGTATCGGCTATGACGGAGAGCAGCTGGAAGAACAGCTGGCGCAGCAATTGACGTGGCTGCCGGAGGCTGAATGGCTCGTGGAACGAGTTAAGGCAGGTGCCGTCATCGGAAATGAATATACGATGACGTACAGCCGCGACCTAGCCGCGGATGTGAAGGGTGAATATCGCAAGCGAGCGCTTGAGCTGATCGATGCGCTGGCGGCGCATGCAGCTGCGGCAAGCGCAGCAGCCGCAGTGGAAGCACAGGCACAGCTCGCGGCGCTTCGCGCGCAGGCTGGCGCTCTTGGTGCGCTTTCCGCGCAAGCGGAGCGCGCGGCTGCGCATGCGGCGCAGCTGCGCTCGGCGCTGCCGGAGGCACCGGCAAGGCCGGCTTTGCCAGCGCCGAGCGCAGCTGGCGGGGCTGCGGCTCTTGCAGCGGCGGCGGCGGGAGCCGCTGAGGCTGGCGCAGCCAGCGCACTTGCGGGTGCGGCGGCAGATGCCGCACCGAGCAAAGCGGGCGCCGCGGGTACCGGCACCAGCGCCGGCGCCGCGCGCAGCAAGCTCGCTGGCGGAGCAGCGCTCGCGCAGCAGCACAGCGCGGCAGCGCGCTTAGCTAGCGCCGCGGAGCTGCTGGCTCCGCACGCGGCTCTGGCCGCTGCTGCGCAAGCGATGCGCGACAAGGCAAAGCGGCTGCAGGACAGCCGCTTCACCATCGCGTTATTCGGCGCCTTCAGCGCCGGCAAATCATCGCTCGCGAACGCGCTGATCGGTGAGCCGGTATTGCCCGTCTCACCGAATCCGACTACCGCGGCGATCAACCGTCTCGTGCCCCCTACGGCGGAGCACGGACATGGCACGGCGCGCATCGTTATGAAATCGCGCGACGCAATTATAGATGACCTGCGCTATTCCTTAGCGCTGCTCGGAGAGAACGCCGCGTCCGATCATTTGCCGGACGCAACAGCGCTTATGCGGGCAATTGACCGTCTCACGCCGGATTCAATCGGCGCTGGCGGCCGCCCGCACTTCAGCTTCCTGCGCGCAGCTCGCGCAGGCTGGTCAGAACACGAGCCGCTGCTAGGTCAGCATCTATCGGTTGATCAAGCGGAATATGAGCGCTACGTAGCAGAGGAGTCTCGCTCATGCTTCGTAAGCGAGATTGACCTGCATTATGATTGCGATTTAACGGCTCAAGGTATTGTACTGGTGGATACGCCAGGCGCGGATTCCGTAAATGCTAGACATACAGGAGTCGCCTTTAACTATATCAAAAACGCTGACGCCGTATTGTTCGTTACTTATTACAACCATGCCTTCTCGCAGGCCGATCGGCAGTTTCTGATGCAGCTTGGCCGCGTGAAGGATCAATTTGAGCTGGATAAAATGTTTTTCCTCGTAAATGCGGCTGATTTGGCGGCCGATCAAGAGGAGCTTGAAGGGGTATTGAAGCATGTTGAAGACAATTTGCTTCAACATGCGATTCGTAAACCGCGTCTTTTCCCAATCTCCAGCTTGCAGGCGCTTGATGGTAAGCTAGCAGGCGACGAGGAGTTGAAGAAGCAATCAGGTATTGATGCATTTGAGCAATCCTTCCTATCCTTTATTCAGAACGATCTTGGTCGCCTGGCTATTGAAGCAGCTGAGCAGGATCTACAGCGTGCTGCTTCTACAGTATCAGGATGGCTGAAGAGCGCAGAGGGAGACGCCGCTTCGAAGGAAGCGGAGCTAGGAGAGCTAATGCTGGCTTCTAGTGCGGGACGAAAAGATATTGATGAGCTCAAAGCGAGTCTCTTTACAGAGCAGCTGAAGCAAGAGCTGAGCGAGCTGTTATATTATGTTGTGCAGCGGATTCAATATCGATTTGGCGAGTTTTATAATTTTGCCTTCAACCCAGCGTCGCTGCAGGATGACGGACGAGATTTGCGCAAAATGATTTGGACCTCATGGCTGGAGCTGCAGCGGCTTGTCCAGCAGGAGCTGCTGCAAGAGCTGCTCGCCACGTCTCTGCGTATGGAGCGCGGGCTTCATACGCAGCTGAAGAAGCAATATGACAGCTGTGCGCTTCGACTTGAGTCTGCAATCGCATCATATGGCGCTGTACCTTACGCAGCTGCTGATCTACAGACACCGGAAGAGCCTGCAGCTTGGGAAGCGGATCGGATTGATGCGAAATGGCTGTGGAGTCGGTTCAAATCTCCTCGCCATTTCTTTGAGGGTGATGGAAAGGGCGTGCTTCGCAAAGATCTCGATGCTGCGCTTGCGCCTTCATTGAACGGCTGGATGGCCGAGCAGACTCATCTATGGACAGAGATATATGAGCAAATTTGGCAGTCTGCGGCTGAACAGGCAGCAGATCGCTTGTTAAATGATATGCTCGCTTTCGTGGATGGCAAGAGCAGCACGTTAACGGGCAGCGCAAATTCTGATGAGCTCAAACAACTTTATAACCAGCTGATTAATCTCTAATTTTTATTAAATGACGAGGTTATAATCGCATTTATAGCTGAATGCTTTTGCAGTACGTCTAACGTTCTGCAGAAGCATTTTTTTATTTTGTGTGCTCATATGCAAAAATGAAATAAATGGATCATATACGACACATTTAGCACCAATAAGGAGCAATTAGGAGTAATTATGCTTTCTCCTTCTCGTATTGGCTTAATAAGGGAGTTTAATCACATATACGCATTTTTATACTGTTTGCTCCTCCTAACCGATGCTGATAATATTCACTTCATACTTATAAAATAGATTTGGGGAGATGTTCGTACTTGGACGTGTTAAGGCAATTGAAAGCATTTTATTGGGCGGAAAGGAAGTTTCTTTTTTCCTCCATACTGTGCTTAATGTGCGCGACAGCGCTCGGTCTTGTTTATCCGAATTTGTTGCGGTACCTGATTGATGATGTGATCTACCCTGAAAAATTCGAACTTGTACCTGCGCTCGCTTTTACTGTAGTAGGAGTTGTTTCGTTTAAAGGCTTTATGCAATTTTTACACGGATTTTTTGGAAGCAGGCTTGGAAACCGTGTAGCGTTTCGTATGCGCAATGCTCTATACGATAAGCTACAGACGTTATCTTACCAGTACTATGATAAAGCGAAAACAGGCGATTTGATGTCTCGATTGACCGCGGATTTGGAAGCGTGCCGCAACTTTATCGGCTTTGGGTTTGCCCAGATTTTGAACATGGTGCTCATGGTCGTGTTCGGAGGAGCGATGATGCTTTCGATACATTGGCAGCTGACCTTGATTACGCTAGTGACCATTCCTTTATTAGGCTTTGCGGCAATGCGATTTGAACGCAATATTCATCCAGCATTTCGAGAAATGCGTCAAGCAATGAGTAATTTAACAACTGCCGTTCAAGAAAATATTACAGGCGTGCGAACTGTCAAATCGTTTGCTCGTGAATCGCATGAAGTAACAAAGTTTTCTGTGCGCAGTGAGGCTTATCAAAACAATCAGGTTGGCGCCGCGAAGATTTGGGCTAAATTTTTTCCTTTTATGGAGCTTGTAGCTAACTTGAGCGCTGTCATCCTGCTTGTAGCCGGCGGTATTCTCGTAATAAACGACTCGTTAAAGCTAGGTGAGTTCGTCGCGTTTTTCAGTTTAATTTGGTATATTATTGGTCCGATGTGGGGACTAGGGTTCCATATCAATAACTATACTCAGTTCAAAGCTTCGGGCGAACGGGTATTGGGTCTATTAAATGAATATGTACATGTGAAAAATTCGGAGGACGCTGTGGTAGTAAGCAGTAAGACATCGAAGGGGCATATCCGTTTTGAGAAAGTCACCTTCAGCTATCCGGATAAATCGCCAGCGCTTACTAACGTCAGTATTGACGCACCTGCGGGTACGGTAATCGGCATGCTGGGTGCTACCGGATCTGGTAAATCAACGATTATTCAATTGCTGATGCGGGCGTACAATGTGAAGGAAGGAAGCATTAAGCTAGACGGAATTGATATACGCGATTTGGATGTTCAAAGTCTCCGCCGCCTTATTGCGCCAGTGTTCCAGGAAACCTTCTTGTTCTCAGCATCAATCCGGGACAATATCGCCTTTGGTGTCCGCGATGTAACGGATGAGCAAATTTATAAAGCTGCAAGTCTCGCGAAAGCACATGACTTCATTATGGAGCTGCCGCTTGGCTATGATACGATCGTTGGAGAAAGAGGTATGGGCTTGTCTGGCGGTCAGAAGCAGCGTATTGCCATTGCGAGAGCATTAATCAAAAATCCGCGTATTCTTGTTTTGGATGATGCGACAAGCGCGGTTGATATGGAAACTGAGCATGAAATTCAAGCAGGCTTCAAGGAGCTTATGGCTGGCCGCACAACGTTTATTATTGCCCACCGAATATCTTCTTTGCGTCATGCGGACGAAATTATTGTTTTGGATAAGGGATATATTGTACAGCGCGGCAGTCATGCTGAACTGATTAAGCAGCAAGGTCCATACCGAGATACGTATAACATTCAATATGCTGACTACCCGCTTGACGATGCTGTAGTTGTCCAAGCGAACGATCGGAAAGGAAGTACCTCACAATGAGTACCAGCGCGAAAACCAAAGCTACCAACAAAAACGAACGGTTCGTCTACCAGGATGATGAGTTGATTGAAAAGCCGTTTAACTGGGGACAGCTCCGCCGATTGTTTACGTATATGAAGCCTTACAAGAAAGAGCTCATGCCGGTCATCTTTATGATGATTCTTGGAACATTAACTCGGCTCGGCGTTCCGGCGCTCGTCATATTGGCGATCGACGAGGCAATTGCTCCTGAGAATGGGCAGACCAGCATACCTAAGCTGTTGATCATCTCCGCAATTATGCTTTTATTATACGTCGTACAATGGGCCTCCAATGCGTATCGAATCAAATATACGAATATTATTGGTCAAAAGGTCATTTACGATTTGCGCAACCATCTGTTCCAGCATATTCAGAAGCTCTCATTCCGGTTCTACGATAAAAGACCGGCTGGATCAGTGTTAGTTCGTGTCACAAATGACGTGAACGCGCTGCAAGACCTATTCACGAATGGAGTCGTCAACTTGCTGATGGACTGCGTTCAGCTGTTCGGTATCGTCATTATTTTGCTTGTATGGAACTTTAATCTGGGTATCGCAGTTATGATCACTGTACCGCTTATGTTCCTTGTATCGACGACATTGCGCAAACGAATTCGCTTTGCTTGGCAGGAAGTTCGAATGAAGCAGTCCCGAATCAACGCTCACTTGAATGAAAGTATTCAAGGGATGAAGGTCACACAAGCGTATGTGCAAGAAAATGATAATATGAGCTTTTTCAACCAAATGAATACGGATAATGTTAAGACGTGGAATAAAGCGTCAGCGCTAAATCAGACATTTGGTCCGGTTATAGAAATAACTTCGGCAGTCGGAACATTTATTTTGTTCTGGTACGGTGCTTATCTGATTCAAAATGATATTATAACAGTCGGCCTATTAGTCGGTTATGCCAATTACATCGGGAACTTCTGGGATCCAATTAACCGTTTAGGCCAAATGTATTCCCAGCTGCTTATTGCAATGGCATCATCGGAGCGTATTTTCGAATTTATCGATGAAGAGCCTACTGTCGGAGAAAAAACTACTGCGAAGTCATTGCCGTCTATTAAAGGCGCTGTGAAATTTGACTCGATCGTCTTCGAATATGAGCCAGGCAGACCCGCTCTTAAAGGGATCACCATTGATGTTAAAGCGGGTCAGTCTATAGCGCTTGTAGGTCATACGGGATCAGGTAAAAGTACAATCATTAATTTGCTTTGCCGGTTTTATGATCCTGTTCAGGGCCGCGTGTTAATTGATGGAATCGATATTCGCGATGTCACGATTGAGAGCCTGCGTTCACAGGTCGGCATCGTACTGCAGGATACTTTTATTTTCGCAGGAACGATTCGTGACAACATCCGTTACGGAAGGCTGGATGCAACGGATGCGGAGGTTGTTAAGGCTGCGCAAGCCGTTCACGCGCATGAGTACATTATGAGCTTGCCGGATGGTTACGATACACAGGTTGAGGAGCGAGGCAACATTCTTTCGATGGGGCAACGCCAGCTGCTATCCTTCGCCCGCGCTTTGCTGGCTGATCCGCAAATTTTGATCTTGGATGAAGCGACAGCAAGTATAGACACGGAAACAGAGCTCAAAATTCAAGAGGCGTTGAAAATTTTGCTGGCAGGCCGCACATCATTCATGATCGCGCACCGTTTGTCTACGATCCGTCACGCCGATGAAATCATTGTGCTTGATCATGGTGTAATCGTCGAACAGGGTAATCATGAATCATTGATCGCTCACAAAGGTGTTTATAATGGGCTAATTGAAGCGCAATATCGTTTTTTATAACAGCATAATTTTTTAAAATAGTTGATTTTTGCTTGAGGAACCTCCACAATGGAAGAAAAAAACGAACCGAATCGATTATTCTCGCCAATAATGGCAACGAACAACGAAACGGCTTGCTTCCAGGAGGTTCTCTTTTTTTATGTATGGATCACCATTAACTCAGTATGCTCGCAAAATATTGTTACTAGGCTCAGGTGAACTGGGTAAAGAGGTTGTGCTTGAAGCACAGCGGTTAGGTGTTGAGACGATTGCTGTCGATCGCTATGAGAATGCGCCTGCTATGCAGGTTGCACATCGCAGTTATGTCGCGGATATGCTTGATGGAGCGGCTATTCGTCGTATTATTGAGAAGGAAAGACCGGATCTTATCGTGCCTGAAATTGAAGCAATCGCGACAGAAACGCTTTTGGAGCTGGAGCAGGAAGGTCATCAGGTCATTCCGACTGCGAGAGCAGCACGCCTTACGATGGACCGTGAAGGTATTCGTCGATTAGCCGCGGAAACTTTAGGTTTGCCTACGGCTCCATATCGATTTGCGGATACGCAAGACGAATTGAGACAGGCTGCAATAGAGCTAGGATTTCCATGTGTAATAAAGCCGATTATGAGCTCATCTGGCAAAGGTCAAAGTGTTTGTCGTTCCGAAGCAGAGGTTGAAGCTTGCTGGAATTATGCGATGGAAGGCGGGCGAGCGAAGAAGACAAGAATAATAGTCGAAGGCTTCGTAACATTTGAGTCAGAAATTACTCTGTTAACTGTACGATCAGTATCCGGTACAAGCTATTGTGCACCAATTGGTCATGTCCAGAAGGACGGAGATTATATCGAATCCTGGCAGCCGCATGAGATGACCGAGCAGCAAATTGCACAAGCTGAGGCAATCGCTCTGAAAATTACGGAGGAACTGGGCGGCTTCGGTATCTATGGCGTAGAGCTGTTTATTACGAATGATGGCGTGCTGTTCAGTGAGGTTTCGCCTCGGCCGCATGATACAGGTATGGTGACGATGGCGACACAGGATTTATCTGAATTTGCGCTCCATGTTCGCGCTATTCTAGGCTTTCCGATTCCAACTATACGTCTGTTGACGCCTGGTGCTTCACACACCTTGAAAGCAGATAGAGAGTATAAAGACTTCCGCATCGGCGGCATAGAGCAGGCGCTGTCTGTGCCTGACACGCAAGTTCGAGTATTCGGCAAGCCTGAGACGAAGGCAGGCCGTAGAATGGCCGTTGCGCTTAGTTCTGCGGCAAATGTAGAACAAGCGCGTGAAACAGCTCGTATAGCGGCTGAAGCTTTGTATATAGAATACAATAATTAATTAATCGATAGTTATAAAAAGATCTAACTCTCTCTATTGAATAAAGCTCTAAGTCTGGAGGTATACGAAATGAGCAAAAAACGGAAGCAAGCTGCTGCTTCTGCAGCTAAAGCGTCTTCGAAGTCTGAACAGGGTAATCCTGTATTGCTTAATGAGCTGCTTAGCGCGGATATCGTCAGTAAACTGAAGGCTAAAGCAGAGGAAATGAAGCAGGAGGAAGCGACGCGGAAGGAAGAGCTTCGAAAGCAGGAAGAGGACAAAAAAAAGCAGGAACAAAAACGATTGGAAAATGACTTCGCTTATCTATTAGATAACAGTGATCCAAGCTGGTCCAAGCATAAGTAGATCAACATTAATAATAGCGTGCTTTTTAATAAAAACGGACATCCAGCTGCTTATAGGCTTGGATGTCCGTTTTTGTATAACTAATTTATGTTCATGTAGTATCAATTAAGTAATTAAGATCATATTTAGCTTCATGTTTAGCTTCATGTTTAGCTTCAAGTTTAGCTTCAAGTTTAGTTTCATATTTAAGTTCATTATTAAGCTCATGTTTCAGTTCCTGTATTTAGGCTCAATCTAAAAATCAATACTTGATTTTACTAAACCCTAAGAGGACGGTGCTAGGCACCCTTACCATCATTCTATTTTAACGCATGTAAAGTGCTATATGGTGGTTTAGAATGGATATTGTACATTCAAACGTCTTATTTTTCATGTTTTAATGTGTTTGAATGGAAAATATACAATCAAATAGGTCGTTAGAAGCTATTTATCCGCATAACAGGCGATTAGCCTGTATGATTTACAGTCTGGGACAAAGACAACGTTTATGAAGTAGATTTGATTGTATAAAATACAGTCAAATTCGACAGAGCAGAGCAGAACAGAGCAGAGCAGAGCAGAACAGAACAGAGAAGAAGAGCAGAACAGGACAGAGTAGAGCAGAACAGAGCAGAACAGAGCAGAACAAGACAGAGTAGAGCAGGATAGAGCGGGATAGAGCAGGATAGAGCTGGATAGAGCAAAACAGGACAGGACAGAGCAGAGCAGAACAGAGCAGAACAGAGCAGAACAGGATAGAGTGGAGCAGAACAGAGCAGAACAAGACAGAGCAGAGCATAGCAGAGCATAGCAGAGCAGAGCAGAACAGTGCAGAACAGAGCAGGACAGAGTAGAGCAGAACAGAACAGAGCAGAGCAGAGCAGAGCAGAGTAGAGTAGAGTTGAGTAGAAAAGTACAATAGAGTACTGTGGAGTAGGTAGATCTCACTTTCTGTCAAACGCTGAACTTTAGGAAGAGCCTATAATTAATTTATATTTTAAAGGGTGTATTTGAGTAAATGTATTAATTATTATGATCTAGGCTTTAGTTTAAGCTCGAAATTCATGCAAGACTTACCTGAAGAGTTATATACAGCTAGACTTGGCATGGTGCTAGTTTTAAATCCAAAAGCTTTACAGCCTTTTGGTGATTTTGGGTCCCAAGTAACATGAAAATACTGGCATTTCATACAATCCACGCGTTCATTACCACTCATAATAATCCCTCTTTTGAAAGAATAAATAAAATAAGGCTCGACCTCGAACACATCACTTGATTAAAACACAGTTTTCGTTTGCGTTCAACTTCATTTAGCTGCATTCAACTAAATCCTTGCTTAATGCGATTCGTCTAAACTTTCTAAAAGTGTAGTAGTCGAGTTTGTATATTCATCTATTTTAGCGGATCATACATAAATTCCATCATTCTGCAAAACATGCTAACATCAATTATTTTGGCGATACGGAGATTGCTGATAGGTAAGGAGTCAAGCTGATGAACAGTTTTCGTACAAGTTGGAATGCTTTGATGATTGTCTCGATATGCGCGACAGCGGTGTTATTGCTTGGATTCGGCTGGGCGGTTAAGGATATGCTGCTTCCTGATTTGGACCAGATGAATCAAGTAGAGAAGGTGGAGGATGTCAACAAACCATCCGCGGGCAACTTGAAGGAAGCGTCGGAAATCCGGATTGTCGCGCTAGGTGACTCCCTCACGAAGGGAACGGGAGACACGACAGGAGAAGGCTATGTAAAGATGGTCGCAAAAGGTCTGCGGACCGAGCTGAATAAGCCGGTACGGGTGCTGAATAATTTAGCTATAAACGGTATGCGCGCAGATGAACTTGCAGATCGTTTGCACAATGATAATGGCTTCAAATATGCGATAAAACAGGCAAATTTAATTCTTCTTACAATCGGCGGAAACGATTTATTTCATTCTGCGCGCGCTAAGAATGCTGGAAAGAAGCTCACAGCAACCACTATAACGAGCTTATCGATCGAGCTGCCAAAGGCATTAAATAGCTTTAAACAAGTGTTAGCCGAGCTGCACCATATTAATGAAAACGCCAAAATCGTTTACGTTGGTTTATACAATCCATTTTATGATATTGAAGCGCTAAGGAGCGGCAGTCTTGAGGTGCAGCAATGGAATAAAGAATCGTATGCTATGCTTCACACCTATCCGAACATGATGATGATTCCCACCTTTGATTTGTTTGAAGGGAAAATTACCGACTATTTGTCAGACGATCATTTTCATCCTAATCACCTAGGCTATGAGCGAATAGCTGCTCGAATTATTGAATCCTTATATTAGAATGCTTATTAATGAGTTAATTGGGAAGTGAGGAAGCTTATATGGAAAATGTTCTTGCTGTCAATCGATTGCACAAAAAAATAAGAGGGAAAACCATAATCCATGACATTAGCTTTGAAGTAAGAGCAGGAGAAATATTCGGCTTCCTCGGTCCGAATGGCTCAGGCAAAACAACGACGATTCGTATGCTTGTCGATCTAATTAAACCAACTTCAGGCGAGGTGCGGATATGTGGAAATCATGTACAGAAAGAGCCTGAAAAGGCGCTTCGACATGTAGGTTGTATTGTTGAGAATCCTGAAGCGTATACGTATTTGACTGGTTGGGAAAATCTTGAATATTTTGCGCGCATGCTTGTAGGGATAGACGAGGCCCGCATTCATGAGGTTGTACGTATCGTAGGGCTTGAAGATCGTATCCACGATAAAGTGAGAACATACTCGCTCGGTATGCGTCAACGCCTTGGTATCGGACAAGCGCTGCTTGGCAAGCCAAGTTTGCTCATTCTAGATGAGCCGACAAATGGGCTTGATCCAAAAGGAATTAAGGAGCTTAGAGAGTTTGTAAGGCAGTTGGCTGAGGAAGGATTATGTATCTTCATATCGAGCCACCTGCTCAGTGAAATACAGCTAATGTGCGATCGAGTAGCTATCATTAATGGTGGTCGTTTGCTTGCTGAGGGAAAGGTAATCGATTTAATCAAGAATTCAAGTGGATATGTGATTTGGGAGCTGGACCAAACCAAATCAGGTAAGCAGCTGCTGGCTGCGAATCAAGGAATTGAAATTGTAGATCGTAACGCTAGCCATGTTGACGAAATCTTATTAGCCGATAAGCAGGACGCCATAATAACTACAATGCCAGCCGAAAATATTCCAAAGATCGTAAAGCAGCTTGTCGATTCTCAAATAGGCGTATTATCCGTACAACAAGTAGCGCCTACGCTGGAAGAGCTGTTTTTGACGTTGACGGAGGGTGAAGCGTTTGGCTAATATATTACCGCTCATCCAGAATGAAATGCTTAAAATTTGGAAAAAGAAACGATTTTTTGTTATCATTCTCCTATTGGCTGCGCTTATTCCAATATTTTGTTATGCCGAGCTGAAGGTATATCAGAATAATGCGGTTAAATTTTCAGATTGGCGCAATCAGGTGCTGCAGCAAATAACGGATTTGGAAAATACGCTGTCAAGCGACCGGATTCCCGAGGAATGGAAACGAAGCAGACGTATAGCCGTACAGCAGCTGCACTATTATTTGGACCATGATGTAAATCCGAATGATCCGAACGGTGTAACATTTACTCGCAGCTTTCTAGATAATTCGGTTACTTTGTTTATTCCTTTGCTCGTACTGGCTCTTGGATCGGATATGGTATCAGGCGAGCGATCATCAGGGACAATCAAAATGCTGCTTACGAGACCGATTAGACGGTGGAAAATATTGCTTAGCAAGCTGATTGCACTTTGTTTATATGTATCACTGACAGTTCTGTCGACTGTGCTGCTATGTTATATTATTTCAGGCATGTATTTCGGTTATGAAGGATGGTTCGTTCCGGTATTTACAGGGTTTCGAATTATAGGCGCGACGTTCGACAGCTCGAACGTGCATTCGGTTCCGCAATGGTTATATGTTATAATGCAATCGGGCTTAGCTTGGTACGCGGCCATTATTATCGCGCTTCTTGCCTTTATGGTATCCGTCCTTGTTCGCAGTACAGCTGCAAGCATGGTGACGATGATGGCTGCTGTTATTACAGGAACTATTTTGTCAGGAATGTCTTCTTCTTGGACAAGCGCTAAATATTTGTTCGCGGTTAACCTGAAATTGACCAGCTATTTGGACGGATCGCCACCGCCGATTGAAGGAATGTCATTACCTTTTTCCCTTGCTGTGCTAGCGATTTGGGGAATTGGCGCGCTGGTCGTTTCCTTTGGTGTCTTTACGAAACAGGACATCTTGAATTAAAATAGCTTGAAGATAGGGAAACGTGAACACAGATTGGGGGGCGCTCATGTCAGAGCAAATCGATTTTTTAGCAAATTCAGCGGCTACAGACCGAAATTATGAGGCCGATGATATACAAGTACTAGAAGGATTAACTGCAGTACGTAAAAGACCAGGTATGTACATAGGCAGCACAAGCAGCTCTGGGCTGCATCATTTGGTGTGGGAAATTGTCGATAATGCCGTGGACGAGCACTTGGCAAAGTTTTGTACAGCAATCGAAGTATTGCTGCATAAGAACGGAGCAGTTACGGTTCATGATAATGGCCGGGGGATACCGACGGGTATGCATAAGACCGGTATACCGACTCCACAGGTTGTATTTACAATTTTGCATGCGGGCGGTAAGTTTGGCGGCGGGGGATACAAGAAATCCGGAGGCTTGCACGGCGTAGGGGCATCCGTTACCAATGCGTTGTCTGAGTGGCTGGAAGTAGATATTTACCGTGAAGGTAAAATTCATAGACAACGATTCGAATATTGGATCGATGAAGCGGGCAAGGAGCATGTTGGTGAACCAGTGCGCGGGCTCGAGGTTATCGGTACAACTAATCGTACGGGAACGAAGGTTACTTTCAAGCCGGATGCCCGCGTGTTCCAGAGCGGTACGAATTTAAGCTACGATACGCTGGCAGAGCGATTGCAGGAAATTGCTTTTCTGAATTCCGGTCTGAAAGTGTCGATTAAAGACGATCGCAGCGGCAAGCAGGATGTATTCCACTATGAGGGCGGAGCGCGTCAATTCGTTCAATTTTTGAATGATGACAAGACCGTACTGCATGATGTTATTCATTTCACCGGCGATCGGGACGATATTGAGGTTGAAGTCGCACTGCAATACAATGACGGATACACCGAGACGATTGCTTCTTTCGTTAACTCAATTCCTACACGCGGAGGCGGTACGCACGAGACCGGCTTCAAGACGGCATATACACGCGTAATGAATGACTATGCCCGTAAATCGGCTATGCTCAAGGAAAAGGACAAAAACCTTGAAGGCAACGATTTGCGTGAAGGTATGATGGTCGTAATTAATATAAAAATGTCTGAGGTTGAATTCGTCGGACAGACGAAGGATCAGCTTGGCAGCGCATCCGCGCGAAGTACGGTCGATGCGATCGTTACAGAGAAAATGCAGGTGTTTCTAGAGGAGAATCCGCAGGTAGCGCAAATGCTGCTGAAGAAATCACTGCAGGCTTCTAAAGCGCGCGAGGCAGCTCGCAAAGCGCGTGAAGAAATTCGCAGCGGCAAGAAGAAGAGCGAAAGCTCTAATCTGAATGGCAAGCTCACGCCAGCCCAATCGAAGGATACTTCCCGTACAGAGCTATTTATCGTAGAGGGTGATTCTGCCGGCGGCTCCGCGAAGCAAGGTCGAGATTCCAAATATCAAGCGATTTTACCACTTAAGGGCAAGCCAATGAATCCTGAGAAGGCGAAGCTTGCCGATATATTGAAAAACGACGAATATAAAGCCATTATTTCCGCTATTGGCGCGGGAGTCGGGCCAGAATTTGTTGCGGAGGAATGCAATTATAATAAAATTGTCATTATGACCGATGCGGATACAGACGGAGCGCATATTCAGGTACTTCTTTTAACCTTTTTCTATCGTTATATGAAGCCGCTAATAGACTCGGGCAGAGTCTTTATTGCACAACCGCCATTGTATAAAATATCCCGCAAATCCGGTAAGCTGGAAACATTCCGTTACGCATTTACGGACGAGCAGCTGCAAAATTACTTGAAGGAATTCGGCAAAAACTATGAGCTTCAGCGTTATAAAGGACTGGGTGAGATGAATCCCGAGCAGCTATGGGAAACTACAATGAACCCGGAAACGCGTATTTTTCTACAGGTTCAAATCGAGGATGCAGCTAAAGCTGAACGCAGAGTGTCGACGCTCATGGGAGATAAGGTCGATCCGCGTAAACGGTGGATTGTTGAAAATGTCGACTTTATGGAATATGAGGAATAGGGGGAATTCTGCATGAGTATACTGGAACAATTTTTGCCGGCGTTTCTGGAAGAGGTCGTGGGAGACCGCTTCGGACGTTATTCGAAGTATATAATTCAGGATCGCGCGATTCCTGATGTACGTGACGGCTTAAAGCCGGTGCAACGACGTATTCTATACGCGATGTATGATTCTGGAAACACGCCGGACAAACCATATCGCAAATCAGCCAAAACCGTCGGAGATGTAATGGGTAATTATCACCCGCATGGCGATTCATCGATTTATGAAGGTATGGTAAGAATGGCTCAGCCTTGGAAAATGGGGCATACGCTTGTTGATGGACATGGAAACTGGGGATCGCAGGATGATGATCCGGCTGCTGCTATGAGGTACACGGAAGCACGCTTGTCGCCTATCGCGATGGAGCTGCTTCGTGATATCGAGAAGCGAACGGTGCTTTTCAAAGATAACTTCGATAATTCGACGAAAGAGCCTGTTGTGCTACCGTCGAGATATCCTAATCTGCTCGTAAACGGTACCAGCGGCATCTCTGCGGGGTTTGCAACTGAAATACCTCCCCATAATCTACGTGAGGTGATTGACGCCTGTATCGCGCTTATGGGAAGCCCTGAGCTGCCGCTTGAGGAGCTTATGAAGTATGTTAAAGGTCCAGACTTTCCGACAAGCGGCCTTATTATGGGTGAGGAAGGTATCCGTGACGCCTACGCTACTGGCAAAGGACGTATCTATATTCGTTCGAAAACAGTTATTGAAGATATGAGGGGCGGCAGACAGCAGCTCGTAATAACTGAAATCCCTTATCAGGTTGTCAAGTCTCGGCTTGTAACGGCTATGGAGAACATACGGTTAGAGAAAAAGGTCGAAGGCATTGCAGAGGTTCGCGACGAGAGCGGACGCAATGGTCTTCGCATAGTCGTGGAATTCAAGAAGGAAGCGGATGCGCAAGGCATTCTTGCTTACTTGCTGAAGAAGACGGATTTGCAGGTAGCTTACAACTTCAATATGGTAGCTATCGTTAACAAAACACCAATGCAGCTTGGTTTGAAGGATATTTTAGCCGCATATATTGAGCATCAGAAGGAAGTCGTTACTTTCCGAACGAAATACGATCTTGAGAAAGCCGAGGATCGCGCTCATGTAGTGGAAGGTCTCGTTAAGGCTCTTAATTTGCTCGATGAGGTTATTGCGACGATTAAGGCTTCTAAGAACCGTGCCGATGCGCAGGATAATTTAGTCGCGAAGTTTGACTTTACACCCCGTCAAGCAGACGCGATACTAACCTTGCAGCTGTATAGACTAACGAACCTTGAGATTACAACGCTTGAGAAAGAGCTCAAGGAAATGATGAAGCGGATTGCTTACTTGAGATCCATTTTGGATAGCGAGAAGAAGCTGCTTGGCGTCATCAAGGATGAACTGCTCGAAATCCGCACGAAATACGGCATTGACCGTCGATCGGATATTCGTGGTGAAGTAGAAGAGCTGAAGGTTAATCTTGAAGTGCTTGTTACCCCTGAGGATGTGCTCGTAACTTTAAGCGATGACGGTTACGTGAAGCGGACAAGCATGCTGTCCTTCACCAGATCGGGAGGAGAGCAGCAAAACGCAGGTGTGAAGGAAGGCGATTTCGTCCGCGAGCTTTTGGCGGTTAACACGATCGACAACCTATTGCTGTTCACTCGCAAGGGACAGTATTACTTATTGCCTGTCCATCAAATTCCGGAATTTAAGTGGAAGGATACAGGAACAGCTGTCGTTAACGTAATCCCAATGCCTAAGGACGACTCCATCGTAAGCGTCATTCCAATTCGCGACATCTCTGCTTCAACTGCATCGCTAGTGTTCGTAACGAAGCGAGGTCAAGTGAAGCGAACGGAGCTTAAGGAATATGCAACGACTAGGTCAACTGCAATCGCCGCATGCAAAGTTGCGGAAGGTGATGAAGTCGTTCAAGTAGCGGTGAGTGACGGTACGAAGCAAATTTTACTTGTGACTAAGCTAGGAATGAGTATCCGATTTGCTGAGAACGAAGTGAATACGATGGGTAAAGTCGCAACTGGTGTCAGAGGTATTCAGTTGAAGGACGGTGACGAGATAATCGCCGCGGAGTGGGTTGCCGACGATGAAGGCGAAATTGTTGTCATTACGGATATTGGCTACGCTAAACGATCTTTGCTGCTTGATTATCCGATCCAGGGAAGAGGCGGCAAGGGCGTTCAAACGTTCGAGTTCAAGGAAGGCAAGAGGGTTAAACCAAATGGAGCGGCTCTCGTTGCCGCATATTATTGCAAGGATGAGAAAGAGATCATTGCCATTACATCATCTGGAGCTAAGCTTTCTGCGAGTTCTGAGAAAGCGCCAATTGAAGAGCGCAAAGCGATTGGTAAACTTATCTTCCCAGTTGAGAAGAATGATATCATTACAAGCACGCTTGTACGCTCACACACGGATGTTAGTCAAAAGGCCGATTAGGCGGATCGAAACGCTCAATAACTTCCAATATCGCATCTAGCATAACCCACAATGGAACCGGCTCATCTGGGCGGTCTAACCATTGTGGGTCTTTTATAATGCCGTACGCTTTTATTTTTTGGATAATTGCCGCTTTACGTTCGTCCATTTCAATCACGCCCCTTAAAAGTTTACGCAGCAAATTTACATTGAAAGCATGAGCGTAGGCACTGGAAAGAGATATAGCGCTGGGCTTTCGCCTCATTGTATGTCTAACTCTGTCAAAATGTTCACTATTGTATCGATTAATATCGCAAATTATTAATTGTATTAATCTTTTATTCGACATTATGGACTGTTATAATATATAGCGAAAGGTGAAATATGACAGAGGGCAGGTGTGAGAATAAATGGTATCTGATGAATTTACTCGATTATGGATGAAGCTTTCACGCGAGTGGAAAACCAGCTTAGAGCAGTCGCTCGCTCCACTAACAGAAGGACAACTGAATGTGTTGGATTTGCTCCTGCAGCATCAGCCAATGAAGCCGTCTGATCTGCTCCAATACTTGTCAACAACACCTGCAGCAATAACGACTTTACTTGATCGGATGGAACGAAATGAACTGATTGATCGCTCAAGGGATGATAATGATCGGAGAATCGTATGGGTGTCTGTATCGAAGAAGGGTGAGGAAGAGGCTGCGCGCGGTACAGCGATTCGAACCCAATTGATCGAGCAATCGCTGGACCGCATTTCCTCTCATAACCAACAGCTGTTGGTCTACTTACTAGGGAAAGTAGCGAACCTGTGAATAGGTAATCTAGTCTTTTTTTATTTCATAGAATCGAGCCGATTGCGCAATAACTCGTAATTTTGCTTAAGTGTATCGTAGTCGGCTTGTGCAAGTAATGGATCGTCTGAAGTGTTGATCGTCTGTTCAATCGGCAATATGCGATAACGATAAGCACCATCTAGTTTATAACGATGTACCCAGGTAGGTATCGATTCGATTTCGGTTAGAGCGATAGTACCGTCGGTCATATTCTTTCTAACGTTTACTTTGAAAATAACCCCGTAATCCTTCGTATCGCCTCGTTGGTTAGAGATGAAATTTCCCATAGAATAAATGATAAGACCGGTTTTTGGTACGCCATTCTCATCAAAGGTCTCTACGACTTCATAGGGTTGAACGACATGTGGATGTGAGCCTGCAATAATGTCAGCGCCTGCGGCAACGAGTGCTCTAGCTAAATGCTTCTGTTCATCACTAGGTGCTGTCTGGTACTCGATACCGAAATGGAGAGATACTGTAACAAGATCAGCCCCCGCTTCGCGAAGTCTCTTGATATCCTCTATTATTTTCTGCTCTTCTATTAGTGATACTAGATATGGCTTGCCCTCCGGAATAGGAATGCCGTTCGTTCCGTACGTGTAAGAAATTAACCCCATAATGATTCCATTCTTCTCAGTCAGCAGCAATCGGTCAGAATTCTCTTGGGAGGAGGCTGTTCCAACTGCAGGGAGCTCTAGCAATTTAAGATTTTCCAGAGTCCGAAGCAGACCTTTTTCCCCTTTGTCGAGCGAGTGGTTGTTGGCAGTTGTAATGAGGTTGAAGCCTGCTTTTTTGATCGCTTCTCCCAATTCATAGGGCGCGTTAAAGGATGGATAACCTGTATAGCCGTATTCAACCCCAGCAATTGGCGTTTCCAGATTGGCGATAACCCAATCTCCTTGCTTCAAGATAGGAGCGACATCATTGAAAAAGCGATCAAAATTATAGCTTTTCGTTGATTTGTCATAAGAGCCAGGCAACTGTGGTGTATGCATCATAATATCGCCTACAGCAATCCAGACAGCATCCGAAAATACGGGCGCTTGCGGCGTTTCAGACGGCTGAGGGACAATTGTGGATGGCTCTGATGTGGGGGAAGGCGAGTCTGAGGTAGACTCGCCGGCAGCTCCTGGCGGAATAGCTACAGTAAGGTCTGGAGCCCTCACTTGATTGGACGGCATTAGTAAGAGAATGACCAAACCTATTAGAGAAAGTGTTAATAGAATCGAATGAACAATCCAGTGTTTCTTGTGACGCATTCATACATCGTCCTTCCTTATTGCAAACTATTGAACATCTTGGATGCAAGTCCTAGTTGTTCGTCAGTCCACCATGACCACGCAATCGAGCCGCTAGGTATGGATTGGAAGCTCACGATTTCTTTCGTAATAGGGTGGGGAACGGTGACAGAGGTTGACCATAACGCAATATCGGAAATGTCAGCTGTAGGCTTGGCTCCGTACTTGAGATCGCCTACTAAAGGGCATCCGATATGTGACATTTGCGCTCGAATTTGATGCGGTCTTCCTGTGTGCAGTCGTATAGCTAGAAGAGAATAACGACCAGCCTTTGCAGCAACCTCGTATTCTAAAATAGCTTCCTTTGCCTCATCAACAGGCCGGTTGTATACGGTGACCTGATTACGCTTCTTGTCCTTAAGTATATAATGTGTTAAACGTCCCATATGCGCTGCAGGGGAGCCCTGCACGACGCATACGTACGTTTTGCCAAAAACACGGTTTCTGACAGATTCGGAAAGTCTCGACGCGGACTTCGACGTTTTGGCAAAAACCATTACGCCGCCGACCGTACGATCAATCCGGTGAACAAGACCTAGAAACACATTTCCCGGTTTGTTATGGCGTTCCTTTAAATCCTGCTTCAATAGGGTGAGCATATCTGGATCGCCCGTTTCATCCTCTTGCGACAAAATTCCTGGGGGCTTAATGACGGCGAGAAGGTGATTATCCTCGAACAAAATAGGAATGGACATTATTTGGACTCCCAGCGTCCTAAAATTCCGCAAGGCAAATTAAGACCGGACTTTGTGATCGGCAAGCCGATTTCACCACAGTTAATTTCTCCGCCATACTTAGCTGTCATCGTCATATGAAGCAAATTATGCAATACGGAAGGAGACAAACCTGTTGTATAGGAATTAATCAACATAAATAACGGTTTATCCGACAAAATTTCCGTGCAGGATTGTAGAAACGGAAACAGGTTTTCTTCCAGCTTCCAAGTTTCGCCGTTCGGACCGCGACCGTAGGAAGGTGGATCCATGATAATCGCATCATACTGCTTGCCCCGGCGCTGTTCCCTTTGTACAAATTTAAACACATCGTCCGTAATATAACGAATAGGGGCAGACTCAAGGCCAGATAATTGCGCGTTTTCTTTCGCCCATTGGACCATACCCTTGGCAGCATCTACGTGACATACCTCTGCGCCAGCAGCAGCTGCAGCAACGGTAGCTCCGCCTGAATAAGCAAATAGATTCAATACACGAATCGGGCGGCCTGCTGATCTAATTTTGTCCATCATCCAGCTCCAGTTGACTGCTTGCTCCGGGAATAAACCCGTATGTTTGAAGTTTGTTGGTTTGATGTGGAAGGAAAGCTCGCCATAGGAGATAGTCCAGCGTTCTGGCAGGCTTGGGCTCATTTCCCACTGACCGCCGCCAGCGGAGCTGCGGTGGTAATGTCCGTCTGCTTTTTTCCATAGGCCAGTCTCATTTACGATAGGCCAAATGATTTGAGGATCTGGACGGCGAAGCGTATAATTTCCCCAACGCTCCAGCTTGTCACCATCTCCAGTATCTATAACCTCATAGTCGTTCCATTTATCTGCAATATACATGTTTTATCGTAACCCTCTCTTGACTTTGTTTTTGTAATATAATAATGTCATCGCTAATTATATCGAAGCGAACACTGTGAATCAATGAATCGATGAAAATAGAGGAGCAAAAAGACGATGATGAGCTTTGAATGCGAGTGCGGCAACAAAACGGTATTATTTGCAACAGGTGATCGGGACGAGCACGGCAGAGAATTTGTGGAAATTGAAGACGATGAGCGGCTTACTTTCACAATTGGGGATAATAGTGTTTTATTTCGCTGTTCTTTTTGCAAATATACGTATCGACTTGAGCAGTTTTAATGTAAATTTGACTTTTTTATGACCGAAGGATATTGAAAAGCAAATCCTTTAGTTGATAAGGATACTACTGTCCGCAATTTCCGTAAAGAGCTTCGGTGGAACGATTTTAGTTATCGTATTCGTTAAAACAAGTAATTGATAGAGGTTATATTAGATTAGAGCTGTCTTGCGATCATGCAAGACAGCATTTTTTATTTTTGGAAAATCTCATTCATAACGTAATTTTAGTCAAGCAGCCTAACATATATTGGTTCGAAGTACGAAACGAGAGGAGTCTTTTGCATGAATAGTCAGACACGCTATTATAAGCCTTTCATCAGTCCGTTAGATCCCTGTCCACCGATAAAAGTAAAAAGCTTCAATGTTGGTCCGCAATTGTTTATCACCTTTCAGCCTCCTGATTTGCCGCAGTTCAATCCTTTTGAAGCGTTAAGGTACGGCACGCTCTGGCCGGCATTATTTAGTCCTTACGACTCCAAAAACGTCAGGGAAAAAGAAGGTGATTCATAATGAAAATAAAGTTGGATGAAGAATACTATAAGCTGCTGCTTGAATTGCAAGCCGTTGATTTTGTATTAGTAGAGTTGAACTTATATTTAGACACTCATCCTATGGATACAAATGCTATACAGCAATACAACAATTATGCCTTATTAAGGCAGCAGATAGCTCAGCGATATGAGGCACAGTACGGTCCCTTGAAAAACTTCGGACAAAGCTTCTCAGGTGTTCCATGGTCTTGGAATGAAGAACCGTGGCCTTGGCAGGTTTAGAAAGGAATGGAGCTAGCGCGAATCTTAAAGGAGGTACTGTAAATGTGGGTGTATGAGAAAAAGCTGCAATATCCAGTTCGCGTAAGCAAATGCGATCCAATGATGGCGAAGTTTCTATTGGAGCAATACGGCGGAGCGGATGGGGAACTGGCGGCTGCATTGCGTTATTTGAACCAGAGGTATACGATACCAGGCAAAGTTATCGGTTTACTGACAGATATAGGTACGGAGGAATTCGCGCACTTAGAAATGATTGCCACAATGATCTATAAGCTGACGAAGGATGCGACGCCGGATCAGCTAAAAGCTGCTGGACTAGGTGCTCATTATGTGGCTCACGACAGCGCTTTATTTTATGAGAATGCAGGGGGTGTCCCGTGGACGGCGGCATATATTCAAGCAAAAGGGGATCCAATTGCGGATCTCTATGAGGATATTGCGGCGGAGGAGAAGGCGCGGGCAACCTATCAGTGGCTCATCGATTTGACGGACGATGTGGATTTGCAGGACAGCTTGAAGTTTCTACGCGAGCGGGAGATTATTCATTCGCTGCGGTTTCGAGAAGCGGTGGAAATACTTAAGGAAAAGCGGGATGAGAAGATTTATTATTAAGTTTAGAACCTCTCTACAGTGAAGGAGTCTTTTACTTTAGAGAGGTTATTTGTGATGGGACACACCGATCATCTCGAGCCCCTTTGATTGCAAAGGATCAAGCAACATATAAGAAGATCTTTCAGTAAAAAGCATAGAAAGGGATCCGTCGCGGCGGATCCTGTACATCTTCACAAAATAGGGGATTATGTACATATTATTAGCTAATTCGAACAGTAAAATAATCGATGAAGATTATCAGAGAAGAAGGTCTCTAGATTTAGTGGCCTTCTCTTTTTTCTGTAAAATCATGCTCTACCAACCAAAACAAGTACTTGGTCTTTGCTGATGGACTAATATTTGACTCTACCGCCACGTTATCGTGAATTTCAATTGATGATACTACAGTCCCTTCTCAGAGAACATGAAGTAAGATCAACTCCGGAATGAGAGTGCGTTGAACTAAATATATGAAAATAGTGAAATAGTGAAAAGAAGTAGATTTCCACTATTAACCCTTTCAAATTGTCTAATCTGAACATAGATTATAGAATCAACAAAATGTCTAAGAAGAAGGAGTGAAGACCATGAGTTTCCGAACTAAAGCTAAGTCAATGGTGGGGCAAAATGTTCAAGTTACAACTGTCTATGGCACGTTTACTGGTCGTATGCTATTTGTAGGATCAGACTTTCTGACGATGCGTGAAATTGGAAGTCGAAGACGACAAATTATTCGCTTGGCAGAGATCATCGCTTTATTATCGTTATTTCGTTTATAAGCTCTTAATACCTCGAGATGAAGCAAAATAGTTTCGTATTATTAGGTTAGCCATTTAAATCTGGTTAACCTCTATTTTTGCGTTAAAATGAGCATTAGTCGGGGATGCTTGCAGCCCGTTATACAAACTGTTCACCTGCTATTGCACAAACCATGATTGGGCTGGTTGAGCATTGTTCTCGAATAACACGCGAAGCTATGGCCGTGAAATGGTAGTGGGATCCGGTCAAATGGAGTGAACTGTCAATCGAATTTAAGGAGAAATACAACATGATTTGAGCTTTGCTAACGGAGAATACAGGTCAGCAAAATGAACGCCAAGTGAGAAATACAAAGTTACTGGTAGGTGCGTGTACCGCTGGGATTGATTTTATTTCTCCTTCGCCGTCACGTGTTTCCCCAAGACGCCTATCACCTTGCAGGAAGCCAGAAGTTAGCTTTCCATCCGACATTACCCCCTTAAATCGACAAAATTCGACGAATATTTATAAAAGCTATACATAAGGAGTGAATCAAAATGGTGAATAATTACAAACGCTTCATCGAAAAAGTGAAGTCAACCGCTTCCGAATTCATTTCCTCAAGAAGTGAAGAACAAGATGAAGACACAATAGAACTCAATCCGCAATATTTTGTTGAGCTGAAAGCAATCGCCGATAAGCAGCATACGACCGTGCAAGCGATCGTCAATGGAATCATTGTCCAATACTTGGCAAGCGCCCCATACGAATCAACCCCCATCTCAGTGGATCAAAAGGAAGATAACCCGCTTCTGTATTTGGATGGTATTTGCAAACTAGAGGATTAAGGAGTGCTGACATATGGATAACTACTTGAACATTCAGGATACAATTTTTCTGGATGAAACGGCTTTAGCCGCTTTAATGAACCCTGAAGACCCTCGCTATGTGAAAGCCCGATCCCTATTTCTGGATTTGCATGATCTTGAACGTAATTACGTGACGACCAACTCCATTATATTTGATCTTCACGCGTGGCTTCGAAATGAATATAACTATCAGCAGGCAGAATATTTTCTGAATGCAATTGATAAGGCAGTGAGTAGAGGCAAGCTGGAGGTCATCTCCAGCGGACCCGAATTTGAGAGGGAATCGCGCAGACTGCTTATGGACAGGCCTGAGCTTCGTTTCTCGCTCAGCGAAGCATTAACTGCTGTGACCATGTCCTATTATCAGATAAAACGTATCTTTACTTTTAATCGCAATTACATGATGCTTGCCAATTTGGATAAGGATATTCGAATCATTCCATCCAATTAAAGCCTTGAAACAAATACAGCCTGCCCTCTTGAGAGGCTGGCTGTATTTGTTTCATTGGAATGCCGTAAATTGCTTTTTCCGCCGCTTCTAATTACACTCTCATTAACGACGAATGAAACCCTCCAATAACTCCGAAGCGCAAATGATAGTCTCCATTTATCTGTAGATACTGCCTAAGTCAATGATCTTAACAAACGAGCCATGTAGCTTAGGCCATCGAATTCGTTTTGTTCGATCCCTTTTTCACTTTGCCTATGAAGAAACATATTTAACTTCAAACCCGTCTATAAAAATTAAGAGAACCCAAGATGGAGAAGCACATTCCTAAGTTTTTAATCGAGGAAGATGTGATCCATCTGAAGATTTCATGCTTATCCCTTCGAGGACGAGCTTTACTTGAAATCTTGTACAGTACCAGATGTAGAGTTGGAGAGATCGAGAAGATAAACATCGAGGACCTGAACTGGGAGAACTGCATTGCAATTATCAATGGCAAGGGATCAAAGCAGAGCAGGTGTACTTCACGATCGAGTATAAAGTGTGGTTGAAGAAGTATCTGGCAAGCCGTGAGGATTCCTGTAAAGCCTTATTCGTAACCGAAGGAGAATAAACTTGGAGAGCAAATTAACTTCTAAACAACAAAAAAGACAGCAAGAGCGTGAAATTATTGACGAGTATCACAAACTGGTAACTGAACAAGCTCTGGAACCCATGTATCAATCTTTTTTGGAATGGAAATCAGGGGCGTTGCCATATTTCGAACTTACTGAGCAAATTCATCTATTCCATAAGAAGAACCAGGAGATCTACAAGGATTTCGAGTACACAGATCGTAAAGAACTCATTCTTCTTGCCAAGATGAAATTGGGCCGATTAACTGAGGATGATATTTTAGAAAATAAATGGCTTCTGGAACGATGGGGATATGAGGACAAAAAGAAGGGGGAAGCAAGTAAATGAATGATATTTGTATTAAAGAAATTACAAAGAACAATTGGGAAGAAGCATTTGAATTATCAGTACACGAAAGCCAAAAATCTTTTGTTCCAAATATTGCAGAATCACTAGCGTTTGCTTATATAAAACCTTGGGATGAGGCTTTAGACCCTTATGTTTTGTATGAAAATAATAAAATTATTGGTGCGTTTTATATTAGCTATACACCAAACAGTGAGGATAATTATTGGATTGGTGGATTTCAGATTGATAAGGTACTTCAAGGTAAAGGGTATGGAAAACAGTCTCTAAATAAAATTATTGAATTTATAAAAGAAAAACACCGTAAATGTAGGGTTATATCTTTAACAGTAGAAAAAGAAAACGAGCAAGCTATCGATTTATATGAGAAGGCGGGGTTTATATGCCAAAATCAAGAAAATAGCTATCAGCAACCTATATATAAGTTAAAGATTGAATAATTAATACTTTCGACTATTCAACTGACGGATAACGATAGCTCAATAAGCACGAAGAAACGGCAGTTGGTGAAGTGACTGTCGTTTTCTCAACTTGCAGGATAAAGTATGGATACAGCTGTTATAAGTCCAAGAATTTTGAGTATAACCACATACGCTATATATGAGGGGATGGTGGACAAGATGTTAAGATCATCTCACATCATTCTCTGCCGTAGCTTAAAGGCGATGTTCCTGCATCGCCCTTTTTCAATGTGAGTAAATTAAAAAAAATCAGTTGAAAATATCCATAATTGAAGTCCTCATATGAGACGCTGAAATGCGTTTAGTATCTGGGCACCTTAAACGCAAGGAGTCAGTGGTGCAACCGTCCCATAATGAATGGGGGACATAGGATTATGGGACTTGTAAAATCAAAGGATAATCAGGATTTGGAATGGGTAGCCCTAATAAAAAGCGCGCGATCAATGGGGTTTACGAAAGAAGACGTGCGTAAAGTTTTTCTGTGCCTTCAGGAAAGTGATAAGAATGACATTCAAGAAACGGCTGTTTAATAACAAATAAAACGTTATTCACGCTTGATCTTCCACTTGTTAAATTCCAAAAATTCTTTAAACTGATCCTTGCTGACACCAGAGGCCACAGCCTCTCTTACCAATTCGGACCATTCATGTTCAAGATGATCAACCTTTTGCTCAGACTGGTCGATATTCAAAAATTCTTCAACTGTAACCTTTAATACAGCGCTTACCTTTTCGAGAAACTGAATCGAAGGATTTTGTTGAAGACCTCGTTCAATGGAGCTTAAATAAGATTTCGCGACACCGGCTCTTTTGGAGAGCTCGGTCAGTGATAAGCGATTTCTCTTGCGTAGCATCTTAATACGTTCTCCGATCATTGCAACCCCTCCGTCCTCACATCATTGTTGACTACCATCTATTAAACGAACATTAAGAAACCACTTAACACGATATAAGTAGATGATTCGAAATAGTTGAAAATAGTTCTATGCTATATGATTCGGAGAGACCTGAGTGAATAAGGGTGCCACAGTGGTATTTTCATATTTTCTGTCAAAAGAAAATAAAGTCTTAGCCAAAAATTAAGTGTTAGACAGACGTTGCTTCATTAAGCTTACTGACAGTTTAGTTAAATGAACGACATGTATCAATTTAGTGCTTAATTTTGTATTGTTTAGATATATGTGGAATTATAATCTAATGAGGTGGGGATATTGATGGGAACTTCAACAAACGTTATCACGAATCGAGTAACCGAAATTTATGTTCATGTTAGTGATTATGAACAAGCAATGGTTTGGTACACGGATGTTCTAGGCATTAATAAAAATTCCAATGGTGGATTAGATATGGATGGTGCCCGAGTATTGCTGATAGAATCGGACAAGAAAAATCCGACGACTCATGCTGTATTTAGCTTATTTTCCCCAGATATTAATGCCTCGCACGAATCATTACGATCCAAAGGTGCCCGAGTTGATGAAATTTGCTATTGCCCTTATGAGAAAACAACTAGCTTTCACGTAACTGATTCAGAAGGATATTTAATCCTCATTAAAGATTGTTAAAATAGTTTACGAACGGGCAGAATAGCGCAACTTCCAACTACTGGAATCGTATAAGTAATTGGTGAGTTTGCGACCATACATTTACAATTTAGTGTTTTTAAGGAGTGAGAAAATGAGTGTTTACTCGAAACGCATCAGAATAATCATTGTTGGTGTTGTTTTAACCATTTGCGTAGTGGGAGGTACTATGGCGTTTCAAAGCGATGCTAAAAGAACGATTAATCAAAGCCTCACAAATCCTCCTAGCTATCCTGAAAATGAGAATGGACAGACATACGGTACTGCTGAAGAAGCCACCTCCGTTGAAATGCTATCTGATTTAATCTATGGAGGATTCTTTGTTGACGATGGACCTTGCAGTTCTATACAAGGGTAACTCTATCTCTTGCATCAACTGCATGAATGCTTCAGGGTCCCCCTCTTTGGCTTTGACGACATTAGGATCTACATGCAAAGGTTTACCTGCTTTCTTGACTAGAAATTTTAGTAGGTTCGTAACGTTACGTATATATTAGATCGGGTAGGTAGCTAGAAGGTTACATGGAAAAAAAACGTATTAAAGGACACCGAAATAGGCCAAGAATATGTTCCAGTGGCCGATGATGACTAAGCTAACGGGTAACGATAGCTCAATAAAGACAGTTGAAGGCAGCCGGCTTCTTGTGATCGGCTGCCTCTTCTCAACTAACGGGCAGGAGAGTTGAATACATTCAGCGAATTCATTATAAGAAAAACACCATATTATGGAGGTGATGATATAAATAATACGAATAGTAAATTTTATTCGGGAGATTTGACTAACTCTACTTTTGAAAATGCTAACCTAAATGATACAACAATTAGATTTGCAAATATGAAAAAAGCCCAGATCATTCATGTTGACTTAACAGGTTCCACCGTACGAGCAAGCAATTTATCAGATGTAAATATGGAAGGTAATGCATGGTGGGATATGCATATGAAACAGTGTGATGTATTTGGATTGAATTTTGAAGCTGGGACTTTGGCGGATGCAACGATCTCCAACTCGCATCTGATAAATCTAACAATAGATAACTGTGTAATTAATGGATTAAGAATAAATGGTGTCTCTATAAAAGAGTTGATTGAGAACCATCCCGATTTCCGATTTAATGGTGAATCAGTTCCTAAAAACACACATTATAACGAGGCAGGAGAACGTATTTAATTATTACGCTAACGGGTAGGATAACGCAATAGTTCCCAGAGTATATTACTTTTGAGGTGATGTTAAGCGGGTATATTATTTCTGCTTCCTTTGGAGATTTATTGGTGGAAATAGCAAAGAGGGGCGGGGACCCCTCTTTTTTGTTGCCTAATTCAGTTTTGTAAAGTACCTTATCTCTTCTTTATCCGTGTAAAAGGCAACTGAGACGTATAGAGATAACGCTGATTTATTTGTAGTTAATACCATGAGATTAGCGTTTTGTAGCTGATGAGACTTGAGATATATCAAAGCTTGTGTAAGTGAATGCTTGGCAATCCCACACTTCCTCCATGGTTCACGGACAAAAACATCCTCTATAACACCTCGGTCTTCTTCTTGCCATACCATCAGTCCGCCAACAATGGTGTCTGATTGACGTATTACCATGGATGTCCATAGTTTGTTTTTCTTGTATTCAAATAACCTATTAACAAAGTTTCCATTAATTGATTTGCTCTTAAGAAAAGATAATGATAGACGTTATCGAGCACGTTAATGATGCTAACTTGCCCCTTAGCGACCAATTCCCCATTTTCAAATACGCAAAAAACGTTACTCCAATTATCTTCGTCTATCCTCTGATCAGAGAATAACAATAACAATATTAATGATTATGAATCCGCGTAAATCGTGTTTTTTTATGGAGGAATGTCTTAAGATCAAGTATTTCTTTATTAGCAGTAACCTGAATTGTCTACCCAATACTTACCTTTGCAATATGAATCAGAAAAGAACATACTGTTTAACGTCGACGAAATTTATCTAGTATTTTTTATAGTAATAGGGGGAAGAAGAATAATGAAAAAGATTCTTATAAGTGCGGTACTAGCCACTTTAGTATCGGTATCAGCGGTTACAGCAGCTTTTGCTGAGACAAAACCGAATTCGTTTATCGACATTGATAGTTCATATGCGAAAGAAGCGATTCAGAATTTGCATGACAAGGGCATCATCAATGGAGTAGATACGAAGGGACATTTTAATCCGAAAGGCACCATGACTCGCGCTCAATTCGTAACGATCATGGTAAAGTCATTGGGTCTTAAAGCAGATGCAACAGCATCCTCATTTAAAGATGTTACTGGTTGGGCACTTCCTTATGTGGAAGCCGCTTATCAGGCAGGTATCGTAACGGGTGTCAGCAAAGATAAGTTTGATCCAAATGCCACTGTAACAAGAGAAATGTCAGCTAAAATCTTGGTTATGTCGCTCCAAACAAAGGGGACTCTTGATGAAGAGGATGCTTCCATTACTTTCAAGGATGCAAATAAGATTTCTAAATGGGCAATGCCTTATATAGGACTTGCTCAAAAGTATGACTTGATTCATGGCTTACCAGATGGAACTTTTAGCCCCAAAAGCCACGCCAACCGCGAGATGGGTGCTACAATGGGCGCAAACCTGCTGAATGCATTTGATGTTGTAGCTGCACCTGCTATTAGCAACGTTAGCATAAAATCCAGTAACTCTAACACTTCGTTTGCAAAAGTTGGAGACACCGTAACATTAACGTTCAACACAACTGAACAAGTTACAAAACTGGGCAATTTTAAAATAAATGGAAGCAACCCAGCTACCTTTACTTCCGAAGGCTCAGAAAAGAAATGGACAAATACTGCAACTTATATTCTCGAAAATTCTGATCCAGAAGGTATAGTTAACTTCCAAATAAATGTAAAAAATAATGCAGGGCTTTATTCCGTAACAACAGAAGCAACTAACGATGGTAGTTCCGTAACAGTACTTGCCGCTCCAGTAATCAACAATGTAAGCTTAGTATCGAACAATGTAGATCCAACAAAGGCAACAGTTGGTGACATAGTTAACCTGACTTTTACAACAAATCAAGAGGTATCTAAACTTAGCAATTTCAAGATTAATAGCGGTAATCCAGTAAGCTTTACCTCCACAGAACAACCAGATCACACTTGGAAAAACGTTGCAACTTATATGATCGATTCTTCGGATTCTTTAGCTCCGATAACGTTCCAGATCAACGTGAAGAACCTTGTTGGTCTGTATTCCATCACAACTGAAGCAACTACAGATGGAAGTTCTGTAACTGTATACTAATCATAGAGGATCTTAAAGGTCAAGACTTCGGTCTTGGCTCTTTTTTTGTTGTTTGAAGTGAATGTATCATCATGAAATAATCTAGCCAGTGTACGTGATTACCTAGTAATTACCGATACTGGCATTTAATAATGTCTCCTAACCAAGTACGAATTTTGTTAGCATTATTCAACTTTTCAAAGGCGGTCACTTGTTGTTAAGCTAACGGGCAGGATACTTTGATGCTGCCTCGAATATACAGTGGAAGCGAATTAGTACGATATTAGCGAGGGAACAAGCCGATGGGAGTTAATTCAAAGGGCAAACGGAAGTTGGAGTATAGCGGCAGGACTTATTATTGGAATGTCCAACAAGATGCTGAAGATTATGGACGAATCAATCTTAGTATCGTTTCAGATGATAAGAAATTTATTGTTTCATATCATGTAGCACAAACTAACCATGATAAGGTACCGCATATTGTGGTAAAAGGTATCGAGTTTGGAGGATTAGAAAATCATTCTCGTCAAGGTTGGGTAAGAGTACAAACTCCAATTTGGGATGATCACATTGTTACACCAGGTCTTGTGAAGACAATTATCGAATGGTGCTTGTTTCGGAAGGATCAACTGACTTTTGTTGATTGGGAAGGCAATCTAATTTAACCTTTAGTATCTTAACTGATTAAGCTAACGGGCAGTTTAGATTAATGAATACACCTCTCTTTTCTGGACAGATTAATCTATGTTTGGTGGATTAAGGTAAAGGAAGGGTCGAGGTTCTTGAGGGTAATAATATGCTTTGTAATCCTATTCTCATTGGTTGGAACGCAATTTTGTAATGCTGTTGATGAGAAGCCACTTAAGGACTCAAGAGAATTGCAACTTCAAGATATGCTCGTATTGCTTTTGCTTCCTCATATGAGAGAGAAACTTGCTGAGGCGTATTCTGATATATTTTCTGTACCAGGTTCACCCGATATATATCCTTATTTTGTTGATGTGAAGGATATAAAAAGGGTTAATGGCTTCCGTGGTTTTGATTTTTTGATTACTCTTGATGTACGTCCAACAGTTGGACCTCATATCCCTGTCGGTGAAGATGTTTTTACATATCGAATCTCGGCAGCTGGAGTTGAGCTTAAAAATTTTGAACATGTTAGAGGACCAGATAAGAATGATTTCCCCCCAAATTATCAAGATCTTTTGAGGTAACGGGACACGTTAGTTCAACAAATAAGGGGTAGTTTGCTGCGGCAGCTGCTCCCTTTCTTTATTAAGCTAACGGGCAGAATTCTTCAAAACTGCATAAAAAAAACCTGCAATTTGCAGGTTAGAGTTAGTTATTGTTATTCCTTCGGTTTAAACACAAATGACTGTTTCCATGTTCTGGATACTTTCTTGCCCTGAACTATTTTGCCCTGGTCTTTTTCTGACTCCCAGTACACAACGATTTCAACTTCGTCGGATTTTACGGAAACGGGTAAATTGTTATGTATTGTCAATTCCTTTCCGTTTTCCCAACTAGAAGTGGTAGGATGTAAGGAAGTTAATTGTAATTTAGTTTGTGAATTGGGTTCATTTCTATATGCCTCAACCTTTACATTAAAAGCTTTCTCTTCATGATTCTTAACGGTTAAGCTATACATATCAAAAACACCAGGCTCAGGCTTTCTTATGTTAGGTCCATCAAGTATAGGTTCACTAAGTGTAACAGACCATTGTTCTGATGTTTTGGTAATTGGTTCATCAAACAATTGATTTACCCCAGCTGCGAATGCTTCATCGAAAGTTGTTCCTAAAGTTATACTGAAGACAAGTAATAATAAACAGGCAATGTTTCTAATCACTGTAATACCTCCAATTGATTTTTGATTTAAAAATAATGTCCCCTATTAAAGATAAAATCACTCAGTGTGGTAAGAATTTGAAATTCATCCTGTTGTTACACTAACGGGTAACGATAGTTGAACACTGAAAGGGCTACCATGCGGTAGCCCTTCGTTACGCTAACGGGCAGTTTACGTTAATGAACCATCTTTGAAAAGAGTGTAATATATGCTTATTGGGGAGGTGCCAAATGATTATCATTCATGATAACGAGATCACATCTTATCAGGTTGATTTAAAAAATCACAAAATAATTCTAAATACAGAAGCATCTAATAACTCCGAGCAAGTGGAAGTTTCATTTGTAGATGTATTAGCTCATCAATTCGAAACCCAATTAGAGGGTAGTATTATCTTGGACATTCAAGAAAATGGGTTAAACCTATTTTTTAAGGAGAACAAAGAACTTTTGGAGAAACAAAAAAACTATTGTTGGCCGTTGCACTATGACAGCATTGATGAATTATCTGATCGGCTTTTGAAAGAAGGATATCAGTACTATGTGATCCTGTCTTCATACGGATTAAATGGTTGGGTTGTAGCAAAGCAATTTGACATTATTAGAATCGTGTAAGAGAGGTGGAACTATCCAGCAGGACAGTCTGTTATGCTAACGGGCAGGATAACGGAGTAAATCGAGATACGATATAGGTGTGCTAATTGCTCAAAGTGAGGTATCTAATCAATGGGACTGTTGAATAAAATTGAAGTCGTACCGATGAAGAGTGAGTACTGTAAAGTTGAACATAACACTATCGTCATTGATTGATGGTACTCCTCTGGATATATTGCTTCACAAGTATTATCCTTCAAATAACCTTCTGGGAATGATCCCAACAATTATTGATTGGGTCTACGACTCGAAAGAGAAAGAATGTATTAAAGGAAGGTTTAATTCAGCAAGTAAAGAGGTTGTGTTGCCAGTACTAATGTGCCCAGATGATTGCGATTTGTCGTGTACAGTAATTGTAGCAAATGTAGTTAAAGTCAATGGGTATATTATCTGGAAGCAAGTCGGTATTGATATGAGTACAAGGGAAGATATGCTTTTGGGATGCGAAGGAATTGGTTCGAAAGTTGATTGGCTTGATAAGATCCCTCCAATGACTTTTGAGGAAGCACAATATAGCTCTAATCTCAGTAAAATTTACGATTAAACTAACGGGCAGTATAGCGTAATGATTTTCCTCATTAAGGGAAGACTATCCCAAAAAAATTGAGGTGGAATAGTGATAAGTAAATTGTCCGTAATGTTGGTTCTCTGCCTTCTGGTAAGTGCCTCCACTGCTTTTGCTGATTCATCTCCTACTGATACACCCTCAAAAGGTTACGTTGAAGCAATTATGTATTTTAAAGTATCTTCTGTTATCGACGGATACGGAACGAAGAAGAAACCATTTAATGATGAATCATTTAGACCTATACCTAATGCGCGTCTAATTATAATTGATTACAAGGGAAATATTGTTGCAAATGGCTTAACAGATAGTAAAGGGCAGTGGAGCATCAAAATAAACACTCCGATCGATCCGCGTTTTCCAACTAAGAATATGGGTCTAGTGACTGTGATTACGGTGGCAGATGGGTTTAATGAATTTATTAATTTCGATGTCCCAGTAAACAAGCATGGAAATAGAACAGGTAAGGCAGCAATTACTCTTAGACCGATTAAACCTGACACTCGGAATGAACCGTCATTCGATGCTGGGTTTCATCGGTTTACGGTATTTGAAATGTTAGATTACTATGCGAAGCAAATTGGACTTGTAAAACAGAAACAGATTCAAGGAGCAGAAGGCTTCGGTGAGGTCGATATGCCATGGAGTGCAACATTGAAAAAGAGCACCGTTAAAAAGGAACAATAGTTTAGCTGGAGTAAATACTTTTGCTCTATATTCAAATAGGCACGACACGTTAAGCTAACGGGAAACGATAGTTGAACAACGAAAGGGCTGCCATGTGGTAGCCCTTTATTACGCTTACGGGCAGATCGACTAAATACATTTCTGATAATTTCGGATGTTCAGAAATTTGTTGGAATTAATTGGAGAATTATCTATTTTAATGAGTATTATCAAATTAGGGGGGATTCCAATGAAGAAGTCACTAGCGATTGTATTCTTTTTTCTGTTCGTTCTTGGCTGCGAAGAGCAAAGTATTACTGACCTAATCACTCAAGAGTCGCCAGAAACAGTTGAAATGAAACAGGACCTAATCGCTGTTGAAAACCATAACGATGGGATGGCACGTCGCAACTTAGAATACATCTCTAAAGACAAAGGGAAGATAGCTGTCGACCCGAATTATTACAATCAGAATGATATTAATCGCGGCGATGTAATTTACTATAAAACCCCTACAATTGATAATAATAAATATCCACAGCTAAATCCGCCCGAGTATAATATCGCAAGGGTTATAGCTCTTCCAGGCGAAGAAATTGAAATAAAAAAAGGCCAAGTTTATGTTAACGATAAGAGGTTAGATACCTTTTATGGTAAGGCTCTCAGTTGGGGACTCGAAGAAGAAGAGTATTTTAAAACAGTCAATAAGCCAGGTTCAGCTCAATGTGATGAATCATGCCAGAAAACCATGAATGAATACTTTAACATGGAAATGGATAAGGTTAAAGTGCCTGAAGGACATCTCTTTGTTATGGGAGATACGTGGTGGAGAAGTATTGACAGTCAAATCTATGGTTCTTTGCCTGTCACCACTATCAAGGGAAGGGTAATGGGATATGCTAGTAACGGACAACTTTCAGAGTCTACGATTAACAAATAGTAAGCGATTGGACTAACGGGAAACGTTAGTTCAATTCACCGCTCTTATTATGGGCGGTTTTTATTTTGGTCAAATAACCGATACAAACAGAAAATAAGCCGCTGGATGCTTTCCGTTGCGGCTTATTTTCTTTGCTATATATCGCGCCTTAGATCACGAGGCGGTCGACGTTTATTTGTAGCTAGTATAAGAATTTGCCCCTCTAACTTGGATACTGACGTTTTGTTTACATGATGGGCATGGCATCGTACTAGTTGTCGTACTCTCACTATCAGCATTGCTGTTAGTGGTTTTAAGCTTTCGTCCGCATGGGCAAACAGAATCAACTTTCACATAATTAGCCATTACCTAACACTCTCCCCCTGATGGTATGATTTAATAAGGCGACTCTCTTTGTTACGTCCATATATTACCATCAGCCGGACGAGCTGTCTATCCTCCATCGTCCGGTTGCTCATCCAGCGGCAGAGGAATCTTACCCCAAGTCTCCCTAACGATGTTCCCGGAGCATAACGCGACCATCCTCCAGCGGTATGATCTCGACGCTCGGACTTGGCGGATTATCCAACTGCTCGCGCGCCTGATCCTCATCTCGTGCCTCTCTCCCGATCATTTACGCTGCCACCACCGTTTCCGTTGCTTACTGTATGTATCGACCGACTCATGTCTAGGATCAATACCCTGTTCGTATCCATCCCCCTCAGCAGACGCGCATAGCGCCATCACACGCCATTCTCAGCGCCACCGACCCAAAGGAGTACGGCCACTAAGAAACTGTTTCAAATTGAACATATTATGGAACAGCAGCTGGGCCTCCTTGCGTAGCCCTTCCACGTCCGTCGTGTGGCCGATTTTATTCGTATTCTTATAAGCAAGCTGAACGTTAAATTCGGACGCTCTGCGAACTGTTTCCTTCCATGTTTCGCGACGACCCTTCCCCGGTAAGTACCTGGAATACGTGCGATAATAAACGAACTGCCCCAATGGGAGCATGTGATCCGGAATATCCGGGTATTGATCGACGAAATTATCCGTCAAGAACTGCTGAACCATGCGCGTTGCCTCCTCGAATTGTATCGTGTATCTAATAACGGGGACTGTTCGCGCATGTGACAACCCTCACTATAAAAAAGAAAGTATCCAGTTTTAAACACAAAAAAGGCCGCCCCGAAGGACTGCCCTAAAATTTGCTAATATGGTATACTTACGAAGTACATTTACTTCATAAGGGTGACTGCAAGTGGGTAACCCAAATAAAAAGCCAACGGGTTATTAGGCCCCTTGGCTTTTTTTAGATACCCCGTCGGAAGCGGAGTCGTCGAGCAAAGAAGTAACACCACATTATAAGTATACATCATGTCGCTACTATGGTAAAATTATCACCTTACCTCCTTTTTGTTTGTTGTTTTCCTTACAAATTACTACTTTACAAATAGGTGAAAAAAGGGCTTCCTTAACGGGGAGCCCTTTTTTAGTTAGTTCTGTTCGACCCATCTTTTTTGAAGGGACTTATGATGGATCTCATACCCGACGAACGCTCTATCAATCAGCTCTTGTTCATTTACAACAGCTAACATATGAGAATAGTTAACTTCGGCCATCAATCTGATACCTATATTCATTTGATTTATGTAATCAACTTCAGTAATATTAGCGCCTTTCATAACCAGCGTTTCAAGGCCCGTGGCCATGACGAATATGGCAAAGCCATGCTCCCATTTATCAAGCAAACCAGCCTTTTCTTCCTCGCTCATCGGTACGCCTTTTCGCTTTAATCTCAATTCGACAACGTTACTCACTTTATGTAACCCCCTAGTTGTATTACCTACTGAATACCGACGCTATAATTATAAATGCTAAACTGGACGCTATAATGCTAAGCCCGTAAGAGGTAAGCGTATACTGAATACGTACCTCCTTACGGTAAGTAAAGCCACGAATGAATGTAGCTACAGCAATTGTGATAAAGGCAGCGGACACCAAGAAACCGAATGTTTGTCCCACGTCCTTAGTTAGTAATGCGATACCGAAGCTTAGAGTTGCGATTCCGGCACCTGTCAATGATCCTAGTTTAGCTTCTCTGCTCATTTTCATGTTGTTTCCCCTTAAAATCCATATTCCTCACGCAAACAATCCTCAATCCTAGCTTCTATGTATTTCCTTATGAATCTTTCACGAGCTACCATGTCTTCAACTTTACGGAACCAACTAGTCTTACGCATTCGATCAGGTACCGGTTTAGCGTTCCAGACTGCTTCAGCTTCATCGTGCAGCTTACTTTCTACCCGGCGTTCAGTAATTCTCTCATTGAACCTGTCACGCCGTTGCTGTGCTGGATCAGGCAAAGCTTGAACTGTAGCTGCCGCCGCATGCTGTGCCATTGCTTGAAATTCAGACCGAAGACTAGCCTTCAGTGCTTCTATATCTAACACTTGTGACTCACTTGTAGCTTCAATTGCTTCAGGAAACGGTCGCAATTCAAATTCATTGGGCAAAGCTTAGAAGATCGCTTCTAACGCCAAGGGAGGTTTATTCTCTCGGCGATCCCGTATGTATTGTGCAATCTGTAGATCCAGTTCGTCATATACCTTTTCATTCCCAGCACGTCCCACATAATGAACATGGCTATCCTCCAGCTGTTTGAACCAACCATCTACCGTGTTTCCGTGCTTCCCAACCTTCTTGGCAAAGTCTCCAATACGCCAAAACTGATCCACTCCATACAAACCCCTTATGTATAACAAGGGAATTACATGTAGACCACAGACCACATGTAGACCCCAAATTGTAGAGCACATAGGGAATACATTCCACATGTAGACCACATTTCCCTGCAAAAGGCTATGAGTCGCCGTCAGATCAATCAGATCCTAATGAGTAAGCTAATGGGCCATTTGATTGATTCAGGAGCAACTGAGCATACTGCTGGATCATTAAGCTAACGGGCAGTTTAGTTGAACAAGATAAGTGGAGGTTTTATGTCGCATTTGACCCAAAAAGCGCATCAAACACGCCTCGAGGCAATAAACACTATTATATCGGCGCTTTCTCGAACTAAAGTAACCGCCAGCAATAATAATGGCTACAACAATTAATATCCACCAAGCGAGACCCATGTTAACACCACCTTTTTGAGTATTATATCACAAATATTGTAAGTGGAAGGTTTAATGCCTAAATATGAAAATAGATTTAGTGAACAGTACAACGATATTGTGTAATAAAAGAAAGCGTGCTTATTCAACTAACGGGAAACGATAGCGGAGGAGCTTCCATTGTGGTAGCTCCTCTTTTCTATTGAACTAACGGGCAGGATACTTCCAATCGTTGACATCTTATTTAAGCTGTTATAATGTATATAAATATACGATATTATGTATAAATATACATAGGCGGTGGATAGATTTGAGCAATCACGTATTGTCCTTAGAGGAATTTGATAAAGCTACGCTGTTTTCTATAATCAAAAATGGCATTGCGGTAAAACAGAATCCTCAACTTTTTTACCAAGCATGTGAAAAAAAAGGATTGTTAATGCTTTTTCAAAAGTCTTCAACTAGAACCAATTTATCTTTCCAGTCTGGGATTAATCGGATGGGTGGTTATGCTGTAACCATGGACTGGGATTCCAGTAATTTTAGCATCTCACCTATTAAGTATGAGGCTCGCTATGCGTCAAGAAACTGCGATGTAATTATGGCAAGATTAAAAAACCATTCTGATTTAATTGAACTAGCAACACATTCTAGTGTTCCGGTCATAAATGGTTGCTGTAATAAATACCATCCATGTCAGGCATTAGCTGATTTGATGACAGTGTATGAAGTAAAAGGCACCTTTTCAGGTGTGACTATAAGTTATGTTGGGATCCACAATAATGTAGCAAATTCACTAATAGCTGGTTGTATGACGTTAGGGATTAAACTTTTATTAGTTACTCCTTTAGTGAATGAAGTCTCCTGGGATGAAGAATTAATGAAAAGAGCATATATGAGCGGTTATGTTGAAAATTTGAAAAGTATGGCTGAAGCAGTTAGCAAAACTGATTTTTTATACACAGATACATGGGTGGATATGGAGTATTTCAATGATTTAAGTTATCAAGAAGAGAAAAATAGAAGGATTCAAGAAATGATGCCTTTTCAAATTAACAGTAAGAATTTAAGTGGGTACTCTCCCTACATCATGCATGACATGCCTATTCATCCTGGATTTGAAATTGAAGAAGATATGATTGAATCGGGCAACTCCATAATCTACCAACAGGCTGAAAACAGGATGCATGCTCAGAAGAGTCTGTTGCTACATTTACTTCAATAATCTTTTGAATGAATATACACTGAATTTTAGTAAGTTATGTTACAAATACTGATATAGTTGATTGAGCTAACGGGGAACGATAGTTCAACCATTACACAGCGGCAGCCGGCCAAACAATCGGCTGCTTTTTTAAGTTTTGACACCCTGGCACGCATGTTACCCACCCCGCACGCCAACGGTCATTTTGCCAAAATGTGAATATAGTGTATTAACCAGTTAAAGGGGGTTTTACCAT